>JANMGT010000030.1:0-85534 GCA_031374725.1 Lysobacteraceae bacterium | reverse complement strand
TTAGAATCTCCGAATGCATCGCCTTGGTCGAATGGTGTTTGCTTTGTAGGAGGGGCCTCAGCCCCGACCATGGTGAACACCGGCTTAGATGCCGTCGGATCGGGCCTAAAGGCCCTCCTACAACGCCAAAACGATTGCGGTATTCGGAGATCGTGAACAGGCTCTAATCGATCGTTGTGGCCTTGCTGCAACGGCTCAACGGCCTGGTATCGAGCGATCGATCCAGGCCGTTTCCGTTTTAGCGACTTCTATCGCATCCGGTTCTATTGCATTCGATAGACACTTCGCGAATCGATATCGCTCGAACCAGCACCGAACAGGGTCGGCACGCCTCATCGCCCGCACGGTCAATGAGAACCGGCCTTCACTAGCAAGTGCTTCGCGATCTGCGCATGCAGATACCCGATGCCGCGGGCCAAATGCAGGGTCGCAAACAGTAGCGCGATACCGGCGACAAACAGCAGCGGTAGCGCCCAATAGCCGGCTGACGTGCCGAGCACGCCGTTTTCGATGCCGAGAACCACCCAGCCGTCGAAATCCGCGTTCACGGACGCTTGCCCGAACCACACCATCAGCGGCGCCGCCATGCACGACAGCGACAGCATCAACGCCGTGACCGCGATGGTGAAATAGCTGATGCCCAGCGGCAGCATCAGCAACATGTACAGCATCGAGCTCCACATGCGCGGGTCCGCGAACAGCGCACCGATACGCTTGAGCAACGTGTCCTGACGCTCGCGATACACCGGCCGACGCGGCATGCGTTCGCCCAGCATCACTTCCACTAGCCGGCCCTCCACCAACGCGAGCACGTGCACCGAACCGAAGAACAGAATCGCGAATGGGATACCGATGATCAGCACCGACAAGCCGAGCGACAGCGAAATGCCGGTGACGACCCAAGTGAAATAGAAGATTCCAGTCGCAAACGCCAACAGCATGTAGAACAGCGATGCGTACGTGCGCGGGTCGGCGGCGACGCCGAAGAAACGTCCGAGCAGCGAACTGCGCTTGCGCGGCGGAGGCGCGCGCAATGCGGTCTCCACTCTGGCTTCGGTATCGCGATAGATATCGGCGACTTCGTCTGGCGCGCCGTAACTTGATGCGACCGCGGCAATGACCTCCGCTTCGCTTTTACCGGGGTTCTCGGCCAGTTCCGAGCGCAGATAATCTTCAGCGTCGTACAAAGCGTCTTGGATCAGCGCCGGATCGGCGCCCGCCAGAGAGCGGCGCAGTTGATCGAGATACTCGGGAATATTGTTGGCAAGCGTGCGGGGCGAAGATGCGGGCGCAGAGGCGGTATTCATGGTTGGTTCCCCTTCAATACGGAGTCGACGGAATCACGGGTGGCGGTCCACGCGGCGGTCCACGCGGCGAGCGCGCTGCGGCCGGCGGCGGTGATGGCGTAATAGCGACGCGGCGGGCCACTGATCGAAGGCTCGACGTAGCTCTCTAACAGGCCGGCGCTTTCTAGATTACGCAGCACCGGATACAGCGCGCTTTGCTTGCCGCTGAGCGCCCCCTCGCCGTGACGCTCTAGCGTTTTGGCGATCTGATAGCCGTACATCGGCTCCGCCGCAGCGCCCAGCACCGCCAGCAGCGCCAGCGAGACCGTGCCGGACGAGAGTTCTTTCTGAAATTTGCGCAATTGCGACTCCACAACCTCGTCGGAGTCGGCTGATGCGGGGGGCGAGCTTTCGTTCGCGATCTGGTTCATAGCGGCCTCCTCACTAACGTGGAGGGAATGCTATTACTAACTTATGTATACCGAATGTGCCAGTAGTCATCACCTCAACACGGCAAGCTCAAAACACGCAGTCGATCCGATGCCAGACTTCCCGACGAGCACCTCCTCATCCAAAATCAACGCATTGAGGGAGACTCACTTATGCACAACCCACGCTCACGACGCTTCATCGCCGTGCTGGCCGGCGCGTTTGCCGTCCTGCTCGGCCCACTGCCCCTGCTTCAAGCACAAACACCATCGCTGAAGCCACCGCCCCCGCCGGCCAAGCCCAAGACCATGCAGGAGCTTCTGGACGGCTCCAAACCCGCCGACTGGCGCGCGCTCGACCCGGCGCGGACGCTCTACATGGATCTGGACAGCGGGCGCGTGGTGATCGAACTAGCGCCGGCATTCGCGCCCGCGCACGTCGCCAATATCCTGGCGATGGCCCGCAGCGGTTATTGGAACGGTCTGAGCATCAACCGTTCGCAGGATAATTTTGTCGTGCAATGGGGCGACCCATCGGAAGACGAGAAAACGCGGAAAGCGCTGCCGAAGAAAACCAAGCCCAAACTGCCGGTGGAATTCACCCGCAGCAGCAAGAATCTGCCGTTCACGCGGTTGCCGGATGTGGACGGCTGGGCGCCGCAGGTGGGCTTCAGCGACGGCTTCCCGATCGGCCGCGACGAAGCCGAAGGCCGCGCTTGGCTCGCGCACTGCTACGGCGTCGTCGGTGCGGGTCGCGACATCGCCGCCGACTCCAGCACCGGTGCCGAGCTTTACGTCGTCAGCGGCCAATCGCCGCGTCAGCTCGATCGCAATATCACCACCGTCGGTCGCGTCGTGCAGGGGATGGAACTGCTCAGCGTGCTGCCCCGCGGCACCGGCCCGCTCGGGTTCTACGAGAAACCGGAGCAGCGCGTGAAAATCAAATCGATACGCGTCGCCGCAGACCTGAAGCCCAACGAGCGTTTACCGCTGCAGGTGCTGCGCACCGACACCGTGCTGTTCGCGGAGATCATCGAAGCGCGCCGCAACCGCCGCGACGATTTCTATAAGCGTCCCGCAGGTCATATCGATCTGTGCAATGTGCCGCTGCCGGTGCGGATGCCGCCGAAAAAGTAATCGGCCCTCGAAATCGGCGGTTAGCGCGCGGCGTTCGCTGCGGTGTCGGCAATCGGTGTCGGCAATCGGTGTCGGCAATTGCTGTCGGCAGGCGGCCAGTGCCTGCGCAGATGTCCAGCGGGCCGCGCACCTGCAGCAGGCCTTTGCCCTGCGGCGCCACATCAAGATGGCCGATGCAAGCGATGCCGCAACCGACACAAAAACGGGCCGCCCGAAGGCGGCCCGTGATGCGGCCTGTGATATCCGCAAGATCAACTTCGCGACATCATTATGATGATCGGACGCTCGTGAACGCATGCGATCGCCCAGCGATCAGAACTCCTGACTAAACTTGACGCCGATGGTGCGCGGCTGGCCGCTAACCACGTACACCTGACTGCCGCAGATGCTTTCGTTGCACTGCGCGAAGCGATTGAACTGCGCGTTTTCGTCGAACACGTTCTTGATGAACAGATCGACCGACCAGTTGTTCTTGCTCACGCCGAACGACAGATCGAACAGTTCGTAACCCGGCAGATCGCCGAGAATTTGGCGGGTGGCGACGCGAAGATCGGAAGTACGACGACCTTCATGCACCAACGAACCCTGCCAGTACGCTTCATAGCTGCCGACATCGAAGTTATAGCGGGCAGTGACGTTCGCCTTCACGTCGGCAGTGATCGGCAATCGCGTGCCTTTCGGCGCTTGCGGGTTAGCGCAGTTGGTGATTGGGTCATTGTTGGCATCCAGCGCACCGCAATAATTCTCGGTCAACTCCGCATCGTAGAAACCGACGCCGCCGGACAGTCGCAGGTTGTAGGTCGCGGCCCAGTTCACGTCCATTTCCAAGCCGCGGATGCGCGCTTGGTTGGCGTTGCGGATTTCGGTCAAGCCGTTCTGGCCCAGCACCGCGAACTGGAAGTCTTCCCAGTCTTGCCAAAACATCGCACCGTTGAAGCGCAGGCGGTTGTCCATCCACGATGTTTTCCAGCCGAACTCGTAGTTGGTGAGAAAGTCGGTCTCGTATGGCGGCAGGGTGCCGCGGCGGTTGATGCCGCCCGGACGATAGCCTTCCGACCATGTGGTGTAGATCAATTTGTCCTCGCCGAACTTGTAGGTCAGATTTGCCTTGCCGAGGGTGTCGTTCTCTTTCACGCTCTTGTCGAAGAACTTACACGGCGCGCCGTTGAAGCTCGGCCAGTTCGCCGGATTGCTGCCGTACTGCACGATGCACGCGGCTTGGCCGTAACGACGATCGGGCGGCGTGCTGCCTTGCGAAAGATAGCCTTCGCTGAAACCGAAATAGCCTTCGAGGCTGTTGTTCGCTTGGAAACGACGCAGACCAACGGTGCCGGTCAACTTATCGGTGAAATCGAACGACAGCTCGCCGAAGATCGCGCGGTCGCGGTCGTTGCGCTCTTGCTTGGTCAGCCAGATGGTGTCTTCCCAACCGCGCACCGACAGCGAACTTGCGAGATTATTGATGCGATAGCGCTGCTGGATGTCGTGGAATTGATCCTGCCAAAACAGGCCGGCGACGAAGCGGAAGCGGTTTTCCTGCGGCGAAGAAATGCGCAGCTCGTGGCTGGTTTTCTTGTAGCGGTCTTCGGCTTGGATGAACTGCGCGGGATTGACGAAATTGCCGCCATCATCGACGAAGTAGGCGCCGTAGCCGGCCAGGGTGTCGTACCAGTAGCCGTAATCGCTGTAATCCGATTCGGTATCGACATCGCGCTTGAGATGCGCGAAGGCGTAGACCAGATCGAAGTTGCCGATCTTGCCCTGCACGGTCAGCGCGGCCTGCGCCCAGCGGTCGTCGCCGGTTTCGGGATAGTTGTGGCCGACCTTACGCTCGCCCAAGGTGCTGTCGTAAGCGAAGAAACCATCGGCCTTCTGACGTTGGCCCATCAGCATGGGCGTGATCGTCCAGTTGTCGTTGAGATCGAACTGCAGTGCGACGCGGGCGCCGACGGTATCGACACCGTTGTAGTCGTTTTCGACGCGCCCGGCGTTGTCTTCGACGATGCCGGACGTGGGATAGGTGCGCAGGGTGCGGACGTTATCGATATAGCCGGCGTCTTTCTTCTGCCAACCCACCGCACGCAGCGCCATGCGGTCGCTGATCGGCACGTTGACGAAGCCTTCGGCGACGTGGCCGATGCCGCCGTTTTCGACCGCATTGATCTCCACGCCGTAACCGGCCGCGAAACCGCTGGCGTCGGGCTTCTTGGTGATGATTTTGATCGTGCCCGACTGCGAGCTGGCGCCGTACAGCGTGCCCTGCGGGCCCGACAGCGCTTCGACGCGTTCGATATCGTAGACGTGGATATCGAGCGCGCCTTGAATCGTGGTAATCGGCTGCTCGTCGAGATACAAACCGACGCTCGGCAGCGAAGCGGAGTGATTGCCGTCGCCGCCGCTGGCGACACCGCGCATGTACACCTGACCGAAGCCGGGGCCGCTAGGCGTGATCGACACGCTCGGCAGCAGCTTGGCGTAGTCCTCGAAGTCGTTGATCTGCAGCTCGTCGAGCTGCTGGCTGCCCAGCACTTGGATGCTGATCGGCACGTCCTGCGCGTTTTCGCTGCGCTTCTGCGCGGTGACGGTGATCGTCTCCAGCGTTGGATTGCCGCTTTGCTCGGCCGGTTCCTGCGCTGTCTCTTGTGCGAACGCAGCGCCTGCGCTCATGGCGCCGAAAGCGATGCAGATCGCTGCTGCTAGCGGCATACGTTTATAGGTACGTCGCGACCGCACAGCGGCGGAACGCGGGTTCGGTGGGTATCGCATGGCACTCTCCCAAGTGGTGGTGTGTTGTTGGTGGATTGAAGCGGACATCGACAGCAAAGAAAACAAAAGGTGATTCAGTCGTCGGGCTCAAGATCGAGCGTTTCGATTTCGAACGACGGCGCATCGGGATAGGCAGCGAGCACCGGCCCCAGCGCCGCCTTCAATGGATCGAGCCAAGGCGCGTAATGCCGCCATTGATCGATGCCGTCGCGATTGATCGGCCGACGCACTTGCTCGGAACTCGCGGTGCGCACGGGGCGGTCGTTCTCGTAGAAGCGCAGGCAAGCGTCCTCGAACGGCAGTCCGCAGTAATCGAGCAAGCGTCGCACTTCAGCTTCGGTGTCTTCGACCATGCGTTCGTAGATCACGCGATGCACGCGGCCGGGCTGGCCGCTGCGCGCGAAAACCTGGTCGAAATGCGCCATCAGTTCGACGTAATCGCGGTAATAGCGGCCGATGTCGTCGAGGCTGTAGCTGAAATTCTGGCCACGGGCGAAATGCTGTTTGAAGCCCGAGAAGCAGCAGGCCATCGGATTGCGCCGGGCATCAATGATTTTCGCGTTCGGCAACATCAAATGGATCAGGCCGATATGCTGGAAGTTGTTCGGCATTTTATCGATGAACAGCGGCGCGCCGCTCTTGCGCTGCACGCGGGTGCTATCGAGATAGTGACGGCCGAGTGCGCGCAGCGCATCGGCATCCAGCGCCGCTAGCGCATCGTGATAGCTGCGGGCGCCCGAGGCTTCGGCATCGCGGCGCAAGTCGCGGGTCATCGCGATGATTTCGGGCAATTCCATCGTGCCCTCCACCTGCGAATGGCTCGATAGAATTTGTTCGATCAGCGTAGATCCCGAGCGCGGCAGGCCGACGACGAAGATCGGATCGGGCGCTGGATCGCCCCAGCCCGCGCGCTCGGCGAAGAATTCGGGCGTATACAGCCGTTTCGCGCGGCGCATGCGCGCGTGCACGTCTTCGGCGCGGTACGGCATGCGTTGCAGGCGCAGACGATTGCCTTCAGCGTAATGCGCGAAGGATTCTGCATAGTCGCCGCGGTCTTCCATCGCCTTGCCGAGCGAGAATTCAAAATGCAGCCGATGTTCGGTATCGAGCTCCTCGCGCGCGAGCTGCTGCGCGATCGCGACGATGTCGCTGTCGTCGAAGCGCACGGTCTTGAGATTGGCGAGGCTCCAATACGCTTCGCCGAACTGCGGTTCCAGCGTGAGGCTGTGGCGATACGCATCGATCGCCTCCGGCTGGCGGCCGGCGGTCTTCAGCGCGTGGCCCAGGCTCATCCACACCCGCGCGTTGTTCGGGAATGCGCGCAGCACGTCTTCGTAGATCGCGATGCCGCGGCCGTATTCGCCCAGCCGGCACAGAATCGCCGCCTGCAGGGTGCGATACCCCGGCTGCTGCGGGTCGGCGGCAAGCAAAATCTCCAACTGCGCCAGCGCCGGCTCGGACTGCTGGTCGCGATGCAGCACCAGGGCGTACTGATGGCGGGCTTCGCGGAAGCCGGGCGCCAGTTCCAGACAGTGCTCGAACAGGCGCAGGGATTCTTCGTTGCGGCCGATCCGCACCGCCAGCTCGGCCAGCATGCGCAGCGCGGCGACATCGTTCGGCGTCTGCCGCAGGCGCGCGCGAAGCTGGGCCTCGGCGTCGGGCAAGCGGTTCTCGGATAGCGCCTGCGCCGCCCGCAGCAACTGAGGATCGCGCACCGAATGGCGGACATGCGCGAGGTAGGCCTCGCCCGCCGCTGCGTCGCCGCGCTCGCGCAGCAAATCGGCCAGATGCAGCCAGGCCTGCGGCAGCTCGGCGTTGAGCGCCAGCACCCGGCGCAGGGCGACGATCGCATGATCGGCGCGGCCGAGTTTGCTGAGGGTTAGGCCGAGTTCGTAATGCACCGAAACCGCCTCGGGCATGGTTCGCGCCAGCGGCTCAAGCACCGACAGCGCGGCCGGATAGCGCGCGCAAATGCGATGCGATGCGCCCAGCACCAGCAAAGCGGCCGGATGGCCGTGGACGACGCGGAGAATTTCCTGTGCCTGCTCGCCGGCCAGCTCGGGATCGCTGCTTAACAGGCGCGAGGCGTGATTGAGTGCGACTTCGAGACTGGCGGTGGTGTCTGACAAATAGCGCTCTGGGAAATGGGGGTACTGAAACGTAGGTAGGGATATGGACGACGCGAAGCAGCCGCTGCAGTGAGCGGTCAGGATCGCGAAACCGACAATTTACGCTGTGTGGATTCGCGACGTCCAGCCTATGCGGCAGCGCAGCAGACGCCGACTGCGCACAAAAACCGCGAATCTCTTGGGAAACGCGGCCGTAGGGCCCGTTCAATTCAGCCCATCTCATCGGTAGAGCGGGTCTCAGACCAGCTGCTCTACGCATTGGCATAAAGCATTGGCATAAAGCGTCGCAAACAGCGAAGAAGCGGGTCGGAGACCCGCTCTACCTCGTGTCTGCATGGGTTTTCGCAGCCTAGATAGCGCTTGCAGGTAAGATGCGCCAATGACGCGCAAAAGCGACAACGACAGTCCGATCCGGCCCTACGACAAACCGGCCGGGGGCTGGGATGCGCTGAAATCCTCCTGGCAGGCACTGCGCGAACAAGATGCCGTGCTGCGCGGCCCGGGCACCCTGCTCCGCACCAATCAACCCACCGGCTTCGACTGCCCCGGCTGCGCTTGGCCGGATCGCAACCCGCATTCGACCTTCGAATTTTGCGAAAACGGGGTCAAGGCGGTCGCCAACGAAGCCACCGGTAAGCGGCTGACCCGCGAATTCTTCGCCCAGCACAACGTGACGTGGCTGGCCGAGCAGGACGACCAATACCTCGAAGCCCAGGGCAGGCTGACCGAGCCGATGGCCTACGATGCAGCGAGCGACCGCTATGTGCCGATCGCTTGGGATGCGGCCTTCGAGAAGATCGCGGCGGCGCTGAACCTGCTGCCATCGCCGAACGAGGCGATCTTCTACACCTCCGGCCGCACCTCGAACGAAGCGGCCTTCCTGTATCAACTGTTCGTGCGCGCCTACGGCACCAACAATTTCCCCGACTGCTCGAACATGTGCCACGAGCCGTCGGGCGTGGCGATGATCGAACAAATCGGCAGTGGCAAGGGCTCGGTAACGCTGGACGATTTCGAGCGCGCCGAGGCGATTTTCATCTTCGGCCAGAACCCCGGCAGCAATCATCCGCGCATGCTCGGCGAGCTGCGCAGCGCCGCCAAACGCGGCTGCCGCATCGTGGTGTTCAATCCACTGCGCGAACGCGGCCTGGAGCGTTTCGCCGATCCGCAGTCGCCCGCAGAGATGCTCGGCGGCGGCTCGACCGCGATCGCCTCGCATTATTTTCAGCCGAAAATCGGCGGCGATCTTGCGGTGGCGACCGGGCTAGCGAAAGCGGTGCTGGCGCATGCCGATATCGGCAACGATGCTCTCGACGCAGCCTTCATCGCCACCCACACGCTCGGCTTCGAGCATTACCTGGATGCGGTGCAAGCGGCCGAATGGGACGCGATCGAACGCGAATCGGGGCTGAGCCGCGCGCAGATCGAACAAGCGGCGCAGGTGTATTTGGACAGTCGCGCGACTATCTTTTGCTGGGGGATGGGCCTCACCCAGCATCGGCGCAGCGTTGCGACCCTGCAGATGCTGCTGAACCTGCTGCTGATGCGCGGCAATATCGGCAAACCCGGCGCCGGCCCCTGCCCGGTGCGCGGGCATTCCAATGTGCAGGGCGACCGCACGATGGGCATCTACGAAAAACCCTCAAGCGGATTCTTGGATCGGCTGGGCGCAACCTATGAATTTTCGCCGCCGCGCGAGGCGGGTTTCGACACCATCGGCGCGATCGAAGCGATGCGCGACGGTCGCGCCAGCGTCTTCTTCGCGATGGGCGGCAATTTCGCGGCCGCGACGCCCGATCGCGATGTCGTCCACGCCGCGTTGCGGCGCTGCACGTTGACCGTGCAGGTCAGCACTAAACTCAATCGCTCGCACGTCGTACACGGGCGTGAAGCGCTGATCCTGCCCTGCCTGGGACGCACCGAGATCGATGCGCAGGCCGGCGGCCTGCAAGCGGTGACGGTCGAGGATTCAATGAGCATGGTGCATCTGTCCGCAGGCATGAATGCGCCGGCATCGAAACAGTTGCTGTCGGAGCCTGCGATCGTCGCCCGGCTCGCCGCCGCGACTCTGCCGAACAGCACGATTCCCTGGCTGTCGCTGATCGAAGCTTACGACCGCATCCGCGATGGGATCGCGAAGGTCGTTCCTGGTTTCGAAGATTTCAATGCGCGCGTGCGCACGCCCGGCGGCTTTCATCTGCATCATCCCTGCCGAGACCGCGTCTTTCCGACCACGACCGGCAAGGCGCACTTTATCGCGCATCCGTTGGTCGATCTGCGTATTGATGCGCGTATCAATGCGCCTGTTGATGCGGACGCTAACGGCACTGTAGTAGCGGCGCCAGCGGCGACAATAACCACCGCATCGCATCAAGAATCTAGAAATCTCAACATCGAAACGGTTGGATCGGATGATGGCTTCGTCACCCCGGCGAACGCCAGAATCGATTTTTTTGCCCAGAATTCCCAAACGCTGGATCCCGCCATTCGCCGGGATGACCAGCGGACATGCCTCGATTCCGATGTTGAGAGAGGTTCTAATCAAAAATCCAATCAAAAATCCAATCAAGAATCCAATCAGGAATCCAATCAAGAACAGTCGCGGCTAACGCCGCTGCTACAATTGATGACCGTGCGCTCGCACGATCAATACAACACCACGATTTACAGCGCCAACGATCGCTATCGCGGCGTGCATGGCCTGCGCCGGGTCTGCTTCATCTCGCGAATCGATCTGGATGCGCTCGGCTTCGCAGATGGCGAACACGTCGATGTGGTATCGGTCTGGGACGACGGCGAGCGCGTTGCGCAGGATTTTCGCTTGGTCGAATACGACATACCACCCGGCTGCCTCGCCAGCTATTTCCCCGAAACAAATGGTTTGGTTCCGCTGCAGCATCACGCCGAGCGTGCGCGAACCCCGGCGTCGAAATCGATCCCGGTGCTGTTGCGCCGCCGTGCGCATCCGATACCGCACGATGCGGGGGCATGCGCTTGACTAGAACCTATTTCAACCTCGGAATTCAGACATTTCCGGCTCGTCATCCCGGCGAAAGCCGGGATCCCGCATTTAGAAATACGCGTGAAAAACTAGGTTCCGGCTTGACTGACCTTCGTCTGTCAAAAATCGCCGGGATTGACGAAGCGATAGCCCGATCCGGCGATTTCGATGTTGAAAAAGGTTCTAATGCCATGCCGAGTACGAACGTGCCAGGCGCGTGCGCTTCCAGCGCCGGCGATACGCAAGAAGATCGCGCGCTGGCATTGCTGCGCGCGCTGGCGAACGAAGACGGTCAATCGCTGCCTCGCCTTGCGAAACGGCTCGGGCTTGCCGCAAGCCAGTTGCAACGGCTGCTGGTCGCCTTAGGCGACGATCCGCAGTTCGGTGGCCTTGGTCTCGTGGAAGCGCGCAGCGACGCTCGCGGCCGCAACTGCGCCTGGCTCACGTCGCGCGGACACGCGGTATGCGACGGCTTGCATGCAGACGGCATCCATGGGCGCGATACCGTATGACGCGCGCTATCGACGACGGTTTACGCGCGGTCGAAGCGCTGCGTTTCGACGGGAATTCGCCCACCGCGCATCATGATTGGGTCATCGAGGAAAGGCCGATCGCGTTGCTCTACAACGGCCTATCGTTCGCGGTGATGATGGCGACGCCGATCGACGTCGAGGATTTCGCGCTCGGCTTCGCGCTGTGCGAGGGCATCGTCGGAGATCCAGGCGAATTCCGATTGGTCGATGTGGTGCGCCATGCGCAGGGTATCGCCTTGCATGCGGCGATCCCGCAAGCGCGCTACGACGCGCTGCAGTCGCGTCAACGCACGCTCGAAGGCCGCAGCGGCTGCGGCCTGTGCGGCGTCTCCAGTCTGGACGCTGCGCTGCGTCCGGCCCGCCGGGTCGATACCGCGTTGCGCCTGGGCGCGAATGCGATCCATGTAGGACTCGCGCGCCTCGCGCAGGCGCAGCCACTCAACGCACGCAGCGGCGGCGCGCATGCGGCGGCCTTCATCGCGGGCGATACCGCTGTGATCCGCGAAGACGTCGGCCGCCACAACGCAGTGGACAAAGTCATCGGAGCGCTGTTCCGCGCCGCATCTGCGCCAGCGGTCGAGACGGGATTCCTAGCGGTGACCTCGCGCGCGTCCTACGAGATCGTCCACAAGGCCGCGAATGCCGGCATTGCGGTGATCGCGGCGATGTCCGCGCCCACCGCACTGGCGATCGCTCGCGCCGAAGACGCGAACGTTACCTTGATCGCATTCGCGCGCGATGGGCGAATGAACGTCTATAGCACGCCTGAACGCATCGTCTGAACACATCGTCTGAGCGCCCATCGCGCATCAGCGGCTTGAAAGCGCGCTACCGACAAAATCATCGGCCCACATCGGTAGAGCGGGTCTCCGACCCGCTACCGCAGATGCGCGCCCTACGGCAGATGCGGAGTGCCCTGCAAACGCCTATCCTTGCCTCCTTCGTTCAACCTGCACGACATCTCAATGCGCCTCGCCCCGCTCGCTATCGCCATACTCGCCATCACGCTCGCCGCCTGCGGCGGGCAGCGCGCCGACGCCACGCCTAACGCCGCCGAGAAAACCCCAACACCCATGACCGATTCCGCCGTCGAAGCGCAGTTCGCCTCGCTGAGCAAACGCTGGCTCGACGGCTGGCTCAAGCTCAATCCGATCAACGCCACCCAGCAGGGCGATCATCGCTTCGATGCCGAGATTGATGACCTCAGCGCCGACGGCCGCAAGCGCGCGGTCGAATTCAGCCGCAGCATCCTGGCCGAACTCGATGCCATCGACGCGAGCAAACTCTCGCGCGAGAATCAGGTGGATGTCGCGATTGTGCGCAACCAACTGCAATCCGACATCTGGGCGACCGAAACCCTGCAGTCCTGGGCCTGGGATCCGATGATCTACAACGGCTTGGCCGGCGGTGCGATCTATAACGTTATGGCGCGCGAATTCGCGCCGCTGCCGGAGCGATTGAAATCGGCCACCGCGCGCATCGAACAATTGCCGAAACTCTTCGCGCAGATGCGCGAGAACCTGGACCCGGCGCGCGTGCCGAAAATTCACGCGGAAACCGTGTCCAAACAGAACGGCGGGGTGATCTCGCTGATCGAACAATTCATCTTATCGAACGCCGACAAATTGCAGGGCGAAGACCGCAAACGTCTGGACGCTGCGGTCAACACCTTGCGCAAAGCCGTGGCCGAACACCAGACCTGGCTCGACGACACCTTGCTGCCCAACGCCAAAGGCGATTTCCGCATCGGCCAGCAGTTGTACGACGAAAAGCTGAAATTCGCGCTGATGTCGTCGCTGTCGCGGGCCGAGATCAAACAGCGCGCCGAGGCCGAACTCGAACGCGTGCGCGGCGAGATGTACAACATCGCGAAGGTGGTACTGAATGACAAAGCCGGGAAGGACAAAACCGGCGCACCGGCGATGCCGGATTCGCCCAGCGACGACGAGCAACAGAAAGCGATCGAAGCCGCGCTAGAACTGGCGTACGCCGACAAACCCAAGCGCGACGCCGTGGTCGAAAGCGCGAAGCAAGCGCTCGCGCAAGCGACCGCATTCACCCGCGCCAAAGACCTCGTGACCGTGCCGGACGACCCGGTCGAAATCATCCTGATGCCGGAATTTCAGCGCGGCGTGGCCGTCGCCTATTGCGATTCGCCGGGCCCGCTCGATAAGGGTCTCAAGACGTATTACGCCATTTCGCCGATTCCCGACGAGTGGAGCGACGAGCAGACCGATTCGTTTCTGCGCGAATACAACACGCGGATGATTCACCTGCTATCGATCCACGAGGCGATGCCCGGGCATTATTTGGAAGGCGCGCACTCGGCGCGGCATCCATCGCTGCTGCGCGGCGTGCTGCGCTCGGGCATGTTCGCCGAAGGCTGGGCGGTCTATACCGAATCGCTGATGATGGAACAGGGTTATTTGGACAACGACCCGCTGTTCCATTTGGTTCGCTACAAGTTCTATCTGCGCACGATCGGCAATGCGATCCTCGACCAGGGCGTGCAAGTCGATGGCTGGGACAAGCAGCGAGCGCTCGACTTCATGATGAAGCGCACCTTCCAGCAGGAGCGTGAAGCTGCGGGCAAGTGGACCCGCGCCCAGCTCAGTAGCGCTCAGTTGCCGACGTATTTCGTCGGCGTGCAGGAGCACTTCGACCTGCGCAAGGCGATGCAGGCGAAGCAGGGCAAAGACTTCCAGCTCAAGGCCTACCACGACAACGTCCTGTCCTATGGCGCCCCGCCAGTGCGTTTCGTGAGGGCGATGATGCTGGGTGAACCGATTCGCTGAGGCCAAGCGGCTGAGGCCGGTCCGCTACCGCAGACCGGCTCACTGCAAGCCTTGGCATCCGGAATAGCAGGCTGCTGAAATACCTGCGACAGCGGGTTTTCAGCAACCTGCTAATGCAGCCATGGATGGCTGCGTCGGCGAAGCAAGCGCGTAAGCGATTGATTCGCCGTGAGCACGTCCGGACATGTGCCGGACGTGCGAACTGGAATACCTCCTGGATGGAGGTATTCCAGCAACCTGCTAGCGTCAAGACGCCGCCGCAGCGTTGCGAGCGCGTTACACTTTGGCGTCCTAGCGTTTCGGGTCCACGGAGGGGGATTTGATGGCAGCGACTTATTTGAGGTAGTTATGGGAATTCTCGATTCCGTCAAACGCTGGCGCGCGTCCTTAAGCGCACCAGAACAGTCTCCACCGCCCCAGCCTGCTCCCATCGCGCGCGCGCCGCAGCCACACGACAACGAATTCCCGGCCGAGCTCCCCGCAGACAGCTACGTTGGTCCTGAGCGCCGAGATAAACCGCGCGAAAGCGCTCGCAGCGGCACCCGCGTGCTCATCGTGGACGATTCGCCCACAGTCGTTACCGTGTTGCGCAAGCTGATGCAGCAGAACGACTACCGCACCTTCGAGGCCTACAGCGCAGAAGAAGCGCTGGAACTGGTGCAGCGCGAACCGCCCGACTTGATCTTCCTCGACATCGTGCTGCCGGGCATGGATGGTTTTTCGGCCCTGCGTGCGCTGCGGCGGGACCCGATCACGAAAGACGTGCCGATCATCATGATCAGCGGCAACGCCCAGGCCACCGAGCAATTCTACGTTCAGCGCATCGGCGCGGACGATTTCATGAAGAAACCCTTTTCGCGCGCGGAAGTGTTCGCACGGATCGAACGCTTGGTCGATGCCGATGGCATCCCGCGTCGCGGTTCAGCGCTGGCGGCGAGTCTCGCTGCGGCGGCCGAAGCGACGTCCTGATACCGACGCGGCGGTACCCACGCGCCGCAGATCGCTCTGGTAGTAGCAACACAAGTAGCAACACAAATAGCGACACAAATAGCGACGGTTTACTGTCGCCACTCGCGCCGCTGCCACAGCTCATGAGACATGCAATTCAACGCATTGGCGAATCAACGCGACCGGCATAGCTCCCACGAGGGTGTCGCTAAGCGTTGTGGGAGGCCCGGAAGGACCGATGCGTCAAAGCACGACAACGCGATCGCTCACCGATGATTCCAGTTTGTAGGAGCGACGCGAGTCGCGACAGCGGCATCGCCTCGAAGCAGGTCGCGACTCGCATTGCTCCTCCAAGGGCTCTGAGGCTCGCGGGTTTCTCGCGCTGCGCTGGCTCAACGCCACGCTGCCCAGAATCAACACGCCCGCAATCGCCATATGCAAGCTCAGCGGTTGGTCGAGCAGCAACCACGCCCAACCCACGCCGAACGGCGGCACCAGAAAGGTTATCGTCGCTGCGCGCGACGCGCCGATGCGTGCGATTAAGCGGTCATACATGACGAAAGCCCGGTGCAGACGACGCCGAGTGCAGCGACCACCGCCCAAGACCGAACCGGAATCGCATGTTCGGGCCACTGCGCGATGGCGAACGGCGCAGTGAGCGCAGTTAGCACAATGAGCACAGTGGCGCAGCTCAGCGTCAACGAGCGCGCTGAGCAATGACGACCCGATCGAAGCGCGATTTCATCGCAAGTCGAGCCATGCACATCGCAGGTCGAGCCATGCACATCGCGAGCGGCGTCGAACCACACCCATGACAGGCGCGGGTGAGAGGCATTCGCAGGCCATAATGCGCGGCCATTCTTGATCGACATATGGAACCAGCACGCAATGAGCGCAGCCCCCATCAGCGCCGATACCGCCACCCGCACCGCCTGGCTGCAGATCCATTTCTGCGTGCTGCTGTGGGGGTTTACCGCGATTCTGGGCAAGCTGATCACCCTGCCCGCCTTGCCCCTGGTCTGGTGGCGGATGCTGCTGGTCGCACTGGTGCTGTTGCTGGTGCCGCGGGTGCTGCGCGGTCTGCGCGCGATGTCGCCGAAACTGCGCTGGAGCTATGCGGGTGTGGGCGCGCTGGTGGCCCTGCATTGGCTGACCTTTTACGCTGCGATCAAACTCTCCAACGCATCGGTCGCGGCGACCTGCATTGCGCTGGGCACGGTGTTTACCGCATTCATCGAACCCTGGCTCACCGGGAAACGCTTGTCGAAACGCGAAGTCGCGCTCGGCGTGGCGGTGCTGCCGGGCGTGGCGCTGGTGGCGGGCGGCGTACCTGAGGGCATGCTTGCGGGCGTGGCGGTCGGCACCGTGTCGGCGATCTTCGTGGCCCTGTTCAGCTCACTCAATAAGCGCTTGGTCGAACACGCTGACCCACTCAGCGTGACCGCGCTGGAAATGGCCGCCGGCGTGGCCACGCTGACGCTGATCGCACCGCTCTCGGGGCTGCTGGTGCCGGCGTTCGGCGGCAACCCGTTCGCTTTGCCCAGCATGGACGATGCCCTGTATCTACTGCTGCTGGCGATGGCCTGCACCCTCGTGCCCTTCGCGCTGGCGCTGATGGCCCTGCGTCATCTCAGCGCCTTCGCGGCACAGTTGTCGGTGAATCTGGAGCCGGTCTACGCCATCGTCCTGGCCGCAGTGCTGCTGGGCGAACAGCACGAACTCACCCCGCAGTTTTACCTCGGCGTGGCGATCATCCTCGGCGCGGTGGTGGTCTTCCCGCTGGTGGTCCGGCCGCGGCGGATCAAGCACCCGGAGACCTTGGCGACTGGGGAATCGAACGTGATCGGCGGCCCCTGAGCCGGCGCCTCATGCCAAAAGGCGATGTTCGAGCGGCAAACGCGGTGGATTTTCCGCGACTTATGGCAGTCTAAGCCCCCATTCCGCACCGACGCCATCGCCCGAGCCTGCATGTATCTGGAGTACTACGGCCTCGAACAGCCGCCGTTCTCGATCACGCCCGACCCGCATTACGTGTTCCTCAGCGAACACCACCGGGATGCGTTGGCGCATCTGCTGTACGGGATTCGCCAGGGCGGCGGCGGCGGCTTCGTGCAACTCACCGGCGAAGTGGGCACCGGCAAGACCACGCTCAGCCGGCTGCTGTTGAATCAATTGCCGGAGAACACCCACGCGGCCCTGGTGCTCAATCCGCGGCTCGATCCGATCGAACTGCTGGAAACCATTTGCGAAGAATTGCGGCTGCGGCCAACCTCGACGGCAACGTCAGACGTTTCGGCGAACGCTTCGGCGGATGCTTCAACTGACGCTTCGACAAGCGCTCCGACACGCGCGTCGACAAACGCGTCGACAAGCGCGCCCGCTGCGACAGAGACTCCCGCCGGAGCGCTTCCCGCCGGAGCGCTTCCCTCCGGCAAACGCAAAAAGCATGCCGCAGGAAAATCGTCCACGGCGAAAGCATCGGCGGCGAAACCGCCTGCGAAACAAGCGCCGAAACCAGTCGCGAAACCAGCCGCGAAACCCAGCGCAAAAGCGCTGTACGACGTGCTCAGCGCGTATCTGTTGCAGGCCTACGCGCGCGGCGAACGGGTGGTGCTGATTATCGATGAAGCGCAAAACCTTTCGACCGAAGCGCTGGAGCAAGTGCGGCTGCTAACGAATCTGGAAACCGAGACGCAGAAGCTGCTGCAGATCATTCTGATCGGCCAACCGGAACTGCGCGAAACGCTGATGCGCCCGGATCTGCGCCAGCTCGCGCAGCGCATCACCGCGCGCTATCACCTGCGTCCGCTCGACGAAGCCGGTACAGCGGCCTATCTGCGCCATCGTCTGAACACCGCCGGCAGCAGTCGCTTTCCGTTTTCGCAAGATGCCGTGCGCCGCTTGCATCGGCGCAGCGGCGGTGTGCCGCGCTTGATCAATGTCGTCGCCGAGCGCGCCCTGCTCGGCGGTTACGCGCACGATCTGTTGACGATCGACGCCAAGACCGTCGATCGCGCTGCGGATGAGGCGCTGGCGCCAACGGCAGCGAACGCTTCGCCGCGCCGTCGCCTGCTGCTGCATGCTGCGTGGATGACTGCTGCGATGATCGGATTCATGCTGCTATTGATGCGCTGGCCAACGACGCGCGACGCAGAGCGCACAACAACCGAAGCCGAAGCCGCAGCCACAGCCACAGCCACCGATCGCGGAACACTAGACAACACTCGGCCATTTGCAGCACCGGCAAGCGCTGCATCGATCACGACCACAACGCGCGCTGCTGCGACGGCCGTACAGCCGGATTCCGGTGTCGAATTCCTACTTCA
This sequence comes from Lysobacteraceae bacterium, assembly GCA_031374725.1. GTDB lineage: Bacteria > Pseudomonadota > Gammaproteobacteria > Xanthomonadales > Xanthomonadaceae > Lysobacter_I. The sequence goes on along the minus strand of JANMGT010000030.1, from coordinate 67,185 downwards.
ACGTATCCGCAGCGCAGCGACGAATGCAAGCGCGAGTACAGCGACGAGTACACCTACGAGTACACCTAAGAACAGCGAATGGTCGTCGCTGCTCGATGCATGGAATGCGCCAGCAGAGCTGCGTCAGGTGTCGGCGGATGCCTGCCCAACCGTGCCGGCGTCGGGCTGGCGCTGCTTGCGCAGCCGCGCGAGTCTCGATCAACTGCTGCGCTTGAATCGTCCCGTATTGCTGCGGCTGCGCGCCGAACCGCACGCGGCCTGGGCGCGTCTGCTTAGCGCAGATGGCGACCGCGTGCGGCTGTCGCTCGATACCGGCGCGCGCAAAAACGGTTCGCGCGATAAAAACGCGGCCACATTGTTGATCGATCGCGTCGCGCTTGCGGGCGTGTGGAACGGCGAATTTCTCGCGATCTGGCTCGCACCCGATGCGCTCGAAACACGCTACGCCGCTGGCGATCCTGCAGCCATCGCGTGGGTGCGCGAGCGCCTGCGACGCGATGGTATAGACGTCGGTGTAGGCGCAAGTAAAGCCGGCGATGATGTCACCGCTGCGCTGCGCATGTTCCAAGCGCAGCAAGGCCTGGCCAGCGACGGCCGACTGGATGCCGACACCGTGTTCGCACTGTCGGCGCGCAGCGGCGGGCCGCGCATGGCGGCCGCAGTCACCGACGATTCCGCGGAGTAACCGATGTCCATCATTCTCGATGCGCTGCGAAAATCCGAAGCCGCACGCCGCCGCAACGAAGCGCCGGAACTGTTCGCAGCGATGCCGACCGCAGCCGCGCCGACGCGGCCGCGACCGACATGGCCGCTGTGGGCGGTCGGCGGCATCGGCGTGGCGTCCTTGGCGCTGGCGCTGTGGCTGACGATGCGCACGAATGCGCCGCCGAGTACCGAAACAGCGGCGACACCGGCCGGCATCGATGACATCGCGCAAGACGATCGTCGAGCCTTGGCTGACGCTACTATCGCTGCGCAAGCGGCAGCACAAGCGGCAGCGCAGGCCGCAGCGATGGCGAACGCCGTCGCGAATCCAGCGCAGCCAAGCGCTACGCCGCCAATCGCATCGACACCGCCCGCGGTCGCCGCGATCGTGCCACCGCCGGCACCCGCAATGCCGGCGCCGGTTCGTGAGCAAGGCATTCAAACAACTCCGATCGCTGCGCCCACTGCGAATGCTCCGAGCGTCGTCGCAACGCCGCAGCGCGAAACCGTCGCGAACCTGCCCGCGCCGATCGCAGCATCGCCGCAGCCCGCATCGCCGCCACCTGCAACGTTCCGCAGCCCGCAAAGCGATGGCCCGCTTGCGTTGGCGGATCTGGACTCCGGCACGCGCAAACAATTGCCGCCGCTCAAACTCAGCATGCACGTCTGGAACGACGCGGCTGCGCAGCGGTTCGTGATTCTGGACGGTCAGCGGCTGCGCGAAGGCGATGTGCTCGGCGAGGTAGTGGTCGAGCGCATCACCCGCGACGGCGCGACGCTGTCGTGGCGCGGCACCGCGCTGAAGCTCGGATGGCGTTGATCGTTGCAGTGCGCGTAGTTCAGAGCGCGTCGTCGCAAGCATAGCCGCGGAACAAATCGGCCAAACTGCGGCCCGGTTCGTCGCGAAACCGTTCGTCGAGCACATCGAGCGTGCGAATGCGATCGACGCGGAAATTGCGGAAATCTTCGCGCTGTTCGCACCACGCCGCGAGCGTCCAGACTTCGCCCCAGTAGAAACACGCCAGCGGACGGACGACTCTGCGGCTGGTCGCGTCTTTCAAATCGAGATATTCCAGGCCGATTTTGAATTTCGCATCAGTCGCTTGCCGCAATTGCGCCAAGCGCACTCGCGTCGCATTGTCCGGCCCGACCGACATGGCGTAGATGGACAACGTCTCTGCCGCGATGCGCTCAGCGGCAGGCAGCACGCCAAGGATTTTCGCTAGCGCATCTTCCGCACGCGCGGCGAGCTCGGTGTCGATGCGCGATTGCGCGACGCGCACGCTTGCGACCAGCGCTTCAGCCTCGCGGACGGTGAACATCAGCGGCGGCAGGTCGAAGCCGCGCCGCATGCGATAGCCGATGCCAGCCTCGCCTTCGATCGGCACGCCCTGCGCCTGCAAGGCGGCGATATCGCGATAGACCGAGCGCTGCGAAATGTCCAGGCGTTCGGATAACTGCGCAGCCGTCGTCAAACGACGGCTGCGGATCAGTTGCACGATTTGGAATAGGCGGTCGGCGCGACGCATGCGTTAATGGCGATCAGTCGAAACACAGGACGACCGACGCAGCGCCGACCGTCGGAATTCCTCATTCACGCATGCCTCATTCACGTATGGATCATTCACGCATGCTGCACTCGCCCATGCTGCACTCGCCCATGCTTCAGTCGCCCATGCTTCACTCGCCCATGTAGCAACAATTGAGCTTATTGCCTTCAATATCGCGAAAATAGCCGGCATAGAAGCCAGGAGAACGCTGGCCCGGCGCACCCTCGTCGGTGCCGCCCAGTTCGATCGCTTTGGCATACACGCGATCGACCTGTTCACGGCTGGTCGCGTTCAGCGCCACCATCACGCCGTTGCCGACCGTCGCTTTCTCTTTATTGAATGGATTGGAGATACCGAGCCCCGCCCCATCCTTGGAATTGCCCCAGGCGATGAAGTAGTCGGGCTCTTCCATGACGCGTTGAGCGCCGAGTTCAGCGAGTACGGCGTCGTAGAAAGCTGCGGCGCGATTGAGATCGTTGGTACCGAGCGTGACATAAGCGAGCATGTGAAACCTCCTGGAGTGAAGATCGCGACAGTGGTAGGTGCCGCAGTGGAAACCGAATTCTCTGCCCACGCTGCTGACATCTGCTGTCAGTAGAGGCGCACCACCGTTATGCTACGCCCGAACCCGCCTTCGGCGTCAATGCACTCCGTCATGTCCAATCACCGTTTCGAACTCGACCGCGAATACGTCGAACTCCACCAGTTGCTCAAGCTGACCGGACTATGCGACAGCGGAGGCGCCGGCAAGCACGTGGTCGCGAGTGGCGTGGTTTCGGTGGATGGCGCGGTAGAATCGCGCAAGACATGCAAGATTCGCGCAGGGCAGCAGGTGATCGTGGGCGGACGCGGCGAGGACGAGGTGATCGACGTTGTCGCGGTTTAATGCTTAAGGTCTGATGCTTCTGATCCGACTGCTATTCGGAGAGAATGAAAACCTCATCAACACGGATAAAGCGGCGCAACGTCCCGAATCCCGTGTGACGCGAATCGCGTTGTGAGCACGATTAAAAATGGCTCAAACAGAATCAAGCGCCACGCTAGCGTTCTACGGCATCAAGAAGGTTCTTCTACAGCACGGCGATCGACCAACAGCGCAGTGACCGCCCAAGCCGCCGCCGCGCCCGCGCACTGCGCCAATACGAAACCGGCGACATCGGCGAAGCGAATGCCGGCGAATGTTTGGGTGAACGCGCGCGCCAACGTTACAGCAGGGTTGGCGAACGAGGTGCTTGCCGTGAACCAATACGCCGCGAAAATATACGCCGCGACCAAGGCCGGCACCGCCTGAGGGCGATGGCGCACGCCGAGCAGGATGGTCATCAACAAACCGAACGTCGCCACCGACTCGCTGAACCACTGCGCGAGCCCGCTGCGCAGCTGATCGCCCGGCTGCCACTGCGCTTCGCCGAACATCGCATGCGCGATGGCCACACCGACGATCGCTGCGATCACCTGCACGATCAAATAAGCAAAAAGCGGTGCCGGCAGACGCTCGCCGCGCGCACGCATGACGACGCTGACCACAGGATTGAAGTGCGCGCCGGATAGCGGCCCGAAACCGACGATCAGCACGTACAGCCCGCCTGCGGTCGCAGCCGCGTTCGCCAACAACGCGACCGCGACGTTTCCTTGGGCCAAGCGCTCGCCCATGATGCCGCTGCCGACGACGATCGCGAGCAAAGCAGCAGTGCCAACGAACTCCGCGATCAGCGCGCGACGAGCGATCGCGACAGGTGTGACGACAGCTGACGTCATGCGTCTTGCATCCGACCGATGTCGCGCAAATGTTGCTGGGTGACAAGGCGATCGAGCTTCTCGATCGGCAGCGCCAGCAACAATTCCACGCGTCGACGTAATTCGGTGAACGCTTTCATGTAGGCGTGGCGGCGCATGGATTCGTCGCCTTCAACCGCAGCCGGATCATCGACACCCCAGTGCGCGAGCATCGGCGAACCGAGCCACACCGGGCACTCCTCGCCCGCTGCGTTATCGCAAACAGTGATGACGATATCCATCTGCGGCGCATCCGGGCCTTCGAATTCCTCCCAGGATTTGCTGCGCAGTTTCGAGACGTCGTAACCGAGATCGGCAGCGAGCTCTGCGGCCATCGGCTGGATCTTGCCGCTCGGATGGCTGCCCGCGCTGTAGGCGACGAAGCGCCCTTTTCCAAGCACATTGAACAGCGCTTCACCGATCACGCTGCGGGCGGAGTTGCCGGTGCACAGCACCAGGACGTTGTATGGACGGTCGCTCATGGGTTACTTCCTGATCTTATGTCATGTCGGTGTGGTTGGATGGTCGTCGCGGTGTGTTCACGGCGCTAGCGCGCGGTATTGCACCCTTTCACCGCGCGCTAACGCGCGGTATTGCAGCCTTTCACCGCGCAGCCGATCTTCTTTGCCGCAGCAAGAACAGGGCCGCAGCAGGGCGCCTCGGCGGCGCGCTCGTTTTTGGGTGGGCAACACACGCCCTGCGGCGTTGTCGCATCGCAACATGACGCATTGTCCCGGGCATCGCTCTGCATCTGCGTCGCACCGCTCAGCGCTTTAAGATCGGCGCCGCGGGCCGAACTCATTTCGCAGGCGCCGCTAACGCCGTGATACGTCGCGATGCTGCCCATCGTGTGGAAGGTTTCCCAGCGCGTGCCCTGCGGATCTTCGGTCCACATTTTGTCTGAACGCGCGTGGCAACATTCGGCGCCGGCTTCGGGCACTACCGCCTGGCCTGCCGCGTCGAGGCGCACGCCGAGTTCGGCCAATTCATCGGCGTTTTCGGCTTGGATGCCGAGATGATCGATGCCCGGCACGCCGCTGCGCGTGGAGATCGCGAAATTGACCCGAGGGTCGTCGAGCATCCACTTCGCGTATTCGGGTTGCAGCACGCTCGGTTTCGCGGCGAACAGCGCGGAATAGAAGCGCACGCTTTCGCTCAAATCGTGTACGGCAAGATGTACATGGAAACGTTTCATCGTGACCTCCTCAACAGCATTGGGGACCGGTATCGCATGCGTCCGGCTGTCCGGCGCAGCAGTTTTCGGTCAGATAGGCCAACAGCGCGTTCATCCGCGCATAGTCGGCGCGGATACGAATCACGCGGCCTTCGCGCTGATCGATCACCAAGCCGGCATTGCGCATCACGTTCAGATGCGCCGATAGCGTCGCCGATGGAATATCGATGATGTCGCGCAATTCGCCGACGGCGAGTCCATCCGGGCCGGATTGGACGAGGGTGCGAAAGGCATGCAGCCGATGTTCCTGACTCAGTGCCTTCAGCGCAGTGATAGTGGCGATGTGATCCATGATTCTATATTTCCATAAATATGGAAATATATCGAGCTGAGGATGCCGCTTTCCGACAAACGGCTGGGTGTGGGCGCGCAGCGCTGGCGAAAACACATCGCCCGTGCGCAGCATCGGGCAACACAGAACGACCCTCATGGGCTTGTTCAGCGCTCGCGACTTGGCCTCACCTCCGAGCCTAAAGCCAAATCAAGCGCTGTCGGCATTGAGTTGCGGGCCGCGAAGGAGCCTCGTTGTATGGGAGTGTCGTCAGGCAAGCGGCAGATCGCGCTCGGCTTGGCACATCAGATCGTGCAGTTGCTGCACGTGTTCGGCGAGCGCATCGATCGGGCCGTGACCGAGCGTCTCGACGAATCGACACGCGGCATGACCAGCAGACGCACGATCGTACTCGGCGATCCATTCGCGGCGTCCGGGTAATTCTGCGTGCTCCATGCGCCAGGCCGCTGAATAGGGTGGGCGGAGCCGTGGTAATCCCAAGCGCCAGGGTTTGGGCGTGAGCCGCGCGCGAAAACAGTTCTGGTTGCGGCACATACGCGCATAGGTCGGATCGACGCCGAGCGCCTCGAACGCTATCGCAACATCCGCTTCGCGAGGGTCAAACAAACGATGCAATGCCAGCAAACGCAAACCCGCAGGCGTGCGATATAGGCGCAGGCGCCAATCCGGGCGCTGCGCCAAGAACGCCGCGATGCGCTTGTGCGCGACGCCCTCGTGACCGCCTTTTAGCGCGAGCATCGCGCGTTGCAACCACATCGCAAATGCGTAACCCAAGAGCAACGCCGTTGCGGAGCCGATCACGACCGATCGTGTCAGGGTTAGATCGAAACCGATCTTCAATCCAGCGGCGACCGCTATCCACAACAAAAGCGAGACGGCCAGAATCGCGCGTCCGCTTGGTTTGGCGCTGAAATCGATATCCGCGAAAAACACGTTCGGCGTATTGAGGCACAGCGCGCCATAACCGTTACGAGTGATCACGTTGTCGCCATCGCGTTCGACGATCTCCTCGCGAATCGGCACGCCCTCAGCGCCGTTGTAGGCGACGCGTCGTTCGCTTCGCGGCAAGGTCTCGCCCGCCAACACCCGCTCGAACGCCGCGCGCACGCGGGTATCGGCATGCGCCTGCGCCTCCTCCAGGCTGATGTCGGACCAGCCGAAACGGCGCACTGTGACTTGGCGCTTGCGCTCGCGGTGCTGTAAGCGCGCTTCGGCCCAGTATTGCGGGATGATCATGAGTTGCGATCTCCGATCAAGATACAAACTCTAAGGGAATCTCAGCGCGACGCTTCAGCGACGGCGTTCGGCTTGAGATTCGCCGCCAGAAAACGTAATACGCGTTCGTAGTATTCCTTGCGATTCTCGTCGTCGTAGATGCCATGGGTTTCGTTGCCGAAGAAATACGTTTCCAGCGGCTTCCCGGCTTTTTCCATCGCGGCCTGCATCGCTTTTGCGTGCTCGAACGAAACGCGATCGTCGTGACGGCCATGCACCAACAGTACCGGGACTTGGATCTTCGCGACGTGCTTTACTGGCGAATACTCATTTAGCTCGACAAGATCGTCGCCGATTTGAGTGTCGAGATAGTGCCGCCCGGATTCCCGGCGCTGAATATCGCCCCATTTGCGCATCAAGTTCAGATCGGTGACGCCCGCTGTGGAAATACTGCAGCGATAGAGCGTCGGCTCCTGCACCACACCCATCAATGCCGCATAACCGCCGTAGCTGCTGCCGAAGATGCAGATGCGCGCGGGGTCGATCTTGCCCTGTGCGATTGCCCAGCGCGTCGCGTCGGTCACATCGTCCTGCATTTTCTTGCCCCACTGGCGATGCCCGGCCTCGACGAAGCTGCGACCGAACCCGCCGGAACCGCGAAAATTCACGCGCAGCACCGCATAGCCTTTTGCGGCGAGGATTTGCACTTCTTCATCGTAAAACCAGGTGTCGCGGATATCGAAGGGGCCGCCGTGCGGCATCACGATCAGCGGCGGAGCCTCGCCTGAGACAGCGCTAGGCATCGTTATGTAGCCGTGAATTTCCAAGCCATCGCGTGCTTTGAACGAGACTGGCTGAGCACGCGACAGGTCCTCGGGATTAAGCCAAGGCTTCGCGCGCGCGAGCAGCGCCGTTTTTTTGCTTGCGCGATCGAGCATGTAATAGCTCCCGGGATCGCGATCGCCCCAAACTTGCAGCAGCACATGCTGGCCGTCGCGCGAGCCGCTGGCGAAAGCGACCGCATCATCGGGAAACGCCGCTTCCAATTGTTTCAGCAATTTCGCATCCGGATCGTTCGCATCCCAGAACCGCGCACGCGGCACGCCGGTGCCGTACGCGGCGCCGATCGGTTGCCGGCCATCCGCGGACCAGACGATGAATGCAGGGTCCAGCACCGGATCGCTCATCGCCAGCGTCCGTTCACCGCTGGCGAAGACGTATTTTTCGATCGCATCCGGGCCGCTACGACGCTCGCTGCGCAGAAACACGGCAGCGCCATCGCGCGAACTGCCGATCGGCGAAACCTCGACTCCCGTTTCGCGTTCGTCGTTGAACATCGTCCATTGCCCCGCCTTGAGCAGCCAGAGTTTCTGCGCGCCTTCGTCGTCCCAGGAATAGGCGAAGCGAACCTCACCGATGTTATCGGCGTAGAAGTACGAGCGGTCGTCGGGCGAATCGACGATGCGCTCGCCCTTTCGGCTGCCGTCGTTATCGGTCTTTTCCAGATAACTCATGCAGCCCCCCTTCAAGGTGCGCTTAGCGCATCGCTCGATCAGGATGTTGTCGTCGTCGTCGGGCAGCGAACTGATGAGGCTGCCGGTCACAACGCGCTTACGCGTTCCATCGACGTTGATCGCAAGCACATAGTCTTCCGTGTACTGCTCCGCGAATTTACGGCCATAGCGCGAATTCATCAGGAACAAGCGCTCATCGTTGGCCCACCAGATACGCGCTACGCCGCCGCGCTCTTCCGGGTCGAGCAACCGCACCGGCTTGCCGGTTTTGCGGTCGATGATGACCATCATCATCTTGTCTTCTTTGTTCTCGGTCTTGCGGAACGTCGCCGCGATGTAGGTGCCGCCGGGCGAAATGCTGACGAGGTCGTGTTGCGAGCGCTTGAGCAGGTCTTCGAGGGTGGGTGGCGCTGCGGAGACGCCCGAAGAGCAGGCAAGCAGCAGCGAGGTCGCCGCAACGGAGAAAGACGAAAGCGTGAAAGACGAAAGACTGCGCATGATGTCCTCTGGCAGAAAGAGTACGGAGGGAATCGTCGATCAGAGGATGCCCAACACCAGAGGGCGAAGGCAATCGCCAGAGCGACGCGCAAGCCCCGAGAGGCCCGCGAATTTCGCGCAGACTGCGCGCATCCTCCTACATCGAGAACTGCGCATAGACATGATCATGATCGTGTCCCGATGCCACGCCTGGCCGGGAGCTGGCAGGCTAGGCGGTACTGGGCCGCCAGCATTTGCCGTAACAAGCGACTTAGCAGGCTGCTGAAACGCCTGCGGCAGCAGGTGTTTCAGCAGCCTGGTCATGCAGCCAGCTCATGAAGCCGTGGATGGCGAACTGAGACACCTCCTGGATGGAGGTATTTCAACAAGCTGTTAGGCGCGAACCCGCTTCGGGAACCCGACCAAACGGTTCAGATCCTCATCCCATAGCTTCAAATTCGCGCAACGCAGGCTGGACCAAAAGGTCAGTCGCGGTGCGGTTTGCAGTAAGGGGCTGGATTGGTAGGCCTCGCGCAAACGGTAATTCGGTATGCGGCTGGCGACATGATGGATGTGGTGATAGGCAATATTACCGGTGAACCAATGGATCACGCGTGGCAGGTCGTAGAACGAGCTACCCGAGACCGCCGCATCCAGCGAATTCCAATCTTCGCCGCGCGTCCAGTACGCGCCTTCGAACGTGTGCTGCACGTAGAACAGCCAAACGCCCGCAGCGCCGGCGATCAGTACCACCGGCAGATGCACCAACAGTGCGATATGCCAACCGACGACCCACCACATCGCCACGAAAACGAGCGCCAACGAGATATTGTTGAGCAACACGCTGAGCCACTCTTTCTTCCACGTGAACGGCATGTCGAACGGGAAACGGTGCTTGATCACGAATTGGTACATCGGGCCGATGCCGAGCAGAACCGGCGTGCTCCGATAGAAGCGGTAGCAGAAACGGCCGAACGCCGAACGCTGACGGTATTCGGCGACAGTCAGTGTTTCGATATCGCCGACTTCGCGGCGATCCAGATTGCCGGACGTGCCGTGATGGATGGCATGGGTTTTCTTCCAGTAGCCGTACGGAAACAGCGTGATCATGCCGAGGCAGCGGCCGACCATATCGTTCGCGCGCTGGCTGGGGAAAAACGAGCCATGCCCGCAGTCGTGCTGAATGATGAAGGTACGCACATACAAGCCTGCAGTCGGCAGCGCCAGCAGCAGCGTCCACAGATAATTCCAATGGTCGAGCACGCTCCACGCCATCAAGGTCCACAGCGCCGCGAACGGGACCAAGGTATTGATAAGCTGCCACACCGCACGCCCGACGATCGGCACCGCGAATTGGGCGCAGCGTTGACGGATTTGAGAGGCTTGAAGCTTAGCGGACGAGATGGCTGTCGCTGTATCGATCACACGATGCACTCCTGGTATATGGCGAATTGTGAGCGACGCGGGGCGACATCTCAATGCGTGCGTATGCGTATGGTGCGAATCGAGCGACGATGTCTATGCTCGATCCGCACCCGCGATCGCCTCAGCTGCCTGCGGGCGGGCCTTTGCGATGCGTTTTTTTCGGGCCGGGTTTGCCCGGAGACGGGCTGAACTCGCCAGATTTGAACCCACCAGGTTTAAAGCCGCCAGGTTTGAAGCCGGCCGGCTTGGGACCGGCGGGTTTGAAGCCGGCCGGCTTGGAACCGGCGGGTTTGAAACCTGCCGGTTTGAAGCTGCCTGGCTTGAAGCCGGGCGGCTTGAAGCCCTGTGGCTTCGATCCATCGCCATCACCACCGCTGCCACCACCGCTGCCACCACCGCTGCCACCACCGCCAGCAACATATTCATCGAGCCGCTGCAATCGCAGCGGCTGCCCCGCTACGCGCACCTTCTTTAAGTGCATCAGCAGCGGCTTGGGCATACCTTCTGGCAGATCGAGGATCGAGTGATCGTCGTTGATATCGATCCGGCCGATGTATTTGCTGTCGAGTTCGGCCTCGTTAGCGATCGCACCAACGATATTGCCCGGCTTCACACCGTGCATATGACCGACCTCGATACGATACGTTTCCATGCCCGGCTCCGGTGCCGAACGCGGGGCGAAATCCTTCTTCGGCGCGAATTCTCTGGCTGGCCGCTCGCGCGGTGGCCGTTCGGAGAAACTCTGCGCGTCGCGCGGCCCTTCACGGGAGTCGCGATGCGGACGCTCGCTGCGTTCGCCGCCTCGCTCACTACTGCGGTCTCCGCCTCGATCTGCACGCTGCGCGCGTTCGGCGTACTCGCGCTGCTGCGCGAACGGCTGCTGCTTGCGATCGGGGGCGAGCAACAGCGGCGTGTCGCCCTGCAGCAGCTTCGCCAGCGCCGCGGCGACTTCGATCGCCGGCACGTTCTGTTCGCGTTCGTAGCGTTCGACCAGTTCGCGATACATGCCGATATCGCCGCCGCTGCTCGCGTTCAGCGCGAGGGTTTCGCTGATCTTTGCGAGAAACCGGGTCACGCGGGCGTCGTTGACGCTTTCGACGGTCGGCAACTGCATTTCTTGGATCGGCTGCCGGGTGGCGCGCTCGATCGCGCGCAGCATGTTCTTTTCGCGCGGACTGACGAACAGAATCGCCTCGCCGCTGCGCCCGGCACGGCCGGTGCGGCCGACGCGGTGAACGTAGCTCTCAGTGTCGTAAGGAATGTCGTAATTCAGCACGTGGCTGATGCGCTCCACGTCGAGCCCACGCGCGGCCACATCGGTGGCGACCAGAATATCGATCTTGCCATCCTTGAGATTCTGGATGGTTTTCTCGCGCTGCGCTTGCTGTACATCGCCGTTAATCGCGGCGGCGGCGAGGCCGCGTGCCTGCAACTTTTCGGCGAGTTCGTCGGTGCCCAACTTGGTGCGTGCGAACACCAGCATCGCGTCGTAGGGTTCGGCTTCGAGGATGCGGGTCAGCGCATCGAGCTTGTGCATGCCGCTGACGAACCAGAAGCGCTGGCGGATATTGGTCGCCGTGGTGGTTTTCGCGGCGATGGTGACTTCGGCCGGATCGCGCAGATAGGTCTGGGCGATGCGTCGCACCTGGGTCGGCATCGTCGCCGAGAACAGCGCCACTTGGCGCTGTTCTGGCACCTTCTTGAGCACGGTTTCAACGTCTTCGATAAAGCCCATGCGCAGCATCTCATCGGCTTCGTCTAGGACCAGCGCCTTGAGTTCGGACAGATCCAGCGTGCCGCGATCGAGGTGATCGATCACCCGTCCCGGCGTGCCCACCACAACGTGAACGCCGCGCTTTAGCGCCTGCAACTGCGGGTAGTAGCTCTGGCCGCCGTAAATCGGCAGCACGTGAAAACCGGGCATCTTGCTGGCATAACGCTGGAAGGCCTCGGCGACCTGGATCGCCAGTTCGCGGGTCGGCGCCAACACCAGCACCTGCGGTTTGCTCGCGCGAAGGTCGAGACGCGATAGCAGCGGCAGCGCGAATGCGGCGGTCTTGCCTGTGCCGGTTTGGGCTTGGCCGAGCACATCGCGTCCGGCGAGTAGGGCGGGGATGGTCGCAGCTTGAATCGGCGAGGGGCTTTCGTAGCCCACCTCGTTTACCGCCGCCATCACCTGCTCGGCCAGGCCGAGATCGGCGAATCGCAACGGTTCTTGTTCGGTGGACATGGGGCTACTCTTGACGTCTAAACCACTATTGTGCCCTCTCGCCCTAGGGTTGTCGCTCAAATTCGCCGCCAGAGGCCCGGCAAGACTGGCCCGGGAGGGTGTTTTAGAGCCTGTTTAGAGCCTGTTTAGACTCTCTCCATGCTCCGCGCTGAGCCACAGAACGCGCGGAACAAGGAGGAGCGAGGGAATGGATGTCCATCCATGACCGAGCGAGGACGCCGTGCCGCGCGTTCTGAGGCTCAGCCCTTCGGGTTGCGCCGCCGCGACACGCTGAGGCCCGTGCGCCGCTTGACCAGACCACCAGTCTGGCGCTGCGCGACGCTCTAACCACTGGGTGTCGCGGCAACCCAACGCGGGGTATGGAGAGAGTCTAAACAGGCTCTTAGACTGGCCCACCGGTTCGCAATGCATCGGATTCGATCACCCTCGCCCCCGGCTCCCCCGCCACCGCCGCTTCGATTAGCGCCGCAGCGATGACCTCTGCCGACACGACGCGATACTTTGCTGGGACTAGCGGCTCGAAGGTTTTGAGCAGGCGCAGACTGAGACGCTCCATCGGGCGCGGCCCACCGTGCGTTCCGCGTTCGCCGCCGATGACCGACGGCCGCACGATGGTGAGCGAGAGAAACCCGAGCCGGCGAAGCGCGTGCTCCAGCTCGCCCTTGGTGCGCAGGTAGAAACTGCCCGCCTTCGGGTCCGCACCCAGCGAGGAGTTGAGCGCAAAGGTAATGGCGCCATGGCGTTGAGCCGACTCGGCGACAGCCAGTACGTAGTCGAAGTCGACGCGGCGGAACGCCCCGCGCGACCCCGCCTGCTTAAGCGTCGTGCCGAGGGTGCAGATCACAGCATCGACTTCCCACCACGTCGCGTCCGAGGGTAAGTCCTCGAAATCGACGATCGGGTTTTCCAACTTCGGCGGCATCGGCCGCGGTAGCGGTTGCCGGGTGGGCGCGACGACGCGGACGATGCGGGGGTCGGCCAGCGCGCGACGCAGCGCAGCGCGGCCGACCAGTCCAGTACTGCCGACGATGAGTAGTTCAGTCATGGCCGAGAGCCTACGCGATCACTGTCGCGGACGCACGCTGGGGGCGGGCGCAGGTGAACTGGTTCAAGAGCCTGTTTGGTCGATATGCGCCGGCTGCAAGCCCGCGTCTGTGGACGTCAGGCGCTTTCATCCATCAGAAAAAACGAAGGCCGAGGCGCATGCGTTCAGCATGCCTCCCCGGCCTCCCACCACCTGCGTGTCCATACGCGAGATTTCTTTGCATTGCGGCCGATGCGGATGGCCTCGGGCGCATTGACATCTTTAATTTTGAGTGCTGATCGGCCCGCTAAGACCTGTCACCTGAACTAGCAAACGCAGTTTCCGCTCAGAAAGGGACGCGCTTCATTGACATTTCATCCCTATGCTTGTCCGTCCCGATCCGCCTGTTCGATGGCCGACTGGACCTGTTGCTCCAGCTTCGACTTGAGGTCGGCATCTAAGTTCAATTGCCGCGCCAATTCGTCGAGATAGGCGCGCTCCATGAAGTTCTGATCGTCTGCCGCCAGTAGGCTAGCCAAGTACATTTCCGAGGCAATTTCCGGGGTCGTGGCCGCAGTCGCGACCTCTGCCGGGTCGAGCGGCTTTTCCAATTCGGCGGTCAGCCAGCCGCGCAGCTCGGCATCGGTGTTGATCCGCGCGAACTCGCCTTCGATCACCTCGCGCTCGCGCGCATCGATATGGCCGTCGGCCTTGGAGGCCGCCACCAGTGCGCGGAGGATTGCCTGACTGTGCTGCTCGGCGTCCGGCGGCGGCAGCGCATCGACGGTTTTGGGCAATACCTCCGCCTGCGCCCCACCTTGCTGCTTTTTCCAATCGCCGTATGCCTTGTACGCCAACATGCCGACCGCAGCGACACCGCCGTAAACCGCCATTTTGCCGCCGACCTTGCGCGCCTTGCGACTGCCCAACAGCATCGCCAGCGCGCCGCCGGCCAAGGCCCCCTTGCCGAAATCCGCGTTCAGCGGACCTTTCTTTTCGCCGGACGCTGCGGACTGCCCGCCGCCCAGCAGACCGTCGAGCCCACTGCCGCCGAGGCTCTGCTGCGCGGTCTTCAGCAATTGATCGAGGAACCCTTGGGTTTTCATGCATGGCGTCCGAATCTGTATGAACTTCCTAAGTTGCGCCTTCGCGGCCCGGTTTCAAGACAGCGCGGGGTAAACCAATGGCCTATGCCGGTGCGGTAGCTCTGCAGTCTTATCAACGCAGCCTCGTCAGCATGAAGCGACTAAGAGCCTGTTCACGATCTCCGCATACTCCGCGTTGCGTCGCAGCGGCCTGCCAGGGCCCGTGGGTCGCGCAGTGCCAGACTGGTCATGTGGTCTGGTCATGTGGTCTGGTCATGTGGTCTGGTCATGCCGTCCAAGCGCATGCGGCACGCGGGCCCTGGCAGGCCGCTGCGGCGCAACCCGTCGGGCCGAGCCCCAGAACGCGCGGCACGGCGTCCTCGTTCGGTCATGGATCGCGCCATTGCCTCTCTCCTCCTTGCGCCGCGCGTTCTGGGGCTCAGCGCGAAGCATGCGGAGATCGTGAACAGGCTCTAAGAAAAGACGGTTTCGATACCTGCGAACAACCGCAATGCTGGCCGCAGAAAGTCAGAGCCAGCGTTGTTCCAACCGGAGAACCAAAAAGAGCGGACGAACAACATAGCCGCTCGCGATGCTTGCGACGGCACTCAGCTCTCATCGCGACATCACCACCACTCTTCGGGAGATCGACATGCCGAACGCAGACGATATGCGCTGGTTCAAGCAACAATTTCAAGCAAGGATCGAACCGGCCCTAGCAGGCACGCCAATCGGCGTAGACCTCATCGTCGCCGTCGCCTGTCAGGAAACCGGCCATATCTGGTCGACGCTGCGCAAAAAAGGGCTGAGCGAAGACGCGATTCTGGCGCTGTGCGTCGGCGACACCCTCGATGCCGACAAAGGCCGCCGCGCGTTTCCGCAGACGAAGGCCGACCTGCTGTCTGCGCCGCGCGGCGATGCGATGTTCGCGATCGCGCGACAAGCCTTGATCGACATGTCCAAGCACATTGCCGGCTTCTCCGGCCCTGCAGCGAAGCCGCACAAGTTTTGCCACGCCTTCGGCCTATTCCAGCGCGACTTGCAGTTCTTCAAGAACGATCCGCAGTATTTCCTGCAGAAAAAATACGAAAACTTCGAGCAGACGCTAGCGATGTGCATCGGCGAGCTCAAGCGCGGCCTGAAAACGCTAGGCCTGCAGAACCGCACGTCGCTGACCGAGATGGAATCGGCCGCCGTCGCCATCGCCTACAACACGGGCGGATTCAAACCACAAAAAGGCCTGAAACAAGGGCATTTCGACGGCAACAAATTCTACGGCGAAGCGATCTTCGACTTCATCCGCTTATCGAAGACCGTTGCGGTCGCGGCGCAGCAGCCCGCGCTGCCGACGCCGACGCCGGGCGAAGCCATCCTTCCGCCGCCCTCGCCGCTCACCGCGCAGGGCGCTTTCTTCAAAGTGGAAACCAAGACAACGACGCTTCGCTTGCGCCGCGAGCCGAAGAAAAGCGTACCGCCGACAGCCAATGTGATCGGCGAGTTGCCCGACGGGCATCCGGTGCGCGCAATCACCGCCAAAGCGGTGAATGGGTTCATGGAAATCGAAACCAGCCTCAGCGGCGCGCTGCTGCGCGGCTTCGCATCGGCCGACTTCCTGATCGCCGACCCTGGCCGAAATCAGATCCCGATCGTACAACCCGCGCCGCAACCGCCGCGCAAAGGCATCGTTGCGGTAAGCATGCCGCGGAAACCGGGCACGTTGACGCGACGCAAAGATCGCGCAAACGCGCATTCTTTGAACGAAGACGGACAGCCCACGCGACTCGGTCAAGACGCCGAGACACTGCGCACCGAGTTGGCGAAGATCGTCGATTGGCTCGCTGTCGATAAACCGAATCATCTGCGCTACCAGCCGCGCAGCGGCGCGACCTTCTGCAATATCTACGCACACGACTTCTGCCATCTTTCCGGCGTCTATCTGCCGCGCGTATGGTGGTCTTCGCGGGCGTTGATCGACCTACAGGCCGGCAACCGGGTCGAACCGCTGATCGGAAACACCATCTTCGAGATGCGCGCGAACGATTTATTTCGCTGGCTGCGCGAGTTTGGGCCGGATTTCGGCTGGCGCCGCACCGGCAGCCTAAGCAAGCTGCAACAGGAAGCGAATCAAGGCGCGATCGGCCTGATCGTTGCGCTGCGCAAAATCGAGCAGCGCTCCGGCCACATCGTCGTCGTCGTCCCGGAAACTGCCGACGAGCGCGCGCGACGCGATGCTGCCGGCGAAGTGACCGCCCCGCTGCAGAGCCAGGCAGGCGCCCGCAATGTCCGCTACGGCACCGGCGGCCCGAACTGGTGGAAGAGCGAGCAATTCGCCGATAGCGCATTCTGGCTGCACGCGTAACATTTTTTAGAAAAAATCTTTTTAGAAAAAGCGCATCGTGTGGGTTTGACTCGCCGCAGCCTTGCGTCTCGCCCCTTCGAGGCCAGCTTCGCTGGCTTCAATGTTTCAAGTCGCGTCGGCTTCTGTCGGCGCAATTAACAGGCTGCTGAAATACCTGCGGCAGCAGGTGTTCAGTTGCCTGCTAAACACTACTTAATCTTGAAGCCAGCTCAATATCGATGGATATTGTTTTTAACGCCGTCATTGTGACGTAAACCGGAATGACTGCATCGGCCATGTCCGTACGCTTTCGATATTGAAACAGTATCTACCGACCTTCGCATTATTGACGATGTCGCGCCGATGCTGGTCAATGAAATACGACTGACCTGATATTCGACAACTACCTGATATTCGACAACTACCTGATGTTAGACAACTCGACTCCGGCAAAGTCGCTTTCGACAAGACCGAGGACGGCATCAGCGCCGATGGGGCATCGGGTCGCCCGAAATAACGTTATCGCCGTCGCACTCCGACGACGCGTCGCATAGCGCGGGCGTTCGTTGTCGTAGGTTCTGCGCTAGGATGCGGCACGCCATGCACGACCGCATTGCGATATCGCCGCCCCAATCGCTCATTGCTCACATCACTTATGCAAGACACTGCCGAATGGCTCGCCGACTCCGTTCAGATCGACACGATCAATGTCGAGATCTGTTTTCTGCTTAATCCCGATTTCTACATCGGCGATGCAAACGATCCGGCCCAATTCAACGACCCCATGTATCGCGAGCCCTTGGTGCTGCCTACCTTTCCGCGTTTGGTCGATCGTATCGCGCGCAGTTCCGAGGTCGTCGGCCACGAGCAGGAATTGCTGCAGTACTACGCGCGCATTCTTCGGCGGCAGCGGGAGCGCGGAGGCGGATACAACGATGTTCGCCATTACTTCTGGGTGCGCCTGTGGCTATGGAACGACGAACATGCGCTCGATATTGCCTTCCCGTGGTACGACACGCTATCGGAAATGCGCCCATTCTTCCGCTGGCTGGACACGGACGAAGACGGGGTATTCACGGATATCGAGCAGAGTTGGGAACTGGAGGGACTGACGCAAGGCGAACTCGTCTACCTGCGACAAGGCAATTCAGACGAAGGCGAGCACTACGTCAACATCGCAACATCTCGGCTTGCCTTGGCGCTGGCCGCTCAACAGGCGGAAGATCGCGCCACTGCGATCGTCGCGCAACTCAGTCGCGAAGTCGGCTTCGATGCCTGGACGACCTATCGCCGCGACGATCCGTTGGCGTCAGCCGAGTCCTGATCTCAGCGGGTGATGCCCGGATGCTGCGGAGAGCCTGTTCACGCTCTGCGCATGCTCCGCGCTGAGCAACGCTGTCGGTTGCAGCGTTGGGTTCACCGGCTGGCGCAGTATTCACTGCGCCGCATCCGGCAGTACGATTTCGCCGCTATCGACGAACAAATGCCAGCGCTCGGGCGGGATGCCGGCAAACGTTTTTCCATAGCGCGGATGATCGCGGGATTGCCCGGTCACGTCGCGAATCCAAATCGCGAGCACGCATTCTGGATGTTCGCGTGCGAGCGTCGCATATATCTCCGGGTCTTGTTCGCCGGAATCGCCGATCAAGACGAAACGACGATTCGGAAAATCGGCGATCAAGCGGCGAATGATCGCCAATTTGTGTTTGCGCGTGCCGCCATGATTGCCGAACAGTTCGCTGCGGAAATCGACATCGCGCAGATGCAAGCTACCCGGAGGAAACTGCGCCGCGTCCAAAAAATTCGCTAGCACCGGATAGAGTTGATGCGGGCTGCCGGAGACGTAATGAAGGCGTAGCTCGGGCTGCGCTTGCGCGAAGCCACGATAGCGCGCAGCCATGCCGTCCACTGCAGCGAACGGTCGTACGAAGGTGTTGAGCAACAATTCGCGACGGATCAACACGTTGGAATCTTTGATCGTATCGTCGATATCGGACACCAACGAGAGCCCGGCATCCGGCACCCATAGCGCACGGCCGCCGACATCGGACAATCCTTCTCGATGCTTGCCTCCCAATAGTGCGCCGCGAAACGAAAGCCATACGCTGTCGCGCGGCGGCGCTGACGACAAAATCACTTCGGCGCTGCTGCGGCCATTGCTGTGCGTGCGCGGCAGCGCATGCGATGCGCCGTCATCGCCAACGACACGGATGTCTTTACCGCGCTCGGAATCGAAGCGGAACAGTTGCGTACGTTCGTCGTAACGGGCGCGGTCTTGTTCGCTGAGCGCGCCGCGATCGATGTTCAGATAAAGCGCAAGTATCGAACGCAGGCCAGGGCGCGTTTCGCGCTCGTAGACCCACGCCTCGACCCGCAGCGCGAGGCGGCCGTCGGACAACTTGCGCGCTGTGCTCGGATAGAACTGCAGATGTTCATCGGATGCCTGCCGCTGCGCTGCGGGCACGACGGCGCGCTGCGCTGAAGCCGAAGCGACCGCGAACAACACCAGCGAGAACAGAACCAGCGAGTACAGAACCAGCGCGCGCAGGAGGCCTTTCGAGACGATAAACAGGGCGCTGCGGGCCGATCGCGAGTCTATATTCACGTCCGCAACTCACGGCTGGCATGGGTGCTTTGTCCACGCTGGATCAAGATTGCGCGCAGATCATCGAGAATGACCGGCTTTGTCAGGTAATCGTCCATCCCCGCATCTAAACACTTCTGGCGATCATCGGCCATAGCGTGGGCGGTGAGCGCGACGATCGGCAATCGCGGGCGGCCGAGCGACGCCTCGATCTCACGCCAGCGTCGAGTGGTCGCGTAACCATCCATCTGCGGCATTTGGCAATCCATCAGCACGATGTCCCATCCACCGTCGCGCATCGCGGACAGCGCATCGACGCCGTTGGCGATGCATTCGACAGTGCAGCCATGTCGTTCCAACATCAGCTTGACGAGCGAAGAATTGAGGATGTTGTCTTCCACCACGAGGACGCGCAGGCCGATCGCCGATATGGTCGATATCGTCGATGCGACCTGTCCGCGCGTCGCTGCTGGCGCCTTAACGAGCGAACGCGGCGGCGGTACCACAAAGGGCGCGGCAGGCATCGCCGCTTCTGCGCGATCCGCTTCGCTTTCCCGGGCATCGCGCGGGTTGGCCTGCGGAATATGCAGGCGGAAACGACTGCCGCCGCCGGGTTCGGCGATGACATCGACCTTGCCGTTCATCAGTTCCACCAGATCGCGCGTGATCTTCAGGCCCAGGCCGGTGCCCGAGTGCGCGCGAGATGTGGACGCATCGACTTGTTGAAACGCGTTGAAAATGCGCTCGCGATCAACATCGGGAATGCCTGGCCCCGTATCCACCACATCGATCAGGAGGCTCATCGCGCCGGCGCGAATGCCGATGCAATGCGTTTCGACTCGCACCCCTCCCACAGCCGTGAATTTGATCGCATTGCCGACCAGATTCACCAGAATCTGTCGCAATCGAGCCTGGTCGCCGAAAAACATCTCGGGCACGAACTCGGCGCAGCGCGCATCCAGTGTCAGGCCTTTGGACGCCGCCTCCGGGCCGAAGATGTCGAGCACCTCATCGATCAGCCGCCGCGGCGAGAACACACCATTGCGCAACGAAATCTTGCCCGCTTCGATCTGCGACAGATCGAGCACGTCGCTGATCAACGCCAGCAACGCGTTGCCGGCGCGGCGGATGGTATCGGGCAGATGACGATGCGCTGGCGCGTCGGGCGCCTCCGCGAGCAACTGGCTCATGCCGATGATGGCATTGAGCGGCGTGCGCAGTTCATGGCTCATATTGGCGAGGAATGTGGATTTCGTGCGACTCGCTTCATCGGCGCGATCTAGCGCTTCGCCGAGCGAGCGGGTCATGTCCAGCAGCGCGATGCGTTGGGCGATATTGTGCTGGATTGTACGCCCCATCACGAAACCCTCGCGCAGCAGAAAAGCGCCGAACAGGCAGGCCGCCAAACCCGAGAGGAAGAATTCGTGGCGATCGGACATCAAAAAATAAACAGCGAACGGTCCGACGCTGGCGAGCACATAAGCAGCATAGGCGGGCCACCATGCGCCGAAGCTGCTGATCGCGCCTGCCGGCATACCAATCAACAAGAAGGCTGCGATGAAATACAAGTCACTGTGGCCAAGCGGGAACAGCCAGGTTGCGGCGACGCCCCAGGCGCCACCAGCCAATGCGCCAACCAACACACAAATCGCGGGCGTATTGGGCAAGCGCGTGGGCAAAATCGGCAGGCTACGCTTGGCCCAGATCGCAAGGACCACCCGCAACGCGCAGATGAACACCACAATCGCTGTCCAAACCGCTAGGCGCTCCGGCGAGTGAACATCACGCATGGACAGCAGGAACAGCGTCGACACGCCGATCGTTGCCGCAGCGCCGGCCACGCCTTGGCTCAGCACCATTTGCCGGCACTCGCAGGCAATCAGTTCACGAGTCGCGACCGACTCAACGCTAGACATAGTTCCCACCCCCGGACACGGGATCGCGATCTTGCATTCCCGCAGCGCCGCTCCGCATCGCTGCTCCGCATCGTGCACACGATACTTCGCCAGAGGCGCTATACGCGAGCCAATGGTACGCCCATGCCGAATGAGCCTGTTAGCCGAGGCCTGCCCGATGCGATGGCAGCGACAGCATACGAGGGCCGGTGCGCATGCCGCACTGTTTTGGGATAAATTCGGATACACAGGGTCCACGCATCCGCCACACGCATGTGGCATATCCGGTCGGTCACGCCGACCACCGCCAAGAGAAGGAGTTCATATGCCCGCACGTCCGTCGCGATCCGGCGAAAGTCGCGGCTGTTCCGCCCGCAAAGCGCTGATCCGTTCGGTGTTCGCGCTCGCCTGTGCACTGGGGTGCGCGCTGCCCGGCACTGCCGCGCCGCCCACGGCGAGAACGGTCGAAGCGCCTGAAGATCAACTCTCCTTCGTGACCATCGCCTATCGTGATCGCGCGCAACTGCAGCAGATCGCGGCGCGCTTCCAGCATCTGATCGTCGATCGCGCCCGCAAAACTGCGCGCACCGAGGCCAGCGCCCGTGAGATCGCCGATCTGCAGCGGCTCGGACTGCGCGTCGAGATCGATCGCGCCGCGACCGATCGCATTCGCAGCGCGGAAACGGCGATCGCGAACGGTCGATTCGGCACCCGCAGTATTTCCGGCTATGCGTGCTATCGCACGGTCGAAGAAACCTACGGCACCATCGATCAATTGGTCGCGGCGAAGCCTGCGCTGGCCAGCGTCTCCAACATCGGCCCGAGCTGGCTGAAATCGCGCAATGCCGGCGGCTACGACATGAAGGTGATCCGGCTCACCAATTCAGCGACGAACGGCGCGCGGCCGAACAAAGCGCCGATGGTGCTGTTCGGCTCGATCCATGCGCGCGAATACACGCCAGCAGAACTCGTCACCCGCTTCGCCGAATGGCTGGTCAATGGCTACGGCAGCGACAGCGAAGCGACTTGGCTAATGGACAACTACGTCTTTTACCTCGTGCTGCAGGCCAATCCCGACGGCCGCAAGAAGGCCGAAACGGGCTTGTCCTGGCGCAAGAACGTCAATAACAGCAACGGCAGTTGCAGCACGACCACCGTGGGCACCGATCTGAACCGTAACTTTCCATTCCATTGGAATACCGTCGCGGGCGGTTCCAGCGGCAGCGCTTGCGCCGAAACCTATCGCGGCCCGACCGCGCAATCGGAGCCTGAAACGCAGAATTTGATGCGTCTGGTCGCGGGCACGCCGGGTGCTGGCGGCGCCTATAGCGGCGGCATCTTTCCCGATCGTCGCGGCGATGCCGCCACTAGCGCAGCCCCGAACGATTACCAAGGCCTGTTCATGGACATCCACAGCTACTCGCAGTTAGTGCTGTGGTCATGGGGCGACACCACGAGCCCGGCGCCAAACGGTCCGGCGCTGCGCACATTCGGCCGGCGCATGGCGTTCTTCAACGGCTACCGCCCGCAGCAATCCAATGAGCTGTACGGGACCGACGGCACCACCGACGACACCATGTACGGCCTACTCGGCGTGCCCAGCTACACCATTGAATTAGGCGTCTCATTCTTCGAGTCATGCACCAGCTTCGAATCGAGCACTTTGCCCAAGAATCTCGCGACGTTGAAATACGCTTCGCGCAATCTCACCGCACCGTATCGCTATCCGTCGGGACCGAACACCGTCAGCGTCTCGACCTCATCGGCCACGGTCGCCGCCGGCACGCCGGTGACGATCAGCGCGGTCCTCGACGACAGTCAGTTCAATCAAAGCAACGGCACGGAAGCGACGCAGGCCATCGCGTCGGCACGGCTATATGTGGATGTGCCGCCGTGGGAGAGCGGCGCTAGCGCGACCGCGATGAGCGCCAGCGACGGCAGTTTCAATGCCACGCGCGAAACGGCGACAGCGACGCTGAACACCACCGGGCTCGCCGCAGGCCGTCATTTGGTTTACGTGCAAGGCACGGACGCATCGGGCCAAGTCGGCTCGCCGAACGCGGTGATCCTCAACATCACCAGCGGCGGCAACATCGCACCGATCGCGAACTTCAGCGTGGTGTCGTCCGGTTTGACCGCCAATTTCACCGATACGTCCAGCGATAGCGACGGCAGCATCGCCTCGCGCAGCTGGAATTTCGGCGACGGCAGCGTTTCGACCGCGATCAATCCGAGCAAAACCTACAGCAGTGGCGGCACCTATAACGTCAGCCTCAGCGTGACCGACAACGGCGGCCTCAGCGCCAGCAAAACCCAAGCGATCACGGTGGGCAGCGGCGGCGCGCAGACCTACAGCAACGGCACCGATGCGACGATTAGCGACAACCTTACGGTCGAAAGCGCGATAGCTGTATCCGGCCGCAGCGGCAATGCGCCGACTGCGACGCCGGTCGCGGTGAACATCGTGCATACCTACATTGGCGACCTCAAAGTCGATCTGATCGCAGCGGACGGCAGCGTCTACGTGCTGCACAATCGCAGCGGCGGCAGCGCCGACAATATCAATACAACCTACACCGTGAATCTGTCCACCGAAGCGCTGAACGGCACGTGGAAACTGCGGGTCAACGATAACGCCAATGGCGATACCGGCTATATCAACAGTTGGAGCATCACGTTCTGATCGTCGCTCAAGCCCGCAACGGCAAGAGGCCCGCTTCGGCGGGCCTCTTAGAGCCTGTTTAGACCCTCTCCATACTCCGCGTTGCGTCGCGGCGGCACAACCCGAAGGGCTGAGCATGGACAGAGTCTAAACAGGCTCTTAGCGTTGATGGTGCAAGCATCTTTGTTGCAACGCATCGGGCTTCGCAGCTAGCCAGTCGAGCGACGCAGCGAAATGCTCGCTTCGCTGCGATCAAGCCGCACGTCCACTTGCTCGAAGCCAGGCACCTCGATGCGCACCGCCGGCACGGTGGCGTTCGGCAATACGATGCGACCGGAACTGTCGGTGGTCAGCGTTTTCGGCGGCACGCCACGCAGCGGCGAGACGATCTGCACCGGCGCGAACGCAAGCGGACGCGCATCGGCGCTGAGCTTGAGCGTCGCATCGCGTCCGCTCTCGGTGCGAAGACGCACACGCTGACGTGCATCCGCAAGGCGCGACTCCACCGCATCGCTGTACGCCACCTGCCACGGCGACAGCAGTGCGGCCACGCGTACGCGTCCGGGCAAGTCGAGCGAGACCGCCAAGCCTTCGTCGACCGATCGAAAATACTCGGCGCTCGCGTCGCGCCATTCTCTGCTTTTCATGCGCTGCAATACGAACACCGGAAACGGGTCGCCACCGCGCGGGCGCGACGGCATATCGAAACCGGTGGCTGCAGAACCCGAAGTTTCGACGATCAACCAGCGCAGCGGCTGCAATTTCACGGTTTTCTCGACCACGCCGTCGATCGCGCGCTCATTGCCCCAATCGATGCGGAGCGGGATGCGCTCGGGCCAGCGCGGTAGCGCGTCGGCTGCGCGTGGATTCGCGAGTAACTGCGAGCGCCTCTTCCTCGGATCGAAACGCAGCTCGAGCGACATCGCTTCGGACGCATCTGCGCCTTCGAATCGCACCACACCCGCGGCATTCGGCTGCGTGCGGACCTCGCCGCGCGGAGAAGGCCATACAACCACCGCATCGCGCATCGGCGCGCCGCTATCGGCGTCGATCAAGCGCAGCAGAAGCGTGATTGCGAGGGCCGCGCCAAGCTCGGACGCATCAGGATCGAGATCGAGCGCAACATAACGCCCCGCGATCAGCGTCACCCGCTGTCGTTCGGTTTCGACGCCATTCGCAACCGCGACGATGTCCAGAGGTCCAGGTGGCAATGGCGCAATCGTCGTTTCCGCAAACACCGGCATCGCACGTTCGTCGAACGCATTGAGCACAGCGGCGCCTTCGCGACGAAGCAGCGATTGCCACGCGGCATCCTGCGAACCGTCGACGCGGCGGAACAGCACGCCTAGACCTGCGGCGCTGCGCGGCGCTCGTACCCGCAGGCCCGCTGCGATTCGAGGACGCAGCTCCGTGGGCGCGTCCTCGCGTGCGAAGCTCGCTTCGTAAAAGCGCAAGCCGTCGTCCGCGCGCGCTTGCAGCACATAACGCTGCGCGGCCGGCAGCGGCAGCGGCCCGACCTGCACACTGCCATCGGGCTGCAGATTCGCGGGGGCGTTGATCCAACGCACCACCGTCGCAAGATCGGTGAAGGCGTGCGGACCTGCGCCTTCACGGCCGCCGCGCAGCCAGGCGCGGTATGCAGCCTCATCATCGGGCGATACCGATGCCAAACCGATCCGTACCGATGACGGCTGCGCCGAAACGCCGCTGTCCGGCAACAAACGGATGCGAAACCCGACGCTGGCATCGGTTTGCGTCTGCGTCGCGGTCGCATCGCGATTGTCGGCATCGACACGTGCAGTCGGCTCTGATGCATGCCACCACAGCATTGCGGCGATCACGAGGATCGCCGCAATGCCGAGCATCGATGCGCGGGATAGACGCAGCGGCATCACCATCACAACGCGCGATCAGTCGGTGTCGGCCGTCGAATACAACGAGAGATAGATCGGCGCATGATCTGACACGCCATTGCGAAAGGTACACATGCTCGCGATGTAATCGCGGCCCGAAGTCGAGTACTCGGTGACGTAGCTGCTCTGCATCCAGAAATGGTCGTAAGCGTTGGCGAAGCCGCAACTAGTGTTGATTGATGTCAGGTCATTCACCCGCCAGCTCACCGTCGGCGAAGTACCGGTCAGCGCCGCCCACCACGGCGATGTCGCATCGCGGTTGTGATCGCCGACCAAGATCACGTCTTGATCACTGCTGCTGCTGTTTTGAACTGACTGGAATACGCTCGCGATCTGCTGCACTTCAGCCTGCCGCTCTGCGGTGGTGCCGAAGACCGTATGCCAATTGATAAACGTATAATCCGCGCCGGTTTGAATGTGGCGCACTTTCACGATTTGCGGCTCGCGCTCGAACTTATCGCCGGTATCGACCCACAACGCTTCCGACAGCAATTGCACGCGATCGGCGCGATAAAACACTGCGTAGCGTTCCTTGTAACTCGTGCGGCCAACCGCTGCAGTAACGCGGTAGCTCCAGGTATAGCCGCTGACTGAGGTCAATGCTGCTGCAACGCTTGCGGCCGATTCCGCGTACATCACTTCCTGCCCGAACACCAGATCGACGCCGCTCGCTGCACCAGCCGTGCTGCCGAAGTTGTTCCATATCTGGCTGGCGTACGCATTCCAGTTTTGCTGCCCGCTCCAACCAGCGTGCAGCATATTCCACGAAACCACGCGCAAATACGCCTGTGCCGACGCCTGCGTGGCGCACAGCGCAATACTAATCCCAAGCACTACGGCAAAAAAACGTTTCATGTGGGCTCCTGATTTTAAGATGGCGAACGTATAAGTATTGCGGTGCAAGATGTCCGCCTGATGTCGGCAAGCCCCCATTCTGCTCGCCGCTATGTAGTTATATCCCGATAGGAGCATTGATATTTCAGCAATCGTCGATTATTGATGCTGATGCGATGCCGAAAACCAGACGGCGATCACACGACGCGTGCGGATACTGCGCACGTCCGGCATGTCGGCGCGGTTCTCGTCTTTGCGAATGCGCAGATCGATGATGCAGTAGCCCCTGCAACGCCAACACCAGCGGTTGCACATCGGCAGAGTAGAAACCCGATGAGTTCAACACATTGATCTCGACGATGCGAATGACGTTCGGCGTGTCGCGGACATCGAACACGACGGTTTCGTGCGGGTTTCATTCGGCGATGTGCGCGGCAAGAATTCCGAATCGGGCCCGCGCCGACGCCAAAAACCCGCAATCATTCGCAGCAAACAACGCCGCCATCGCGGCGAATCGAGCCTTCATTGCTCGCTTTCGATGACCGCAGGCCCCCGGTCTGCGATGATGGCGGCATGACCGACCAACCACTCTTCACCGCGCTGCCCCTCTCGCCCGCACTGCTGCAGGGCATCGATGCGCTCGGCTACGCCACAATGACGCCGATTCAGGCGCGCGCCCTGCCCGCGATCCTCGATGGTCGCGATGTCGTCGCCCAAGCGCCGACCGGTAGCGGCAAAACCGCCGCCTTCGGGCTTGGGCTGCTGCATGGCCTCGATGCCAGCCTGGGCCGCACGCAGGCGCTGGTGCTGTGCCCCACACGCGAACTGGCCGATCAGGTTGGCAAACAAGTGCGCAAGCTCGCCACCGGCGTGCCTAACCTGAAAATCTCGATCCTCTGCGGCGGCATTCCGCTCGGCCCACAGCTCGCATCGCTCACGCATGCACCGCATGTCGTCGTCGGCACGCCGGGCCGCATCTTGGAATTGATCCAGCAGAACGCATTGAATCTATCGGCAGTGCGCACGCTGGTGTTGGACGAAGCCGACCGCATGCTCGATATGGGCTTCGAGGAAGCGATCCGCAACATCGTCAAGAAAACGCCGAAAGAGCGCCAGAGCCTGCTGTTCTCCGCGACGTTTCCCGACGCGATCCGTTCCCTCGGCACGGCGATGCTGCGCGATGCGATCGAGATCACCATCGATGCCGGCATCGAACCTTCGACGATCGAGCAAGTGTTTTTTGAGGTCGAACCCGGGCGCAAGGCGCAATTGCTCGCCGCGCTGCTGCTGCGCTATCGACCGGAATCGTGCGTGGTGTTCTGCAATATGCGCAAGGACACCGAGGAAGTGGTCGGCTCGCTCGCGCATTTCGGTTTTTCGGCGCTCGCCCTGCACGGCGAAATGGAACAGCGCGATCGCGACGAAGTGCTGGTGCGTTTCGCGAACCGCAGTTGCAATGTGCTGGTCGCCAGCGATGTCGCCGCGCGCGGGCTTGATGTCGAGGATCTCGGCGCCGTCATCAACTACGAATTACCCACCGATGCAGACACCTATCTGCACCGGATCGGCCGCACCGGGCGCGCCGGACGCGCGGGCTTGGCGCTGAGTATCTGCACGCCGCGCGAGGAATCGCGCGCAACCATGATCGAAGAACGTCAGGGAAAACCGCTGCGCTGGGAAGGGCTACAACCGCTGTCGGGCAAGCCTAGCAATGTGCCGATGGCGCCGATGACGACGCTCCGCATCGACGCCGGCCGTAGCGACAAACTGCGCCCCGGCGATATCGTCGGCGCCCTGACCGGCGAAGGCGGCCTCAAAGTCGATACCATCGGCAAGATCGACGTGTACGCAACGCGCGCCTATGTCGCGATCGCGCGCACGCAGGCGACATTCGCGCTTGAGCATCTGCGCGCGGGCAAGATCAAAGGCCGTAAATTTCGGGTGAATCGGCTGTAGAAAGGGTCTAGCGACGAATGGCACTTACTTAAATGGCACTTACTTAAGTGCTGCATCCCGATTTTCATCATTCCCGCTTAGGCAGGAATCTGGTGACTCCAGGCCTTTTCGACCAAGCAAGGCGCGGGATCCCCGCCTTCGCGGGGATGACTGCGCTTAAGTAAGTGCCATACGGTCTAGAGACCGGCCTAGACGGCGCTCAACGCGCGCCGCTTTCGGAGTTGAAATCGACTCCCGCGCTTACCGAATGTCAAGTGCATTCCTTCATTTTCCCCGTTATTTAAAGCATTTTCTGCAGTCGCAGCCTGTGCGATCCCGCTGCGGATAATGGACAGCACGCAAAGACATCACCGCATCCACGACCGCCCGATTGCGTGCCGGGCGGACCTCTCGTAGATCACCGGGAAAGCGACAAGGAGTCGCCTTCCGCAAGGACGCTCAGCCTTCGACGACGCCCACCACGGATGGTGCGCGTCGTCGCGGCGGACGGTGCAGCACGCAGGCGGCGGAAGCCGAAAAGCCGTAACAGAGTAGGCAATCAATCAAGGAGCAATACCCATGACAAATCTCGTGCAAGAACTCAACAGTCTCGACTTCAGCGTCTACATCGGCGGCCCGCTGCAGGCCGCAGTGGATGCGCAGCATGCCGCATCGATGTCGCAAGTCAGTTTCATCAAGGAAGTCGGTTTCGTAACCACAGGCACTGGTGCAGCTGCCCGTACCGATCTGCGTTACGTCGATTTTAAATATACGAAGCAGGTTCCGAATCCTGCATTCGTAAGTACTAACCCAGAAAGCACAACCAACGAAAGATTCAAGAAAGTCGAAGTCGTCATCTCGGTGCCGTTCCTGACGATGCTCACCATTCCTGCACTGCGCATCGAAGAAGTGAATATCGACTTCAATGCCAAGTTGACATCGGTCGAAACCAGGAATGTTTCCAGCGAATTCGGCGCCAGCGCCGAGGTGAGCGGGAAGTTCTGGAAAGTCCGCTTCAAGGCATCCGCTTCCTACAAGCGCTCGAGCAGCAGCACGAGCAATATCGAGAAGACCTACAACCTCGGCGTCCGCGTGCGGGCGGTCAACGATGAACTGCCGGCCGGTCTGGAGCGCATCCTGACCATGTTGGAAGACAACATCGCTGTTGCCTAATGCGCAAACAGGGGCCGGCTTCACGCCGGCCCCACTTCCTACACTTTTTCTTGGACACAACCATGGCAACTCTCAACGAATACCTCGGCGGTCTCTTCAGCAGCATCACCGATGCGCGCGTGATGGCGGACGTGCAGACCGTGCAGGTCGCCGAACAATACGCAAAGCACGATCTACTCAAACATTTCTCAGTGCCGCGGATGCGGATCAGCGATATCGAGCTGACCATTCCGGTCGCTATCGAAGGCATGAACCAGCGCACCGAGCTACAGCTCGACCCGATCGGCAACGCCGAGTTCAAGCGCATTAACGCCCGCGAATTATCGCGCTTCATCGGCTACAGCGAACTGCCGCCGATTGCCGCGCAGAAGTTGCTCACGGCGCTGGACAACCGCATCATCACGCTCGTCGAGCAGATCAAGTCCCATGGCGATGTCCAGAAACCAATGTGGATCTTCGCCGACGGCATCGTCACCGACCTGTTCGATATCGGCAGCGAAGCGCGCCTGCACGAAGGCAAATTCCCCGGCGACTATCGTCAGGACGAGATCACGAAGATCGCCTATGAACTTGGTCTGGGCTTGGTCAAAGGCGTCGTCGACAAACCCGTGCTCGATCAGCTGACGGTCATCGCCGAATCCCATCGCCTGCGCGAACAGCGCCCCGAAGACGTGATCCGTATCCGGATGAAGGTCAGCGAAGACGGCATGGAATGGCAGACCCTCCAGCGCGACGATGGCAGCATCGAACGCAAACTGTTACCGGAGTAAGCGACGATGCTCAGATCGACATTCCAACTCACACGGCAGTTGTCCGATGTGCTGCTCGAACTGCCGGGCATCGTGCGCCAGTTCGAGCGGAAATCGCCGCAGGTGATGGCGACGCTCATGGACTGGATCGGCCGCGCCGAGGATCTGCTTTCCACGCATCGTCTGGTCGAAGCTGCGGAAATCTCGGGCTTGAAAGCGCGCATCCTTGCGCCGGTGTTCGACGACGACAAGCGCGGCACGCTGCGTCGGCGTCAGCAAGCGGTTGCGATCGGTCTGGTGCACGAACTGCAACTTTCGCTGCAGCACGCGCTGCAACCGCGCGCGCTCAAGGTCGAACAGGCTCGCGACATGGCGCGGCAGCTGCTGCAGATCGTCGCCCAGAGCGGTGCGATCGTTTACGACGCTTCCGTCGAATTCGAGACGATGGTCGACCGGATCTGGTTGCTGTGCACACAGCACGATCAGCTGAAACCGCTCGCGGCGCAGCTAAAGATGCTGCTGTCGACGGACGACATCCGGCTGCTGCTGGCGGAAGAACTCGACCCGGCGGATTTCGTCGGCGGTTAGGCCGATGCGAGGCGCGGGCGGACACAACCGCCCGCTCACCAATCCGTCGGCCGGTAGTCCTTCAAAAACTGGCCCCAAACGTGATTCCCGGTGTTGATGCCGTCGATGATCGGATCGACGATGCGCGCGGCGCCGTCGACGATATCGAGCGGCGGATGGAAGCGTTCCTCAATGACCTTGCGCGCGGCGAGTTCCGCCGGATCTTCGTCGGTGACCCATCCGGTATCGACCGCATTCATATGGATGCCGTCGTTGCGATAATCAGCCGCGGCGGTGCGCGTCATCATGTTCAACGCCGCTTTCGCCATATTCGTGTGCGGATGTCGCGTGGTCTTGAATTTACGATAGAACTGGCCTTCGACCGCCGAGACGTTGACGATGTGTTTGTCACGCGTGTGCGCTTCGCCTTCGCGCGTGCGCAGCATCAGCGGCTTCAAACGCGCATTGATGATGAACGGCGCGATCGCGTTGACCAATTGCACTTCGAGCAGTTCCACCGACGGCACTTCGGCCATCAGCAGACGCCAGGAGTTGCGCGTGCGCAGATCGATCTGCTGCAAATCTTGATCCAGCCGCCCCTGCGGGAACAGATGTTGCTGCCCCACCATGTCTTCGGCCAGCAAAGGAATCTGCGACAGCTCGGCTGCGCGGGTGATACCGGCGAGCGCGTCGCGATCATTGCCGCGATCGTTGCCGCGTTCGCGCGCCGACAGCGACGAACCATCGGCGCCCTCGGGCAACATCGCGTATTGGCGCAAGCCTTCGTAGCTGCCTAACAGCTGACGCAGGTGTTCGGGCACGTCATGCGCGGCTGCGGTTTCGCCTGCCATCATGTGCGCGTAGAACTCGGGCGGGCGGCGCACGGTTTGGCACGCATTGTTGACGATGAAATCGAGACGATCGCGGGTCGCGACGAGCTCGCGGCAGAACGCTTCGACGCTTGGGGTATGGCGCAGATCGAGCCCGAAAATCTCCAAGCGCTCCGCCCAGTCGCCGAAGTCCGGCTCCTCGGCATAGCGCGCGGCCGAATCGCGCGGAAAGCGCGTGGTCACGATCAAACTCGCGCCCGCACGCAGCAATTTCAAACCGGCCTGATAGCCGATCTTCACCCGGCCGCCGGTCAACAGCGCAACCCGCCCACGCAAATCGGCGGTTTCGGTGCGCTTGGTGAAATTGAACGTCGCACAGGTCGGACAGAGTTGATCGTAGAAATGGTGGATAAGCGAATATTTCTGCTTGCAGACATAACAGTGCTGCGGTTCGACCGACGTGCGCGGCTCGATCGAATCCTGCGGCTCAGCGCTCGCGGCATGGCAATCGTCGGCGGTGCCGCCATTGAGCATGCCGTCGTTGAGCATGCCGTCATCGCGTATGACGTCATCGCAAATGACGTCCTGCGGCGGAAAATAATTCGGCGTAGTGAACACGGGCCGGCGGCGGAGTTCGCGAATACCGGTTTCGTGCAGCACCGCTTCCTCGCGCGCGATCTGTGCGGCATTGCGCGCGCGCTCGGCGGCTTTCATCTTCTGTCGCCGCAGTGCGGGATCGGGGTGATACACCTTCGCGACCGCTTGATGCAAACGGCCTCGTTCCTCGGTCGATAAGCGTTCTAAAAGCGCGCGATCGGCCGCCACGGCGTCCAGAAACGCGATGCAGGTGCGAGCATCGGCCGTGAGCGTATCAATCGCAACATCGGCATACGCATCTGTGCGCGCTGCGGCGTGCGGGTGAGGTGAAGAAGCAGGCATTGCGGTCTCAGGGTTGCTGCGCGGCGAGAGGCCGCAGATCGCCTATTGTCTCGCGATAAAGCAAGCCGTGACCAGTTGAGAGCTGATGACTGCCGCCATGACCTCGTGGACCGTATCTGCCTTAGCAGGCTGCTGAAATACCTGCGGCAGCAGGTTCTCGGCAGACTGCTAACGCAGCCATGGATGGCTGCGCCGGCGAAGCAAGCGCGTAAACGATTGATTTGCCGTGAGCACGTCCGGACATGTGCCGGACGTGCGAACTGAAATACCTCCTGGATGGAGGTATTTCAGCAACCTGCTAGAGCCTGTTCACGATCTCCGCATACTCCGCGTTGCGCCGCAGCGGCTCACTGGGGTTCGTGCGTCGCGCAGCGCCAGACTGGCCGTCTGCTCAAGCGGCGCGCGGGCGCCAGCGAGCCGATGCGGCGCAACCCGAAGGGCTGAGCCCCAGAACGCGCGGCACTGCGTCTTCGTTCGGTCATGGATGGCGCCCATTCCCTCGCTCCTCATTGTGCCGCGCGTTATGGGGCTCAGCGCGAAGCATGCGGAGATCGTGAACAGGCTCTTAGCGCTTCGGCCGTCCGGGCACGAACCGCGGCGTCGTCGTTAGATACTCGCGATATGCAGGGCTGCGCTGCTGCATATCCGCTTCTAGCAGCGGCACGCCGGACACCCGCGTGAGCAACCACGTCATCAGCAGCGGCGAGAAGATCGTCCACGCGCCGCCCATGCTGGCCGATGCGATCCAGATGCCCCACCAAAACACGGCTTCGCCGAAATAATTCGGATGCCGGCTATAGCGCCACAGGCCGCGGTTCATCACCTCATCCTGCGCGGTCCGCGTCGCCTTGTAACGCGCCATCTGCCAATCGGCCACGGTCTCGAACAGGGCACCGAAGGCGGCGACTGCAAAGCCCGCAAATGTCAATAAATTGGCATCTTGCGCACCGTTCAAAATCGGCACGACGGGCTGCACGATCACCGTGGCCAGCACCATCTGCAGAATGAAGATCAGATACAGGCTCTTGAACTCGAAATTCGGCTGATTGCGCGCACGAATGGCCTGATAGCGTCGATCCTCGCCTTTGCCATGATTACGCGCGGTGATATAGACCGATAAGCGCAGACCCCACAGCAGAATCAAGCCGATCAGCGCGAACGACGCCGTCGTATCGCTACCCATCCGCCATGCGAACAGCACGGTGAACACGATGAAGAAGATCGACCAGAGGCTATCGACGATACTCACATCGCGAAGTTTGATGCTCAGTGCCCACACGGCGATCGCGAGCGACAGCATCACGACGAGCGGCAACCATAGTTGAGCAAGGCCGGCGACGTTCATCGCATCAGACTCCCAACTTTTTAGCGATAGCGAACGTCGTGGTACAGACCGATGCCGACAGCACCGTGCCCCAGGCAAGATCGACCACCGTCAACAGCAGCGGCCAGTCCTTCAGCAGCGCCAAGGCGGTCAGGTCGAATGTGGCATAGGTGACGAAGCCGAACACAGCCCCCACGGACAGCGCGTAACGCCACGAATCTTTCTCGCGCGCGGGTGCGATCACGAAAAACACCATGCCGGCGATAAACACGAAATAGAAGAGAATCGCTGCCCACCAGTTCACGTCTGGCTTCAGCAGACCGCCGATCTGCTCATTGTAGAAGTCGCTCGCGATGACGCCTAACCACAGCAAGTCGATCGCAAAAAAAACCGGCATTGCAATGGCGAATAATTTGAGCCGCATTCGACCTCCTAATTGACTGCCTATCATCGTACGGCAGGGTGGCGCGGGATGGCGGGTCAAGACCGCAGAGGCGACTCTATCACCGCCGCAAGGCACGCGAACGCCTTCGCACGATTTTTTTGTCGTTGCTCAGCGAGCTGTCGGCCAGCTTGACCAGTTCGAGACGGGCCTCGGCCCGCTTGGCGCTCTGCGGCATACGTAAATTTTACATTCAACGGCATTGGGGCTACAAAACGTACCGCAACTGCGTCATGTCATCGCACATCACAACGATCGCAGCATCGCGGCTCACGAACCAGATGGCCCCACACCGGCCACATCTACCTTCGACGATCGGAGTGACTTCGGCGAATTTCAACCGATGCGCTCGCGACAATCGTCAACGCTCGCGACCGCCGGCCCACAAACGCGACATCTCTAAATACGTGAACGAGGCTGACCACGTGATCAGCAGCAAACCGGTCAGCGATTCCATTCCGGAGACGAAACGGATCGCGCCCACCGGTGCGAGGTCGCCGAAGCCCAGCGTGGTGTAGGTGGTGGCCGACAAATACACCGCATCGAACAGAGTGTCGAAGCCCTGTTCGCCGTGAACGGAACCTGCATCGGGTACGAACAACAAACCCCAGTAGGCGATGCCGAACAGCCAGATTTCGACGACATGCAGCGCAAGTAGCGAAAAAATGATTTCGAGCATCGCACGATGATCGCGCTTCGGTTCGCGAACCGCATAGCGCTTCGCCAGCCGGTGCAATCCTTCGTAATGGATGATCACGACCAGCGCTGTCGTCAGCAAGGTCACAAGCACGACCAACAGATGCTCGCCCCATTGCTCCGCCGGAATTAGCCAACTGGTATCCATCAGCGCTCAGCGATCGCGACGTAGGCGCGATCTTCCGGTCCGACGTAGTTCGCGCTCGGGCGGATGATCTTGCCGTCTTCACGCTGCTCGATCACGTGCGCGCTCCAGCCGGTGGTGCGCGCGATCACGAACAGCGGCGTGAACAACGGCGTAGGAATACCCATCATGTGGTAGCTCGATGCGCTATACCAATCCAGATTCGGGAACATCTTCTTGGTGTCCATCATTAGCGTTTCGATGCGCTCGGACACGTCGAACAGGGTTTGATTGCCGCCATCGGCGCAAAGCGTGCGCGAGAGTTCTTTGATGATCGGGTTACGCGGATCGCCGATGGTGTAGACCGGATGGCCGAAGCCGATGATGATTTCTTTGCGTTCCATTCGCGCGCGAATATCGGCTTCGGCATCGTCGGCGCTGGGGTAGCGGCTGATGATGTCCATCGCAACTTCATTCGCGCCGCCGTGCTTCGGGCCGCGCAGCGCGCCGATCGCGCCGGTGATGCACGAATGCAGGTCGCTGCCGGTGCCGGCGATGACGCGTGCCGTGAATGTCGAAGCGTTGAACTCATGCTCGGCGTAGAGGATCAGCGACTTATCCAGCGCATTCTCATGTAGCGCGCTGGGCGGTTCACCGTGCAGCAGGGTGAGGAAGTGTGCGGCGACCGTCTCGTCGTCCGTCTCGACATCGATGCGACGGCCGTTGCGGGTGAAATGCCACCAATACAGCAGCATCGAGCCGAAGCTGGCGATCAGGCGGTCGGCGATATCGCGCGCTTCGCTGGCCGGATGGCCTTCGCGTTCGGGCAGCACCGTGCCGAGCACCGAGCAGCCGGTACGCATCACGTCCATCGGATGCGCGTTCGCCGGGACCAATTCCAACGCCTCTTGCACGATCGCAGGCAGGCCGCGCAGGCGCTTGAGCTTGGTCTTGTACGCCTGCAACTGCGAGGCAGTCGGCAGCACACCGTGTACCAGCAAGTGCGCCACTTCCTCGAAAGTCGATTGCGTGGCGAGGTCGTGAATATCGTAGCCACGGTAATGCAAATCGTTGCCGCTGCGCCCGACCGTACACAGCGCGGTGTTACCGGCGGAGGTGCCGCTCAGCGCGACGGATTTCTTGGGTTTCGGAAGCGTCTGTTGCGGGATGTCGGACATCGAATTCTCCTAAAAAAATGTACATGCTTGTGAGGCTACGCCGTCGCGCCTTCAGCGTGCGGCATAACAAAAATCGGGTATTTAGTCTTTGCTCTCGCGGAACAGCGCATCGAGTTTATCTTCGTAGGCGTGGTAGCCCAGGAAGTCGTACAACTCGGCGCGGGTCTGCAGCGAACCGACGATGTTTTTCTGCGTGCCCTCGCGGCGCACGGTCTCGTAGAAATGCAGCGCTGCCTTGTTCATCGCGCGATACGCACCGCAGCAATACAGCGCGATATCGACGCCGGCATCGCGCAATTCATCGGTGGTGAAAAACGGCGTTGAACCGAACTCGGTGAGATTGGCGAGGATCGGTACGTTCACTGCCGCCTTGAATTTCCGGTAATCGTCGAGCGTTCTCATCGCCTCGGGGAAAATCATATCGGCGCCGGCTTCGACGTAGGCGCAAGCGCGCTCGATCGCCGAGTCGATGCCCTCCACCGCGGCGGCATCGGTGCGCGCCATCAGCACGAAGCCCGCGTCGGTGCGCGCATCGACGGCGGCTTTCACTCGATCGATCATTTCGTCTTTCGTCACCACTTCCTTGCCAGGCCGGTGGCCGCAGCGTTTCTGCCCGACTTGATCTTCCATGTGCACGGCGGCCACGCCGACCCGCTCGAAGGATTTGATCGTGCGCCCAATATTGAACGCGCCGCCCCAGCCGGTGTCGATATCGACCAACAGCGGCATGCCGGTGGCATCCACTATCCGGCGGGCATCGGTGAGCACGTCTTCCATCGTGCTGATGCCCAGATCGGGCACACCCAGCGAATTCGCGGCGACGCCGCCGCCGGAGAGATACAGCGCCTTGTAGCCGACGCGCTTGGCCATTAAACCGGCATAGGCGGTAATCGCGCCCATCACCTGCAGCGGCGACTCTTCGGCGACGGCGGTGCGAAAGCGTGCTCCGAACGATGAATAGGTCATAGCTCCTCCAGATATCCGACGAATGTAATCGCGCGCTGCGATGCGGCTTTCTGCAGGCAGCGACCGACAAAAAGAGCATTATTTTAGCCGATGACCTGAATGACTTTGCCGTCGGCATCGCGGATGTCGGTTCGATGGATGCGGAAGACGATGCCGCCGAATGCACGCAGCGCGTAGTCGCCAGCGATCGGTTTCAGGGTCTCGACCAGCTCGCGGCAAGCGTCGTCATTGAGCGTGACCCGCAGCGTCTTGTCGTCCACCTCCACGCCGCAGCGCTCGCCCGGTGCGAGCACCACGCGCGCATCATTCCCGACCAGCAGCAATTGCCGCCCGAACGGCAGCCGCACCGGCAGCAGCGCGGTCAGCTCGGGGACTTGCCCGGCGCCGATTTCGATATCGTAGTGCGCTGCACGCAGCAGGCGTTTGTGCCGCGTCCACGCAATACGTTCCAGAAATAAAAACCCGGTGTTGGAGCCATCGCGTACGGTGCCGGCGTCTACCTCTGCGGCGATCAGCGGATCCGCGAGGAGGCTGCCACGGTTCAAATCGGTGATGTACAGCGGCATTGCGAGCGCGAACGTCTTCAGTGCTTTGAGCGTGACCCAGCGCTTGCATGCGACCTCCTCATCCTCGGTGATGCCGACGACCTGCAGAAATTCGACGCGGCCGTTAGGCGTATCGATCATCGTAAGTTCCGGGTCGTGCACGAACGCGATGGAGCGGATCGCCGTGTCGTGCTCAAGCGCGATCGGGCCGTTGAGGTTCATATAATGTCCCGCGCTGAAGACATTGCCGGTGCTAAACACATAGCGCGCCACGTTCTGCAGAAAATTCATCGCCCACTTCGGCGGCTCGCCCGCGCTCGCTTCATCGGCGCAGGTCTCGTCGGCGACACGGAACGTCAGCTCGAAGCCATACCCGCTGACATCGGAATCGTCCGACTCTTTATCGTAGAGCTCGGAAAACCCGTAGGTCACGAAATGCCAATGCGGCTGCGCACCGCCGCGGCGATACGCGCTGATGCCCTGCAGTGGATCGGGGCCGCCGAGCTTGTAACTGATCGCTGTGCCGTAGTGCTTCGGCGTTTGCCCGACGTACAGCGGCTGCAGCGCGGCGTCGATCGCATCCCAACCGGGGGCGTTGTTGTGATCGCTTGCGGTCATCTTGTCGGTCATCTCGCTCTCACCTGCAATACGGTGTGGAATGACGAAAATGCGAAGGGGCAGCGCATGGCCACCCCTTCGTCGCTAACTTCTATGTGTCGGCAGCACCACGGATTCCAACAGATCAGAGCAAATGCGCCACGCCTGCGCGCTCTTCTTCCAATTCAGCCAGCGTCTTGTCCATCGCCGCGCGGCTGAAGTCGTCGACCGGCAGGCCTCCGATCCGGCTGTATTCGCCATTTGCGCACGTCACCGGCACGCCGTACATCACGCCTTCGGGAATGCCGTAGCTGCCGTCGGACGCGATACCCATCGTCACCCATTTGCCGTCGGTACCGAGCACCCAGTCGCGGATGTGATCGATCGCCGCATTCGCAGCGGACGCGGCAGAAGACAAACCGCGCGCCTCGATGATCGCCGCGCCGCGCTTGCCGACCTGCGGAATGAACGCATTGGCGTTCCAATCGGCATCGTTGATGTTGTCCTTCAGCGACGCGCCATTGACGGTGGCGAAGCGATAGTCCGGATACATGGTCGGCGAGTGATTGCCCCACACCACCATGTTCTGGATGTCGCCGACGGCGACGCCGGCTTTGTTCGCCAACTGCGATAGCGCGCGGTTATGGTCGAGGCGCAGCATCGCGGTGAAGTTCTTCGCCGGCAGATCCGGCGCCGATTTCATCGCGATATAAGCGTTGGTGTTCGCCGGATTGCCGACCACCAGTACTTTGACGTTGCGGCTGGCCACGGCGTTGAGGGCCTTGCCCTGCACGGTGAAAATTTCGGCATTCTTCAGCAGCAAATCCTTGCGCTCCATGCCCGGGCCGCGCGGCATCGCGCCGACCAGCATGGCCACGTCGACGTCCTTGAACGCGACGTTCGGATCGTCGGTGCCGACCATCCCGGCCAGCAGCGGAAATGCGCAGTCTTCCAGTTCCATCATCACGCCTTTCAGCGCGGCCTGGGCTTTCTCCAGCGGCAGCTCCAGCATCTGCAGGATCACCGGCTGATCTTTGCCGAGCATTTCGCCCGACGCGATGCGGAACAGCAGGGCATAACCGATCTGGCCGGCAGCACCGGTGACGGCGACTCTCATGGGGGCTTTCATGTCTATCGACTCCGTGTATCGAAGAGGGGGTGTAGGGTGAGCTTTATGCCCACCGTTGAAAATATTCCGTCATGGTGGCTAACGATCGAAACCGTTCCCGCATGCGCACGACGCGATTTGATCGATCGCAATGGTGGTGGGCGTAAAGCCCACCCTACAAATTATTGAAGCTCGGAGAAAAACTCCTGAATCCGCTGCAGCCCCGGCGCCAACTGCGGCGTCGGGCAGGTGTAGCTGATGCGCAGCGCGCGCGGTTCGCCGAACGCCGAGCCGGGCACGCAGGCCACGCCTTTGGCATCGAGCAGCGCGTTGCACAGATCGACATCGTTGGCGACGACCTGTCCGGTCGGGCCATGGGTCTTGCCGAAATACGCGCTAACGTCAGGGAACACGTAGAACGCACCCTGCGGCCGCGGGCAGACGATGCCGGGAATCGCTGCAAACGCGGCGACGACTTGGTCGCGCTTGTGCTGAAACTCGATGTTTTTCGCTTCCGGCACGTCCTGCGGGCCGGAGAGTGCAGCGACAGCAGCGGCGGTGGTCAGCTCGGGGATATTGGTGATGTGATTCGAATTCATCGTCACCATCGCGTTGGCCACCAGTTCCGGCCCGGCCATAAAACCAACGCGCCAGCCCGGCATGCCGTAGGTCTTCGACAGCGAGTCGAGGAAGATGGTGCGATCGCGCAGCTCCGGACGGAAATGGACGAAGTTGTGATAGCCGACGCCGTCGAACACCATGCGGTTGTAGATGTCGTCGGTGATGATCCAGGTGTCCGGGTGCTTCGCGACCACGTCGGCCAGCGCCGCGATCTCGTCGCGGGTGTAGACCATACCGGTCGGGTTCGACGGATTATTGAACAGGAACACCTTCGGCTTCTTCGCCAGCGCGGCGTCGAGCTGGGCAGGGGTGAGTTTGTAGTCTTGCTCTGCTGAGCACGGCAGCAGATCGATCTTGGCGTTGACGATCTCGGCGATATCGACGTAGCTGGTCCAGTACGGCGTCGGGAAGGCGATCGTGTCGCCTTCGTCGAGCAGGATTTCGGCCAAGTTATAGATAATGTGTTTGGCGCCAATGCCGGTCGCGATGTTGGCGCGCTTGTAGCCGGTCAGGCCGATGGCGTCCATGTGCTTGATGAAGGCGTCGAGCAGGGCATCCGCGCCGCGATTGCTGCCGTACTGGCCGGAATCT
Source organism: Lysobacteraceae bacterium (assembly GCA_031374725.1). Taxonomy (GTDB): domain Bacteria; phylum Pseudomonadota; class Gammaproteobacteria; order Xanthomonadales; family Xanthomonadaceae; genus Lysobacter_I. The sequence goes on along the minus strand of JANMGT010000030.1, from coordinate 26,047 downwards.
TTGCTGAGGGCGTCGCGAACGGCGTCGTAAACATGACCGCCGGGCAGAAAATTGGGGACGCCGATCGAGAAACTGATGATGTCGCGGCCTTCGGCCTTGAGTCGCTTGGCTTTTTCGGCGACAACCATGATCGCGCTGGGCTTGGCGCGACCGACGCGCCGGGCGAGTTGCAGCATCGCGTTACCTGCTTCGGTAAGTGCTTCGGTAAAGTGGGGGTCGGGCGCCCTGCGAGGGCGTCCAGAGTGTCTGCAGAACAGACGGGAGCAAGCACAAAATGGTATCACAGCGCACCGCCGCGGCCCTTAGCCGCCCAGCCCCGAAGACCACCGACCAAACCGCGGCCGAAACCCTGCCCCTCATCCTGCAAAGGCATTCGATCCCGCTGTGGCGACTGCTGCCGATCTTGCTGCTGTGTTTGCTGCTCAACGCCTGCGCCAGCACTCAGGTGCGCACCGCGAAGGGCGATGACGGCAAGCCGCTGGTCGTCGGTGGCAGCGTGGTGCTGGTGGAGCCCGACATCGAACTCTACGAAGTGCTGGTCGGCGGCGCGCAGGAGCCGCGCAAAGCCTGGACCGATGCCGCACGCCGGCTGTATCCGCAGATGGCCGGCGAATTACTGAGCCAGCGCGGCATCGAGGTGCGCCCGGACTTCGCCCTGCCGGTCGAGGGCGGCGCCGACGACCGGCTGCGCCAGTTGTATTTGCTCAACCAAGCCGTCTCTATCAGCATCCTGCAATACGGGCGAAGCACCGCAAGCAGCGGCCTGCGCAACAAGCGCGGCAAATTCGACTGGACGCTCGGCCCGGGCATCGCCGAGCTGCGCGAGGCCACCGGCGCCGACTACGCTTTGTTTACCTACATCCGCGACAGCTACACCAGCGGCGGACGCGCGGCGATGCGGATCATCGGCTTCGTGCTGTTGGGTGGAGACATTGGCGGCGGTTATCAGATCGGCCTCGCCTCATTGGTGGATCTGCGCACCGGCCAAGTGGTCTGGCACAACTTGCTCGTGGACCAAGCCGGCGACCTGCGCGACGAAGCCGGCGCGCGCGAGACTGCGGACGATCTGCTTAAAGGATTGGGGCCGAAACCGGCAGCCAAGCCGTCTGGGGGGCGGCCATGAGTCGTCTCCTGCGCATTCTTCGTATTTCGGGTTCATGCAAGGCGAGGTCGATTAACCTTGGTTTGGGCGGTATGGCGGGCCTGTGCTCGAAACCGGCAGTCAAACCATCCGGAGGGCGGCCATGAGTCGTCTCCTGCGCATTCTTCGTGTTTCGGGTTTATGCAAGGCGAGGTCGATCAGTTTTGGTTTGGGCGGTATGGCGGGCCTGGGCCCGCCCTACGGGGGCTTGCGGATCGGCTTGTGGGCGGCGGCGCTCTGCATTGCGTTGGCCGGCTGCGCCACCAGCCAACCGATTCGCGAACACCGCCCCGGCGACGCACCCGTGGCCGGCACCGACGAAGACGAGCTGTGGTACGCGATGCAGCGTGCGGAAAGCGAACTGCAGCGCTCGCCGCTGCTGGTGAAAGACCCCGCGCTGAACGCCTATGTGCGCGGCATCGCCTGCAAAGTGGCCGGCGATCACTGCCGCGATCTGCGCGTCTACATCATGGATGTGCCCGAATTCAACGCATCGATGGCGCCGAACGGGATGATGATCGTATGGACCGGCGCCCTGCTCCGCGCCCGCGATGAAGCCGAGATCGGCTTCGTGCTCGGCCACGAATCCGGCCACTTCACCGCGCAGCATTCGATCAAACAGTGGCGTCGGCTCAAGGACACCAGCGCCGTGCTCAGCGCGTTCCAACTCGTGGCCTACGGCGCAGGCGTGCCGGACGCAGCGCTGCTCGGCGCGCTCGGCGCGTATGCCGGCATTTTCAAATTCAGCCGCGATCAGGAGCGCGAGGCCGACACGCTCGGCTTCGCCACCGCCGTCGCGCGCGGCTACGATCCCGCTGCGGGTGGCGATCTGTGGGCGCGGCTCAAACGCGAGGAAGACACCCGCAAATATCAACGTCAGGGCGTGGTGTTCTCAAGCCACCCGGCCACCGAAGAACGCCTGCGCGATATTCGCGCCGCCGCAGCGGCCACGCCGCCCGGGTCGTATGCGCGCTATAGCGACGAATACCGCCAAGCGATGCGCCCGTTCCTCGATCGCTGGCTGGCTGCTGAACTCGGCCGTCGGCGCTATGCCAGTTCGCTGTTGGTGATCGGCGAATTGTTGGACGAAGCGCCGGAGCAAGATCGCGCCATCTTCACCTTCTACCTCGGCGAAGCGCATCGCCGCCGCAATGCCGAAGGCGACCGCGCCAAGGCCGCGGAGCTGTACGCAAAAGCGACGCAAATGCCCAGTGCGCCCGCCGCAGCGTGGCGCGAACACGGCTTCGCCCTGCGCGATGCCGGCAACAGCGCAGAAGCGGCGGCCATGCTGCGACGCTATCTCGACACCGCACCCAATGCCGAAGACCGCGCGTTCGTTGAGCGTGAGCTAACCAAACTCGGAGAGCGCCGATGACATCTGTGAGCATGCGATTGATGAGCGCACGCGCCCTAAGCAGTGTGCGACGCGGATGCGCGATCTTCGCGCTCTGTCTCGCGCTCGCCGGCTGCGGCGCGGGCGGCGCCCTGGTCAAACCAGGCCCGACCACCGGCGGCGGCAAGCTGATGATCGACAGCGAAATGGAATGGACGCGGATGGCGATGTCGCGGTATCAACTGTGGACGATCGACGGCGAATTGCTCAATCGTTTGTACCTGATTCCCAACGTGCGCGAACGCGAATATATCTTTCTCGGACAACGCCAAACCAAGCGCCGCCCCGACGGACCGTTCTACAAACGCGGCTTGCGCGAAGACGAACTGCGCGACCTGATTCTCGACGGCCTGCGCGCTGCCGGCACGGTGAATCTAGAAAGCCGCAACTTGCGCCCGGTCAACTTTTCCGGTCGTGACGGCTTGCGCTTCGAGTTCTCGATGGCGAATGAGGAAGGCCTGAAGTATCAAGGCATGGCCGCTGCGTTCGAGCACGAGAAAGGACTCGCCTTAGCGCTCTACATGGCGCCGAGCGAGTTTTACTACCCGCGCGACGAGGCTAAGGTGTCGAAAATGTTGGATACGCTACGGTTGAAATCCGCGCGCTAGAACGCAAGAGCGACCGATCGTTCTTTGAAAGGGCCACAAGGCCGGACGAACGAAACCGCTCAGTGGAGGGCCGAGAAGCCCGAAGATCAAAGCGACGCAATTACCAACTGAAGAGTGGTGTCAAGGCCAATGCCGGCAGTAGTCGAGTCAATCGCCACTGCCACCGCCACCGCCATCTCCTGCATCGCTTCCACAATCGCCAGCATTGTCGCTGCCCCGACTGTTATCGCAATCGACACGGTCGTTGTATCCGCTGCTATGCGCGCTACTGGCAAACCAGATAGCGTTGTCGCTGCTGTTGCTGTTGCTGCCGTCGCGACGGCGACGCGACGTGCGCGCAGATGCCGCCAGCAACATCGCGAACGCTAACGCGAGGCATATCAGCGCGATGACGAAGTGCCCATAAAACAATGCGATTGCAGCGATGGACGCGCAAAAAATGGCGATAGCGGCTTTAATCATGAGACATCTGTCCTCGCGTGCGCGGGCGTAATTGAACGATGAGAGTAGCGGGTGTGCGCCGCGCGCTGTGCGATCAAATCGATCAGCGCGCGGATAAGAGCGGAATCGAAAGTGTAGTCTTCGGCCAAGGAACTCGACCCGGAATTGCGGCACTGCGATCCGCATATCTTGGATTCAGTCCCCTCCGCAACCGCCGCCACCGCCACCGCCATCGCCATCGCCATCGCCGCTGTCGGAGTCTCCGGCGCCGATGTCCCATCCGGATTCTGTGCGATTCGGCAGCAAGATGAGGACACCGAACACCGCGATCGCCCAGGCATATCCCACATACCCCTGAAAGGCCACAACCAGCGCTACTAACAGGACAAAACACCCGATGTAGGTTTTCATGCACGCACACTAAGACGATTCAATGACGGAACGATGACATCGCCCTGCACGTTGCCACGAAATCGACATGATAATGCTCGTCGTGCCGCCACCAGACCTTGCCGCGAGTGAATTCGATATTGCGGCGCAAGTACCCACCGCGACGGGTTGCGAATAACTTCGGCAGATACGCCGGCTCGAAAATCACGCGATCGATCGGCGCACCGCTCGCTTCGGCGGCGCGATGCAGCGCATACAGATGCTCAGCCATCGCCTCGAAATCGATGCGCAACAGACGCCTATCATCCACGCGATACCGCGCGTTCGCATCGAATTCGAGGTCGTAACCGTAGCGATTGGATGCACTGCCCGGCAGCGGCACCGAGCGCCCGTTCGCATCGAGCACCGGCACCATGAAATCCACCGAAAGCCCGTTTTGATGGGTTTTATGCGGCTTGAAGCGCCCGCCCTTGGCGAAACCGGTTTCGCCGTAAATGAAGGTCTTACTCGGCATCGACACCGCAACCTGCGCGTATGCGGATTCAATCGCGCGCACGACGCGCGCATGCGCATAGGTGCGCCCGAGCGCGACGCCTACCGCACTGTAGGCACGGAAGTTTTTGCCGCTTTTCGGCAGTAGCGCGGCATGTTCGATTCTGCCGTTGGCGGCAGTGCCGTAACACACACTTTCGGCCGAGAGCGCCATCGACGCATGCAAGACGATGCAGAGAAGACCAATTCGTGATTTTAACAGTCGACATCTTATCGACATCTTATCGGAATCGATTCTAAAGGGATCATCGTTCTATTCAATGCAATGCAGGGCAATCGGGCAGCCCGTGGCCTTCGACAGCATCTCACTCATTCGTTATTTTGAACTTAATTGCACCGCAGACAACCCCAAGCTCGACTGCGATCAAATGACCTCTGGCACTCGCCATTCCCGAGCCGGCAGCAATAGATTTCCACCCAATTCTCTTACGAAGACACATGATATGCCAGCCTTGCGGTATGCCAATCGTATATTGATTCTGCCGGCACTGATGCTTGTAGCAACCGCATCCGCCGAAAACCCAAGGCGCGAAAGAGCCACATTGCTCGACTATCGCGAATTTGCGAGTACACCGGTGACCGCAAGCGAATCTCCTCGGCCGCTACCAACAGTAGAAAATACTGCTTTCAAACTGCCGAAAACGATGACCGTCGCCGATGACGAGAAAGGCTTCGATGAATTTCTTCGCGGCTCTGGCACCGTCGCATGGATCGTGCTCCAAAATGGACAGCTCGTCGACGAACGTTATTACGACGGATACGCCCGCAGCAGCACAGTGCCATCGTTTTCGGTCGCAAAATCACTGGTAGGCGCTCTCGTCGCTATAGCGCACGGGCGGGGCGAAATTCAAGATCTGGATGAGGCAATTGCGGTACGGCTCCCCAATCTCGCGCAAGCCGATCGTGGCTGGGGGAAAGTCACATGGCAGCATCTACTGGACATGCGCAGCGGCGTGAACTTCAATGAAGATTACGCCGACCTGAATTCGGATATCGCCAAGATGTACTTGGCCGACGACATCGCAAGCCTGAGCCTGTCTCTACGGCTATCGGGAAAACCGGATAAACAGTTCACTTACAACAGCGCCAATACTCAGTTGTTGGCGATGGCGCTGGAGCAGGCCACAGGAAAGAACATCGCGGATCAACTCGAAGAGCGTCTGTGGCAGCCATTGGGCGCAGAATTCGACGCGACATGGAGTACGGACCGGGCAAAACCCGCATCGGTAAAGGCATTCTGCTGTCTTAACGCACGTGCGATCGACTTCGCGCGATTCGGCCAGTTAATTCTCGATCATGGCCGCGTCGGTAGCCGTGAAGTCATACCTTCTTCTTGGATCGACCGTCTACTCACCAAAGCGAATACTGGCAAGTCCTACGCCGACCAGTGGTGGCTTCTGCGCGACACGAACGAGTCCGGCGCGAGCGGCGCGCTGTTGGCTGAAGGAATACTCGGGCAGTTTGTATTTGTCGATCCGCAATCACGGGTGGTGATCGTCCGCATGGGACACCGTGAAGACAGTCTGCCTTGGCGAACGATATTCAAGGCGATCGCCAACGCTAACCCGAGACCAGCGACGCCCTGACCACCCCAATGAGGGGTGACGTTTGCCTGCGCAAACGCCGCCCGAATTACGGCATCACGCCGCAAGAATCCTATTCCACTCCGCCACCCGATCCGCCTTCGCGGCGATAGCAGCGTCGGCATCGCCTTCGATTTTGATCGAGTTGATCGTGTCGTCCTGACGAATACTATCGACCACATCCAAGCCTTCGATGACTTTGCCGAAGACGGTGTGCTTGCCGTCGAGCCAGCCGCAGGGCACGTGGGTGATGAAGAACTGGCTGCCGTTGGTATTGGGGCCGGCGTTGGCCATCGACAGCACGCCGCGTTCGTGGCGGACGCCGTTGTTGGCTTCGTCTTCGAATTTGTAGCCCGGGCCGCCGGTGCCGCGGCCCTGCGGGCAGCCGCCTTGAACCATAAAATCGGGGATGACGCGGTGGAAAATCAGGCCGTTGTAAAAGCCGCGCTGGACGAGGTTGACGAAGTTGGCGATGGTCAGCGGGGCTTTGTCGGCGTGCAGTTCAATGCGGATCGGGCCGCGGCTGGTGTCGAAATGGGCGATGAGGGACATGGTGCGTCTCGTGGCAGTGGTGGAAGGAGTGGGTGCGAAAGGTCAGCCTACAAAAGAACGGCCTCACTGGAGAGTCGAGGTGGGGGACAGGATCGAGCGATCAAGCCCCCCGGCGCGTTCAGCCGCCGCGATGCGCACTGAGCAGTGAGCGCACCAAGGCGAACCAAGAAAACGCGAAAACCCCGCCGCCGATCACCAGCAGCGGCAGTTTCGCTGCGGGCGGGAGGGCCAGTGCCACGCCCGAGTCGGGCGAGAACTGCATCAGCAGGCCCAGCGTCAACAATAGAATGCCGATACCGTCCAGCAGCAACAGCCAAATCGGCGGTTTCCAGCGAGGCTTCGCGCTGCGAGCGGTCGATCGGTCGGGCATTTGGGCCATCTGGGCTCTCTTTTCGTGACGATAAGCGGCTGAATACGAACGCCATGCGCTCCGGAATGGAGCCAATGCTCTCGGCTGCCGGCTATAATAGTCGGCTTCCTTCACGAAAATTCAGCGTCCGGCCTCACCGGGTGCCTCATCGCCATGTCCATTGAACGCCTGCGCAATATCGCCATCGTCGCCCACGTCGACCACGGCAAGACCACCCTCGTCGACCAGCTGCTGAAGCAGTCGGGCACCTTCAGTGAGCGCACGGTCACGACCGAACGCATGATGGACAGCAACGATCTGGAAAAGGAGCGTGGCATCACGATCCTGTCGAAGAACACCGCGATCCGCTGGAAATCGCCGGAGGGCGAGGACTACCGGATCAATATCGTCGATACCCCGGGCCATGCCGATTTCGGCGGCGAAGTCGAGCGCGTGCTGTCGATGGTCGACTCGGTGCTGATCCTGGTCGATGCGATGGACGGCCCGATGCCGCAGACCCGCTTCGTCACCCAGAAGGCCTTCGCGATGGGCTTCAAGCCGATCGTGGTGGTCAACTAGGTCGACCTCCCGGGAGCTCGTCCGGTCGGGCTGCCGGATCAGACCTTCGACCTGTTCGACCGCCTCGGCGCCACCGATGAACAATTGGATTTCCACACCGTCTACGCCTCTGCCCTGCACGGTTACGCCGGCCTCGACCCGACCGTGCGCAGCGGCGACATGACCCCGCTGTTCCAGACCATCATTGATCACGTGGCGCCGCCGCCGGTCGATATGGACGGCCCGTTCCAAATGCGCGTGACCTCGCTGGATTACAGCAACTACGTCGGCATCATCGGCGTCGGCCGCATCCAGCGCGGCAAGATCAAGACCAACCAGCAGGTCACGGTGATCGACCGCGAAGGCAAGACCCGCAACGCGAAAGTGCTGCAGGTGCTGGGCTTCCTCGGCCTGGAGCGCCATGAAGTGAAGGAAGCCCAAGCCGGCGACATCATCGCGATGTCCGGCATCGAAGGCCTCGGCATTTCCGACACCATCTGCGACACCTCGAAGGTCGAGCAGTTGCCGGTGTTGACCGTCGATGAGCCGACGATCTCGATGACGTTCCAGGTCAACGACTCGCCGTTCGCCGGCGTGAAAGACCGCAGCGGCGGCAAGTTCCTGACCTCGCGCCAGTTGCGCGACCGCTTGGTCCGCGAAACGCAGCACAACGTGGCGCTGAAGGTCGAAGACACCGCCGACGCCGACAAATTCAAGGTCAGCGGCCGCGGCGAGCTGCATCTGTCGATCCTGATCGAAACCATGCGCCGCGAAGGTTATGAGCTGGCCGTGTCGCGCCCGGAAGTGATCATCAAGGAGATCGATGGCCAGAAGATGGAGCCGTTCGAGTCGCTGGTGGTCGATCTGGAAGAGCAGTACCAGGGCGGCGTGATGTCGCGCTTGGGCGAGCGCAAGGCGCAGCTCACCAATATGGAACCGGACGGCAAAGGCCGCGTGCGCATCGACTTCATGATTCCGGCGCGCGGTTTGATCGGCTTCCAGACCGAATTCCGCACGATTACTGCAGGCACCGGCCTGCTGTTCCACGTCTTCGACCATTACGGCGCGAAGACCGAAGGCGATATCGGCCAGCGCCAGAACGGCGTGCTGATCTCCAACGGCACCGGCCCGTCGCCCGCGTACGCGCAGATCGCGATGCAGGAACGCGGCCGCTTGTTCATCGAGCCGGGCGACGAGATCTACGAAGGTCAGATCGTCGGCATTCACTCGAAGGACAACGACCTCACCGTCAATGCCTTGCGCGGCAAGCAGCTCACCAACTTCCGCGCCTCCGGCAAGGACGACGATGAGGGCCTGATCCCGGCGATCAAGTTCTCGCTGGAGCAGGCGCTGGAATTCATCGACGACGATGAATTGGTGGAAATCACGCCAAAGGCGATTCGTCTGCGCAAGAAACAGCGCACCGAAACCGACCGCAAGCGCGCCTCGCGCGCTGCCTGATCGCGCGCTGCCTGATCGCGCACATCAGCCTTTCGCAGCGCATTTTGCGCAAGAGCCGCGCGCAAGATCGATACCGCTCATCGTGCAACGGGACGCGCGCTACGCGACCCCAGACCGCAGGCCCATCCGGGCCTGCATCTCGTTGCGCTGTTCAAATGAGCCAAAGGTCTCGTCTCGGGCAGCACCGCTATCGCGCTCGCTGCGCTCGCTCCGCAGCAGATTCGCGACCTCATCGCGCGCCATCGCACGTTGCTGCATGTCGATCCGCAGCAACGTGCGATGGTGCGCGCAATCGCTTCGATCACGCCCAAAACCGTGCACATGGCGGCCATGGTGATCGGCGTCTACGGCGCGCGCTGTTCTGGGGATAGTCGCGGGTGAAGGCTTGGGCGTCGTGGTTCGGCGCGATCGCTGCGACGATTTATCTGCCCTTCTGCAATTACGCGGTATGGCGCTCTCCCGGCTAGCCGACAGTTGCGGTGTTGGCATTGCATATGCTGATCGTCTTCATCTTGGTTGGCGATTTGTGCAAGCACCGCGTCGGCGCGAACCTCTGATCGCTGTCGCGCGCCGCGTGGTCACGGCATAATCCTCGCCCATGCGACCGGCACCGAACTACGACACGAACCCCCGCGCGCATCCGGGGCTGCATGCCATCGCCATCATCGAACTGATCAAGAGCGTGCTCGCACTGCTCGCCGCCAGCGGCTTGGAAATCCTCGGCCCAGCGCCGATCCGCAGTTTCATCCATCGTTTGATCGAACTGCTGCAGTTCGATGCGCATCACAGCGCACTTGCGATGTTCGCGCGCAAAGTCAATCCCGAGTCGGTGCATCTAGCGGCAGCCGTCGTCGGTGCGTACGGCATCTTGCATCTGTTCGAGGCCTGGGGGCTGTGGCGGGCGAAGGCCTGGGCATCGTGGCTGGGCTGCATCAGCGCAGCGGTGTATCTGCCTTTCGAGTTCTACGCCCTCATCCGCAGCCCCGGTTGGATCGCGCTCAGCGTGGTCGCCATCAACCTCTTTATCGTTTGGGTGCTAGCGCGCGATGTGTGGAGACGGCATGCGGCATCACGCACGGCCAAGGCGTCGTCATAGTGCGAACGCTGCAGACGATTCTTATCCCTGCTGAGTCCATCGGCCCACGATGACGATCGACACCACGCTGTGGTTACTCACCGCACTGGCCGGCTTCGCCGCTGGATTGATCGACAGCATCGTCGGTGGCGGCGGCCTGGTGCTGACGCCAGCGATGCTTAATCTGCACCCGCAGTTGCATATCCTGCAGGCGATCGCCACGCAGCGCACCAGCTCGATCCTCGGCACCAGCGTCGCAGCGTGGAATTACCTGCGCCGCGTACGCGTCGAGCGGCGGATCATCTTTCCCGCCTGCGCCGCCGCGTTGACCGCATCGGCGATCGGTGTGCAATTCGCCAAACGCATCGACGGCGACGTGTTGAAGTGGACGGTGCTCGCGATCTGCCTGCTGCTCGCCGTATATACCGTCCTGCGCAAAGACCTGGGCCTGCACGAAGACCGCCGTTTTCATCCGAAGCACGAAACGATCGCTGCGATCGGCATCGGCGGCGCGACCGGCTTCTACAACGGTTTGATCGGCCCTGGCACCGGCACGCTCATGGTGTTCGCCTTCGTTAGCGTGCTGGGTTTGGATTTTCTGAAATCGTCCGCGGTGTCGAAAGCCGCCAACGTCGCAGCCGACCTCAGTTCATGGACGGTGCTGGCGCTGGGCGGCTACGTGCTGTGGGTGCTCGCCATCCCTCTCATCATCGGCAACATGCTGGGCAGTTACATCGGCAGCCATTTGGCGATCAAGCGCGGCCAGGGTTTCGTACGCGCGATGTTTCTGGTCATCGTGTCGGCGCTGATCGCGCGACAAGCATGGCAGTTGATGCAGTAAGCCTAACCCATTCATAAAGCGCTGCTCTCCGCGCCTGTTCAACACCTTCAATCACCGCCGATGGCTCTGCCGGCTGTCATCCCGAATGCCCGTCATCCCGAATGCCCGCAGAGCGGGTGGAGGGACCTGTTGTTGCGGTCGCAGAACACCAAAAGCAGGTTCCTCCTCAGGCGTCGCCCTCGTTCGGAACGACAGTTTTTTGCGAATGCGCGATGTTGAACAGGCTCCAAGCGGCAGTATGACCAATGGCGCTTGTCGCTCGCGCAGCGGAATCGACATCATTCAACAGTGTTGAACGCGGCTTATCCGGCGTACGCAGCCGTGGTGCGCCAAGTCGAACATGCAAGATGGCGATGGCGATGTCACATTTCGCGCTGCATCGCGTCTTGTTCTCAAACGCATAGACGCAGCGGCCTTTCTCGAAGAAGGGCCTCCCCTAACCGCCATCGCATCACGGCCGCAGACTCCCTATGACCCGTCAACGTACGACTATTCCCATGATCGCGCTCGCCTTGTCGGTCGCGCTGGCGTTGCCTGTGCATGCAGACGGAGGCCAACAACCCAGCGCCGATATTCATGCGAAAGAGACCTTCGCCATCGTCTGGGAACGGCTGCAGAACAGCGGCTTCAAGGGCAAGAATGAAGGTCTGGATTGGACGGCATTGAAAGCCAAGCATCAGCCGGAGATCGAAAACGCCAAGAACATCGAAAGCCTCAGGCGTGAGATCAACGAATTGCTGACGGACCTGAAGGCATCGCATCTTGTCCTGCTTCCGGCTGAGACCATCGCCAAAGCCGAATCGCTGGCCGTCGACGAGGCCACCGATGACAGCGATAGCACCGAAGACCCGGCGCAAAACGATGCGAACACGCAGACGCCTGCTGCCAACGCGCCCGGCAGCGACGCTCTTTTCGGCGATGTCGGCCTGCGCCTCGCAATGATCGAAGGACTGCTGCGCGTGGAGCGGGTGGCCGAGGGATCGCCCGCGCAGCGCGCAGCGATCCGCCCGGGTTGGACGCTGGAACGCATCGGCGAATTCAACACCCTTGCCGCAGCGAAGGCCATCCGCAAGCTGCCCCAAGATGCCATGCGCAAGGGCGACACCATGTTGGCGGCGCAAGCGTTGGGCTACCTCGATGCGCAGGCACCCAGCAAACGCGTAACGCTGCGTTTGCGCGATGCCGCGGGTAAAGCGCATAAGTACACGCTTCGGTCTGCTGCCTCCACGGACGTTCAATCCATCACCCTGCCCGGCATCCCGCCGCTGCCCATGCGCTACAAGCAGCGCGTCGTGCCGCTATCCGGCGGCGGCTGCGCGCTGCACGTCGAGTTCTCACTCTGGGCGATGCCGGTCTACGACAAACTAGTGGAATCGCTGCGCGAACACGGCGATTGCTCAAGCGTGGTCATCGATCTGCGCGGCAATAGCGGCGGCCTCTTGGCGTCCCTTTCGGCCGTTGGCGGCCTGTTCTTCGACGAACGCGCGTCGCTCGGCACGCTGAGCACCGGCGGCGGCGATCTGAAATTGACCGCGCTGCCGCGTGTGGTCGATAACGACGGCCGCGATATCCGCCGCTTTTCCGGCCCGGTCGCGATCCTGATCGACGGCGCCTCGATCAGCTGCTCGGATATGTTTCCCGCCAGCATGCAGGCGCTGCAGCGTGCGCGTGTTTTTGGCGTCGCCAGCGCAGGCATGGCCCTGCCCGCTGCAAGCACACCGCTGCCATCGGGCGACCGGTTGCTGTATCCCATCGCCGATTTCGTAGACCCAGCCGGGCGCCGAATCGAAGGCATCGGTACGATTCCCGACCAGATCGTCGCGCCAACGGTCGCCGCACTATCGGCGGGGCAAGATCCGATCCTTGATGCAGCGCTGACATGGTTCGGCACCTCTCCCAAAGTCGATGTCCTGTTGACGCCGAATGCGCTTGCGAATCCCACCGCCAACGATTCTCCCAAACCGGCACCTAAACCCGCTGCATCTTCCACCACCTCCACCACCTCACACTAAGGAATCGCACATGAAGCTGGTCTCACGTCTTACGCTTGCCTCCGCGCTGGCGATCGTCCTCTCGCCGCTGGCCGCCTCGGCGGCGGATCTGCCGCAAGCGCGCAAGCTCATCGACGCGCATATCAAAGCCATCGGCGGCGTAAAAGCCATCGAGAGCAATTCCGACGGCACCACGAAAGCGACCATGGAAATCGTCGAAGCCGGCCTCAAAGGCGATATGACCATGTACCAGCGCGGCGCCGATATCGTCATGACCCTTAATTTCCCGAGCTACGGCGAAACCAAGCTCGGCGTCATCGGCGATGTGTCCTGGTCGATCGACCCGCAGAACGGCCCGCGCTTGCTGCAAGGCAAGGAACGCGAACAGCTGGTCCAACAGAACGACGACAAGTACAGCAGACGCGATAACAGTCTGATCGCCTCAGCGACGACCACTGCACTCTCCGACTCCGAAGGCCGCGCCTGCTATCGCGTCGAAATCGAGTGGAAAACCGGCGATAAAATCGCCGATTGCTACAGCGTCGACGATGGTCTGATGCTGTCGAGCGAAGCAACCGTCTCGTCGCCGATGGGCGAGATCAAGCAAGTCACCCATATGTACGATTACAAAGCGGTCGGCCCGATCAAGATGGCGTACAAAGCCAAAAGCAAGCTCGCCGGCATGACCCAAGCGGTCGCCATCCAATCTTACGATGGCGCCAAACCGGGCGACGAGGTCTTCGCTTTACCGCCTGCAATCGAAGCGCTGGTGAAAAAACAGGATGCCGCCGGCAGCAAGTGAATCTCGCGGGCATCGGTCGGTCGTGCGACCTTTGCTTCGAACGAAACGGCAGTGGAGCGATCCGCTGCCGTTCAATCCGGATAGTGAAGGGTCAGCGAAAGCTGGCCCTTCACTTTTTTGCGTCCGAAAGGCTACAGCCCGATCATACGCACGATACGGCGGCCGCCCAGAAGATCATCTGTAACGTTTGCGATACCGCCCCCTCCAAGGAACCGTTCGGATCAGTCGCATCCGCTGCCAAATGAAGATCGCGGTATCGGGCCGATCATCCCCTCAAACCCACACCCCGCTTCAACAGCCAAAGGTCAAGACTGCCGAGCGCGACCACGCAACCCAGCATCAGCGCGTAGGCCGACCAGAGTGATACATCCGACACACCCAACAGACCATAGCGGAACGCATTCACCATATAAAAGATCGGATTGAGATGGGTCGCGGCCTGAGCCCAGTCGGGCAGCGATTTCACCGAATAGAACACACCGCCGAGATAGGTCAGCGGCGTTAGGATGAAGGTCGGCACGATCGCGATGTCGTCGAACTGCTTAGCGTAAAGCGCGTTGAGAAAGCCCAGCAAAGAGAATAGCGTCGCGCACAGCAACACCGTAGTCAGCGCCACTAACGGATTCGCCACGTGCACTTCGGTAAACAGCATCGCGATCAGCACTACAATCGCGCCCACGACGAGGCCGCGCAGGACCCCACCGACGATATAGCCGCCGAGAATCACCCACGCCGGCATCGGGCTTACCAGCAGTTCCTCGACATGGCGGCCGAATTTCGCGCCGAAGAAACTCCAGGCGAGATTGCTGTAACTGTTCTGGACGACACTCATCATCATCAGCCCAGGAACGATGAAATCCATGTAGCGGATACCATCCATCTCGCCGACCTGCGCCCCGATCAGCCTACCGAAAATCAAGAAGTAAAGGGCTACCGTCACCGCCGACGGCACGAGGCTTCGTCCCCATATCTGAACGATACGGACCAATTCGCGGCGGACAATCGTCTGGAAAGCGATACGCAAGTGCGCGCGGCTGCGGGGCACTCTTATTCCGCCGCATCGCGGCGCGCTTGCCATGCATTCGCTTCGGCGATGATGCTGTACGTCAGCAGTGTCTTCTTAAGCGTGTAGGCCGCGATGTCCGTATTATGCTCCACCGCTAGTTTTCGCTTCATGGCTTCGTATGCGGCGCGTTGAAGCGGAAAGGCGCGCAGATAGTCGCGAAAATTGAGCGCGCCGATCAGCCACGAATCGTCGCTTGCGCACACGTGCACAACGCGTTGAATGCCGCCGTGCTGTACCTTCCAGAACCACTCCGTATCGATGGCGATCGGGCTTTCGCCCCACGCGACATAACCGAGCGATAGCAGGCAGTCCACGACCTCGCGCCGCGCTTGCGCGCTCGGCACCGTAACCGCCATGTCGATCACCGGTTTGGACGTCATTTCGGGAATCGCGCTGCTGCCGAAATGATGAACATGTATATCTTTGCGGCCGAGGGCTAAGGTAATCCTCTGCGCTTCGGTGGCGAAAGCCTCGGCCCACTCGGGGCGATAGGCCATCTGCGCCATCTCTATGTATGGGCTCCTAACGTTGCGCCATCGGCGCAGACGTTTCAGCATCGGCTCGCCGCCGAAATCTCCAATCTCTTTTTGCAGACGATGCAGCAACCGGACTTGTTCCACTTTATCCATCGCTCACGCATCCCTCGCGATCTCTGCGGCGCCGCTCTGCGCACGCACGACACCAGACCGCATCGCGACGCCTGCGGCCCAGCAAGCCGGCAGATCGCGCCCGAGCAATTGAGGGAGGTCGGCATTCATGCTGAACGCTTCGCGTTGCAGTGCGCTCAGCGTGGCTTCTGAAATGGAGAAATCGGATTTCCCTGCATGATGTCTACCGGCACCTGGGCTCATTTTGCGACGCACGCCATCGGGCAGATCGCGAATCTGCCGCAGCGCTTCGACTCGGACACGGTCGCGCGCCTCGGTCGCATTGAAGCTGATCGGGGCGCCTTGGTCGATTCCAAGCCACTCGCACAGCGCAGCGAAGCTGTCCTGCGGAGCGGCGTAGAAATCTTCATGGAACAACACACGGAACCTGTCCGCATCGACATGCGGCAACCAATGCCGCAGGGGCGTAGCGAAATCCATTAAACGCCGATAATGCAAACCGAACGGGAAATAAGTGCTCGCGAACGCGGTCTCGTCGTTGCGCATTAGCGCCCGATCGACATCCGTTTCGCATTCGTTTCCGGTGCGGCGATACAGCCCATAAAGACTGATCGCCATTTGTACCGGATTCCTCAGCAACAGCACGATTCTTGCGCTTGGATGCTGCTTCGCGATGAGCTCAGGCGCCCGTTTGCTGTAGAAGTACCAGACCGATCCTTCCGCGCGCCAGCGACGTTCACCCGCAAGGCGGAACATTCGCAGATAGTCCGCCTCGTCGGTCACGGTGTGCGGCTGCACCGGCAGATCTTGGGCATAGAAATGCGGCTCCTTCAGCACAGTCGTGTAGACGTCAGGATGCTGTTTGAGCGCTGCGAATAGCGAGGTGGTACCGCATCGGGGCGCTCCGATCATGAAAAGATTGGGAGACTGGGTCATAGGTGTCGCCTGGGAAGGGCCCTACAGCGCGCAGGGAGGGGAGTTCGCAATTCTGGAATCACGACACGTATCACGCCCCCACCGTAACGCTATACGAGAATCGTTTGAACAACCACTGCTCTCGCTGCAGTACAAAAGCGGTCAATGCGCTGTCGTAGTATTTGCGGACGTCGCGATGGAGCCGCAGCTCATGCGCATGCTGCGGCGATGAAAGCCCGACCGCATCGATGCGCGCCAGATTGCTCTCGGCGATATCGAATCGCTGCAGAAACGACAGCAGCGGACGCTTCAAACCATCGGCATCCGCATGCAGGAAATGAACCGGGTGTTCCAGCCCGTCCAGAAAATCCGCGCGCGCGCGGATCCGTTCGCATGCGGCGGCCAGATCGCTGCAGTAGAATTTCAAATACTGTTGCGTATGCCAGCCGATCTGCAGCGCCGCCGAATCGGAGCCGTCATTAGGAGCGAGGAAATATGCGTTCGCGATCCGCACGAACTGTTTGAAGGTGATATTCGGATACTCTGGATACTCGACTCGGATCGGTGCCGGATCGCAATACATGCCGGGCTGCTTCCGCCAGCATCCGTAATGGTATTGCGACACGTAGCGTTCGAATGGCGAACGAAACACCGACAACAGTGGCTTCCCACGCTCCGTTTCCGGAATTTCCGCGCAGCCGGCATGTTTGCGCCCCGACTCGACGGCACACTCGCCGTATATCGCCTGCACCATGTCGGCAACCAGCGTCGCGCCGGTCATCGGCATATTCAGGAGTACAAAATGCGGAGTGACAAGCATTGAAGGTCAAGCCCGGATCGGCCGCACATCGCCAGTGAGCGTATCGCGCAGACCAGCCCCGAGATAGCGGCCGCAATAATCGCCGTACAAAACACCCTCGTCGGTAAGCCGCAGCGTACCTCCGCGAATCTCGATCAAACCGAGATCGCTCAGATGTGCGATGTCCCCGGCGACGACGTGTTCGAGTGCGACGCCGTGACGACGCCGGTACTCGACGAGATCGATCACTGTGGTCTTCAGGCCCATCACCACATCGCGAAGCATGTGATCGGCACTGCTCAGTTCCATCGCACGCTGATTGGCAGAGACTCCGCGGCCGATGCGCTCGAGATACGCGTCGATCTCGCTGACGTTCTGCAAAGCCAGACCGCCCACCGCCCCGAACGCGGAGGCGCCGAAACCGTACATGTCTTCGCCGCGCCAGCGTCCGAGCACATGCCGCTGCGCGAACTGCCCTCCACGGGTGAAGGTGAAGTAGGTCGAAGGCGAATAACCGCTATTGCGCAATCGGGCGAGGCCCCAGCGCGCGAACACCATCTCCTGGTCGTTGTCGGGCAAAGACACCCTTCCGTTACGAACATCGCTCATATAGTGCGAATTCGAATACAACTCCATCTTATAGATCGTGATGGCATGCGCATCCAAGCTGATGGCACGATTCACCGAATGCTGCCAGCTTTCCATGGTTTCGCCTTCCAAACCCGAAAGCAGGTCGATGTTGACCACCGCACCCATCTGCAATGCGCGCTGGACAGCTTTCGAATTCTTTTCCTCCGTATCGTGACGCCCGGTCAGACCGACCACGCGATCGTCGAAGGACTGTATACCGAAGCTGATCCGATTCACGCCAACATCCATCAATCCGTCGATCAGCCGATTGTTGAGGGTGACCGGTTCGATTTCGAAGACGAATTCCGGATCTTCCAGTCGGAAGCAGGCCTCGATCTTGCGCTTGATCCTAGCGATTTGTTCCGGCTGAAGTACGCTGGGCGTACCTCCTCCGAAATAGATGGTCTTCACGCTGCGTCCGCGCAAGCGATGGGTATCTGCAACCAGTTCCACCTCTCGGCATAGCGCATCGACGTAGCGCTCGCGGGTATCGTGCGAGGTTTCCGATAGCAATTCGATCTTAAAGAAGCAGTATCGGCAGCGCTGCAAACAGAACGGTATGTGGAAATACAAATGCAGCGGCTTGTCGAGCGCAGGGCCGGTGTCGGGCACCGGTTTCCAGTAGCGCTGCGGCGGCCATGCAACCATGAAACCATCGCGGTTCGGGGCCTCGTCGCGATAGTCCGATCGCTCTGCGTGTTCGATCGCCGGCGTGTGGACGAGCTCGATATTAAGCTCGTTCACGATGACACCACCTCGACCGATTGCTCCATCAGGCGTTTGCCGATCAGCGCAGCGACGCTTTCAAACGACGCGAACGTTCGCGTATCCATGTCTTCATCGTGAATCTGGATCGAGAACCGCTTTTCAATGATATCGATGAATTCCGCCAAGCTGATCGAATCGAGCGCAAGGCCATCGTCGAGAAAGGAAACAACATCTTCGATATGATCGCGCGTGAGATTTAGATCCATATCCTCGGCAAGTATCGTTTTCAAACGAGCAGCGATCTCATTTTTCTCCATGGCGGTACTCCTTATAAATTGCGGATCTGTCCGGCTTTCCGCTCGGCAGGCAAGGCATGTCGGCGACGATCCGATAATGGTCAGGACGCGCGAAAATCGGTAGCGAACGCGAGGCTTGCGCCTTCAGCGCATCGAGCGTGAGCGACGCATCGGAGGGCTTGACCACAAGGGCGATCGCCTGACCGGCCGCCGTGATTTCATCCAACGGCACGGCCACGGCCAATGCCACACCAGGCCAATCCATGGCCGCTTGTTCGAGTTCGCTCAGAATCACCAGCTTTCCCGCACGATTCAAACTCAGATCGGCGCGGCCGTGCAGCGTGAAAGTGCCATCGGCTGCGAAGGAAGCGATGTCGCGTGTATCCCACGGTTGCGCCAGCGCAAACACCACGCCATCGCTGTCGATATGAGTCGCTGGAAACGGATGAAGGATATGCAGGTTCGAGCGCTCCACACCGGGATCTGCCGCAAATGCGGCCACGCCCTGCAGCGGCGAAAGCGCGTGCGGCGCATTCGCTTCCGAGATCGCGATCACGCCCAGCTCGGAGCTGCCGTAAAGATTATGGACGCGATGGAAAATCTTCGCTGCCTGCGCGTGCAAGTGCGCAGGAATCCCGTCGCCGGCCAGCACTAAGCTGCGGCAATACGGCGATGGCGTCTGTTTTCGCTGCAGCAACGCACGCATCAGATGCGGAGTGGAATACACCCGCTGCGGCTCGAAGGTGCGCAACGCATCGTTGAAATTGAGCAGATTCGCCCGGGGCAATAGTTGAATTTCGGCATCCGCCAACAGCGCCGGCATCAGTGCAGCACCCAAGCCATAGAGGTGATGCACGGGCACAGTGATCAGCACGCGCTCGCCTGCATTCAGTTCGAGCCGCTCGGCCACGGCAGCGGCGGTCGCGAGCAAGCGTCCTGCGCGATGCCAAATCAATTTCGGCGTGCCGAGCGTACCGGAAGACAACACTGCAAACCCGCCGAGCGTCGCCGCAGCGACTTTCCTCGGCGGCGCTGCGGCGGCATAGCCAGCATCGACGATGCCACCTCCTGCGCCGATCCCGGCATCGCATCCGGCCGGCATGCGTGCGTCTGGCGGACACAGCACGACATCGCGATCGTCTGCGAGCGCGGCCAACAACATTGCGAGCCTGTCCTGGTCTTCGATACCCATCAACGCCGGCAGCCGGCAAGCGCTGTGCAATCGCCAGAGTTCCCGACCACGTGCCAACAACACAGATACGGCGACCGTATCGGCGGCAATCCGAATCGTGCTCCGACTGCGCTCCAATATCTGGCTCGGAGGCGCCATGGCTCTGCACAAAACCGCCTCGCTAGCGCCGAGCCGGGCGAGCGATTCGTCATTGCACATTTCGCGAATTTCCGCGCAGCATACGCCGTTAAAACGAAGTCGATACAAACGCGAAACGGCCCAATCGCAGCGCGTGCGCAGCGTTGCTGGCGCACTCACGATGCGCGTCTCGATATCCTGTTTCTCGATCAAGCCAAGATTGTCCGGATCAAGCACTTTGCCGATCCCGATCTGACCTGCGATCAAAGCGCTGTGGTAAGACTGCGGCAGATTCGATAGAAAAATCGTGGCGTCCGCAACCAGCAGCGCGTGTTCCGGCGTATGCAGATATAACCTAGACATACGGCGCAGCACGGCACCGCCCTCCGCTGCCTGCTGCTCGCAGACTTGCTGCAGCACCTCAACCTCGACACCGGAGTCGTAGACGGATCGGGATTCCAGAAAGAACGTCGTAGACCTCTTCAGCATGAGAAAGTCGGCCAAGGCTTCGGAAAAAGCCCACGCGCTCCTTGCGACCGGAGGCCACTCGATGCCGGCATCGGGCATGTTCATTGCGTCAACCAATGCCAAACTCCGCCGATAACATCGGGCCATCGCGCTCCATCGGCACTCTCCTTCTCCTTAAAGTTATTTGCAAAACCCGTTGCTTGCGTCGGTATCGCCGCTCTGAAGCGCACGATCGGCAAGCGTCCTGCGTAGATTCAGCGTTCGACCGCAAGCAGTCTTTTCGAGTGTAATCTACTTGTAAGACAGAGCGCAAGCCGACCACAGCCGCCGCACGATTCCTTCGGCATCATCGTAATCGGAGACATCTGAACAAGATCGAGAAAGTTCTATACATTATGGAAGCGCTGAACAAGACCAACCTTGACGCGCTCCGTGGACGCAGGCGCGAAGCACGTGCGCGCGTGCTTGCGCCGAATGAATCTCATACGCAGTTGATTCGCGGTCAGGACATATCTTTAGCTGCGGCAATGCTGGCTTCATCAGCGTTGCTTTAAGCATCGAGCGACTCGTACGCACGACACTCGACCAAACTGCACGCATCTCGGTTCGATGATGCATGAATAGACAGCGATGACATACATTGATGTCGCATGCTCCATTCAGGCATGCTCCATTCAGGCATGCTTCATTCAGGCATGCTTCGATGCAGCATCCTTTAACGAATGGCTCTAACCCGGCGTGTCTAGAAGCAGCGCCTCGTCATGATGATCGAGACCAATTACTTACTTCGAGGCAAGTCGCTTCGCGACGTTCGCCTGCGGCGTTACCAATCCGAGGATATCGCCGATCCGGCAGTGCGCTTCCAGCGGATGCCGCAGCGGCGCTTCGAGATCGATCGTATAGCGGTTGCGACGGCCGTCGCGTTCCCGCGACAACACGCCGCCCTGCTCCAGTTCGGACACGATCCGCAGCACCGCGCGTTCGGTGATGCCGACTTTCTGGGCGATATCGCGCACCGTTTGGTCGCCGTCGGCGGCCAAACACACCAACACATGGGTGTGATTGCTGAGAAACGTCCACGTCGCTTCGCCCATGTCTTTTGCCGTCATTCACGATCTCCTCTTGACAGGGCGCATTCTAGCGACAAATAATACATGACATTCAATTCATGTATTGGAGATCATGAAATGCCATTCGCCTCTCAGCGTGCCGTCTCTCAGCCTATCGCACCCGTCGCAGCCAGCTTGCCGGCCCGCACCATCGCGGTCGCCGCCGGCGACGGTATCGGCCCTGAAATCACCGATGCGGTACTCGCGGTCCTCCGGGCTGCGGACCCCGCGCTCGCGTTCCAAGCCGTCACCGTCGGCCTACAGGCCTACCAAGCGGGCGCGATGTCCGGCTTTGGCCCCGAAGTGATGGAGGCGATTACCGAGCACGGCGTGATGCTCAAAGGCCCGATCACCACCCCGCAAGGCGGCGGCTATAAGTCGGTCAACGTCAGCCTGCGCAAAAGCTTGGGCCTGTACGCCAACCTGCGCCCCTGTGTGGCCTACCACCCGTTCGTCGAGACCCATCACCCCGGCATGGACGTGGTGATCGTGCGCGAGAACGAGGAAGACACCTATGCCGGCATCGAGCACCGGCAGAGCGATGAGGTCTACCAGTGCCTGAAGCTGATCACTCGCCCCGGCTGCGAGCGGATCGTGCGCTATGCCTTCGAATACGCCCGCGCGCATGGCCGGCGCAAAGTCACCTGCATGACCAAAGACAACATCATGAAGATGACCGACGGCCTGTTCCACGCGGTCTTCGACGAGATCGCGCTCGAGTACCCGGACATCGCCAACGAACACATGATCATCGACATCGGCACCGCGAAAATGGCGGTGCAGCCCAAGCGCTTCGATGTGGTGGTCACGCCGAATCTGTACGGCGACATCCTGTCCGACGTGGCTGCGGAAGTCGCAGGCTCGATCGGGATGGCGCCGTCGTCCAACATCGGCCACGCCTGCGCGATGTTCGAGGCCGTGCACGGTTCGGCGCCGGACATCGCCGGCCAGGACATCGCCAATCCGTCGGGATTGCTGCTATCGGCGGTGATGATGCTGGTGCATCTGGGCCGCAGCGCCCCGGCCAACGCCATCCACAATGCCTGGCTGCGCACGCTGGAAGACGGCGTGCATACCGCAGACATGTTCCAAGAAGGCAGCAGCCAGCAGCGCGTCGGCACCCGCGCATTCGCCGAAGCCGTCATCGCACGGCTCGGGCAACGGCCGCAGCGCATCGCAGCCGTGGATTACCCTGAACGCGAACCGGAAACTCTGGTCCATCCCGACACATCGATCGCGCCGCACGTTGCCGCCGCCAAGCAGTTGGTCGGCGTTGATGTCTTCCTCAACTGGGATGAGTCCGATCGCGATCCGAGCGTGCTCGGCAAACGTCTGGAACCGCTCGCCGGGCCGCAATTCAGACTCGCGCTGATCACCAACCGCGGCGTGAAGGTGTACCCGCAAGGGCTGACCCAAACGCTGTGCACCGATCATTGGCGCTGCCGCTTTCCCGCAGCGGATGGTCATGATCCGCGTCCGCAGGACATCGCCGCCCTGCTGCTGCGCTTGGCCGAGGCCGGCTTCGATGCGGTCAAGACCGAAAACCTCTACACCTTCGACGGCGCGCGTGGGTATTCGCAGGCGCAGGGCGAATAAAATGCGGCGATGACGGCAGACCACCCCTACGCAAACGCTGCGATCGCATTGGCGACAATGCATGAGAAAGCCGAGGCGCTAGCCCCGGCCTTCGCGACATTTGCGGCGTCGTTGCTGGTGCCGGCGAACATCGATACCGATGCGCTCGGCACGTTCAGCGGCGAGATCCCGCGCCGACAACCGCCGCTGGAAACCGCGATCGCGAAAGCGCGTTTAGCGATGGCAGCAACCGGGCTGCCGCTCGGCCTCGCGACCGAAGGCAGTTTCGGCCCCGACCCGGTGCTCGGCATCGTGCCGGTGCATCGCGAGGTGGCGGTGCTGGTGGATGATCTCCACGGCCACGTCGTTAGCGAATGGCGCAACAGCCACGAGACCAATTTCGCCAGCCGCGTGATCGGCGATGGGTCCGAGCTGGACGATGCGCAACTGTCGCGCTGGGGCTTTCCTAGCCATGCGCTGATCGTGCGCAGTGAAATCGTGCGCAGTGAATCGGACGATGCATCGGCTAGCGGAATGATCCACAAGGCGCTGCGCGATCGTGCTGCGCTGCAGGCGGCGATCGCGGACTGCGTCGCGGCTTCGCCTCTGCGGCGTGCGCGCGTCGACACCGATATGCGCGCGCATTTGAACCCAACCCGCATGCGCCAGATCGCGCTGCTGGGCGAGCGTTTGGTCGAGCGCCTGCGGTGCCGATGCCCGCAGTGCCAGGCACCGGGTTTCGGCCGCGTCGATGTGGTGATCGGTTTGCCTTGCAAGTGGTGCGGAACGCCGACAGCGGCGATTCTCGCGGAGATCCACGGCTGCGCCGCCTGCGGCGAGCGGAAGCAAGTGCCGCGCGCCGATAGTCTGCGCGAGGTGGATCCGGCGCAATGCGATCTGTGCAACCCGTAACGCTGCGCATCACGTGATTGCGCGATGCGATCATCGTGATCGCATTCAAGGGCTTGCCGAGTACCGCTACGGCCGCCATGCTCTCGCTACTTCCTTGGCCCATAGAACACGACACGCATGAGCGACGCCAACGCTGCCGCCCCCTCCTCGCTGACGATCGCACGAGCGGACGATTGGCATGTGCATCTGCGCGACGGCGCGACGCTGCGCGATGTGCTCCCGGATACCGCACGCCGCTTCGCACGCGCGATCGTGATGCCCAATCTCGATCCGCCGGTGACCACCACCGCGCACGCTGTCGCCTATCGCGAACGCATCCTCGCGGCGCTGCCATCGGACCTGAGCTTCGAGCCGCTGATGACGCTGTATCTCACCGAAGCGACCGCGCCGGAGGAAATCGCCCGCGCCAAAGCCAGCGGCGTCGTGCATGCCGTGAAGTACTACCCCGCCAACGCTACCACCAACGCCCATCACGGCGTCCGCGATCTGCGCGCTTGCGGCGCGGTGCTGGACGCCATGCAGCAATATGACGTACCGCTGCTGATGCACGGCGAAGTGACCGACAGCGACATCGACGTGTTCGACCGCGAGGCGGTCTTCATCGAGCGCCATCTGGCGCCGCTGGTGCGCGACTTCCCGCAGTTGCGGGTCGTCCTCGAACACATCACCACCCGCAACGCGGCAGAGTTCGTGGCTGCGGCGCCGACGAACGTCGCCGCCACCATCACCGCGCACCATTTGCTGCTGAACCGAAATGCGATGTTCGCTGGCGGCCTGCGTCCGCATCACTACTGTTTGCCGGTGCTCAAACGCGAAGAGCACCGACGCGCATTAGTCGAAGCCGCCACCAGCGGCGACCCCAAGTTTTTCCTCGGCACCGACAGCGCGCCGCATCCCCGTCACGCCAAAGAATCGGCCTGCGGCTGCGCCGGCATCTACACCGCGCACGCCGCACTTGAGCTGTACGCCGAGGCGTTCGAAGACGCCGGCCGATTAGACCGGCTGGAAGGCTTCGCCAGCCTGCACGGCCCTGCGTTCTATCGCCTGCCGCGCAATTCGGAAACGGTGACGCTGGAGCGAGCGGATTGGGAGGTGCCGGCGCAGATCGAGATCGAAGGCGGAGCGCTGGTGCCGTTCCGCGCCGGTGCGCGGCTGCGTTGGCGGATGGCTGCGAGCGGTGCCTCTGCCTGAGCTAGCGCTGCGCGAGGGCCTTCCCTGCAGCTAGCGCTGCGGGAGAGCCTTCCCTTCAGCTAGTGTGGTGCTTCACCCTGTTTGAACCACTTCAGCGCCCCGCATATTCGCCACTTGCGTCGCTCCCACAGAGCAGCACTGGTTGTTGTGGGAGCGACGCAAGTCGCGAGGGTAGAAAGCAACGTGGTCATGCTTTTTGAAGCACCACACTAGCGCTGCGTGAGAGCCTTCCCTTCTCCCGCATGCGGGAGAAGGTGGCCGAAGGCCGGATGAGGGACGATGATTGCTATCGAGACATCAGCGCCGCGCACGCGAAACGCATCAAAAGCCTGCTACTCAAACCATGGGCAAATTTCGTTCAAATTTGCGAGGCTTCGCCTCACGCGCCGATGACCGCCCGAGCGCTATCCGCAAGCAGCGGCGGTCAAAACGTGTATAGCGAAGAGGCTCTAAGCGCCTGTTTAGACTCTCTGCATGCTCCGCGCTGAGCCACAGAACGCGCGGAACAAGGAGGAGCGAGGGAATGGCGCCATCCATGACCGAGCGAGGACGCCGTGCCGCGCGTTCTGTGGCTTAGCCCTTCGGGTTGTGCCGCCGCGACACGCTGAGGCCCGCGCGCCGCATGCAGTTGGACAGCATGCTTTTGGACAGCATGCTTTTGGACAGCATGACCAGACCACCCGTCTGGCGCTGCGCGACGCTCGAACCTCAGCGTGTCGCGGCG
>JANMGT010000108.1:0-17256 GCA_031374725.1 Lysobacteraceae bacterium | reverse complement strand
TCTCACTTGCGTGCATGACGTGGTCCTCAGGCGTCGACACCCCGAGGATGAAACTGCGTCATGCACGCGCTTTTTTATGGACCGTAAATGTTATCTGTTTGATTTTCAAGCACATAATGTGGGGATACCTCAGGCCTGGGCGCACCGCGCTACGGCGGTCACGACCGCCGCTACGACGGTTCGACGGTTCGACGGCAATGCTGAGATCACTGCGACGGTGCGCCGAGGCGCACCGCGCTATGGCGGTCACGACGGCCGCTATGACGGTTCGACGGCAATACTGAGATCACTGCGACGGTGCGCCTAGGCGCACCCTATATGCGCAGCAGCCTGGTTGATGGCCCCGCCTGGGCGACCCCTTCCGTTAAGATAACGGCTGGAAGCCCGCTTCCCCTCTCAGCCCAATGCGTCGTCTATCGGCGGCGCATAGCTCCGCGCACTCGATTCTTCGTGCATCGGCGCATTCACTTTTTCGCGAAACCCCCATGTCCCGTTTCTACATTTCCACCCCGATCTATTACGTCAACGACCGCCCGCACATCGGGCATGTCTACACGACGCTGATCGCGGACGTGGTGGCGCGCTTCCATCGCCTGAAGGGCGACGACACCTTCCTGCTAACCGGCACCGACGAGCACTCGACCAAAGTCACCGACGCCGCGCGTCGCAACGCGATGTCGGTCGAAGACTGGTCGCGCCAGAACGCCGATGCGTTCAAGGCCTGCTTCCAAAGGCTCGGTCTGCAATTCGACGATTTCATTCGCACCAGCGAGCCGCGGCATAAAGACGAAGTGCGCCTGCGCGTGGCGCAGTTGCTGGCATCGGGCGATGTGTATCTGGGCGAATACGAAGGTTGGTACGACGAAGGCCAAGAGGAATACGTCACCCAGGCCGCAGCCGAAGCGTCGGAATTTCTGTCGCCGATCAACAAGCGCCCGCTCGTTCGCCGTCGCGAACAAAACTATTTTTTTAAACTCAGCGCCTACGCCGACACGCTGACCGAGCTGATCGAATCCGACACGATGCGGGTGCAGCCGCCGGGCCGCAAACAGGAAATGCTAGCGCGCATTCGCGAAGGCCTCAACGACGTGCCGGTCTCGCGCATCAGCGACGAAGACTGGGGCATTAAGGTGCCGGGGCAAGATGCGCATGTGATCTACGTCTGGATCGACGCGCTGCTGAATTATCTATCGGCAGTAGACACCGACGAACGCCGCCACTACTGGCCGGCCGATGTGCATTTGGTCGGCAAAGACATTCTCTGGTTCCACGCGGTGATCTGGCCGGCGCTGCTGCTGGCGCTGGGCAAACAGCCGGGCAATGCGTGGATCAAAGTGCCGACGCGGATCCACGCCCACGGGTTTTGGATCCGCGAAGGCGAGAAAATGTCCAAAAGCATGGGCAATTTCGTCGATCTGGAAGAAATCGACGGCTACGTCGCCAAATACGGCCTCGACGCCATGCGCTTCTTCCTGGTCGTCGCCGGCCCGCTGGGCGCAAGCGATGCCGACTTCGCGCGCGAACGTGTGCATGAGTCCTACAGCACCAATTTGGTCAACACCTTCGGCAACAGCATCAGCCGCACCACGACCATGATCGAGAAAAGTTTCGACGGCAAGATTCCAGCGCCGCTCGAACACCCCGACTCGCCGAAGCAAGCGGTGCTCGACCTTGTCGAACAAGCGCGCGCTGCAGGCGAAGCATTGGCCGTGGACAAAATGGCCGCAGCGGCGATCGCAATCGTGCGCGAAGTGGATTTATTCATCCAGCGCACGCAGCCGTTTCAAATGGTCAAAGACCCCGCACAGCGCGACGCCGCTGGTGGCGTGCTCTACACCTGCCTCGAATCGCTGCGCCTCGCGTCGCTGTTCCTGTGGCCGGTGATGCCCGACAAAATGGCGCAAGTGTGGTCGCGCATCGGCTGCACGCAGTACCTCACGCCCACAGCCGATAACGGCTTAGACCAATGGTCCGCATGGGGCGGCATCGTCCCCGGCCACCCGATCGAAAAGGGTGAGGGGCTCTTTCCGCGGCTTGCCGCGGAAAGTTAATCGAGAATTTCTGCGGCTTGCCGCGGAAAGCTAATCGAGAGTTTCCGCGGTTTGCCGCGGAAAGCTAATCGAGAATTTCCGCGGCTTGGTGCGGAAAGCTAATCGAGAATTTCCGCGGCTTGCTGCGGAAAGCTGAGTCCCGTAGGGCGCACAAACAGAAGGCGTCATCCGCCGTTAGCGACAACGCAACCGCCGAATTCTCGAAGTGGTGCATGACGCTTCGCTTATGCACCCGACAGATCATTTCTCTCGCCGCCAATTCACCGATCCGCGATTCTCCACGGTGCTCGATTCGATTTCGATATCGAAGCCTTTGCGCAGCAGATACTTGAGCGTGATGACTTGGCCGGTGCCGAGTAACGAGACGCCGTAGCTCACGTACACGCGCGGCGATAGATATTTGCCGACGCCCAGTACGCTGCCGCCGAGGGCGCGGGATTCGAGCACGCCGGCATCGTCGAGGCCGATCTTTTGCCCGAGCTGCGCGGCCAGCAGATTGCCGGCCGACAGCGCAGCGGTGGCGGCGCTGAGGCGGCGGTTTTCGTCGGCGCTGGCGGTGGACAGCGGGCGGCCGAGCGCGAGATACGACAGCGCCTCGGCTTCGCTGGTCGCGGGGTCGCTCCAGATCTGCGCATCGGGCGCGGAGGCGCGGCCTTTGACGTCGATACCTGCAGTGACGCCGCCGACCACGCGCTGGGCGCGAATGTCGAGAATGGGATCGCCGAACGGCGTGTTCGACCACAACAAACGGCCGCGTTCGATCTGCAGTTTTTGGCCGTAGGCGCTGTAGCGGCCGGCGATGTCGAGGGTGCCGGTGGCGATCGTTTCGCGGCCGGGTCGCGCGCGCATGCGCACGCTGCCGCCAAGGGTGCCGTCCAAGCCGAAACCGGATAGGCGCACGTCGTCGCCCATCGTGAGCGCAAGATTCAGATCGAGCGGCGCGTCGGCGCTGCGCTGCGGATTGGCCGGATCGCGCACCACCACATCGGGCGAT
This sequence comes from Lysobacteraceae bacterium, assembly GCA_031374725.1. Taxonomy (GTDB): domain Bacteria; phylum Pseudomonadota; class Gammaproteobacteria; order Xanthomonadales; family Xanthomonadaceae; genus Lysobacter_I. The sequence goes on along the minus strand of JANMGT010000108.1, from coordinate 14,211 downwards.
GCCGACACGCCTTCGCTCAAACCTTCTAACGCGATCTTCGCGCTGACCACGCGTACTTCGCCGCTGACCGCGATCGGTTGACCCACGACGTAGCGCACTTCGACGTTGGGGTTAATGATCGCGCGTAGTTCACGGGTGTCGGAGATCAACACGTTCTCGCCGCGCAGTGCGAGCTTCAATGGGGTATCGCCGCCTTCGCGCCAACCCAGCGTGCCATCTAAGCGCAATGTGCCTTCGCCGCTGCGCACGCTGCCGTTGATGCGCGCGCTGCCGTCGGGCTGTGCGTCCATGCGCAAATCGCCATCGCGCAAACTGACCGCCAATGCCGGCATTTCAGCGCGGAATTCGCTCAAATGCGCTTGTCCACCGAACGTGGGCTGGCCGAGCCGTCCGCCGAGCGCGAGCGTGCCGACGAGGCGCCCGGTCGGCGCGACAATATCCGGCGAAAACAACTCCACCCAGGTGATTTCGCGCGCATCGATCGCGATCTCGCCCGAGAGCGGCGCATCGGCATCCCAGCCGGTGGCGATGCGTGCGCGCACGCTGCCTTCGGCGCGCAGCGTCGCGTCGAGCGTGGCATTGATGCGCGACGGACCGAATTGCGCGTCCGCACGCAGATCGCGATACACCAAAACGTCGCGACGCGCGCGCGCGATCTGCGCCAACGCGCCGCTGGACGAGCGAAGCTGCGCGGTGCCGGCCCAGCTCGGGCCAACGCCGCGAATCCTTGCGTCGAGTGCGACGACACCGCTCAGATCCCAGCGCGTGCGCGCATCGCGCGCGGGCAGGGCATCTTCGATGTAGGGCGCCAGCCACGCGATCGGCAGCGCGTCGCCGCGCACATCCAAACGCGCGGGCCAATCGGCGCTGGCGCAGAGCGACCCGCCCGCGTGGCTTGCGTTGCTGCTTGCGTTGCTGCTTGCGTTGCCGCTCTCGCTACGGCTCTCATTACTACGAAAACAGCTGGACGTGAGTTGCCAACCGCCCGATGCGGTTTGCGCAAAGCGCGCGGGCGCTTGCAGTCGCCACGCGGGGCCGGTGGGCGGCGCGAGCCGCAGCGCTGCCAAACTGCCCTGCCAACGTCCGTCGCGTTGGGCGACATCGCCTTCGAGCGCGATCTTGCCCAAGGTATCGCTATCGCCTTCGGCATCGATGCGCAGCGCCTGCAGCGCGCCGCGCGCGTCGATGTGTACGCGCTGCAGCGCGATGCCGGCTTCGACGTTCTGCGCATCGATCGCGAGCGCGCCGGCGGCGCCCGCATTCCACGGCAAACGTCCACGCACACGCAGCGATTGCGCGCGATAGCCGGCATAGTTCAAATTGGCGCCGACCATATCGGCATCGATATTCGGTTGCGTGCGCGCGCCGCTCAACCGCACTGTGCCGCGCACACTGCCCTGCGCTTGCGGCAACAGATCGTTCAAACGCAGCGGCGCGAATTCAGCGTCGATCGCAAGCGTATCGGCGACCTTGCCGCGCGCGTCGATCCGGCTGTCGCCGATGCGCAGCGCGATGTCGCCTTCGCCGTCGATCCGCGTCTGCGGCGCGGCGGGCAGGCGTAGCTGCACGTTCGCGGTGCCCTGCAGCGCGCGCCCGCGCAAGCGGCCGCCGATGTCGCTGGCATCGGCACGCAGATCGATCGCGCCGTCGTCGCGCGCCGCGCCGTCGCTGCGCACGCGGCCGTTGATCGCTCCAGGCCAATCCGGCAGCACATAGCCCGGATCGAAACCAGCGAGCCGCACATCCGCGCGCCAGCGCAAGCGCGGCGCCCAATCGATGCGACCACTGCCGTCGAGCGTGCCGCTGGGCATGGTCGCGCGCAATGTCGCGATGTCGGCGTGATTGGCATCGCCGCGCGCATCGATCGTCAGCTTGGCGCGTTCGCCTGCGCGCAGCAGGGTGGCGTCGCCTGTCGCCGACCACGCGCGCAAACGTCCAGCGAGTCTCAGATCGCCGTCGCCGACGATCTCGACAGACGCCTTGTCATCGCCGCGCCAGCGCAAGCCGCGCGCGGCGAGCGTGCCGTCGAAGCGCGGTTCGGCCGGCGCACGCACATCGAGCCGGCCGCGCAGATCGGCGCGACCGTCCAGCAGCGCCAGCGACAGCGGCGCGAGGGTCAACACTTGCTCGCGCAGCGAGATACGAGACGGCAGGATCACGATATCGCGCTGTTCGTCGTTCGCACCCGCATTCGCTTTCGAGTCGGCACTCGCTTTCGTAACCGCAGTCGCAGCGATCGTCTGCGCGATGCGACCATCGATTTTCGCCGCGCCTTCGTCGCCGCGTAGACGCAGTGCGAGCGTGTAGGCCGGATCGTCCACGTCTTCGCCGGTTAGCGCAGACAGGCGCAGACGTTCGCCGCGTGCGGTCAACGTCCACTGCGGGTCGCGTTCGCCGCGCACGGCCAGCGCGATCCGCAGCGGACCCGGTGCGCGTCCGCCCACACCGACATCCAGCGCGGACAAATCGCCGCGCGCGATCGCGCCCAGTCGTGCAGGCGTGCGCCCTGCGGGCGCGGGCAACACTGCAGTCGCGGCGATATCCATGCGATAGCGATCGCGCGGTGCGTATTCGCCGCGCAGGGTGAAGCGGCCGCGATCGGTGTCGGCGACGATATCGTTCACGCGCAGGCGACCGTCTTCGGCCTCGATGCCGCCACGCAGCGCATCAATCCGCACGAGCGGCAGCGTGCGCTTGCCTTCGCGGCGCAGGATCGCGAAGCCATCGATGCGGATCGCCTGCGCCTGCAGCGCCAGCGGCGGTGCGATGCGCGGCAGCGATTCCGGCCAACGCGGCAATTCGAAGGGTTCATCGCTTTCTGGCAACACCAACGCTGCATCGACGACCTCCAGCGTTTCCAAGCGCAGCCTGCGGCCGAGCAGTGGCCGCAGCGTCGGATCCAGCGTCACCCGCTTCGCGGCGAAGGCGACGACCTGCGGCGTCGCGCAGTTCGGCCACGCCACCGGCTCGCCGTTCGCATCGGGGCAATTGCGCTGCAGGTAGCGCACGTCGTACAGCGTCATCGGCCCGGTGGCAGGGCCTTCGGCGCGCGACCAGCGCAATTCGGTGCCCGCCGGCAAGCGCGCGACAATTTGATCGAGCAAGACATCGCGGCCGCGCAGGGTGTTGAACAGCAGATAGGCAGCGACCAACGCGGCCACGACCAGCGCCAGCGTTAACACACCGCTGCGTATCGCCAACCAGCGCAGCCGGGCGCGTCGGCGCAGGCGCAATTCGGCGATGCGCGCGTCGGCCGTGGTGCCGGCCGTAGTGTTGGCCGTGGTGTCGGCATGCGTGCTGCGTTGATTCATGTGCTCACAAATCCGCGCCGAGATTCACGTGCAGCGTGAACGATGCATCCGGGTCGTCCAAACCACGGCCGATATCCACGCGCAGCGGCCCGACCGGCGAATTCCAACGCAGGCCCAGGCCCACGCCTTTGCGCCAACGATCGATGCGGCCGTCGAAGGCGCTGCCGCCATCGACAAAGGCGGCGAATCCCCAGGTGTCGGTGAAAAAGTGTTCGTATTCGACGCTGGCGGCGACGATGTTGCGCGCACCCAGCGCGAAGGCCGGTCTGCCCGGCGCGGCCGGAATGCGCGGCCCGATCTCGCGAAAATCGTAACCGCGCACGCTGCGATCGCCGCCAGCGTAGAAGCGCAAGGTCGGCGGGATGTTAATAAGCGCGCTGTTGATGAGCGCGCCGTCGATGAGCGTGCTGTCAATGAGCACGCCGTCGATGAGCGTGCCGTCGGACGATGCATCGCTGTAGGTCGCGCCGAATTCGCCGCGCACGATCAACCGGCCGCGCGCGCCCAAACCCTGAAACCAACTGCCGCGCACGTGCAATTGCAGAAAGTTCGCATCCGATCCCGCGCCCTGCAAACCGCCGCGCAGGGTCGCGTTGCCGCCGAAGCCTTTGCGCGGGCGCAGACGATCGTCGGCCTTGATGTAGTCGGCCTGCAGCGATGGATAAACGAACGTCGATTGCTGATACAGCGTCGCCGCATCGAACCGCGTCGTGCTGCTATAGGCATAGGCCCAACGTTCGCGCAGCGCGTGCAGCGATGCGATCAGATTCAACTGTCGGTTGTATTCCGCGCTGCGGCTGAACACCGCCTCGTAGCGGCGGGTGTCGATGTAGTCGGTTTGCTCGTCGTAGGCCTGCACGCTGGTGGTATACCAACCGTCGCGCCACGCGAACGCCGGAATGCGATGCTGCAACGTCAGTGTTTTGCGCTTTTCGGTGTAATCGAGCTGGGCGAGCCCTTTATGCCCGCGCGAATTCAAATAGCGGCGCTCCAAGCCCAGCGACACGCCGAAGCCGCTGTCGGTGCCGAAGCTGGCGCCGACTTTATAGATGCTGCGCTTCGCGGGCGTGAGCCGAACTTCCACCGGCACTTGGCCGTCCACCGCAGCTTCAGGCATCGGTTCGATATCGATGCGGCTGAAGTAATCCAATTCGCTCAGCGCCTTGCGCAAGCGATCGAGGCGGCCCTGATGGTAGTACTCGCCTTGCTTCCAGTAGATCAACTCTTGCAGCAGCGCATCGCGAATCGCGGGTTTCGGCGTCTGCACGAAGCGCACTTCGCCCATGGCATAGCGGTCGCCGCTGTCCCACACCAAGTCGATGTCGGCGGCCTGCTCCGCGCGGGTCACGTCGACCTGACGGCTTTGGAAATCCGCATCGAAATAACCGCGCTCGGCCAAGCGCCGGCTGATGAAGGCTTTACTCTGCTCGTAGCTGGCGTGCGCGAACACCTCGCCGGTGCGCGGCGTGAACGCGTCGATTTCTTCTTTCAGATAGCGATCGTCGGCGCCGTCGCCTTCGATCGCCACCCGCGCGCTGCGGACGAGAGTGGGTTTACCCGGATCGACCACAATACGCACGGAGACGACAGCATCCTCGGCCAGTGCATCGGCAACGCCATCAAGCGTGGGCGTTTCGCGGATGTCGATCGTCGGCGCGTAGTAGCCGAACGGCTCTAGCGCCTCGCGGGTCTCGTCTTCGGCGACGTGCAGCAGATAGTCCAAGCGCGCCGCGGACACCGGCTTGCCCTTTGCGTCCTCCAGCGACAAAGCGATGCGCACATTGGTCGTCATCGCCTCGTCGAGGCCGTCGATCGCGACCTCGCCGATGCGCGCGGCATCGGCCGTGGCGCAGACGAACAGGGCGCACACGGCGGTGGCGATGCGAAAATGTGACATCGCGCAAGGATACTGGCCCGGATGTAATCTGCGTTAACTTAGGGCGATGCGGCAACTACGGCCGTTCCGAAGCGGCTTGGATCGCACTGCGCTGCGCCACGTGACGATCACCACTTGATGATCACCACGTGACGATCACCACGTGACGGTGCCGACTCAGGCGCATGCTCGGACTCGAGCGATGCACGATGATGTGCTACGGCGTATCGGCGACCCGCATCGGCGCGTGCAGTACGCCGCTGAATTTTTTGAGGCACGCCTTGATCGGCGCCTGCGTTTTCACTGCGATTTGCCAGAGCCGGTTCGGCTGAGGGTCAGTGTAGTCGGCGACCAGTTCGTAGCGGACGCAGGGCGCCATGTCGATCGCATAGGGCAACGCAGTGATCGCCCCGCTTTCGCTGCGTCGCTTGCTGGCCAAACGCAGCGATTGCGGGCCGGGCGCCAGTTCGTAGACCGATTCGCTCGGCACATCGCGCGATCCGTTGACCGCGATCAGCATCAGATCGTATTCGCCCTCGCGGCTTTCGGCGACACTGCCGACGCGAATTTCGGACCAGGGTTGGTCGCCAGCGGCGAATGTGGGGGCTGCGGCCAAAGCCAGCAGCAGGCAAAAAATTGATTTCGACATGGTCGCGCCCCGAAAACGACAAGGCGCTCATCTCAACAGTTCAGGATGACAAAACGGCGCAGCGGCGGTTTCAGTTCGCCGAATAGTGCGCATTGCCTCGGTTTCAAGGCATATCGGGCGTGGATTCAGCTGACGTGAAGGCCGCAGTGGATTAGCATCGAATGCCGACTTTCGCGCCGTAAATCGCTGATTTCGCAGAATCGAAAAACCGATGTGGCCACGTGTTCAACGTTGCCCTACATCAAGACGCACCTTGCCGCCACGATCAGGCCAAGCCTGGCGCACCGGCAGACACCGTGCCGATACTCGCCGTCGCGCTATGGCGTCTCGACGACCTGAGCCGGCGCGGACAAGGTGTCGCCGTATTTCTTGAGGCACGATTTAATCGGTAGTTGCGCTTTCACCGCAATTTTCCAACTGCGATTGGGCGGTGGATTGGCGTAGTCGGCGACCAGTTCGTAGCGGACGCAAGGCGCCATATCGATAGCGTAGGGCAGTGCGATGATCGCGCCGCTTTCGTTGCGCTTCTTACTTGCCAAGCTCAGCGATTGCGGGCCGGGCGCGAGTTCGTGGACCAATGCATCCGGCACATCGCGCGAGCCGTTGATCGCAATCAGGATCAGGTCGTGCTCGCTCTTGTCCTTATCGGCGACATTCCCGATGCGGACTTCGGACCACGGCTGGCCTTTGGCGGCGGGAGCATGGGTTGCGACCAAGGCCATCCATACGCAAAAAATAAGTTTCGACACGTCCATGCTCGCAAAACGACAAACCTCTATTTCAGCACAGCCGGACGATAAAACGCTGCGGCGGCGGTTTCAACTCGCCGAACCGTGCGCCAAGCCTCGGTTTTAGTACGCGGCGGTTTCTGGCGCTTCTGTGCAAGCGCACTGGCTTTAGAGCCTGTTCAGGCTCTTAAACGCTTAGGCGACCGCTTCATCGCGCGGCCGTAGCGCCGAGTGGCTCGAAGGTCTGCAAACTGATCGGCGGCGGCACCTGTAAGCGCGGCTGGAATTCGCCGGAGGCGAGGTCGAAGACGTAATCGTCTTTCCAAACCTCGTAATGGCGCATCACCTCATGAATGGACTGCGCGACGTAGACGACTTCGGCGTCGGTCATCGTCGGATGCAGCGACACCCGCACCCAGCCGGGTTTGTTGCTCAGATCGCCCGCGTCGATTTGGCCGGTGATCTCATGCGAGGTCGATCGATCAACGTTGAGCAAAATATGGCCGTAGGTGCCGGCGCAGGAGCAGCCGCCGCGCACCTGCACACCGAAACGATCGTTAAGCAAACGCACGATCAGGTTGTAGTGCTTCTCCAGCGAATAGAACGAGAAGATGCACAAGCGGTCGCACTGCTCGGGCTCCAGTAAATGGATGCTGGGGTCTTTGCGCAACTCGCCGAGGAACAGATCGCGCAATTCGCGCTCGCGCGCTTCGATCTTCTCGATGCCCATCGCGTCTTTGACCCGCACCGCCAGCGCGGCGCGAATGGTCTGCAAATAGCCCGGTGTGCCGCCGTCTTCGCGCGCTTCGATGCTGTCGACGAAGCGGTGCCCGCCCCAGGGATTGGTCCAAGCGACGGTGCCGCCGCCCGGGGAATCCGGCACTTTCAGCGTATACAGCGCGGCATCGAACAGCAGCACGCCGCTGGAGCCAGGGCCGCCGAGGAATTTGTGCGGCGAGAAATACACCGCGTCGAGCTTCTGCGCCGGGTCGGCCGGATGCATATCGATCTGGACGTACGGCGCGGACGCGGCGAAATCGACGAAACACACGCCGCCGTGGGCGTGCATGATCGCCGCCATCTCGTGATACGGGGTGACGATGCCGGTGACGTTGGAGCAGGCCGAGAACGCGCCGATCTTCACCGAACGATGCGCGTTGCGGCGCAGGATCTCGTGGAGTTTGTCGATGTCCGGCCGGCCGCAGTCGCTGCGCGGCAGGATTTCGACATGCACCGCGCACTCTTCCCACGTGGTCTGGTTGGAGTGGTGCTCCATGTGGGTCAGCACCACCAGCGGTTTTTCTTCCTCGCGGATCGCCACGCGCTCGGCGATTTGCTCGGGGATGCGCAGGCCGAGGATGCGCTGAAACTTATTGACCACGCCGGTCATGCCCGAACCCTGCGCGATCAGCACATCGGTCGGCCCGGCGTTGCAATGGGCTTTGATGATCGCCTGCGCTTGGTGATAGGCGGCGGTCATCTGGGTGCCGGTCAGCGTGCTCTCGGTGTGGGTATTCGCCACGTAGGGACCGAGCACGTTCGCGATGTAGTCCTCGATCGGCCGATACAAGCGGCCGCTGGCGGTCCAGTCGGCGTAGACCACGCGACCGGGGGCGTTGATGCGGGGATCGATCAGATCGTGGCCGATCACCCCGGCGCGAAACGGCGCGAAATGCTGTTCCAGGGACGCGGCGGAGGCGTTAAGAGAATGGGCGTGTAGGCGGGTGACGGCGGACATCCGTGAATTATGCGCTTTGCGGCGGGATGATGCGTATTTCGGCGCAGCAGCGCCATAGGGTGCGCCTAGGCGCACCGTTGCCGGTCATGTGAACTGCCGAATCGGTGCGCCTAGGCGCACCCTATGCGTTTCCCTCTCCCCGCGCGCCGATGAACGCCCGAGCGCTTTGCGCGAGGGCCGGATGAGGGTGCCCGACAGGGCGGGTGAGGGGCGCGCTTAAACCGACAGATGCTCAATCGCAGCGACGCTGCCGAGGCGGTCGGCGAGTCGCTGCAACAGTGCAAGACGGTTGCCACGCACGGCCTGGTCTTCGGCGTTCACCATCACCTTGTCGAAGAAGGTATCGACCTCTGGGCGCAAGCGCGCGAGGCGGCCGAGGACCGCGACGTAGTCGCGCGTCACCAACGCGGCGTCGGTATCGACGATGACCTGTTCGATCGCCGCATGCAGCTCGCGCTCGGCGTCGGATTCGAACAGCGCGGGGTTCACCGCATCGGGAATCGCGATATCGGCTTTCTTGATGATGTTGCGAATGCGCTTGTTCGCCGCGGCGAGGGCTTCGGCTTCGGGCAGCTTGGCGAATTCGCCAATGGCTTTTAGGCGGCGGTCGAAGTCGAGGAGACTGCCGGAGTTCGCCGCGCCGCTCTTCGGGCCTTCCGGCCCTCCCACAGTCGCGTGTGTCGCGTTGGCGCCCGTATCGTTCGCAGCCCCGCTTGTGGGAGGGCCGGAAGGCCCGATCGGGCGCATCAGCGCCGCTACAGCCTCGAATTGCTGCGGGGTGAACCCTTGGCCGGCGTAGTAGGCGTGGAGCCGGTCGAGAACAAACTCAAATATTTCTTCGGTACTGCGGAAATCTTGCAGTGCCAGCTCCCGCTGCAATTGCACTTCCGTCAATTCGCCAAGCAGATTGATGATTGGACGTGGGCATCCCCTCCAAGCCTTACTGAGCTTTTCGAGGAGATCGAGTTCGACAGAATTTTCAACCACCGTCCTAGCCAACCCCAACGCATTCCTCCGCAACGAAAACGGATCCTTATTCCCCGTCGGCTTCAACCCAGCAGCAAACCCACCTGCCAACGTATCCAATCGCTCCGCAATCGCCAGCACCTGCCCCAACTTGCTCGGCGCAATCGCATCGCCCGCAAACCTTGGCATATACGCTTCATCGATCGCGACCGCCAGCGCGGCGCGCTCGTCGGAAGACAAATCATTCAACGCCGCATCGTGCATCGCGTAATAGCGCCCGGAGATGCCCTGCAATTCCGGAAACTCATTCACCATCCGCGATTGCAAATCCGCTTTCGCAAATTCCGCTGCTTTTCTAGCAAGCTTCGGATCGACGCCCACTTCCGCCGCAATGCTTTCCGCCAACGCGGCGACGCGCGCGACTTTGTCGGCCACCGTGCCCAACTTCGCCTGATACATCACCGTCTTCAGGCCATCGTTCATCGAGGCGAGGCCCTGCTTCACATCCTCATCGAAGAAGAATTTGGCATCGGCGAAGCGCGGGCGAATCACGCGCTCGTAGCCTTTACGGACTTCGGCTTCGTCCTTCGATTCGATATTCGCGATGCCGATGAAATGCTCGGTGAGCATGCCGGCAGCATCCAGCACCGGGAAGAATTTCTGATTCGCTTCCATGGTCGCGATCAGCGCTTCCTGCGGCACTGCGAGGAACTCGCGCTCGAAGGCGCAGAGCACAGCTTTCGGCCATTCAACTAAGCACTGCACTTGTTCCAGATTATCCTCGGTGATGCGCGGGGTGCCGCCGACGCGCACCGCTGCGCTTTCCACTTCGGCAATGACGCGGGCGCGGCGTTCATCGGGGTCGGCCAACACGTGCGCGGCGCGCAGGGCATCGATATAGATATCCGGCGTGCCGATCCACACCGATTTTTCGTGATGGAAACGATGGCCGCGGCTCATGCGGTCGGCCTTGATGCCGAACACTTCGCCATCGACGATGTCATCGCCGAACAGCATCACCAGCCAATGCACCGGGCGCGCGAAACCGACGTCGCGGCTGCCCCAGCGCATCGGTTTTGGGATCGGCATCGCGGCCATCGCTTCTTTCAAAATCTCCGGCAGCAAATCGATGCTGCGCGCGCCCGGTTTCACCGCGCGATGGACGAAGCGCTCGCCCTTCTGATCGCTGGTTTTTTCGAGTGTGTTCCAGTCGATGCCGGCCTTCGCCGCGAAGCCTTGCAACGCCTTGGTCGGCTTGCCTTCGGCATCCAGCGCGATATTGAGATAGGGGCCGAGCACTTCGCTGCGCTGTTCGGGCTGCTCTACGGCCACGCCGGGCAGCAGCACGGCAAGACGACGCGGCGTGTACAGCGGTTTGGCGCCATCGCGATTGAAGTCGATGCCGCGTTTGGTCAGCGCGTCGAGCACGCCGTCGAAGAACGCCAGCGCCAAACCCGGCAGGGCTTTGACCGGCAATTCTTCGGTGCCGAGTTCGATCAGGAGGGGCTTCATATCGCTCATAGTGCTGCTCTTTTCTATGCGTTTCCTTCTCCCTCCGGGAGAAGGTGCCGGTTAGGGCGGATGAGGGTGGCGGATGAGGGGACGGTGTGCGTTTACGGCATCGCCTGCGCCGAACCCTCACCCCTCTCCCGGCGGGAGAGGGACTTGTACTTCGGTGCCGAGTTCGTCGGCAGCGGGTTCATGCAGCAGCGCTTCCGCTCGGTGTCGGCGGGTCGAACGGCACGTGAAACTGCTGGAACACCGGCAGCGCTTCGTAGCGCGCAATGCGCGCGCGCAGCGCCGGATAGGCGTCGAGCGGCTCGGGCACGGCCTCGTGTATGTAGGTGACGAAACAACCGAGGGTGATGTCGGCCTGGGTCATGCGGCTGTTGCCGGCGGCGTCGGCGATCAACCAATCGCGACCGGCCGCCGCAGCGCACACCTTGTCGAGTTCGCCCAGCGCGCCGCGCATCTGCGTGCGGCAGCGTTCGACATATGGCGCGTGTTGTAGATGTTCGGGACGGAACACGCGCTCCATCACCACCTGCAGGCCTTTTTCGACGGCGCCGGTTGCGAACGCGAGAATACGCAGCGTGTCGCGGCGTTCGGCGCCGCGCGCCGGCATCAGCGCGCGCTCGGGGCCGACGAGGTCGTCGAGATGTTCGAGAATCATCTGCGATTCGGTCAGCGCTTCGCCGTCGGGCGGCACCAGCACCGGTACGCGGCCGAGCGGGCTGAAGTCGCGGATGCGATCGAAGTCTTTACCTACCGACCAATTGCGATGCGCGAACGGCTGATCGAGCAAGCTCATGCTGATTGCGACGCGGCGCACGAACGGCGAGTCGAACATGCCGATCAGGACAAGCGTGTTGCTATTGGCAGCGTCGGCGTTCATGCCGCGTCCTGCGCCTGCGTTAGCGACGGCAGCCCCAATGACGGCAGCCCCAACGCAGCGCGCGCGGTTTCGTCTTTTAGCACCGGATAGCCGAGTTTTTCGCGCTGATCGCGATACGCTTCGGCCACCGCCTGCGCCAACTTGCGCACGCGCAGGATGTAACGCTGGCGTTCGGTGACGGAAATCGCGCGGCGGGCATCGAGCAGATTGAACGCATGCGAGGCTTTGCACACTTGGTCGTACGCTGGCAGCGGCAGGCCGTGCTCGACTAGCTTCAACGCTTCTTCTTCGCATTCGCTGAAGCGCTTGAACAGCACTTCGACGTTCGCGTGTTCAAAGTTATAGGCGCTTTGTTCGCGTTCGTTCTGCAAAAACACATCGCCATAGGTGACGGCGCCCTGCGGGCCGACGGTCCAGATCAGGTCATAGACGTTGTCGCAGTTCTGTAAATACATGCACAAGCGTTCGAGGCCATAGGTGATCTCGCCCAGCACCGGTTTGCACTCGATGCCGCCGGCCTGCTGGAAATAGGTGAACTGGGTGACTTCCATCCCGTTCAACCACACTTCCCAGCCCAGGCCCCAAGCGCCGAGCGTTGGCGATTCCCAGTTGTCTTCGACCAAGCGCAGATCGTGCACCAGCGGATCGACGCCGAGCGCTTTGAGCGAATCGAAATACAGCGCGACGATGTTGTCGGGGTTGGGCTTCATCACCACTTGGTACTGGTAGTAATGCTGCAGGCGGTTCGGGTTTTCGCCGTAGCGGCCGTCGGTGGGGCGGCGGCTGGGCTGCACATAGGCGGCGTTCCACGGCTCCGGGCCAAGCGCGCGCAGAAACGTGGCCGGGTGAAAGGTGCCGGCGCCGACTTCCAGGTCCAGTGGCTGGATCAACACGCAGCCCTGCGCAGCCCAGTAGGCGTTCAGGCGCAGGATGAGTTCCTGGAAGGTGATGCCTGTGAATGGCGTGCCGTCAGAGGGTTTGCTGTCAGAGGGCGTGCCGTCAGAGGGCTTGGCCTCCAAAGGCTGGGCGTGATGCCGGCCTGTCGGCGGCGTGGCGTCGTTTTGTGCGATCGATCCCTGCATGGGGCGGCGATGTCCGGTTGGGGACTGGTTAGTATAAGCGTCGGTTTACGCCTTCCCGACCTCCCATCCTCTCCTGCCTGCCGTGACCCCGTGAACTCAGCCCCCAGCACCGCCCGCCGCTTCCTCATCGTCGAGACCGGGCAACCGGTCGCCAGCCTGCGTCGCCATGGCCGTTTTCCGCACTGGATCCGCGTCGCCGCAGGCTTGAGCGCAGACGAAGCGATGGCGGTGAATGTCGAAGCCGGCGAAACGCTGCCGCCCCTCACCGGCCTGACCGGCGTCATCGTCACCGGCTCCAGCGCGATGGTCACCGACCGTCACGATTGGAGCGAGCGCAGCGCCGACTGGCTACGCGCGGCAGTCGAGGCTGAAACGCCGATCCTTGGCATCTGCTACGGCCATCAACTGCTGGCGTATGCCCTGGGCGGCGAGGTGAACTACAACCCCAGCGGCCGCGAAATGGGCACGGTGGCGGTGGATTTGCACGCGCATGCCAGCGACGACCCGCTGTTCGCACCCTTGCCCAAACGCTTCGATGTGCAGGTCAGCCATCTGCAAAGCGTGCTGCGGCCGCCGGCCGGGGCCACGGTGCTGGCGCGTTCGGACCAGGACGATTGCCAAGCCTTTCGTTGGCGCGAGCACGCCTGGGGCCTGCAATTCCACCCCGAATTCAGCGTCGATCACATGCGCGGCTACGTGCATGCGCGCCGCGAGGCGCTGCAGCGCGAGGGCCAGTGCCATCAGCGCATGGCCCGCAACGTCAAACCCACGCCGCAGGCGCGCGGAGTGCTGCGCCGCTTCGCCCGCCACGCGCCGACGCTGCGCGGGCATTGAGATGTTCGATCCCGAACGATTGAATCAGGAGTCGTCAGAACACGCATGAGTATTCGCAAAGTACCCCCCATCGCCGGTGCGCTGTGGGTGATGAACGGCGTCAAATTATGGTGGCGCGATCTGCGTGGACTGGGGTTCTTCGGTGCGCTGCTGGGTGTGCTCGGGATCTTGCCGAACCTCGTCGCTGGGGCTGGCGCGGGTGCCGTCGCTGTCATCCAACTCGCCTCCCTGCTCGCTTCGGCCTTGGTGGTGCTGGCGCTGTTCTACGCCGCGCGCGACGTGGACGAAGGCCGTAGCGCCACGCCGGCGCAGCTCGCACGCACGCTGCAAGACGGCCGCACCGGCCGCTTGCTGGCGGGCGTGCTGTTACCGCAACTGATCGCCGTGGCCGTCTGCATGCTGCTGCTGGGCTGGATCATCGGCTTCGAGGAGTTCGAGCGGATGATGACATCGCTGCAACAGTTGCAGACCACGACGAACGCGATCACGCCGGAGATGCTGGCAGCACTGCCGATCGGCCGCTTCATGCTGTGGGTGGCATTGGCGCTCGGCGTAGTGGTGGTCATCGGCTTGCTCACCTTCACCCTGCTGCCGGACATGATTTTCGGCGACACCGGCTTCGGCAGCGCCCT
>JANMGT010000103.1:0-43655 GCA_031374725.1 Lysobacteraceae bacterium | reverse complement strand
GCCTGTCAGGTCAGGTCTTGCCGGTGTTCGATTCCGCGCCGACGCTTCGCTCGGCGCGGCGCAACCCTAAGGGCTGAGCCACAGAACGCCCGGCACGGCGTCCTTGCTAGTGTAGTGCTTCAAAAATAATGAACACGTTCTTTGAAGCCTCGTTCCCTCTCCCCGTGCGTAGCGCGGGGAGAGGGTGGCCGAAGGCCGGGTGAGGGGCGCTCTTCGCAACGCATCGCGGCGGCCTACCCCTCATGCTGTCTTCGCCCCTCATCCGGCGCTGCGCGCCACCTTCTCCCCGCTGTGCGGAGAGAAGGAAACACCCATCGATGTTGCCAGAGCGACGTAAATCGCGAAGTCAGCGGCATTCAAAATGGTTCAAACAGGGTGAAGCAATACACTATTGATCCGGCCAAGAGAAGTTTGAACTCTGCATGCGTTCGTAGGAGGGCCTTCAGGCCAGATCTTTTTACATTACCTCCCTATAAACAACCTGCTCGGGGCTGAAGCCCCTCCTACGTGAGTAGAACCATCGAATTCAAACATATTCGAGCCGGATCAATAGGTCATGGATGGCGCCATTCCCTCGCTCCTCCTTGTGCCGCGCGTTCTGCGGCTCAGCGCGAAGCATGCGGGGATCGTGAACAGGCTCTCAGCGTGCCGATGTCGAAGCGGCGCTCGCTGCTTCGGCTTCCGCTGCGGCGTTTTTGCCGTCGCCCGAAGAGGTGTCGACATCGACCTTAATCTCAACGTTTTCATTGAACGCACTTTCGATCGCTTTGCCGATCGCCTTGCCATTGCCGCCCCTGCCGTTGTCCTTCTTGCAGTCGTCCACGTCGCTTTGGGTCATCTTGGCGTAAGGTTGAAAGGCGGGCAACGACGCGGCCAATTCGGTCTGGGCTTTGAGCAGATCCGGCAACAATTCGCAGAGCTTCATCGCGGACGCTTCGATGCCTTGCGCCTCGGCTTTGATCCGTTTCTCCATCTCATCGGTGTTGCCGCTGAAGATGCTGCCGAATACTTCGCCGATCGCTTTACCGCCGAGATCCGCGCCTTTCACGCCGATCTCCATGCCAGCTTCGGCGACTGCGTGCGTGCGCTTGCGATACTCCAGAAGCAGCGCGCGCTGCTTATCGTCGATCGCGAACGCTTTTCCGCCGATCAGCAGATCGCCCTTCGGCGTGATTTCAGCTTTGGGCCCGCCTTGCGACGACGACAAACCGACATTTCCATTGGCTAACTCTGTGCGCGCTTCGTCAATTGCGTTATTCACGACTTTGCCCAGCGCGGTTTTCGGTTCGGTGTTCGAACCGGAAGCGACAGGTGCGGGGTCGTCTTTGCCGCATGCGGCCAGAAGTGCGACGAATAAAAGCGTCGTGACGATGCGAACGGGGGTGTTCATGGTGAGTCTCCGGACTGTCTGGATGACGAGCGTGGTAAAGCACGATTGATGGTTTCATAACGCAAGACACGAAAACTCACGGGTTTTCCTGCAGGATTCGGTGTCGCCAGTTATCGAAAGATGACTAAATTAGTATTGCGCATTGCTGCCGTTTTTCGGCGTCGGCGTGCTGTGCTGCGTATCGTTTGCGGCGCTGCGTTTCGCGCTTGTATGCGCGATGCAGCCGACAAAATCGAATCAGTCGTCGGCCGGGATTGTCGCTGCGCCGCCGACTTCGCGATGCCGGACCGAGCCGCTGCCGATTCGCTCGACGGTTCGGCAGGCCGCACGGCAGTGCCGCAGAAGCCGCTACTCATTCGATTCCGTTGCCATCCATGGCGATGCAGCATACGTTTCGGGTCGCCCTGCCAAGCCGTTCCTGCCCCTCGCAGCGCTCGGGGCGTTCGCTCAAGGCGCGAGGCGGTGCCTCGCAAACGCCTTGTGCTTACCCATGGCTTGGCGTTCGGCAGGCCGCGCGGCAGTGCCGCAGAAGCCGCTACTAATTCGATTCCGCTGCCATCCATGGCGATAGCTTACGAGCTTCGGATAGCCCGGCCCGGCCGTTCCTGCCCCTCGCAGCGCTCGGGGCGTTCGCTCAAGGCGCGAGGCGGTGCCTCGCAAACGCCTTGTTCTCACCCATGGCCGGTCGTTCGGCAGGCCGCGCGGCAGTGCCGCGCAAGCGGCCTGCCTCACCCCTCATCCCGCCAGCGGCGGAGGCGGATGGCGCCGTAGATCATCGCTGCACCGAGAGCCACGCCTACCCACAAGTCGATCGTCGCCAAGGCATTCCAACTGCTGCTGAAATCGATCAGTTGCTGCAGATCCTGCGGACTGTTGATCTCGACGCTGTGCGAGGCGTTGACGCTTTCGTTCAAATACCACGTGCCGGGAATGATGCTGAGCAGGCCGCGGAATCCAAGCACGTACCACACGATGTCGTGGCGGATTTCGATGCCCGGCAGGCTGTCCATCCAACTGATGACGCAGGCGGTCAAGATCGGTAGCAACACCGCCCAGACGAAGGGCTTGCTGCGGGCCCAGGCCGAGCACAACATCAACCAGCCGATGGTCGGTAGCGCCCACAGCGCGTAGATCGGCAACGCCATCAGCACGTTGGCCAGGATCCGGAACGGGTGCGCTTCGGTGAACCCCGCGCCTGCTCCCGGAATGCCGCCGATCATCATGCTGGCGGTGGAGATGATCCACATCAGGAAGCC
Source organism: Lysobacteraceae bacterium (assembly GCA_031374725.1). Classification (GTDB taxonomy): domain Bacteria; phylum Pseudomonadota; class Gammaproteobacteria; order Xanthomonadales; family Xanthomonadaceae; genus Lysobacter_I. Next base: position 41,009 of record JANMGT010000103.1, on the reverse strand, counting down.
GATCGCTAAGCCGATGACTGCGCTCAACGCAGGGGCTAGCAGCAGCGCCCATGCCGCTTTCGATAGCACCGTCTGCGTGTCGGACACCGGCAGCGACTTCCAGAACAAGACGCTGCGGTCCTTGCGCTCGTCGTACAGCGAACCCAGGGCATAGAAGAATACGACGAACACCATCACCAAAAACGCTAGGCCGATGCCGCTGACGAAGTTCATATCGCCCATGAAGCCGATCACTTGATTGATCGAATCCGCGCCGGTTGCGTTGTTGAACTCCATCTGGTCCCAGGGCGAATGACCGCTGTCGATCGCCTTGCGCATTGCGATGACGCCGGTGATCGATGCCAACAGGCCGAAGACGAGCGAGATCGCACCGGCGATGACCGGCGCCCAGAAAAAGCCGCCGCGGTTTTCCCAAAACTCGCGCCGCAACAGCAGACGAAACGTGTGGGTGGATGGTTTCGCCGCGACCGCGGCGGGTGTTTGAGCAATGGCGTTCATGCGTAGGTCCCCTTCATAGTGGCGACGAACAGGTCGGCTAAGCCCGGTATCCGGGTTTCGCCCAGCGGTTCGAGCTGATCCTGTGTGACGCCGTCGAACAACATCACGGTTTTTCCGAACGGCAGCGCGCGTTCGTCGATTGGTTTTAGCCCGCGGGCCTGGTCAAGATGATTGGCATTCACCAACAGCTCGATATAACGCTCGCCGACGCTTTCCATCGAAGCATCGAGGATGATCTTGCCGTCGCGAATGAACATCACATCGGTCAAGATATGCTCGATTTCTTCGACCTGATGGGTGGTGACGATGATCGTCTTCTGCTCGTCGAAGTAGTCTTCCAGCAAGCGCTGGTAGAACTGCTTGCGGTAGAGAATATCGAGGCCCAGGGTCGGCTCGTCCAACACCAGTAACTTGGCGTCGATCGCCATCACCAGCGCCAGATGCAGTTGTACGATCATGCCTTTCGACATTTCGCGGACGCGCATGTTCGGTTTGAGCTGGGTGCCGGCGACGAAGCGTTCGCATTTTTCGCGGTCGAAGCGGGGGTGTACGCCGGCGACGAATTCGATCGCTTCGCGCACGCGAATCCAGCGCGGCAGCACCGCGACGTCGGCGATGAAACAGACGTCTTTCATCAAGTCGTCGCGTTCGGTGCGCGGATCGCGGCCGAGCACTTTGAGGTCGCCTTCGAAGGGAATCAGGCCGAGAATTGCTTTGAGTGCGGTGGTCTTGCCGGCACCGTTGGGGCCGATCAAACCGATGATTTTTCCGGCGCCTATTTCGAAATTGGTGTCGTTCAACGCCAGTTTGTTTTTGTAGCCCTTGCGCAAACCGCGGGCACTGATGACGGGAATGTTGGAGACGGTCGCGTTCATGCCGTGCCCTCGGTGCGTGCGGGCTGCAGCAGTTCCTGCATGTTCAGGCCCAAGCGTTGGATGCGTTCCATGACCAGCGGCCATTCTTCGCGAAGGAAGCGCTCGCGTTCGTTGGCCAGAAGTTTCTTTGCCGCTTCTTCGGTGACGTACATGCCTAGTCCTCTACGCTTTTCGACAAGAGCCTCGTCCGCCAACTCCTGATAGGCGCGCGAGACGGTGATTGGGTTTAATTGGTATTCCGCGGCGACTTGACGCACCGAAGGTAAGGCGTCGCCCGGCTTGAGTAAGCCGTCGAGCATCATCGCGATGACTCGGTCCTTCAGTTGGCGGTAGATCGGAGCGCCGTCGCTCCATTGAATGGCGGTCATGGTTAGCTCCCGTTGCCGCTGCGCAGGACGTGCGCGAAAGAGAAGAAGGGCAGGGCGATTTCGTCACGCGCATGGCGCCGCCGTTGACGGTGCGTTGGCGCGACAGGCTTGGTGGCTGAGTTCAGGGGTGCTGGGGCACCTATGACTGCGGCCTCGACCGTTTCAACCTGAGGCACGGTTGCATCGGGCATGGCATTGAGGTTTGCGGGAATTCCGACGACGAGGCCGGCGGCAAATACCCCGAGGGTCACGACGAGGGCGCGAAGCGAATGGATCAACTTGCGGGGCATGGTCAGCTCCTGTGTTTGTTGGCTGGTGTTGTATTCAACTATAACACCAAAACACGCCCCGTCAAGTTCTGCGGAAACCTTTTTGACCCAACTAAAGTCATACTTCGCGTTCTTATCTGGAAAGCTGATGACAATGCGAGCGATTACCTATAAATCATTGTTTTTATTAATTTTAATGGCGGCATCAATGACGGCGACCGCTGCAAAAGGCGATTTGCTGGACCATAGTTACCGACCGCTCGCCGGCAAAGTTCAGGTGAATTTGGGCCAGGCGTATGCTGGACAGGTGCTGTTGGTGGTGAACACAGCGAGCAAATGTGGGTTCACGCCTCAGTTTGAGGCCCTCGAAGGTCTGCATACCCGATACAAACCCCGCGGCTTCGCGGTGTTGGGCTTTCCCTCCGGCGATTTCATGGATCAGGAATATGCCGAAGAGAAGCAAATCCAAGAGTTCTGCACGCTGACCTACGGCGTGAAGTTCCCGATGTTCCAGAAGGTAAAAGTCAGTGGAAAAGGGGCCACGCCGCTGTATCGCGGGCTCGCCGAAGCCGCTGGAGAGGCGCCGAAGTGGAACTTCCATAAGTATGTGATTGGCCGCGATGGCAAGGTCGCCGCCAGCTTCGGAAGCCGGGTCAAACCGGACGCGCCGGAGGTCATCGCAGCGATTGAAAATGCCTTGGCGAAGCCGGCGCCCAAGCCCTGACATGTTCCAGATGATTGCCCGTTGCCGCTTGGCTCGCGACAATAAGCGGCTGCCGGCCCCATAGGCCAGCCAGCCCCCATTACCCTGTCTACCTGTTTGGAGTGTTTGATGAGTCTTCGTTTCCGCGGTCTCGCCGCATGGATGGCCGTTTGCCTGATCGCGCCTGCGCCCCTGTTGCTCTCGGCGACCGCTGGGGCGCAGGACAACAAACCTGCTCAGAGCAAGCAGGCCCAGCAGAAGGCCGCTCAAGACAAGCCTGCTCAAGACAAGCCCGCTCAAGACAAGCGACCTCAAGACAAGCAGGCCCAGGACACGTCTGCGGCGATGAGCGAGCGCAATAAAGTGAGTTATATGGTCGGTGCCGATGTCGGCCGTTCGATCGCGGCGGTCGGTCCGGATCTGGATCTGGCGGCGTTCGAACGCGCAGTCAAGAACGCCTTTTCTGGTGGGAAACCGCTGCTGACCGACGAGGAATCGCAGACCGTGGGGCGTGCGCTGATGCAGCGTATCGGCGAGCGCAGCGGCAAGACGCTGCCGGGCACAGCCCCGGGTACGAAGGCACCACCGGTGGATAAAGCGAAGGTCGGCTTTCTGGTCGGCACGGACGTCGGACGTTCGCTTTCGCCGATCCAAGAAGAACTCGATCTGCCGACGTTTCTGCAGGCAATGAACACCCTGATTGCCGGCGGCAAGCCGTTGTTGTCCGATACTGAGCTGGACCAAGTGCGCGAGACGTTCTCCAAGCGCATGGAAGCCAAGGAAAAAGCGCGGATCGCGGAAGCCGTGCGCAAGAACTCCGCCGAGGGCGCCGCCTTCCTGAGCAAGAACAAGCAGACCAAAGGCGTGATTTCGACCGCCTCCGGTCTGCAATACATGGTGCTGCGCCAAGGCACCGGAAAGCGTCCGCGCTCGACCGATCGCGTGCGCGTGAACTATCGCGGTACGCTGCTCGATGGCAGCGAATTCGACAGCTCCTACAGCCGCGGCCAACCGGCCGAATTCGCGCTCGATCAGGTCATCGCCGGCTGGACGGAAGGTTTGGCGCTGATGCCGGTCGGCGCCAAGTACCGTTTCTGGATTCCTAGCGCGATCGGCTATGGCGAACGCGGCAGTCCGCCAAGCATTGGCCCGAACGCAACCTTAGTGTTCGATGTCGAATTGCTCGACGTGCTGGGCGCCCCGTAATCGCCTCAAAATCGCTTGTTTGTTTCGCACTATCGTTTCCCTTTTTTCTATCCGCCGGCATCGCGCCGCATCCACTCAGGAGTTCCAACTAGATGACTTCGTCGATCAAATCCCCGCTGGCTTTCGCCATCGCCCTTTCCATGCTGACGCTGGTCGCGTGCAAGCCGATCGACAAGGACGCCAAGGCCGGCGACGCGAAGAGCGATCCTGCCGATAAGGCGTCGGCGAGCAAAATCGAAGGCCTGCCGACCGAGAAGGAGCAGGTCAGCTATGTGATCGGTATGGATATCGGCAAGAACATCAAGCCGATTAAAGACGATGTCGATCTGAAGACGATCAACAAGGCGATCGAAGACGTGCTGGCCGACCGCAAACCACTCATCAACGATGAGCAGATGGGTCAGGTGATGCAGGCGTTCGCCACCAAGATGCAGGCCAAGCAGAAGGCCGAAATGGAGAAGAAGTCGAAAGAGAACCTGGACGCGGGCACCAAGTTTTTCGCCGACAACGGCAAGAAGCCGGGTATCGTGACCACCGCGTCGGGCCTGCAGTATCAGGTCGTGACGATGGGTAAGGGCACCAAGCCGACGCCTGCCGATAACGTGCGCGTGCATTACACCGGAACGCTGCTCGATGGCACGAAGTTCGACAGCTCCTACGATCGCAACGAGCCGGCGCAGTTCGGCGTAGGCGCCGTCGTTCCAGGTTGGACCGAAGCGCTGCAGCTGATGCCGGTCGGCAGCAAGTTCAAGCTGTGGGTGCCGGGTAAGCTGGGTTACGGCGAAACCGGTACGCCGGGCGGCCCGATTCCGCCGAACGCGACCCTCGTGTTCGATGTCGAACTGCTGGAAATCGTCAAGCAATAAGCGTAGGCATCGCATGCAGTCGCTTATGCCCTAACGCGTAAGCGCTGCATCGATCGAGCGATATCAGAGGGATCGGATGGGCAGCGCGTCTGCTCTGCGATCCGTCGCCCTTACGAGGCATCCGTCGCTTTGTAGCGCGCGGATGCTGGGTTGATGTGAGATACACGAGGTTCCTATGCGCGTCACTATTTTCGGCACCGGCTATGTGGGCCTAGTCACCGGTACCTGCCTTGCCGAAGTCGGCCATGAAGTGGTCTGCGTCGATATCGACAAGACCAAGATCGAAGGCCTGCGCAACGGCATACTTCCGATCTACGAACCCGGCCTGGAGCCGATGGTCAAGGCGAATTACGCCGAAGGCCGGCTGCAGTTCAGCACCGATGCGCCCAGCGCGATCGCGCACGGCGACATCATATTTATCGCTGTAGGTACTCCGCCGGACGAAGACGGCAGCGCCGATTTGCAGTACGTGCTGGCGGTGGCGAAGACCATCGGCGAACATCTGCAGCGTTACGCCGTCGTCGTCGACAAATCGACCGTGCCGGTCGGTACCGCCGACAAAGTGCGCGCTACGATTGCGCAGGCGATGGCCGCACGCGGCGCGCAGGTCGCGTTCGACGTGGTATCCAATCCCGAATTCTTGAAAGAAGGCGCGGCGGTCGAAGATTGCATGCGCCCCGATCGCATCGTGATCGGTGCCGATAGCGCTGCGGCGATCGAGAAGCTCAAGCGTCTGTACGGACCGTTCAATCGCAATCACGAGCGGATCGTGACGATGGACGTGCGTTCCGCTGAACTGACCAAGTACGCTGCCAACGCGATGCTGGCGACGAAAATCAGCTTCATGAACGAGATTGCGAACATCGCCGAGCGCGTCGGCGCGGATATCGAAATGGTGCGTCAGGGCATCGGTTCGGACCCGCGCATCGGCTGGCATTTCATCTACCCGGGCGCCGGCTACGGCGGCTCGTGTTTCCCGAAAGACGTGCAGGCCTTGGCGCGCACCGCGCAGCACGTCGGCTATCGCGCCGAATTGCTCGATTCGGTCGAAGCGGTCAACGCGCGGCAAAAGGCGCACTTGTACGAATTGATCGTCGGCCACTACGGCGGCGTCGAGGCCCTGCGCGGGAAGACCTTCGCGGTGTGGGGGCTGGCGTTCAAACCCAATACCGACGATATGCGTGAGGCGTCCAGCCGCACCCTGCTCAAGCTGCTGTGGGACGCAGGTGCCCATGTGCGCGCCTTCGATCCTGAAGCGAGTCACGAAGCGCAGCGCGTGTTCGGCGAACGCGCCGATTTGACCCTGTGCGAACACGCTCCTGATGCGCTGCGGGGCGCTGATGCGCTGGTGGTGGTGACGGAATGGAAGCAGTTCCGCAGCCCGGACTTCGCCAAGCTGCGCATCGCATTAAAGGATGCGGCCGTGTTCGACGGACGCAATCTTTACGATCCGGCGGATGTCGAAGCCGCGGGCGTGGCTTACTACGGGATCGGTCGCGGCCGATCCATCCGTGCGTCCTGAACGATGTCGACGAACACTACGCCGCTTGTGAACGCCGCTGCGGCATCGCCCAGCGGCGGCGCCGAGCGCGAAACGCTGGAGCGTCGCGTCATCGAGTTGGAAACCCGCCTAGCCTTCCAAGAACATACGCAATCCGAATTGAGCGACGCGCTAGCGCAGTTGCGCGCCGAAGCCGCGCGCAACGCGGGCTTGCTTCGACGGGTCATGGAAGACATCAAACAGCATCGCGGCGATCTGATGGCAGATCCGGCCGATGAACCGCCGCCGCCGCATTACTGACCACTGGCCATGACCGACTCCCTGCGCGACCAATTATTGAACCTCGGTTTCAAGCCGGCGCCGAAGCCCGAACGACCGGAACGCCCGGAACGGTCGGAAAAATCGGCCAAGCCGGCGCATGCCCATCAACACGCGCGCAAGCCCGGTGAGCAGCCATCCGGCCGTCCGTCGCAGAAGCCCGGCGAGCGCAGGCCGTATGCGCCACCGCGCCCAGCAGGCTCAGCGCCGCAGCGCCCAGCGGGTCAGGCGCCGCAGCGGCCAGCAGGCCCGGCGCCACAGCGGCCAGCGGGTCAGGCGCCACAGCGCCCTGCACGCCCGGCGCCGCAGCACGCGCATGCGCCCAAGAAAAAACCGCGTAGCCAGGATGAGATCGATCTCGCCAAGGCCTATGCGATTCGCGCTCAGCGCGAAAAAGACGAGCGCATTGAAGCCGAGCGGCTGAAACAGGAAGAGGCGCGCAAACGTCGTGAAGCCAAAGCCAAGCTCGCGGAGCTGGCGAAAGACAAAAGCCTGAACGACCCGAACGCCGAAATTGCGCGTCATTTTTCGTATGGCGGCAAGATCAAGCGCATCTACGTCAATGCGGCGCAGCTCAAGCAGCTCAACGCTGGCGAGCTAGGCGTCATCCAGCTCGACGGCCGCTACATGCTGGTCACGGCGGCGCTGCTCGATGAGGCCGAAGCGATCTTTGCCCAGGCCGTCGCCCTGAAAGTCGATCCGAACGCAACGCCCGAAGAAGATCCGTACGCGGACCCGCAGTACCAAGTGCCCGACGATTTAGTGTGGTGATCCGCCCGCAGTAGAGCGGGGCGCAGTTCCGCTCGTATTTCGATTCGGTTCGAGCGGAGCGCAGTTCTACGAAAGACATGATGCGAACGATTACGGCAGCAACTCGTCCACGGGCGTATTGAGCAGATCCATGGTCGCTTGCGTGAATTCCAGCAAGCTCGAAATCCCCGGGTCGCGGATCAAGCGATGACTGCGATGCGATACAGGCGATTCGTCGATGTCGTGCGGGGCGATGTTCTTGCACTCGATGCCGGTGTGGAAGTGAATGCCGGCGGCGGCATAGCAGTGTTGCACCAGGGCCGAGCAGAACACCGCGCCATCTTTGCCCATTAGGTTTTTGCGGCGGCGCAGGCGACTGCTGTGCATCGCCAGCACGGTGCCGGCCAGTTCGCTGAGCGAATATTCGGACTGTCCGGCGAGCAGGTCCAGCGCCGCAGACTGCACTTGCGCGGTTTGCGCGGCGTCGAGGCCGAAATCGAGGATTGCGATGTTCGGGAACGCCTCGGCATCGAAATAGCGCGCAATGCGGTTTTCCTGCACGCCCAAGCGCACATGTTTGTAGCGTAGATCGAGATCGGATTCGACCACCCACCAATGACCATCGACGCGTTTTTCGCCGATCAAAAACGCGTGCGACCATAAGCTGCGATAGCCGTGATCGGTCAGCGGCGCCTGCACTATGCGGATCAATTTGCTGATGCCGTCGTCGCCTGCGCACAGGCCGATGCGCCCCGGCGCGGCGTGTTTGAGGATGAACTCGGCATTGCTGCGCGGGCTGCTGTCTTCGTTGTCGTTCATTCGTTCGCTCATGCGACTCTCGTGTCGATCTGCGTATCGGTCAGCGTGTCGGGCGCAGCGGGCGCCCTCGTTTGTTCTGTATGCGCGCCGCTGCCGCGCATCGTCGCGATCGCAACGCGGATCAACGCTGCAGTCGCATCCGGCGCTTCCATCGGGAACAAGTGACTGCCCTCGGTCCAGTACAGCCGCTCACCGACTACGGCGCGGGTGGCTCGCAGGCCGATGTGACGCACTTCGCGCGATTCATTGCCGGCGATGAAGGCCACGGGCATCGGCAGCCGCGCGCCGATGTCGGCGACTTGGCCTGTCGGCAGCGAGCGATAGATGCGCAATTCGACATCGCGATCGAACAGCAACTCGCGGCGACCGCGGCCGGTCGGTACGGTGCCGTGGTCGGCATAGTCGCGCAGCATGTCGGGATGCCAGCGCGCGAAGGCTGGCTTTGCCGCGTAATGCGCATGCGCGGCGTCGGCGTCGGGCCATTCGCGGCAGCGTTGACGGGTTTGACGAATCGGCATCAGCCAGCGGTCCACGCCGGTGGCGCGGCCGAACCGGATGGCTGCTGCGCTGATGCCGGCGATCACTGGCGAATCCAGCATCACCACGCCGTGCACGTGCGCATGCAGCCGTTGCGCTGCGAGTACGCTGAGATAGCCGCCGAGGGAATGACCGACCAGCCACAATCGCTGTCCATTGCCCGGTAGTGCTTGGACGAACTCCACCAATTCATCGACCAGATACGGCCAGCCCATGGTCGGTGGGCGCGCGGGGTCGTGACCGAAGCGCAGCACGCCGGTGCACGCGAACTCGGGTTGCAGCGCAGCGAACAGCCGTCGATACACCGGCAGCGGAAAGCCGTTTGCGTGGGAAAATATGAGGGTGTCGGTCATGCGCGAAGAGTCATGGTCGGATGTCGAACTCGGCGCGCTGCGACGCACCGCACCGCACCGCTTCATTCCGGATCGTAATCCAAATTCGATGCCAACCAGCGTTCGGCCTGCGCGAGCGACACGCCTTTGCGGCGGGCATAGTCCTCGACCTGTTGTTTCGATACGCGGCCGACCACGAAATACTGACTCTGCGGATGGCTGAAATAGTAGCCCGAGACCGCCGCTGCCGGCAGCATCGCGAAGCTTTCGGTCAGCGACATATCGGCACGGCCGGGCGCATCAAGAAGCTGGAAGATCGTGGTTTTTTCGCTGTGCTCGGGGCAAGCGGGGTAGCCCGGCGCGGGACGGATACCGCAGTAGCCTTCGGCGATAAGCGCCTCGTTGCTAAGCGTTTCGTCTTCAGAATAGCCCCAGAATTCTTTGCGCACGCGCTGGTGCAGTCGCTCGGCGAAGGCTTCGGCGAGACGATCGGCCAGCGCTTTGAGCAAAATCGCGTTGTAATCGTCGTGATCGGCCTCGAAGCGCGCAACGTGCGGCCCGATGCCGAGCCCTGCAGTCACCGCGAACGCGCCGATCCAATCCTGCTTGCCGGAGCTGCTCGGCGCGATGAAATCGGCGAGACAGAAATCCGGGCGGTCGGCGGGTTTGTCGACTTGTTGGCGAAGGAAGTGCAGGGTGGCTGTGTGTACCCCTTCTCCCGCAGGTGGGGGAAGGGCGACGACCACATCATCGCCAACGCTGTTCGCCGGCCAGATGCCGAACACACCTTTCGCGGTCAGCCACTTTTCATCGACGATCTTTTTCAGCATCGCCTGCGCATCGCGGAACAGCTCGCGCGCGTGCGTGCCAACAACACTATCGTCGAGAATCGCTGGGTATTTTCCGGCCAGTTCCCAGGTGCTGAAAAACGGCGTCCAGTCGATGTAGTCGATCAATTCCGTCAGCGGATAATCGTCGAAGACGGTCATTCCAGGCGTGCGCGGCGGCGGCGGCGTGTACGCGTCCCAACCGCCGTCGAAGCGCTGCCCGCGCGCCTTGTCGAGCGACACCAAGCGTTTGGCGTCGCCGCGATGTTTGTGGCGCTCGCGAATCTCGGCGTAGTCGCTGTCGTTAGCGGCGACGAAAGCCCCGCGCAATTCTTTCGAAATCAGCGACTGCGCGACGCCGACCGCGCGTGAGGCGTCTTTCACCCACACCGTCGGCGACTTGTAATGCGGGTCGATCTTGAGCGCCGTGTGCGCGCGCGACGTCGTGGCGCCGCCGATCATCAGCGGCATCGTCAGCCCTTGGCGCTGCATCTCGCGGGCGACGTGGGTCATTTCTTCCAGCGACGGCGTGATCAGGCCGGAGAGGCCGATCAAATCGGCGTTCTCTTCTTTCGCGCGATCCAAAATGATCTGCGCCGGCACCATCACGCCGAGGTCGATCACCTCGAAATTATTGCAGGCCAACACCACGCCGACGATATTTTTGCCGATGTCGTGCACATCGCCCTTCACCGTCGCCATGATGATCTTGCCGTTGTTCTTGCCGACATCGCCGGTGCGCAGCTTTTCGGCCTCGATGTACGGCAGCAGATAGGCGACGGCTTTCTTCATCACCCGCGCCGATTTCACCACTTGCGGCAGGAACATCTTGCCAGCGCCGAATAGGTCGCCGACCACGTTCATGCCTGACATCAAAGGGCCTTCGATCACGTCCAGCGGCCGCGTCGATTGCGCGCGCGCTTCCTCGGTATCGGTGTCGATGTACTGATCGATGCCGTGGACCAGCGCATGCGACAGGCGGTCGTTCACCGGCTTTTCGCGCCAGCGCAAATCCTCGACGCGTTTCTCGCCTTTCTTGCCTTTGAATCTGTCGGCGATCTCCAGCAGGCGTTCGGTGCCATCGGCGCGGCGGTTGAGCACCACGTCCTCGACCCGCTCGCGCAGATCCGGTTCCAGATCGTCGTACAGCGGCAGCGCGCCGGCGTTGACGATGCCCATGTCCATGCCCGCCCTGATCGCGTGATACAGGAACACGACGTGGATCGCTTGGCGCACGAGTTCGTTGCCGCGAAACGAAAACGAGACGTTGGAAACGCCGCCGGAAATATGGCTGAGCGGGAAGCGTTTTTTCAGCTCGCGGGTGGCTTCGATGAAGGCCACGGCGTAGTCGTTATGTTCCTCGATGCCGGTCGCGATCGCGAACACGTTGGGATCGAAAATGATGTCTTCCGGCGGGAAACCGATTTTCTCGGTCAGCAGCGCGTAAGCGCGCGAGCAGATCTCGATTTTGCGCTCGACGGTGTCGGCTTGGCCCTGTTCGTCGAACGCCATCACCACCACGGCGGCGCCGTAGCGGCGTACCAACCGCGCTTGGCGCAAGAATGCCTCTTCGCCTTCTTTCATCGAGATCGAATTGACGATGCCCTTGCCCTGCAGGCATTTGAGCCCGGCTTCGATCACGCTGAATTTCGAGCTGTCCACCATCACCGGAATGCGCGCGATGTCCGGTTCCGCAGCGATCAAGTGGAGGAATTCCACCATCGCTTTTTCGGAATCGAGCATGCCCTCGTCCATGTTGACGTCGAGCACCTGTGCGCCGTTTTCCACCTGGTGGCGGGCGACCACGACCGCTTCGTCGTAGCGGCCTTCCATAATGAGTTTCTTGAACTGCGCCGACCCGGTGACATTCGTGCGTTCGCCGACGTTGACGAAATTCGTTTCTGGGGTGATGACAAGCGGCTCTAGCCCGCTCAACTGCGTGTAGCGGGGCGGTGAGTGCGTTGAATTCATGCGGCTTCCATTCCAAGAGAATGTCCGATGGCGCCTGGCAGCTTGCGAGGCGGCAGGCCGGCGATAGCGTCGCCGATCGCGCGGATATGCTCGGGGGTGGTGCCGCAGCAGCCGCCGACGAGGTTAAGCAGGCCGGCATCGGCGAATTCGCGCAACATTCCGGCCATATCTTCGGGTGTCTCGTCGTAGCCGCCGAAAGCGTTGGGCAAACCGGCATTCGGGTGCGTGCTGACGTAAGCGTCGGCGACTTGCGCGAGAATATCGACATGCGGGCGCAGATCTTTGGCACCGAGCGCGCAGTTCAAACCGATCGACAGCGGCCGCGCGTGGCGCAAGGAATACCAGAACGCTTCTGCGGTCTGGCCCGAGAGCGTGCGGCCGGAGGCATCGGTGATGGTGCCGGAGATCATCACCGGCAGCCGTGCGCCGCGGGCGTCGAACACCTCTTCGATCGCAAACAGCGCTGCCTTAGCGTTCAGCGTATCGAAAATGGTCTCGACCATCAGCACATCGGCGCCGCCGTCGATCAAACCCTCCGTGGCTTCGCGATAGGCCACGCCCAGTTCGTCGAAGCTGATCGCGCGGAAGCCCGGGCGATTGACGTCCGGGCTGATCGACGCGGTGCGGCTGGTCGGGCCAAGCACGCCGATGACGAACCGCGGTTTCGCCGGATTTGTCGCTTCGGCGGCGTCGCAGGCGGCGCGGGCAAGGCGCGCACCAGCCTCGTTCAATTCGCGCGCCAGATGCTCTAGGCCATAGTCCGTGAGTGAAATTGTGGTCGAGTTGAAGGTATTGGTTTCGACCAAATCGGCGCCCGCATCGAGATAGCCGCGATGAATCGCGGCGATGATGTCCGGACGGGTGAGGGTAAGCAGATCGTTATTGCCTTTCTGATCGCGGTGCGCATGGCCGCAGGCGCAGCCGGGGGCGTGGGCATGATCGGCGACGGCGACGGTGTCGAAACCTGCGGCGAAACGCTCGCCGCGGTAGTCGGCTTCCTGCAGGTCGTAGCGCTGGATCATCGTGCCCATCGCGCCGTCGATCACCAGGATGCGTTGCTCGAGTGCGGCTTCGAGCGCAGCGACCCGTTCCGGGTGCAGCCAGGGTAAGGTGGATTCGCTCATGGTGTGGTTCCGAATGATTTGGTTGCGATCGGTTCTGCTCCAATCGGTTGTATTCCAATCGGTTCTGCTCCAATCGGTTCTGCTCCAATCGGTTTCGTTCCGATCAGGGACACCACTTCGAAATGCGGCGGGCGCTTCTCGCGGGTGACGATGTCGCTGGTTTGGATGTCGAGGCCGGCTTTCTCGGCGAATTTGCGCAATTCTTTATCGCTGAAGCCGAGATTGACGTGGCTATAGGTCTGGACCACGCCGCTGTGCTCGTGGCGGGCGAGACTGCTGAGCAGCAGCCGGCCGCCTGGGCGCAGCACCCGCGCCGCCTCGGCCACCGCCACTGCCGGCTTCGCGGCATAGGTCAGGGCATGCATCAGCACCACCAGATCAAAATGTCCGTTCTCGAACGGCAGGGCGTGCATATCGCCCTCTTGCACCTGCACTTGCTCGAAGCGGCGCAGACGTTCGCTGGCGGCGGCAACCACGCGGGCGCTCACGTCGAGACAGATGTACTCATCGGCATACGGCGCCAGCAGCTCGGCCAGTACCCCGTCGCCGGAGGCGATATCCAGCACCTTGCCGGGCGCCAACAGCGGCAGCGCGGAGCGCGCCAGCGCCTCCCAAGTGCGTCCTGGCGAGTAGTGCCGCTCCATGTCGCCGGCCACGCTGTCGGCCCAGTTGGAGTCTGCGGCGCGGGCGGCCAATACGGAGGGAATGCGCTCTTCGTCCTGGCGCAGCAGGGGGTCGTCGCTGCCTTCGCGCAGCGCGCGCCAGAGTGCACGCTGCGCCGGGTCGAGGCTGGGCTCATCGAAACGGTAGTACGCCGAGACTCCGGAGCGGCGATCGCGCACCAGACCGGCTTCTTTCAGACGCGCCAGATGGGTCGAGACCCGCGGCTGCGCGAGCCGAGTGATTGCTGACAGCTCGGCTACCGTCAGCTCCTCGCGTTCGAGCAAGGCGAGCAGGCGCACGCGGGTGGAGTCCGCCAGTACTTTCAGTCGGGATGACCAAGCTTCGAGATCCATGAGCGGAAATATCTTCTTATCGCGATACAGCGATAGATTGTCTGCCGCCGTCGCCCCGTGGTCAAGCGGCAGCCGCCGAGACCATGGTCTGTCGATATGTGCGTTTTTCTACAACCCGCTAGGGTTGAACGAGCCTCGCGGCTACAATTATGTTTTCGATTTCATGACCCGAGGATGCCCCTGTGGACTTTCGCTTCACCGAAGAGCAGTTGATGATTCAGGATGTGGCCCGCCGCATCGCGCAGGAGAAAATCGCGCCGACCGCCGAGCATTTCGACAGAACCGGCGAATTCCCGCGCGAGAACATGCGCACGCTCGGCGAAAACGGGTTGATGGGCATCGAAGTGCCGGACGAATACGGCGGCGCGGGCATGGACCCGATCTGCTATGTCCTGGCGATGATCGAAGTGGCCGCGGCCGATGCCGCGCACTCCACCATTATGTCGGTGAACAATTCGCTGTTTTGCAACGGCATCCTGAAATTCGGCACCGAAGCGCAGAAGCAGCTTTACGTGCGCGCGATCGCCGAAGGCCGCGAAATCGGCGCGTTCGCGCTGACCGAGCCGCAGTCCGGCTCCGACGCCACTGCGATGCGCTGCAAAGCGACCAAACAAGCCGACGGCACCTATCTCATCAACGGCAAGAAAAGCTGGATCACCTCCGGTCCGGTCGCCAAGTACATCGTGCTGTTCGCGATGACCGATCCCGACAAGGGCGCCCGTGGGATCACCGCTTTCATGATCGACACCGATCGCGAGGGCTTCCACCGCGGCAAAACCGAACCGAAATTGGGCATTCGCGCATCGGCCACCTGCGAGATCGAGTTCAGCGATTACCGCGTGAACGGCGATGAAGTGCTGGGAACCGAAGGCGAGGGTTTCAAGATTGCGATGGGCGTGCTCGACGCCGGTCGTATCGGCATCGCCTCGCAGGCCATCGGCATCGCGCGCGCGGCGTACGAAGCGACGATCGCGTATGTCAAAGAGCGCAAGGCGTTCGGCGCGCCGATCGGCACCTTCCAGATGACCCAGTCCAAGATCGCCGATATGAAGTGCAAGCTCGAAGCGGCGACGCTGCTCACGCTGCGTGCGGCATGGCTCAAGGGCGAGAACCAACGCTTCACCAACGAAGCTTCGATAGCGAAATTGGTGGCTTCCGAAGCGGCGATGTGGATTGCCCATCAGGCTGTACAGATTCACGGCGGCATGGGTTACTCGAAAGAAATGCCGTTGGAGCGCTACTTCCGCGACGCCAAGATCACCGAAATCTACGAAGGCACCAGCGAAATTCAGCGCCTCGTCATCGCCCGCAACGAAACCGGCCTGCGCTGATCGCGCGGCACTGGGACAGGATCCGTACATGACTAAGAAAGCCGTCGCCCCGCGTGTCCGCACACAACGCGCATCGGATCGCAGCGAAACTCGTTTGCTCGACCCGGTCTTCGATGTGATCCGCAAACTCGCCGGCAAAGCCGCGCAGGAGCACGCGAGCGCTTTTGCCAGCGCTTTTTATGCGCGGATGACCGAAGACGAGTTACCGATGCACGGCGCCAGCGGCTGGGCCGCGCTTGCGCACGACTTCCTCGATTTCGCGCGCAACCGCAAGCCCGGCGTGGCGAGCGTGCGGCTGTTCAACCCAACGCTAAGCAAGCACGGCTGGGAATCGCGGCATACGGTGCTACAAATCGTCAACGACGACATGCCGTTCTTGGTCGATTCGGTGACGATGGCGTTGGCGGAATTGGGCATCGGTGTGCACGTGCTGGGGCACCCTGTTGTGCAGATCGATCGCGATCGCAGCGGCAAGCTGAAATCGGTGGGCGAGGGCGCGAACGAATCGATGATGCATCTTGAGATCGACCGGCAGTCCGCTACCGGCAGCGCTGCGGTCGAGCGTGCGATTAGCCGCGTCCTGGCGGACGTGGCGTCGAGCGTAGCGGACTGGCCGGCCATGCACGTCAAGATGTTGGACATCACCGAGGACCTCGGTCAGCGTCGGACGCCGGTGAACGAAGCAGGACGCAAAGAAGCGCAGGAGTTCCTGCGCTGGGCCGCTGACGATCATTTCACGTTCCTGGGCTACCGCGAGTATCGCGTCAAAAAGCAGGGCGGCGAAGAAATACTCGTTGCCGATGCCGAGACCGGGCTTGGTCTGCTGCGCGGCCGAGAAGCCAACAAACCGCGCAAACTCACCACTTTGGCCGCGCACTTCATGCCGCAGTCCGGTGCGGTCGACGCGCTGATTCTCACCAAAACCAATTCGCGCGCGACGGTGCATCGTCCGGGTTACATGGACTATATCGGCGTGCTGAGTTTCGATGCCGACGGCCGCGCGATCGGCGAACAGCGCTTCATCGGTCTGTACACCTCCAGCGCCTACACCCGTCGGCCTTGGGAGATTCCGCTGGTGCGCGAACGTCACGATTACGTGATGACGAAATCCGGCCTGCAGCCGAACGGCCACAGCGGCAAGGCGCTGCGGCATATTCTCGAAACCCTGCCGCGCGACGAATTGTTCCAGTCCAACGAGCAGGAACTGTATCGCCTTGCTAGCGGCATTCTCAGCCTGCAAGAGCGCGTGCGCAGCCGCTTGTTCGTGCGTCACGACCGTTACGGCCGCTTCTATTCGATATTGGCCTACATCCCGCGCGATCGTTACAACACCGAAATCCGGCTGCGCATCGAAACGATGCTCAAACAGGCACTGCACGCCGATCGTGTCGACTCGACCATTCAAATCAGCGATTCGCCGCTCGCGCAGCTGCATATGCTGGTGCGCCCGCGCAAAGACGAACGGATCGAGGTCGATGCCGCCGACCTCGACGCGCGACTCACCGCGATCGTGCGTAATTGGCAGGACGATCTGCGCGAAAAATTGGTGATGCGTCATGGCGAAGAACGCGGACTCGCACTCGCCTCCGGCTATGGCCGCGCTTTGCCGGCCGGCTACATCGAAAAAGAATCGGCGGCCATCGCTGCCGACGATGTCGAGCAACTTGCTGCGTTAAACGAGTCCGACGACTTGCGCCTGCGCTTATGTCGCGGCCTCGAAGGTGGCTTGCGCTTCAAATTCTACCGTTTGCACGACGATATCCCGCTCTCCGACGCGCTGCCGATGATGGAGAACATGGGTCTACGCGTGATCTCCGAACATCCGTATCGGGTCGAACTCGACGGTGCGAACGCCGCGACAGGCGGCGAAAAACGCACCGCGTTCATTCAAGATTTCGAAGTAGAAGCCGGGCGCGACGATGTCGCGGTCGAAGATGTGGGCAACACGTTTGAAGATGCGTTCGAACAGATTTGGCGCGGCAATGCCGAGAACGACGGATTCAACCGCCTGATTCTTGCCGCAAACCTCTCGTGGCGCCAAGTCGCGATGCTGCGCGCGTATTGCAAATACCTGCTGCAGATTGGCGTGCCGTTCTCGCAAATCTATGTCGAAGCCACGTTCGCGCGCTATCCGATCCTCGCGCGTCTGTTGATCGAGTTATTCGAGGCGCGTTTCGATCCGGCGACCGGCGGCGAAAGCAAAGCCGATATCAAGAGCGGCATGGAGCGTTTCCGCTATCAGCTTAGCGCTTTAGCCGGGGGCAACGTGGCATTTTTGGCGGCGGTAGAGCCGGTGATCGCTGCGCGCAGCAGCCAGCGCGACGTGCAGTTGGCCGCGACCCGTCAGGCGATCAAAGTGCTGTTGGATCACGTCTCCAGCTTGGACGAAGACCGCATCCTGCGCGGTTTCGTCGATGTGATCGAAGCGACGCTGCGCACCAACTATTACATCGACTACCGCAAAGGCCGTTACAAAGACGGTTTGCGCGCCGACGGCGGCCCTGCCGATTATCTCAGCTTCAAATTCGATTCGTCGAAAGTGCCGGACTTGCCGAAGCCGCGGCCCTATCGCGAAATTTTCGTTTGCGGCCCGCGCGTCGAAGGCGTGCATTTGCGTTTCGGCCCGGTCGCGCGCGGCGGTTTGCGCTGGTCCGATCGCCGCGAAGACTTCCGCACCGAAGTCTTGGGTTTGGTGAAGGCGCAGATGGTCAAGAACACCGTGATCGTGCCGGTCGGCTCGAAAGGCGGTTTCTACTGCAAACAATTGCCCGACGCTGCGGTCGATCGCGATGCGTGGTTCAACGAGGGCGTGGCCTGCTACAAGCGCTTCATCAACGGCCTGCTCGACATCACCGATAACATCACCAGCGATGGCCGCATCGTGCCGCCGGACGACGTGGTGCGCCACGACGGCGACGACCCGTACCTTGTCGTCGCCGCCGATAAAGGCACCGCGACGTTCTCCGATATCGCCAACGGCATCGCGCGTTCGCACGGCTTCTGGCTCGACGATGCGTTCGCGTCCGGCGGCTCGGTCGGTTACGACCACAAAGGCATGGGCATCACCGCGCGCGGCGGCTGGGAATCGGTCAAGCGCCATTTCCGCGCGATGGCGCGCGATTGCCAGAGCGAAGACTTTACCTGCGTCGGTGTCGGCGATATGTCCGGCGACGTGTTCGGCAACGGCATGCTGCTGTCGAAACATATCCGCCTGCTCGCCGCGTTCGACCACCGCCATGTTTTCCTCGACCCGAACCCGGATTCTGCGGTGTCGTTCAAAGAACGCGATCGTATGTTCAAGCTGCCGCGTTCGAGCTGGGACGACTACGACAAGACCCTCATCAGCAAAGGCGGCGGCATCTATCCGCGTTCGGCCAAAGCGATCCCGCTGTCGCCTGAAATCAAGGCGGCGCTCGGCATCGATAGCGATGCCGCGACGATGAGCCCGATGGAACTGATGAACGCGATTCTGAAGGCGCCGGTGGATTTGCTGTGGAACGGCGGCATCGGCACCTACGTCAAAGCCGCAAGCGAAACACATGCCGATGTCGGCGATCGCGCCAACAACGGCTTGCGCGTCAACGGCGGCGAGCTGCGCTGCAAGATGGTCGGCGAGGGCGGTAATCTCGGCTTGACGCAACTCGGTCGTATCGAAGCCGCGCTCAACGGCGTGTTGCTCAACACCGACTTCATCGACAACTCGGCCGGCGTGGACACCTCGGATCACGAGGTCAATATCAAGATATTGCTCAACGGCGAAGTGCAGAAGAAGAAGCTAACGATGCCGGAGCGCAACACGCTGCTGGCAGCGATGACCGATGAAGTCGCGCAGTTGGTGCTCAACGACAACTATCGTCAGAACCAAGCGCTCAGCCTAATGCAGCGGATGAGTCTGTCGCGTTTGGGTTCGAAACAGCATTTCATCAAGACCCTCGAATCGAAGGGCTTGCTCGATCGTCAAATCGAATTCTTGCCCAGCGACAGCGAGATCGCGGAGCGAAAAGCGCGGCGTATCGGCCTGACACGGCCGGAACTGTCGGTTTTACTGTCGTACTCGAAGATCGTATTGTTCCAGCAGCTGCTTGATACCGACGTGCCGGAAGATCCGTACTTATCGAAAGAATTGGTGCGTTACTTTCCGCTGCCATTGCAGAAGAAGTACGCCAAGTCGATGGAACAGCATCGGCTGAAGCGCGAGATCATCGCCACCGCCGTCACCAACTCGATGGTCAATCGCATGGGCGCGACTTTCACCCTGCGCATGACCGAAGACACCGGCCGCAGCCCGGGCGAAGTGGCCAAAGCCTTTACTATCACCCGCGAAACGCTGGATGCGCGCGAGATGTGGGCGCAGATCGACGCGCTCGACGGCAAGGTGCCGGAATCGGTGCAAGTCGATGCCTTGCAGACCATTTGGTCGTTGCAGCGTTCGATGACGCGCTGGCTGCTGTCGCGCTCCGGCGCGATTCCCGACATCACCGCAGCGGTCGAGCGCTATCACGATGGCTTCCGCGAGATTCGCGCTGGCTCCGGCATCTTGCCCGATTCGATGCGTCCGGCGTTCAACGCGAGTTTCGCCGAGTGGAAAGCCAAGGGTTTGCCTGAGGCGATGGCCAAGCAGCTCTCGGCGCTGCCCTACCTCGAATGGTGCTGCGACATCATCGAGGTGGCGTTGGCGCGCAAG
This sequence comes from Lysobacteraceae bacterium, assembly GCA_031374725.1. GTDB lineage: Bacteria > Pseudomonadota > Gammaproteobacteria > Xanthomonadales > Xanthomonadaceae > Lysobacter_I. The sequence goes on along the minus strand of JANMGT010000103.1, from coordinate 21,014 downwards.
CTCAAGCCGATCGATGTGGCCAAGGTGCATTTCCGCCTCGGTGATGCGCTCAAACTGCCTTGGCTCTATGCGCAGATCGACACGCTTGCGGTCGATGGCCGCTGGCATGCGGTCGCGCGCGGTTCGCTGCGCGATGAGCTAGCGGCTCAGCAGCGTTTACTCACCACCCAGGTGCTAGATGCGCCGGGTGCGAACGCCGACGTCAAGGTCAAACATTGGTTGGAGCGCGACGATGCCTCGCTGCGCTTCACGCTGAACATGCTGGCCGAGTTGGCGGCGCAGAAGACACTGGATTATCCGACGGCTTCGGTTGCGGTGCGCAGGCTTTCGATGTTGTCGGGGCAGGGCTGATTGCAGGCTGCGGCGTAGCCTTCGCGGGCGCGCCGCAGTTTCGCTTATTGAATGAACAGCACCGATGTCCGCAGGGCCGTTTTTTTTGCGTCGGTGCATCCCGCATCAAGCGTCTGACGCGCAAGCGGAACGCGCATCCGCTATGCTCACAGCGCGGGTGCTTGCCCGTGACGATGTGAAGCCCGCGTGACCGTCCAACGAATTGCTTTTCTCGCCAGCCCTACCGACGACGCCAAGGAGGCGTTGCGGGCGATGGTCGCGCGTCATGGGCAATGCCGGCCAGACGAGGCCGATGTGATCTGTGCGCTCGGCGGCGACGGTTTCATGCTGCAGACCCTGCATCGCCACGGTGCGCTGGGTCGCCCGGTGTACGGCATGAAACTGGGAACCGTCGGTTTCCTGATGAATCAATTCGCCGAAGACGGCTTGATCGAGCATCTCGCGGCTGCTGAGCCGGCGAAACTGCGGCCGCTCGAAATGCAGGCGCATATCGAATCGGGGGCAACAGTGACGTCGCTGGCGTATAACGAGGTGTCGGTGCTGCGGCAAACCCGGCAGGCGGCGCATATCGCGATCGAACTCAGCGGTCAGACGCGCCTCGACGAACTGATTTGCGACGGTGTAATGGTGGCGACGCCCGCTGGCAGCACCGCCTATAACTATTCTGCAGGCGGCCCAATCCTGCCGCTGGGTAGCGGCGTGATCGCGTTAACGCCGATCGCTCCGTTCCGTCCGCGTCGTTGGCGCGGCGCCTTGCTCAAAGCGGATACCGAAGTGCGCTTCCGCGTGCTCGATCACTACAAACGGCCGGTCAGCGCCACCGCCGATTCGCACGAAGTTCGCGATGTGATCGAAGTGTCGATTCGTGAATGCCGCGATCGCACCGTGACCTTGTTATTCGATCCGGAGCACAACTTGGAAGAGCGGATTCTCAGCGAGCAATTTGTGACCTGATCCAACGTTCGTCGGCCGTCGATTCCACAAGCCGTGATCGGTTCGAGCGACGATGACGCGAATGCAGATAAGCGTGTCGGCGCCGCTGACCTCCAGCCGGCGATATAATCCGCTTATGACCGACATCCTGCTTTCAACGCTCAACGCGCGCTATTCGCACGCCTCGCTCGGCCTGCGCTATCTGCGCGCGAATCTGGGCGAGTTGCACGGCCGTTCGCAGATCGTGGAATTCGTGATCGGGCAGAAGACCGAGGAGATCGTCGAGAAGATCCTCGCCCGCGGCCCGCGCATCCTCGGGCTGGGCGTCTATATCTGGAACGTCGAAGAAAGCACGCGGGTCGTGGCGCAGTTGAAGGCGGTTGCGCCCGAGATCGTCATCGTGCTGGGCGGCCCGGAAGTGAGCTACGAGGTGGGCGAACAGCGGATCTGCGCGCTCGCCGATTACGTCATCACCGGCTGGGGCGATGTGACTTTCGCCTGGCTCGTCGAGCAAGTGCTGCGCGGCGAGGCGCCGCCGGGGCGAATCATTCCCGGCGTGCAGGCCGAGTTGAAGGATTTGGTGCTGCCGTATTCTGAATACACCGACGAAGACGTACGCCAGCGCCATCTCTACGTCGAAGCCTCGCGCGGCTGCCCATTCAAGTGCGAGTTCTGTTTGTCGTCGCTGGATAAAACCGCGTGGCCGTTCGAGCTGGAGCGCTTCATCGGTGAACTCGATGCGCTGTACGTACGCGGCGTGCGCCAGTTTAAATTCGTCGATCGCACGTTCAATCTTAAGGTCGATACCTCGCTCGCGATCCTCGATTTTTTTCTGCGCAAGATCGACGCTACGCCGGACGATCCGCCGTTCGTGCATTTCGAATTGATTCCGGATCACCTGCCGGACCGGCTTAAGGGCGCGATCGCGCAATTTCCTTCGGGCACACTGCAGTTCGAGATCGGGATCCAGACCTTCGATCCCGAAGTGCAGACCCGAATTTCTCGCCGTCAGAACGACGAGAAAGCCGCCGCGAACCTGCGCTGGTTGCGCGAGCATTCGAAGGCGCATCTGCACGTGGATTTGATCGCCGGTTTGCCTGGAGAAAGCGTAGAAAGTTTCGCGCGTGGTTTCGACCGGCTGGTGGCGCTGGCGCCGCACGAAATTCAATTCGGCATTCTCAAGCGCCTGCGCGGCGCGCCGATCGCTCGGCATACGCAGGCGCACGACCTGCGCTTCAATCCTGATCCGCCATACAACATTCTCAGCACCGATATCATCGACTTTGCCACGATGCAGCGGCTCTCGCGCTTCTCCCGCTACTGGGACATGGTCGCGAATTCCGGGCGCCTGCCGCGCACGTTGCCGTTGCTGCTGGGCGATACCCCGTTCCAACGTTTTCTTGCTTTCAGCGATTGGTTATACGCGGGTACCGGGCAGACCCATGCGATTGCGCATGAGCGGCTGCTGCATGCGTTGCAGGCGTTCCTGGTGTCTGATGGCGGGGTCGAGGCCGAGATCGCGAACCGCGCGCTGATCGACGATTTTCGCAGTCAGGGCGGCCGCTCGCGGCTTGCGTTCGAAGATCAGGACCCGGTGCGACCGGTGCCGGTGCCGCGCAAAAAAAGTGCCACGCCACCGCGTCAGTCGCGGCATTTGGCGGGGTGAGCGGGTCGCTCGCTTGATCTGTCGTTGCTCCTAGCGAATCGATCGTATGCCACCGCGCTTCGCTGACTCAGCTCTCGATACTCAGCTCTGCATGGCTGCGTTTCCGATCGTTAGCGGCTGTGCAACATAGCGATCGCTTACTTATTGCTGCGGTAGCTCATCGTAAGTGCGTTGATATTGCCTCTGAACTTGAAATGCATGATGGCCGTTTTCGATGAGACATTGCGGAATAATGCGATGCTGCCGGCCGGCATCTTTACCTTCATCGACGCGCCTGGGGCGAGGGTCGCGACCGAGCGCTCGCTGCCGTTTTCGAACAACAGAATCTCGACGGGTACTTCGCCGTCGTTGCGGGCAGCGACCGTGAGAGGCATGCGCTGTTCGCCGCCGAAGATGAAGGTTTGCCCGGCCTCGATCGAGGTATTGCTGGTATTGGCGAGTAACGACATTGGGCTGAGGATCAACACGGCAAGGAGCAGGGCAGCGATGCCGGCGGTCAGGAAGGCGTAGGGCTTGGTCATGGTGGCCTCCGATAGGTGGATGCAAGCGTGGCGGTGCTTGGGCTTTCCGGCTTCGATTTGCCTGCTGCAGGTCTTTACGGCGATGCGCGACGCATGGATGCACGTCCGCCGGCGGGCGCAGTCTCGCCGATTGAGACCATTCCCGGGCACACTATCCGGATGTCATCGATCGAACCCTCCAGCCTGCCCGAGCCCCAGCCCCAGCCCCAACCCCAACCCCAGCCACTCGTCATCGCCATCTCCTCGCGCGCCCTGTTCGACCTCGAACACAGCCACGCGCTGTTCGAGCGCGAAGGCGTGGAGGCCTATGCGGCGCATCAGATCGGCAACGAGGAAAAGCTGCTGGCGCCGGGCGTCGGATTTCCGCTGGTGCGTAAGCTGCTGGCCTTGAACGATGGCGCTCTGGGCGCGTCGCCGCGGGTGGAGGTGATCTTGCTCTCGCGCAATTCCTCGGACACCGGGCTCCGCGTGTTCAATTCGATCCAGCATTACGGCTTGGCGATCACCCGCGCTACGTTTACCTCGGGCGCGCCGACCTGGCCTTACATCAAACCCTTCGGCGCGCATTTGTTCCTCTCGGCGAATGCCGAGTCGGTGCAGCGGGCGCTGCAGCACGGTGTGGCCGCAGCGCATCTATTGCCGCCAGCGGCGTCCGCGATCGAAGCGGCGTCGGAGCGCGTCGTTAAGTTCTCGGCGTTAGGCGACGGCGTGTCGAGCCAGATCCGCATTGCCTTCGACGGCGATGCGGTGTTGTTCGGCGATGAGGGCGAGCGGGTGAGTCGCGAAAGCGGGCTCGAAGCCTTCGCCCGCCACGAACTCGAACATGCGCACACGCCGCTATCGGGCGGGCCATTTCGCGGCTTTCTCGACGCTTTGCATCGGCTGCAAGCGGCGTATCCCGCCGACGGCACCGCGCCGATCCGCACGGCACTGGTCACGGCACGTTCGGCCCCTGCGCATGAGCGCGTGATCCGCACGCTGCGCGAGTGGGGCATTCGTTTGGACGAGGCGCTATTCCTCGGCGGCCGGCCGAAAGGCCCGTTTCTGCAGGCATTTGGCGCGGATATTTTCTTCGACGATTCGATGCACAACATCGAATCCGCGCGCGAGCACGTGGCGGCGGGGCATGTGCCGCACGGTGTGGCGAATCGTGCGGCGCTTAGCGACGATAGCGAGTGAGTGCGAGCGGGTTGGTTTGAATAGTTCAAGCGGCCCAAGCGGCTCACGTCGTTTGAACGATTCAGGCGCGGTGGCATTGAGGCCCAAGCGCATCAAACATCGTGCGCAGATGCACTGAATCCACCGATGATCGTGCCGAAAGCACCCCTCACCCCAACCCTCTCCCCCGCAATCGGGGGAGAGGGAGACAAGCGGACACGGCACCTTGCACGTGCTAGGCCTTGCGGCCTCTTGTCGTTGACGATCGATAAACGCGTTTAAACGTCAACTCAGCGCGCGCGGCCCGCCGATTCGCGCGATTCCAGCGGCGCCATCCGCGACTGGTCGTGCAGTTCCAACTGACGCACTTCAAACGGCGCGCCGAAGCCGGCCGGCACGTGCGTGCGGTCGAACTGCAGCACAAGCATGCCGTTACCGCGCTTGAACCAATTCGCCGTATGCGCCTGCGACACCGGACGCATGCTGCCGTCCGGGGACTTAGCGAACAGCGTGCCGCGCGCTTCGTAACGGCCCTGCGAACCAGTTTGGATCGGCAGTGCCATGCGCATGGTTTTGGCGTTGAACGCGAAGTTGCCGCTGAAACGCGCGGTGGGTGCGGCCACGGCGAAGGCGGTGCGGGTATCGCGCTGCACGCCGTCGGCCTCAGCGAACACCTGCAGTTCCCACAATCCCGGCGTTGCGCCGACATCGCTCGGCAGCTTCACATCGGCAGCGAGCCCGCTGCCGGCATTACGCATCGACACTGGCCAGTTGCGGCCATCGGGCGCGACCAGCATCGCTTCGGCCGTCGCTTTGGCGCTGCGGCCGGCGTTGGCGTAATCGACGTTCAAACGCAGCGTGTCGCCCGCGAGCGCGTGCTCACGATCGGTGCCAGCACGCAGCACGCGATCGCTGCCCGGCTCGAAGACGTGTACGAGATACTGGCCGCTGGCCTTCGGTGCGCGCAGCGTGTAGTCGCCCGCACCGGCGGTGTCGCCCATCTTCGCGACCAGCGTGCCGGTGTTGACGTCCATGCCGGCGGCTTTTAACTGCTCGGCGGTGGCGATGTTTTTCATCCGCACGGCGCGGCCGTCGTTACCCAACACTTCAAGCTGCTCGCTGCGCAGGCCGCGGGCACCGGCGATCGGGCTGACCCGAATCAGGCTGCCGGGCGCGGACATTTTTACTTGCACGCCGCGATCAAGCGCCGCGCCGTCCACTGTTTCCCAGTATTCGCGGCTTTCCGCGACATAGGCTTTGGGCGCGATGACATCGGCATTCGGGTCGAGTTTCCACGCGAACGACACCGGCGCGCGTTCGATGGCGGCGGCGGGGGCGGGCAGGGCGACGAGACGCTTCGGCGCCTGATCCTGGCGGGCGAGCGGTTTCAGCGGCTGCGCGGCGGCTGCGGAGAACGACACTAGCGCGGCTCCAGTCAAAGCGGTCGCGATCGATAAAGAAAGAGAAATACGCATGGTGGCCCTCACTGGCTCATATCGGTGCGGAGGATGGTGTTCAGGCCGAAGCAAGCGCGACGGCTCTGGTTGTGCGAGAGCGGTTCAGCGCCGGCCATCCGCGCCGTGTCGTAAAACCACACCGAACCGGCCGCGTTCTGACTGCTGCAGCTGAGGAAGCCGTCGGAGCAGCTGCTCAGCCACGCCTGGGTGACTTCCAGGCCGACATTCAAGTTGTAGCCGCCGCAGTAGCTGTCGCCATCGAACGGCGAGGAATCGACATCGGTGCCGACCACGCTGCGGAAGGTCTTCGGCAGGCCCGGGCGGCCGCTGGTGCCGTACAGGTAATTGCCGTTGTAGAAGGACATCCAGCTCTGCTGCTGCTGGCGGACGCCGTCGTTCTGATAGCCGAGCAGCCAGCCCAGCGCGGCCTCGAACACGGTGCCATTCATCACCGCATCGGCCAGCGGGGTGCCCGTGGACGACGGCGCTAGCGCATTGACGCGCACGGTTTTACTGATGATGTTCGGATAGCGGCTGTCGTAGGTCGGATTCGACATGATCCAACGCATGACATTGCCGCCGTTGGAGTGGGTGATCACGATCAGGCGCGTGATGCCCTTGGTGTTGATGAAATTGGTGAGCTGGCCGGCCAGGCAGCCAGCCGCGCGGTTATCCCACCAGTACTGGCCGAAATCGCAGTTGATCACGACGTAGTTGGCTGGATTAGGCAGCCCGCCGCGCACAGAATCGACCATGGCCGGCTGCCAGTAGTCGTTGTACGCATTGGTTTGAGCGCCGGTGCCGTGGACGAACGCCACGCCGGTATTCGCGAACGCACAGGGCGCGGTCGCAGCAAGTAACAAGCCGCAGAGCAGTTTGCGCACGATAAGTGTCCTCTTTCGATAGTTCCAAGTGTCGATGACGCACCGATGAATCCGGTGCGGGTCCGTTGCTGTCTGCCGATCGCTTACGGCGAGGCGAGAATCGAAAGCGCGAGGGTATGCACGCGATCGATCGGCGCGGACCGGCGTGCCGGTCCTTGGCGAACGAAACGTTTGCAATCCGAAGCATGCATGCACGAAGCAGGCATGATCGACACATCGACGATCGAAGCGCATACGAACTGAACATTCGCATGGTGCGTCCTTCGAAGATTCCCCCTGTTACGGCTTGAGCCGTAACGCTTTCGATGCTCTACCAGCTCCCCGCCGGATCGGCATCGCGGCGAGCATACGTAGCCGTGTCTAATATTGTCATGCCGCAATGCGGCAAATGTGCGACGTATTGCGGGCCAAAGTGAGACGCGAACTCTCAAAAAACCAGCGGCATCGACGATCAGAACTCCAAATCGAGCGCCGCGCAGAGGTAGTCGGCGAAGGGGCTGAGCTGTTGGAAGTCGCGGGCTAGCGTTGAGAGCAGGCGCGGGCCGGTCATGGTCGCGTCGTCGAGGCTGCGGAGGGCGACGTGGTTCTTGCGGCGCAGATCCTCAAGGTGCACGAAGTCCGCCGGGTAGCCGCGCGGTGGACGCACCAGCATTTCGGAATCGTCGAGGTCGTAGCGCTTGCGGAACGCCGCGCCATGCGCAGCGGCGGCCCAACTGCCCGGGTTATCGACGATGAACTGGCGCACGCGGCGAAGGGTGTCGGGTTCCGGGTGCCACAGACCGACGCCGATGAAGCAGTGGCCAGGCTGCAGTTGCAGATAAAACGACGGCGCTTCGAGTTCGCGGCTGCGTTCGTGAAAGAAACGCGCGCCTTGCCAGGTTTTATAGGGCGCTTTGTTGCCGGAGAAGCGGGTATCGCGATGGATGCGGAACAGCGAACCGCCGACCGTTTTCGGGTCGGCGCGGTAGTGCGCGCTGACTTCAAGTAATGCTGGCTGCAGATCCGCGATCAATGCGAGGAACGGGCCGCGCACGTATTGCTCGTAGTCCGCTTTGTGCGCATGAAACCACTCGCGTTCGTTATGGCGGGCCAAACCGCGCAGAAATTTGAAACTGCGCTCGGAAAAATACGTGGTCATATCAGGTCGGACTCCACATCCAAGGCCCAGGCGTCGAGCGCATCAAGCAGACGCTGCGCCCGGCCGTCGTCGGCATGGGCCGTGCGCAAATGTGCGATCTCCGCGCGGTAACGCTCGAAACTGTATTCGGACAGGCCGCGATCTTCGCGCAAGCGCAGGCGGCGATAGCCGCGCCAGCGTTCGGCCTCATCGGCGGTCAAACTGTCCGGCCAATTTCGCGCCCGATAGCGGAAGATCAATTCCTGCAGCCGCGGGTCTTGGAACGCGAAGTCGCGCTCGCGCAGTATCTGCGGCGATGCGCTGCGCACATCAGGAAAGCGCTTGCGGTCGGCGTCGGGCAGAAAGCCGTCGTAGAGCGCGCCGTCGGCATCGATCGCAGCTTGCATCTGCCTGCCCGCGTACACCCTGCGTATTTTTTCCGCCAAAGCAGGGCCGGCAGCGCGCAGTTGTTCGACCCGGGCCAACACCAGCACTGGATCGATCTGCAGCCGTTCGAGTTCGTCCTCGCGCAGATGCGCCCATTCAACAAGAATCGGCGCGCGATTCAAATGCACTTCCTTCAGCGGAATCCGCGCGACATCCGGCGGCAGATCGGCGACCGGGGTGTAGAGACGATCGAGAATATCGTCCACATCCAGCGTCAACAGTTCGTCCGGCGGTTCGCTCAGATCGTAGACGATCACGCGGTTGTCGATATGCGGATGCCGCGTCAGTGGCGCAACCGCCGCGGCGCACAAACGACTGGCCGGGAAACGCTGCGAAATATGCAGCACCGGGGTGATCGCCACCGTATCGAGCAAGCGCGCGGCGAAGCGCTTATCGCGCAAACGCAGGGCGTACTCCCACATCTTCGGCTGCGCCTGCTTCAGTTTGCGCGCGATGCCGATCAGCGCGCGCACGTCGGACAGCGCCTCGTGCGCGTCGCCGATGCGCACGTCATTGGCTGCGGCCAGATGTTCGAGTTTGAACGACGGCGCACCGTCTTCGCGCAGCGGCCACTGCAAGCCTTCCGGGCGCAACGCGCGCGCCATCCGCATCACGTCGAGCAGATCCCAGCGCGAATTGCCGCCGCGCCATTCGCGCTCGTAAGGGTCGTAAAAATTGCGAAACAGGCCAAAGCGCACGAATTCATCGTCGAAGCGCAGCGAGTTGTAGCCGAGCGCGCAGGTGTCGGGGACCGACATCGCCTCGTAGATGCGCGCGAAGGCCTCGGCTTCGTTGACGCCCTCGCGGCGCGCGCGCTGCGGCTCGATCCCAGTGATCAGCGTGGCGACCGGCGAGGGCAGCAGATCGTCGGCCGGCTGCACCAGAAAGTCGTGCGGTTCTTCGATCTGATTCAGCTCGGCATCGGTGCGAATCGCGGCGAACTGCGCGATCCGGCTCCGACGCGGGTCGGTGCCGAAGGTTTCCAGGTCGTAGAAGAAAAATGATGCCGCCACTCAAACCTCGACAGACAAAGGTGCGAGTCGCGCATCGACTTCGCGATCCAACCACACCCAATCGATGCCATCGAGATCGCGCCGCCCCGCAGTCGCTTCGACCAACAGCGCGCGTTGAATCCGACCGCGCTCGTAGGCCAGCGCATACGGCATGCGCCGGAACGTCACCATGGTGTAGCGCGGCACGAACCGATCCGGATGCCGCTCCGCCAACAGGCGTTCGAGTTGGCGCTGCAGCAGAAAATCCGCGTCGTCCACGCGATCGCTCATTTCGCGGTAGTTTTCCAGGGCCATCTGCTGGATCGCAGCGGCGTTAGGCCTGCGCTCGTCGGCGAAACTCGAGAACGCGGTGGCAGTCTCTGGGTCGCGTTCGAGATGATCGGCAAGCGCCACGCAGTCCTCGAAGGCGCAGTTCATGCCTTGGCCATGGAACGGCACCATCGCGTGCGCGGCGTCGCCTAGCAGCACCGCGCGGCCGTCCAGATGCCAGCGATCGAGATAGAGCGTCGCCAGCAATCCGGCAGGGTTGCGTTCGTATTCTTCTTTCAACTTCGGGATCAGCGGTACGGCATCGGTGAAGTCGCGCTGGAACAGCGCCAGCGCGGTGTCGCCGTCGTCGATCGCGGCGAAACTGGTCGGCCCTTCGTTCGGCATGAACAGCGTGACCGTAAACGTGCGTTCGTCGTTCGGCAAAGCGATGCACATGTAATCGCCGCGCGGCCAGATGTGCAGGGCATTCGCTTCGATCCGGAAGTCGCCGTTCGCAGCGGGCGGAATTTCCAACTCTTTGTAGCTGTGCGGCATCGTTTCGATGCGCTCGCCGAGATCGTGAACCGCGTGCATCGCTGCGCGCAGCCCCGAGCCTGCGCCGTCGCAGCCGATCAACGCGTGGAAGCGATGTGCGATGTCTTCGCCATCGCCGATGAAGTGCGCGATGCGCGCATCGAAATCGACCTGTTCCAGACGGCGATCGAAATGCAGGGTCGCGCCAGCGGCTTCGGCTGCGTTCAACAGCACGATATTCAAATCGCCGCGACTGATCGACCAGATCACTTCGCTATCGTCCTTGCCGTAGCGCTGCAACTGCTGGCGGCCGTCGGCGAAATGGACCATGCGCCCGCGCATCATCACCGCTTGCTTCAGCACATCGTCATCGACGCCTGCGGTGCGCAAAGCATTCAAGCCGCGTTCGGCGAGCGCGAGATTGATCGAGCGCCCGCCGGCATAGCCGTGCAGCCGTGGGTCGCCGCGACGCTCGAATAATTCGACTCGCCAACCGCGCTGTGCGAGCAAGGTCGCGAGCAACGGCCCGGCGAGGCCGGCGCCGACGATCGTGAGCGATCGGGTCATTGCCGAAGCGGAGTCCACGGCGGTAGTCGTCGTCATGCGCGCCAATCCTGGACGCTGTGCGCGAAACGCAAGACGTCGCTATACGTGTTGTAAAGCGGTGCTGGAGACATACGGATCACATCGGGTTCGCGCCAATCGCCGAGTACGCCACGCGCGGCCAGACACTCAAACAGCGAGCGCCCAGCATCGCGCCCACGCAGGCCACGTCCTTGCAGCACGCGCAGTGACAACTGACAGCCGCGCTGCGCGGGATCGCTGGGCGTGACGATCTGCAGCGTGTCGGCCAAGTGCGTGCGAATCAACGTGTCTAGATAGCCGGTCAAGCGTTCGGATTTCTCGCGCAAGGCCGACATCCCTGCTTGCGCGAACAGATCAAGCGATGCGCGCAGCGGCGCGAGGCCGAGCACCGGCGGATTGCTGAGTTGCCAACCGTCGGCGCCGGGCGTGGGCACGAACTCCGGCCCCATTTTGAAGCGCGTTGCGGGATCGTGGCCCCACCATCCGGCGAAACGCGGGCGATCGCTACGCGCATGGCGTTCGTGGACGAAGCAGCCGGCGACTGCGCCAGGGCCTGAGTTCAGATATTTGTAATGGCACCACACCGCGAAATCGGCGCCGCTGTCGTGCAACTGCAGCGGCACATTGCCGACCGCGTGCGCGAGGTCGAAACCGACCATCGCGCCGGCCGCATGGCCCAGCCGTGCGATCTCGTTCAGATCGAACGCCTGCCCGCTGCGATATTGCACGCCCGGCCAGAGAATCAAGGCGAGGCGCGGACCTTGTTCGGCGATGGCGCGTTCGATCGCCGCCATCGAACACGTGCCGTCCTCGCGATCAGGTTCTAGTTCGATCAAACACTGCTCGGGCGATAGACCGTGGAATGCGAGCTGCGACGCCATCGCATGACGATCGGACGGAAACGCGCCGGCTTCCATCAGGATCGCATTGCGCTGCGCATCCGGGCGGAAGAAACTCACCATCATCAAATGCAGATTCGCGGTGAGCGAATTCATCGCGACGACTTCCGATGGCTGTGCCCCGACCACCGCAGCGAGGCCATCGCGCACGAGTTCGTGATACGGCATCCACGGCGCAGGTTCGAGGAAATGGCCCTCGACCGCCTGCGTCGCCCATTTGTCCAAGGCTTCTTCGACGTAAGCGCGCGCCGATTTCGGCTGCAGACCGAGCGAATTTCCGCAAAAATAGGCCATGTCGTGGCCCTCGTGCTGCGGAATATGGAACTGCGCGCGGAATTGGCGCAGCGGATCGGCGGCGTCGCGTTCGAGCGCCCAAGCGTCAGCGTTCGATACCGTGTTCATGGCAATCTCACGTCGGGTGAGCCGTCGGCGCAGCGTAATGCCTGCGCATAGGATGCGCCTTCGGCGCAGCGCAATGTCTGCGCATAGGGTGCGCCTTCGGCGCACCGCGATGATCGAAGCTGCGCTAGTGACGGTGCGCCACAGGCGCACCCTATAATGGCTTCACGCGCCGCATTCATGCGAACCTCGCCACTGATAATCCCAGCCATTCCAACGCGGTGCCATGGTACAGCCGCGCCTCTTCAGCATCGCTCAACCCCAGCGCCGCGATGCCCGCCCCCGGCGTTTGCTCGCCGAGTGGGAACGGATAGTCGGTGCCGAGCATGATCCGCTCCGTGCCGCAGGTGTCGATCAGATAGCGTAATGCCCGCGCATCGGCCACCCACGAATCGAAATACAGCCGCGACATGTATTCGCGCGGATTGCGGAAATTATCGGTTGCGACCAAATCCGGCCGCATATTAAAACCGTGTTCGATCCGGCCGATGGTGTACGGAAAACTGCCGCCGCCGTGCGCGAGGCAGATCTTCAGGTTCGGCAGCCGTTCCAGCACGCCGCCGAAGATTAAACAGCAGGCCGCGCGCGATTGCTCGGCAGGCATGCCGACCAGCCACGGCAGCCAGTATTTCGGCATCGACTCGCTGCCCATCATGTCCCAAGGGTGCACCAGAATCGCTGCGCCCAATTCGCTGGCGGCCTGGAAAAAATCGAACAGTTCCGGTGCGTCGAGGTTCCACTCGTTGATATGCGAACCGATTTGCACGCCCTGCAGACCGAGCTGATCGATGCAGCGTTCGAGTTCTTGGATCGCAAGCCTTGGCGATTGCAGCGGCACCGTGCCGATGCCGGCGTAATGACGCGGATCATCGCGCACCGCTTCGGCCATGTGATCGTTCAAGGCCTGATGCAGATCGTGCGCATGCTGCGGCTTCGCCCAATAGCTAAACATCACCGGCACCGTGCTCAAGACTTGCACTTGCACGCCGAAGCCGGCGAATTCATCGGTGCGTATTTTCGGGTCCCAGGTCTTCGGCCAGATCTCGCGAAAGAACTTACCGTCCTTATAAATACGCGAGCGCCCGTCGTCGCCGTGATGGATCACCGGGAAACGGATGTCGCCGTATTTGGCCGCCAGATCGGGCCAATCGCGGGGTAGATAATGGGCGTGGGTGTCGATTTTTAGCATGTCGATTTTAAGCATGATGAATGCTATTGATACGGCCAAGTACAGTTTGAACCTGGAAGACGCATTTCATCCAGGAATAAAGATAGATCAACTGGAAGAGCATCCCATCGACGAGCATCCAATTGAAGAGCATCCAATTGAAGAGCATCGTGTCGAAGAGCATCTTGTCGAAGAGCATCGTGCCAGATCAATCCTCTGCCCAGTATGCCTTCATATCTCGGTGTTCCTCACCCCGCGCATCGCGCGAGGCTGGACGAGGGTGGCCGCGGGCCCTGAGGGGCGCTTTTCGTGAAGCATTCCAACGGCGTCTGCCCCTCATCCGTCGCTTCGCGCCACCTTCTCCCCGCTGGCGGGGAGAAGGAAACCTTCATCTGACCGGATCACTAGCTAGCTACTTCGACGGCATTGATCAAGCGCAGGGCGACATCGGGCGTTGCCGATACATATAGGTAGTCCGCGATGGCGGCAATGTCCTTCGCCGCCTGCGGACGTTGCCGCAAAGGTTTCCCGGCCACGTTGCGCTCATGCCTTGGCGAGGCGCTGACGCTGTTTGGCGAAGAAAACGTCGCCGACCGGCTCGGCGGGGCCGGAGCCCAGGCCTTCGGCGATCAGCGCGCGCAGGGCGTCTTCGGCTTTGCGGCGCTGACGTTCGCGGATGAGTTCGCGCACGTCGTCGGAGGTGCTGGCAAAACCGCCTTCGCGCACTTCGTCGTCGACGAAGCGTTTCAGCGGCTCGGTCAGCGAAACGTTCATGGTGGCGGCTATCGCGAGCTCCCGATTTGAATGGCAAAAGTTGCCAAGGGCGAGGATAGCGCTGCGGTTTGGGGTTGTCATTTGAAAAGCGCCCCTCACCCGCCCTGTCGGGCACCCTCGTCCGGCCCTCGCGCACAGCGCTTGGGCGTTCATCGGCGCGCGAGGCGATGCCTCGCAAACGCGCCTCTTCACCCCCGCGCGGTGCGCGGGGAGAGGGACACATGCGGTTTTCCTTCTCCCCGCCTGCGGGGAGAAGGTGGCGCGAAGCGACGGATGAGGGGCGGGTGCGCGGTACACAAGCGAATTACGGCGCAGCGGTGTAGGGCGCTGGAGATTCATGGACATGATCTGCGGGTGATGCCGATCCGGGATCGACAAGCTCCACCACGCCGTTGCGGCTGATCACCAGACAAGTGCCGGTCTGCGCGGCGATGATGCGGGCGCGTATCGCTGCGCGTTGCAGCGCCACTTTCACCCATTTCAAATCGGGATCGCGTGCGTGTTCGATCGGGTGTTGGTCGGTCATTGCTCGCTCCATTCCAGCAGCAGCGATTCGCTGCACGTATTGTCGTATAGCGCCCATGCGTCCACCAATGGCGCATAGAGCCGCTTGAAATGATCCAGTCCGGAAGAAAAACGCCGTCGGACGATATCGTCCGGAATGTAGTGCCCGCCTTGTTTGACGCGCTGCGCAACTCTGCCGATGGCAGTGTCAGCCGTATCGAGTCGTAAAAAAATCAATTTCACTTGATATCCCGCCGCTTGCCAGCGACGAATCGATCTCAAATAGCCACGACCCGAAAGCGTAGTCTCGAACGCAAAGCTTTCCCGGGCGGCGAAATGGCGTTCGATTTCCTGCAGCATCAGTCGTCCCGCCTGCAGCGCTGCGGTTTCTGGTGCGAACGGCGCAAGTCCTGCGGCGATCAGGTCGGCGTTGACGAAGATCGGGCAGCGCGCCTCATTCGGCAGGAATTCCCGCGCAAAGGTGGTTTTACCTGCGCCGTTCGGCCCCGCGATGATGATGACGCGCAGATCTTGACCCATCGTCAGATATCCAGCGACGCGTACTTCGCCGGCGCCGCATTCAAATAGCCGCACGTCTTGCACGTGCGATGCGCGTGCGAGCGATAGAAGCGCTCGAACACCGCTGGGAAGTCGGTTTCGATGTTCACCAGCGGGAAGAATTCTTCATAGAGCTTGGTATTGCAGCGTTCGCAGTACCACTGCAGGCCGTCGAGTTCGTGCGGCAGGCGTTTGCGTTCGATCACGAGGCCGATGGAATCCGGCATGCGCTGCGGCGAATGCGGGATGCGCGGGGGTAGCAAGAATGTGTCGCCGGCCTTGATCGGAATATCGCGCGACGCGACGCGGCCGTCGTTATCGCGTTCCTGAATGCGCAGCACCATCTCGCCTTCGAGTTGATAGAACCATTCCGGGCCTTCGTCCCAGTGGTAATCGGTGCGCTGATTCGGGCCGCCGACCACCATCACGATGAAATCGCCGTCGTAAACGCATTTATTGCCGACTGGCGGTTTGAGCAGATGGCGTTGTTCGTCGATCCAAGTTTGGAGGTTGAATGGATTGGGCAACATGGCGTACTCCTGCGTCGGCGAATTTCAGTTCGCGAGCCGTTGCGCGATCGCCGCGTACAGCGGGATGCCGATCGCGAGATTGAACGGAAAGGTGATACCGAGCGCCGCCGTGATGCAGCGGCCGACATCGGCTTCGGGCAGGCCGGCGCGCACGGCTGCAGGCGCGGCGATGTACGAGGCGCTGGAGAGCATCGCGCCGAACACGGCGACACCGCCGACCGAGAGCCCGCAGGCGTGGGCCAGCAGCACACCCAGCACACCGTGCAACAGTGGCACGACGAGACCGAACGTCAGCAGTTTGAACCAGCCGCGGCGAAGTTCGGCGAGGCGACTGGCGGCGATCATGCCCATATCAAGCATGAACAGCATCAGCACGCCTTGGAACAGCGCGAAATACATCGCATCGACTTTTTTGATGCCGTCGGGGCCGGAGATCGCGCCGATCGCGAGCCCGCCGAGCAGCAGGATGGCCGTTTTGCCGGTGAACACTTCGCGCAGCGTGTGATGGCTGCCGGCATCGCTTTGCGTGCCACGGCCGAGCGCAAGACCGATCAGCAGCGCAGGCACTTCCAACACCACGAGTAGCGCCACGAGCACGCCGTCCGGCGGGAAGCCGCTGCGCTCTGCGAATTGGCTCGCGGCGATGAACGTCACTGCAGATACCGAGCCGTAATGCGCTGCCATCGCCGCAGCCTCGCGACGCACATCGCCGAGGATGAGTTTGGCGAGAAAATAGGCGCTGAAGGCCGTCGCCGCGCCCGCGACCAAGGTCATCGCGACCAACAGCGCTAGCGTGCTCGGATCCTGTTGGCGCAGCGCGACGCCGCCTTTGAGACCGATCGCCAGCAGCAGGAAAATCGACAGATAGGTCTGGATTTGATCCGGAATCGTCAGGTCGCTGCGCACAGCGCGGGCGACGATGCCGAGCGCGAACGCCAGTACGACGGCTGAAGTCAGATTGGTGAGCAGCAATTCCATATGGCGTTATGTGCCCTGGTTGCGAAGCGAGGCGATGCATTTCAATTCGATCGCGATTGGGGTCGGCAGTGCGGTAATGCCGAGCGTCGTGCGGCAAGGCGCGGATGCGGCATCGGGAAAATATTCGGCCCAGATCGCGTTGTAGTGTTTGAAATCGCGCGCCATATCGGTGAGATACACGGTCACATCGATTAAATCTTCCCAGCGCGCGCCGCTGGCAGCGAGCACCGCACGCACGTTTGCGAATACCGCGTGGGTTTGCGCGGCGATATCGTAGGAGGCCAGTGCGCCTTCGGCGTCGTAGACGTTGCCGGGGATGCGGTTATCGGCGGGGTCGCGTGGGCCGATACCCGACAGAAACAGTAGATTCCCCAGTCGGCGTGCGTGCGGATAGTGGCCCACCGGCTTCGGCGCGGTGCTGGTGCTGAGGCCTTGGCTCATTCGGCATGCTCCGGCGTCTGCAGATTGGCGAGCGCATCGGCATAGATGGACGGCAGACGATTCGACGCATCGACGCTGATCTGCAAGTCGCGCATGCGGCCGTCGTGCAGGCCGTAGACCCAGCCGTGTACGCTAAGCGCTTGGCCGCGCGCCCAGGCATCGCGCACCACTGTGGTCTGACAGACATTGACCACTTGTTCGATCACGTTCAACTCGCACAGGCGCGCATGGCGCAGCGCGTCCAGATCGATTCCATCCAACTGCGCGGCATGTTTTTGAGCAACATCGCCGACGTGGCGCAGCCAGTTGTCGGCCAGACCGACACGTTCGCCGTGCAGGCTGGCGTGTACGCCGCTGCAGCCGTAGTGGCCGACCACCAGAATGTGTTCGACTTGCAGCAGATCGGTCGCGAACTGGATCACCGATAAGCAATTCAGATCGGTGTGCGCGACGACATTCGCGATATTGCGGTGAACGAAGACTTCGCCGGGGGCGACGCCAATGATTTGGTTGGCCGGCACCCGCGAATCCGAGCAGCCGATCCACAGGAACCGCGGCTTCTGCTGATTCGAGAGGCGGCGAAAGAAATCGGGGTCTTCGCGGCGCACGCGCTCGGACCACAGACGATTGTTTTCCAGCAGCCCCATCGGTGGACTCATAGCGCTATCCCTACGTTTTTGGTGTTGGTGAAGAAACGCATCGCTTCGAGCCCGCCTTCGCGGCCGAGACCAGACTGACCGACGCCGCCGAACGGCGTGCGCAGATCGCGCATCAGCCAAGTGTTGATCCAGACCATGCCGACGTTGAGGCCGGCAGCGATGCGATGCGCGCGGTCCAGTCGCGTGGTCCACAGCGATGCCGAGAGCCCGTAATCGGATGCGTTCGCCAATGCCAGCGCTTGCGCATCGTCGTCGAACGCCTGCAAGGTGACGACCGGGCCGAAGATCTCGTCGCGATTGGTCGCGCAATCGGGGCCGAGGCCTTCGATCACGGTCGGCACAACGAACCAGCCTGGGCGATCCAGTGCGTGGCCGCCGCAGAGCACGCGCCCGCCCTCAGCTCGGGCCAGCATCAATGCGGCGAGCACTTTATCGAAATGCGCCTGCGACACCAGCGGGCCGAGCTGGGTATCGCGATCGAGCGGGTCGCCGATACGCAGCGCCAAGGCACGATCCACCAGCGCATCGCGGAATTCGGCGTAGATGCTGCGCTCGACCAAGATGCGCGAACCGCACAGACAAATTTGCCCGCTGTTCTGGAACGCCGAACGCAAGATGACATCGAGATGATCGCGCCAGTCGCTGTCGGCGAAGATCAATGTGGGATTTTTGCCGCCTAGCTCTAGCGAGACTTTTTTCAACTGCGGCGCAAGCTGCGCGGCGATGCGCTTGCCGACCGCAGTGCTGCCGGTGAATGACAGCGCTTGCACCGCCGGGTGCGCCACCAGGGCTTCGCCGACCTCGCTACCAAGGCCATGCACGATGTTGAGCACGCCGGCCGGGAAACCGATCTCGCAGGCCAATTCGCCGAGCATGCTAGCGGTCGCTGGCGTGACTTCCGACGGCTTGGCGACAACGGTATTGCCTGCGGCCAGCGCTGGCGCGATCTTCCAGGTCAACAGATACAGCGGCAGATTCCAGGGCGAGATCGTCGCGACCGCGCCCAACGGCGCACGCAAGGTGTAATTCAAGCCCGCCTGACCGTGATGCGATTCGCTGGCGAATTGGGTCGCGGCATGCGCGAAAAAGCGCACATTGGCGACCGCACGCGGGAGTTCGGCCTCGCGCGCGAGCCGTAGCGGCTTGCCGCCGTCGCGGGCTTCGGCATGGGCGAAGTCGTCGATCCGGGCTTCTAGCGCATCGGCCAAGCGTTCGAGCCAGCGCGCGCGCTCGGTCGCGGCCAGCGCAGACCATGCTGGAAACGCCGCGACGGCCGCAGCGACCGCCGCTTCGACATCCAGTGCGTCGCCGGCCGCAACTTCAGCATAGACGCGCGCCGAAGCCGGATCGGATACCTCGATCCAGCCTCCGCCCTGCGCTGGCCGCGACTTGCCGCCGATGATGTGGAGGTAGCGTTGCATGGCGCAAGCTTAACGATAACGACGGCTGTGCGCCCGCAGCGCGTTCGTTCGGCTCAGCGCGGTGCATGCGCAGACGTTGAACAGGCGCTCAGCGCTGGCAGCGCGGGCAAAGGTAGAGACGGCGGCTGCCGACGTCCAGGCGCTCGATCGTGGCCTTGCAATTCGGGCACGCCTCGCCTTCGCGATCGAAGACCGCGAAGCGGAAGCTCTGAGGGGTGTCGGTCAAGTAATCTGCACGCATGCCGGACGCCGGCTCGATACCGCGGGTGGCATAGCTGCGACGCGGCACATCGAGTAGCGCCGCTGCCAGCGCTTGTAACTGTTGAACTTGCAGGTCTTGCGGCCGTCGCTGCGGCGATAACCGGGCCAAGAACAGCACCTCGCTACGCAGATAATTGCCCATCCCAGCGAGAAAACCTTGATCGAGCAGTAGCGCGCCAAGGGAACGGCCGCGGAAGGCAGGTGCGCGTAGGCGCTCGAACACGTGGGCGGCATCAAGCGCTTGATCGAGCACATCCGGCCCGAGCTTGGCGAGGAACGGATGGCGATGCACATCATCGCTGCGCCACATCGACACATCCGAGGCGGAGTAGAGCAAGATCGCGCGCTCGTTCGTTTCCAAAGCGACCCGAAGCGAACGTCCGGTTTCAGGGCGTTCGCCAGATCCCGCGATGGTCCAAACGCCATAGAGTTGGTTGTGGCTATAGAGCGTATAGCCATGATCGAAACGCGTGAGCAAGGCCTTGCCATGCGGCGCGATGGCCTCGATGCGTCGCCCCTTCAGCCCGCGCTGATAGCGCTTCAGTTCGGGGAACGCGAACCAAGCGCCCACCAGTGGCTCGCCGACAACAGCGGTGGCAAGGCGATCGGCGGCGCGCCGGATTTCAGGGCCTTCGGGCATCGTCGGCGATACTCAGGGTAGGGAAGGTGGAATCGATTGCGGCTCGTGATACTCGAAACCGAGATGGCGTTCAGTGATGCGCGCGATCCGCGCCGATACCGCGATCGCTTGGCCGGTGCCTTGGAAGAAGACTAGCCGGGCGACGTTGCCCTCCATCAGCACGCAGCCTTTCGGGCGAAACAAGCCGCAGCCGCCTTCGGAGAGGTCCAGCATATCGGTGACCCACGCCAGATCGTCGTACAGAATCATCACCTGCATCGCATAGGGCACGCGCAGGCCGAAGCGCCGTTCTCTGGCTGCGAAATCGTCCATGTGGGAGTGCTCCGCCGTGTCGTCGCAAGCTGCAGAGTATGCCAGGGCCGTATGCATTGGCTCTACGCGTGTATCGCGAACGAGTGCACCGGAGCGATCGATAAATTGGCCGGGTCGAGCGATCGGGGGAACCTCTGATTCAAAGTTCCGCGCGCCGCATAAGGCGCGCTCGCGACGACCGCAGAATGCATCGCCTTGCGTCGAATGTTGTTTGCTTTGTAGGAGGGGCTTCAGCCCCGATCATGGTGAAGATCGCCTTCGATACCATCGGATCGTGCCTAGTTCCACTGTGTTATGAAAAATGAAACCAGTTGATTTCAAGCCACCTTTACCGCTAAAAGCGTCAGAAACCGCTGCATTTAAGCGATCAGGCCGATGCCGACTGAGCGAGCTCAGGCGGGCAACGGCTGCGGCTCTAGATACTCGAAGCCGACAAATCGTTCGCTGGCCCAGGCCACCCGTGCCGGTGCGCTGAAGACGTGTCGCAGGTCGATCAGCAAATACAAACGGACGTGCTCGCCCACATCCAAGGACCAGTCGTCAGGTCGGCTGGTG
>JANMGT010000064.1:0-31865 GCA_031374725.1 Lysobacteraceae bacterium | reverse complement strand
CATCCATGGCTGCATGCCATGACGGAGTGAACAGGCTGCTGAACACCTGCTGCCGCAGGTATTTCAGCGGCCTGCTAAGAGCCTGTTTAGACTCTCTCCATACTCCGCGTTGCGCCGCCGCGACACGCTGAGGCCCGCGCGCCGCTTGACCAGACCACCAGTCTGGCGCTGCGCGACGCTCGAACCTCAGCGTGTCGCGGCGACGCAACGCGGAGTATGGAGAGAGTCTAAACAGGCTCTTAGCAGGCCGCTGAAATACCTGCGGCAGCAGGTGTTCAGCAGCCTGTTCACTCCGTCATGGCATGCAGCCATGGATGGCTGCGCCGGCGAAGCAAGCGCGTCAGCGATTGATGTGCCGTGAGCACGTCCGGACATGTGCCGGACGTGCGAACTGAGACCTCCTGGATGGAGGTCTCAGCAACCTGTTGGAGCAGCGTTCAAGCCGATTGCAGCACAACGCCCAAGCGCTCGGCGACCCAACGCTCGGCGTAGCCATCCAACGATGCCGATTGCAGGAAACCGCAGTGTCCGCCCCAGTTCGCGATCTCGACCCGGGTCTCCGGCGCCAATGTCAGCGCCCTAAACTCGGCGACCGGAATCACCGGATCGTCCTCGGAGGTCAAAATATCGACAGGCATTTGCAGCGCAGCGAGGCGATCGCCGGCCACCGCATACCCGTCGAAATAATCGTCGAGGCTGTCGAAATCGGTGTGACGCTCGACCATCCAGCGGGTCAGCTCGCGCATGCGTAGGCGCAGGACGCTGTCGTCGAAGCTGTAAAGCTCGGGAAACGCCGCGCGTTTGAGCCGCAAAGACGATCGCCAGCTTTTCTCGAAATAGCGCATGTAGACCGGCAGTGCTTGTTCCAGCTCGGTCATGGTCGCCGCAGGGTCCAACAACGGGCAGACGGCGGCGATGCGCGCCAACGGCAGACCCGCAGCCGGCGCACGCAATGCCACCCGCAGGGCAAAATTACCGCCCAGCGAATAGCCGGCCGCCACCATCGGTCGGCCGCGCGCGAAGCGCTCGGCGATATCGACCGCCGCATGCACCACCTCGTCGAGCCGATTGGAATGGAACAGCGCTTGGTTGAGGTGATGGGTATCGCCGTGATCGCGAAAATTCAGCCGAAACACGTCGAAACCGGCCTGCAGCAGACGCACCGCGGTCAGCCGCATATAGCTCGATTCGATGCTGCCCTCCCAACCGTGCAGCAGCAGGGCCACACCGCGGGCTTCGCGCCCGGACAAATGGGTGTACATCCCGTGCAGACGCACGCCTTCGCCGCCGTCGACCAAATGCGGCTCCGATACCGCCTTGGTCTTGCGCAGCAACCATGCGCCGCGCGCGCGCCGTATCGGGCTAGGACCGATCAGCGACTGCACATGCGGGCTGCGCAGCCACAACGACGGGCGGTAGGGAGACGTGGCGATGCTCATTCCTATGTCAGCGTCTCACGCAATGCGCTCGCACATGCGAACGCCAAGGCATCAGCGCACAGTCGCAAAGGCAACATCATGCCGCCATTGCCTCCACGATCCGAGATCGCGCGGTTTCGGCGATCTTACGCCGACCATCCTTGTCTCCGGGCAGGATCGGTTCGAGAAAGATAACCTCGCCCGCGCGCGAACGCTCGCCGAGCAGGCGCCAGAAATTCGCAAAAAAACTCTCCTCCGCGCCGAAGGCGACCACGGTCTGCGCCTCGCCGCCGTCGCCGTAGCGCAATGCGACCGGCTGCACCGGTACGTCGGCTTCCACCGCCGCCAAAAAAATGCGCGCATGGAACGGGCCGATCACTTCGCCGCTGCGGGTGCGGCCTTCGGGAAATACGCCGACCGCGCGGCCGTCACGCAGGCGATCGAGCATCTCGTGCAACACGCCGCCGAGCGATTCCTGATTGCCGCGCTGGTGATAGATGGTCTCGCCCATCGTCGCTAGCCAACCTACCAGCGGCCAGCCAGCGATTTCGCGCTTGGCGACGAAGCCCATCATTTGCTGCGCGTGCAGGGCCACGATGTCGATCCAACAGACGTGATTGGCCACGAACATCACCGCACCCGGTAACGGCGTGCCGATGCGGCGCATGCGGAAACCGAACACCCGCATCAGCCCGCCCTGCCACCAGCGCACCACGCAATGTTTCAGCGGGTCGCCGCCGATGCGCAGGCTGCCGAACAGCGGCGACATGAGCAGCAGCGTGATCGGCAGATGCACGCCGATATGCCACGCCAGCAGCGGCAGGCGATAGGCATAGCGCAGCATCCGCAGCGCGCGGGCCGTGGAGGCGGAGGGGGTCATGCGATCACCATACCGAAGCGAATTAGAGCCTGTCATCGGTCGGCCATCGTTCGGACGGGCCATGCCGGCGCCTCACACATCACGACGGCTCACGACGGCCAGCGTCAATCGTGAAATGCAGCACAGCCGGCCGTCGCCGGTCTCGATGCGGATCTCCCAGACCTGGGTGCGACGGCCCAGATGCAGCGGTCGCGCCGTGCCCGTCACCACACCATCGCGGACCGCGACCAAGTGATTTGCATTGATTTCGACGCCGACACATCGCTCGCCCGGGCCCAGGCAGAGGTTGCCGGCGGAGCTGCCCAAGGTTTCGGCCAGCAGCACCGAAGCGCCGCCGTGGAGCAGGCCATAGGGCTGGCGGGTGCGGGCATCGACCGGCATGGTCGCGCGCACGAAGTCGGGGCCGATCTCGGTGAAGACGATGCCGAGGGCTTCGATCGCGGTCTCGCGGGAGTACGTATTGAGGTCGTCGAGTGAAGACGATCCGCGGAAAATCCGCAGCGGGGTGGCGACAGTCATCCTGCCAGGATACCGGATCGCGCAAAAAAGACGCCCGGGGCGACCACATGCGGGAGAGAGGACGCATGCACCGCGACCGGGCGGGGGAGGAGAGTCAACGTGTGCGTCGATCGCGCACGGCGCTTTGGAACAGTGGAACGGGGCAAAGGAACAGGGCAGCGGAACGGGACAGCGGTGAAGCGGGAGCGCGATGGCACCGGGCATGGCTGCGCTTGGTGCGAAGCGTCAGCGGCGCGACTTTAGAGCCATTAGATGACAAAGGCTGTGCGGCGAAGAGGTCATCGACTCATGGCCGCCAAACACCGATGCGCATCGAGGCATCGCACGCATCCGCCGGATGAGGATTAAAGCGGGCGACGCCCCAATCGCTGGTGTAGCGCTTATCGAAGGCATAGCCGCTGCTGCGACCGTAGCCAATGCCAATATCACGGTCGCGATAGCGCGACGGGGCATCTGCGTATGACCCAGCGGCATTGGGCTGCACGGCATCCGACGTGCGCGGGGCAGGCATGAGAGACGTATCGTGAGCGTTCATGGCGAAGTCCTGTGAGGCGATTGCGGCGGAAGGATCGGGTGTTCGGCAACGCATTAGCGGGCTGTCGATTAGGCGCAGCGGAAGCGAAGCGCGCCCCAGTCGGTGGTGTAACGCTTGTCGAGGGCGTAACCGCTGCTGCGGCCATAGCCAACGCCCATGTCGCGGGCGCGATAGCTGCGACGGCCGGCGATGGCGACGACATTGTCGGTCGGCGCACGGTCGGCCAAGGTTTCAAGCGATGCGGCTTCGATAACGGTGTGCAGCGTATTGAGGTCGGTGTTCATGGTTCTCTCCGGGGTGCAATGCTTAGGGAATGGGATATGTGGGATAGGGATGGGGATCTGCGCGACTCAACGGCGGTTTTTAGCCGGAGGTCTCAGCAAAAGCGGAAGCGCGGCGCGCCCCAGTCGCTGGTGTAGCGGCGGTCGAGGCCATAACCGCTGCTGCGGCCGTAGCCGATGCCGAAATCGCGTTCGCGACGGGCAAGACGGGCGTTGGCGACGACGTCGATCAGGGCTTGGGAAGCCGGGCTCGGGGTCTTGGCGGTGTCGTTCTGGGTGTTCATGGTGTGCTCCGAAGTGTTTGAGTGCCTTGGTGTGTTGGTAAAGTACAACACCTAAAAAGCAAAACACATATGCCTGAAGTCACCCCAGCGCAGTCACGCGGCTAACTCATTGTTTTTTATTGTTTTATTAAAAAACAGCGCCGACAACGAGCCGACGAACGGTATGTGGCCGGGATCACAAAGCCAGTCCCGCCCTCGAAATTCGGGCTTTTAGAATGTGGAGAACGCCGCAAATACGGCCATTTGAGCCCGTCAGAACGGCAATACCGCGACCGACCTACAAAATCGGTGCCAAACCAGCCCCGAAGGCAGTGAAAATTCGGGTCAGCGGCCGTTTTAGCGCGTCCACTTCGGGAAAATCGCCGACCGGCTCATAACAACGGCGGAATTCAGGATTCCGCGGCGACATCGGCTCGGGACAGTCCGGGCCGGGTTTGAATTCGTAGCTGGTGGCGTAGCGCACCGGCCAGAAATCGAACAGCGGCAGGAATTCGGTGACTTTCGCCAACGAGTACTCCAGCCCCGAGAAATAGCGCGCCTTGTCGCGACGCGCGATCATCCAGGCATTGGTCGGCGCCATGTCGCGTTCGATGCTGGCTGCCAGCGCGCGCGCGAACGTCGGATCTTCGATCGCCAGCGCCGCCTCGGTGTTGTAGTTCTCGCCGCGCGGATCGAAGTTGTGCGTCCCGATCACGCCCAAGCGCTCGTCGATCACCAGCGACTTCGCATGCAAACCGAAACGCACGCCGCCGCGCTTGAGCGGTACGCGCTCGTTGGCGCCGCGCTTGGAATAGCGCAAGGCCGAATACTCGCGCGCCAGCGGCGTCGGTCGATCCGGCGAGCGGCTGCCGGAGCCGCCGAGCAATGAAACGCTGCCGTCGGCGCGCCATTCCACGCCGACGGTGCCGGTCGCCTCCAAATCGATCGGCGCATCCTGCGGGAATGGTTTGAACTCGTAGATCTCAAACTTGAAATCGCGCAGATAGCGACGCTTGTATTTGTACGAGATCGCATATGGAATGAACGCATCGGTCGCGGCCAAACTATTGGTGGAGACCACCACGCGCGGCGGGCGCTCGCGTTTCTGCAGGCGATCGAACATGCGCTGCGCGGGCTTGGACATCACCAAATACGGCGTTTGCAGCAGTACCCGCGTCTGCGCGGATTCGATCATGTCGCGCATCCGCTGCGACGGCGGACCGCCCTCGTCGTCGTAGGTGTGATGTTTGATCGGCAAATCGGCGATGAAACGCACGCCGCGCACTGGGATCGCGGCATCGGTTAAACGGGTGCGAATCAGTTCTGCGTCGTCGGCATCGCGACCAATCGCCTCGATTCGCCGCGGCTGCGTGGGTTCGGGATGCTGCAGCGGCGGTGCGCCCTCGCGCAGCAAGATGCGGCCGACATCCGACAGCTTGCTCAGCGGCGTGGTCAAACGCGCGCGCCAATACGCCTCGAAGTTTTGGCTCATCTCCGGCACGACCGGGCCGGCGATCAAGATGTCGCGATCGCGAAAATTGTATTCCGGGTCCCAGTCGTAATAGTCGTCCTGATAGTTGCGCCCGCCAGTGATCGCGACCAGATCGTCGACCACGACCAGTTTGTTATGCATGCGCTGATTGAGGCGACGGAAACAGCAGATCGTCGCGAAGGCGTACATCGGATAACTGAAACGCGCGCGCCCCAGCACCGGGTTGTACAGCCGCATCTCGAAATTCACGTGCGCCGCCGAGAGCGCCGCCAGCGTATCGACGCGGCGCAAGGCGGCGAGTTGATCGACCAGCAGCCGCACTTTCACCCCGCGCCGCGCTGCGCCGAGCAGTTCGTCGAGGATAAGATGACCGGCGTCGTCTTCGTCGAAAATATAAGTTTGTATATCGATGCTGCGCTGCGCGCTTCGGATCAGATTCAAGCGCGCGAGCAGTGCGTCCTGGCCGTAATCGAGAATCAGGGCGTAATGCTGCGGGCCGGCGGCGAATTTCGCGCTGGCGGCCGATGCATTGGCATCTGTTGCAATTGCAGTGGATGTAATTGCAGTGGATGTAATTGCAGTTGTTGTAATTGCAGTGGTTGTAATTGCAACTGTTGTAGCCGCATCTGTCGTCGCCGCATCGGCTGCCTTCGTATCTGTCGCATTCGCGGACGGCGCACGACCGATAGCCGCCGCACGTGCCGCTGTCGCGTCGGGCGGCGCAACTACGCTCGATGAGGCGACACCGGCGGCAAGCTCGCTGCGTTGCGCATCATCACCGCGCACACCGCCATCGGCGACATCGACCGCCGTCTCTGCGGGCGACGCGCCCGACTCACGCGCAGCGTCGGTCGAATTCGCACGACGACTGTACAGCGACTGCGCCGTCGCGCGCACGCCGAGGTCGCGTAGCGACGATGGCTGCGCGCAAGCGTCTTCGCGCGCGCAGTCGATCACCGTGCTGCGCAACGAGGCCGCGATCCGCTCGGCGCGCGCATGGTCGCGATCGGACAAGGTGGCGCACGCGGTACTGGCCAGCGCGAGCATGGCAACGGCGAGCAGACGCGGCGCGATCATGGCGTCGCTGCCTCCGCATCGTCGACTTGGCGCAGGCGCAATTGGAAGCGCACCGCATCGGACACCGCGAACATCCAGCGATCCACGCCGTAGTCGCTGCGGCGTACCGTACCGGCGGCGACCAGATCGCAGTCGCGCGCCGGACGCGCGCAGGCGGACGGTTCGATCGTGAAGGTTTCGCGCCGCCGCACATCGCGAATGCGCAGTTCGCCAGCGAGTTTTCCGCCCGTGCGCAGCAGGTTGGCTGGATACGGCTCGGAGATGAATTCCACTTCAGGAAACCGATCGGCCTCGAAAAAACCGTCGCCGCGCGTAAACCCGGTGTACTTAGGATGATCGGCGATCTCGACCGCGCGCGCATCCAAACGCAGGTGCGCACGATAGCGGCCGTCGGGCAGCGCCTCAATCTCGCCGCTGTACTTCGGAAACCGGCCTTGCAACACCAGCCCCCAGCGGGTTTTCAGGGTGAAACCAACGCGGGTGTGCTTCGGATCGAAGCCGGCCGCGTGGCTCGGCGCGGCTAGCGCCAGAAATAATGCAAGCGAGAAGGCGAACGTCGCGGCCGTCGATGCGGCGTTCGATGCCCAATCTCGCCCGCACGGCGACAAGCGCGGAGCGGACTTCGCGTGGAGACGATCGCGGACGAGTGCGATGTCCGCAATCACGGCCACCAGAACGAGGCGAGCTTGGCCGTGCCCGGCTCGATGCCGGCATCGGTGTCGAATTGCAGCTCGACGATGCTGCCCGGGGGCATGCCGCGGTAATCGCCCGACTGGCCGCTATGCAGCAGCGCCGCCAAACGCTCCAAGCCGGGGTTGTGGCCGACCAGCATCAAACGCTGCACATCGCGGTGTTCGTCGACCAGTTCGGCGAGGGTTCCCGCAGTCGCTTCGTACGCGCTATCGGCGAGACGTTGCTCGACGTAGCCGATGCTGCGCAGCACCGCTTCGAGCGTCTCGCGGGTGCGCCGCGCGGGCGAACACAGCACCCGATCGGGCGTCAGCCCCTGCTCGACCAACCACCGACCCGCAGCCTCCGCCTCGGCCAAGCCCTCCGCAGACAGCGCGCGATCGAGATCCGATTGCTCCGGGCTGGCGGGTTCGGCATGGGCATGGCGGAGCAGGATCAGTGTGCGCATCGGGTTCTCTCGGCTCGCGTGAAGTGTCTAGCGTGGAATGTGTCGAGGAGCTTAACAGAGCGACCTCGCCCTCGCGCACGCTGCCTCTCCCGCATGCGCGAGAGGGTGAAGATCATCAGTCGATCATCAGTCGATCACCAGTCGATTAATGGCCGAAGGCAGCTCGCGAGCAGACGAACGAAGCGAGATCGATAGCCGTGATCGACCACCGGTAAACGCGATCACCAGATCGACAACGCTGAACACCCTCGCCTCTGAAAACCCTCGCCTCGTAGCAGCGGCGCAAGCCGCGATCGTCAACCGCTTCGACAAGCTGCGCGCTCGCGATGAGCGCTATCGTCATACGCATCGCGCGTGTTCGGTGCACGGCTGCAGCGAACACGACGGGCGTTACCGAACTCACGGCCAGTCAACACGTTCAGAGCCATCCCGGGACTTGATCCGGGGATGGACTTGATCCGGGATGGACTTGATCGGGGAATGGACGTGTTCAGTGTTGCCTTTGCGATCGACAAAGCGGAACCGCCACAGCCTCAGCGCACATTGAAGCAGCGACGCTTGCGCGCGTTTCGACATCGACTATCGACAGCCAGCGATCGACGGCTATCCCTGCAGCGTCCCTCACCCCTTCTTCAACCACCGCAACAACCCCGCCCAGTCCTCTTGATGCTCGCGCACATGTTGCGACTGGTAATCGAACAGGCTGCGGCCGAGGCCGACCAGCATCACGTAGGCTTGGCTGTCGCGCAGTTCGGCGACCACCGGATAGGGCCACTGCTTGAGCAGTTCCACCGCCTGCTGCGAGGCATTGGTCCAGGGTTTGAGACGGTTGCCAACCAGCCCCACGCGCAGTTGGCCGCGGCGCACGCGCGGGTGCTTGGCCAGGGCGTTGAGGAAGGGCACGGTCGCATCGATGTCCAGGGTGGACGGCAGCACCGGCACCACAAGGGCGTCGGCGGTCTCCAGAAAGCTTTCCAGGCTGTCCACGGTGGCGCCGGCTGGGGCGTCCACGATCAGTCGCTGGGTGTCATCGGGCACGTGCTTGGCCCAGTTCTTCCGGGTGCCGTCGAGCGGCAGCACGGCAGTTTCCAGGTCGGCACGGCGCTCGGCCCAGCGGGTGGACGACCCTTGGGGATCGGCGTCGATCAGCACGGTGCGCTGACCGTCGATGGCCGCCTGCGCGGCAAGGTGGGTGGCGATGGTGGTTTTACCCACACCGCCCTTCGAACTGGCGACCAGAACCGTTCTCATCGGCACCTCCGCAGTGAAGACTGCCGCAGCTTACCATCGGCGGCCCTGTCGGCAACCGGCTGGGGCACGGGTCTGCTATCGTTCCGCCGGCTTTTCAGCCCGACGGCTTTTCGCCGACCCTCGGCTTGTTAGCTGCCCTCCTCGCCCCGTCGCGCCCGCGCGCGACCCAAGCCAACCGTCGCGCCCGCGCGCGACCCATGCCAACCACGCGCATCGCCCCGATGCGCCCCGAGTTGAATCGACACCATACGATGTCCGGACTGCAAGACTTGGTGGCGCTGATCCGCGCCGATACCCCTTTGATCGTGATCGAAACCCCCGACGAACCGCGGGTGGTGGAGCTGTTCCGGCAATCGCTGATGCACGTCTGGCGCGCGCTGTTCCGCTGGTCGATCACCGAGGGCCTGCGCCGGATCGACATGGACCGCGAGGACGCCGCCGAAGTGGCGCCCGATGCCGGCGCGACCCTGCAGGCGATTTACAAGTCCGACCAGCGCGGGGTGTTCCTGCTGCTGGATTTCGCGCCCTACCTGAAATACGCCGGCACCCAGCGCCAAGTGCGCGACATCCTGCAGCGCCGCAACTGCCTGCCGCACGTGCTGGTGCTGGTGGGCAACAAGATCGAACTGCCCGAAGACCTCGAAGCGCACGCGGTGCGCTATCGCCCGAACTTGCCCAACAGCGACGCGCTGCTGAAACTGGTCAAAGACGAAGCCGCCGCCTATGCCCGCGAACACGGCGGCAAGCGGGTGGAGGTGGACGCCGAGGCGGTGACGCAGATCGTGCGCAACCTGCGCGGCCTGAACGAGACCGACGCCCGCCGCATCGCGCGGCATTTGATCTTCCGCGACGGCGTGCTCGGCCCGGACGATCTGCCGGAGCTGGCGAAGCTCAAATTCGAGCTGATCAACCGCAGCGGCCATCTGCATTATGAATTCGACCCGGTGAAGCTCGATCACGTCGTCGGCGCCAAGCGCGTGAAACGCTGGATCGAACTGCGCCGCAGCGCCTTCGTCGAAGGCAACGCCCCGCCCGGACTGGACCCGCCGAAGGGCGTGCTGCTGCTGGGCGTGCAGGGCTGCGGTAAATCGATGCTGGCCAAGGCGATCGCCGGTGGCTTCGGCGTGCCGCTGCTGCGCCTGGATTTCGGCACGCTGTACAACAAGTACCACGGCGAAACCGAAAAAAACCTGCGCGAGGCGCTGGTCTCGGCCGAACAGCTCGCACCCTGCGTGCTGTGGATCGACGAATTGGAGAAAGGCCTCGCCAGCTCCAGCGGCGAAGACGGGGGCGTCTCCCGTCGCGTGCTCGGCACCTTTCTGACCTGGATGGCCGAACGCAAAAGCCAAGTGTTTCTGGTTGCCACCGCCAACCAAGTGCAAGAACTGCCGGCGGAACTGCTGCGCAAAGGCCGCTTCGACGAAATCTTCTTCGTCGATTTACCCAGCGCCGAATCGCGCGCCGAATTGTTCGCACTGCATCTGCGCCGCCGCAGCGTTGAGATCGAACATTTCGACCTACCCGCGCTGGCCAACGCCGCCGACGGCTTCTCCGGCGCGGAGATCGAACAAGTCGTCGTCGCCGCGCTGTACACCGCGCACGCCACCGGCCACCCGCTCAGCGATTTTCAACTGCGTTCCGAGCTGAAAAATACGCGGCCGCTATCGGTGTTGATGAGCGAACAGGTGGAGGCGTTGCGGGAGTGGGCCTCGGCGAGGACTGTGCCGGCGGATTGAGTGAACCGATCGCGCAGTCGCATCGGTTTGCGCATAGGGTGCGCCTGCGGCGCACCGTTTCCGATAACCGCTATGGTTAGATGGTGCGCCAAAGGCGCACCCTATTCGGATTCCGAGGTCGATAGTAGTTGCTTTGGGGCGATGGCCCAGTCTTCAGGATAAGCGCCTTCGGCGACCCAGCGACGGAACGACGAATGCGGCCAGTCGAACGCACGGGCGACGAAACCATGCTTCACCGGGTTGTAGTGGATGTATTCGACATGCATGCGAAGATCGTC
Source organism: Lysobacteraceae bacterium (assembly GCA_031374725.1). Taxonomy (GTDB): domain Bacteria; phylum Pseudomonadota; class Gammaproteobacteria; order Xanthomonadales; family Xanthomonadaceae; genus Lysobacter_I. The sequence goes on along the minus strand of JANMGT010000064.1, from coordinate 20,997 downwards.
TTCATCGACGATGCATCGCTCCCAGTAGCGACGCTGCCAAATGCCGCGCTCTCTGCGCTCGACGCGACTGGGACTGACAACATCTTCGTATGGGACACGACGAGAAAACGCCGACTTCAACTGCGACCAGCGTCGTGGATTGTCCGCATCGCCGTCTGGCAACGTCCAGATGCAATGCAAATGATTGGGCATGATCACCACGGCAACAATCTCGAACGGTCTAGAAAGGCGCGTTTCGCGAAATGCGGCGCGCAGCGCATCGATATTGGCTGTGAGCACACGGCCGCGCCGATCAGCAAGCGTGACCGTGAAGAAATAGGTGCCGCCGGGCACCCAGAGACGTCGATAGTTGGGCATACCCGATAGCGTGCTGAAACGACTTAACCGCCGCTATCGGAAAACACCGCGCGCGCGTGTAGGAAAAAGCCGCATGCATACCAAACGGTTTCATACATCGCGTTGTTTTCGGAAACCTTTGCGGCGTATCGATTCAAAGCAATCCGAGTTGCGGTTGTAGCGCATAGGGTGCGCCTGCGGCGCACCGTTTCCGACGACCGCTGCGGTCGGACGGTGCGCCGAAAGCGCACCCTATCGGGAGTCCGAGATCGATAGTGACGTAGCCCGGGTAGAGCGAAGCGAAACCCGGGCTACGGAACTGCGGTTTTCTGATAAATCCTGACGTTTTCATTGCATCGGCGGGTCGAGACCTGCTCTACGCCGCTTCGGGCCATCGCAGACCGTCAACCGCCCATCGCGCGCAGCCACAGCGGCAGCGTGAGCAGCGACAGCAACACACCATAGCCGACCATCGCTGCGGCCAATCGCGGGGCGAGATTGTGTGCGATCGCGAGCGCGGCGGCGGTGATCATCGGCGGCATCGCCGCTTCAAACACGGTGGTGCGCGCCATCTCGCCGTGCAGGCCGAGCCACGGCGCGAGCATCGTAGCCAGCGCAGGCACCACGGCGAGCTTCAGCAGCAAGCCGAGGCCGAGCGGCGCAAGCTCTTCGCGCGGCGGCACGAAGCGCACCGACAGGCCGATGGTCAGCATCGCCAGCGGCAGCAGCGCATCGGTGAGCAGGCGCAATGCCTCGGCGATCCAGCGCGGCGGTTCGGCTGGCATCGCGAATGCGGCGAACACCAGCGCCCACAGCGTCGGGAATTTCGCGATGCGAATCAGCATCTCGCGTGCGCTTGGCGCGGCGCGCGCTACACCTGCGCCCACACGCGCACCCGCCCCGGCCTGCGGGTTGCCGCCGTAGCGCGCCAGCACCCACAGGCCGAAGGTCGAGAGCATCAAAAAACTGCCGAGTTGGTCGTAGATCACCGCATACGGCAGCGCGTGTTCGCCGATCAAGGCGCGCGTCAGTGGATAACCGAGAAAGCTGGTATTGCCCAGCGCCACCGTGAGCAACAGCACCGCGCGTTGATCGTCGCGCAAGCGCAATGCGCGCGCGCAAAGATCGACGGCAAACACGATGATCGGCAGCAGCAACCACGGCACTGCAGCGATCATCAACAGCGATGGCGTCAATTCCACCTGCGGCACATAGCGCAGCACCGCTGCGGGCAGGCAGACGTACAACACCACCAGATTCAGCGTCTGCGCGGCGTTGTCGGGAAATGCGCGCGTGCGCTGCAGGGCATAGCCCAGCGCGAGCATCGCCAATACAACAAAAAACGCAGGCGCGACGGCGGCGAACGGCATGTGGACGGCGCGTGAGGGCTCAGTAACCCTGCGCCGCCGCCCAACCTGCGGGCGGCTCCATCGAGATGCCGGCGTCGGTCAGCGTGCGCTGCATGATCTCGTATTCGGTGATGTCGCGATCGCTGGTGAGCGTGCGTGCGACATTGCGTGCATAGTCGGCCGGATCGCGTTCGCTCAGCGCATGCCACTGCTGCGATTGCCAATGAAAACGGCGATCAGCAATGGCGGCAGCGCGCAATTCGTCTTCGTTGGCATAAGTGCGCAGGCGCATGTTCATGCCGATACCGCGCGCGAGCAACGTATCGGATTCCTCGCTGAGCAATCGCGCGACATGGCGGCAATCGGCGCGTCGACGCGGGGTGGCGTCCAGCGCTTCGCCGCGGCAGGCCTTGACCAGGGGTTGGAATGCGACATCCACGGACGTCGCCCAGATCGTCATCCCAAGCTGCACGCCGAGCGCTTCTGGCGCATCTGCGGCGGCGTCCTGCATTGCCGTGCGCAGGGTCGCCGACGGCGGATCTTCTTGCACCGCGTTCACCAAGGGCCGCACGATGTCGTCGAAATAAAAATCAGCACGTGCGGTGCTGCGCGCCGAGGCTAGCAGCTCGTCGATCGGCAGCGTTTCTTCGGCGGGGCCGATCGCCAGCAGCGGCGCGAGATTATCGCTGTCGTTTTCGCGCCAGCGTCGAATCGCGTCCTGTCGGCGATACGTCGGGTCGCCGTCGCTGAAACGATGCAGCAGCAACGCCTGCACCACCGGGTCGCGTTTGCCCATGCGTTCGGCATCGCCGAGCCAGCGCTGGGTGTTGGCGTCGATCAGGCGCAAGCCGCCGACGACGCGCACGTCGCGCACGCCCGCCATCGCGCGCAGATGCGCGGCGAGCGCGAACTCGCGCGGGCCGCCGTCGCGGCCAAAACGCTCGGCGAGATACCACAGATAGCCGCGCTCGGCGGTGTTTCTGCTGCCAAGCCACGGCGTGGCCCATCGTAACAGTCCGCGCTCTTCGGCCTGCCCGTGCGCGATCACTGGCGACAGGCACAGCGCGAGCGCGGCAGGCATTGCGAACGCTGGCTTAATCCAATACGACCGCATCCAATACAGCCGCATCCAGTGCAGCCGCATCCAGTGCAGCCGCAGCCGTCGCTCATGCGTTAACCGAGCATGCGTTAATCGAGCATGCGTTAATCGCACACGCATCCATCGTGCGCAGGCCGTGCGTGCGCGCAGCGCGATTCGAGCAACGCGATCTGTCGTCATCATCAATACCCCGCCGCCTGCCCGTCTTTACGCGATTCGCTGGCGCCGATATAGCCACCGTTCGGATTGACTTGAATCGCTTGATAGCCGCCGTACGGCCCGTCGGCAAAACGCACAGAATGGCCTTTGCGCATCAGCGCGCGAATCACTGCGTAGTCGAAGCCGGTTTCCAGATCGACTTCGCCGCCGTCAGCCATCGCGGTGTTTTGTCCGGCCGGTTCGGCGCTGCCGTCGTGCTGGATGCGCGGCGCGTCGCCGGCTTCCTGCAAGTTCATGCCGAAGTCGATCATATTGATGAGGATTTGCGCATGGCCCTGCGGCTGCATCGCGCCGCCCATCAGGCCGAAACTCAGCCACGGCGCACCGTCTTTGGTGACGAACGCGGGAATGATGGTGTGGAACGGGCGCTTGCCCGGCGCGAACGAATTCGGATGCCCGCGCGTGAGCACGAACTGCTCGCCGCGATCTTGAAAAATAAAGCCCAGCCCCGGCGGCGCCATGCCGCTGCCCATGCCGCGGTAATTCGATTGGATCAGCGACACCATCATTCCGTCCTTGTCGGCGGTGGTGAGATAAATCGTATCGCCTTCGTTGAGTTCGGGAATGATGCCCGGTTCGACCGCCTTCATCGCACGCTCCATCGCAATTAGCTTGCCGCGTTCTTTCGCGTAGTCTTTCGAGATCAAGCGTGCGACCGGCGTTTTGTAGAACTCGGGATCGGCATACGAGGCGGCGCGGTCGGCGAACGCGAGTTTTTTCGCTTCGACGAACAGATGCACATGTTCGACGCTGCCGAAGCCGTAGGATTTCAAATCGTACGGTTCCAGCAGATTCAAAATTTGCAACGCGGCGATGCCCTGCCCGTTCGGCGGCAGTTCCCACACATCGTAGCCACGGTAATTGGTGCTGACCGGCTGCACCCATTCGCCAGTATGCGCAGCTAAATCTTCGTAACGCAGAAAGCCGTCGTTGGCTTTGAAGTAGGCGTCGATACTGCGCGCGATCTCGCCTTTGTAGAACGCATCGCGGCCATCGGCGGCGATTTTCTGCAAGGTGTTGGCGAGATTCGGATTGCGCCAGGTCTCGCCCTTGCGCGGGCCGCGGCGTTTATCCGGCGTGCCGCCATCGACGGTGAACTGCTCGGCGAAGCCCGGCCATTTCGACAACGTCGGCACGCTGCGGCCCCAGTAATAGGCGATGACCTCGTGCACCGGATGGCCATCGCGCGCGTAGGCGATGGTGGGCGCAAGGTTCTGCGCCATCGTGCGCTTGCCGAATTTCGCATGCAGCGAGAACCAGGCATCGACCGTGCCCGGCACCGTCACCGGCAGCGGCCCGTGCGGCGGAATGTCCTTCAGCCCGCGGCGCTCGAATTCTTCAAGCGTCAGCGCTTTCGGCGAGCGGCCGGAGCCGTTGTAGCCGTAGAGCTGCTTGGTCTTCGGCTCCCAGACGATCGCGAACAGATCGCCGCCGATGCCGTTGCCGGTCGGTTCCATCAGCCCGAGTGCGGCATTGGCGGCGATCGCCGCATCCATCGCGCTGCCGCCCTCGCGCATGGTTTGCAGCGCGATCTGGGTCGCCAGCGGATGCGAGGTGGCGGCCATCGCGTGCGGCGCGAAGACTTCGCTACGCGTGGCGAAGGCATGGCCGGTGACGCGGTCGGCGGCGTGGCTGGGCGCCAGCGCAGTGGTCAGTGCGGCGGCGAGCGCGCAGGCGGAAAAGGCAAGGGATATTCGACGCGGCATGTTGGTATTCCGGGTCTTGCGCGCGATTTCGCGCGGGACGTCAGGGTAGCGCAGCCGGGGTGCCATGCGCGGTGCAAAGCGCGATATCTGCATCTGCAATATCTGCATGTGCGGTGCCTGCCTCTGCGGTGCGTCGCGTGCGGGCGACAGGGGCGCGACGAGGGTTTTGATTGATGCTGCGTGAGCAACTATGGTTGATCCGGCACTCCTTCTTCGGCACCCCTCATCCGGCCCCGTATCGAGTACGGGGCAGGCTCTTCGGCCACCTTCTCCCCGCGCGCGGGGAGAAGGAACAACGAAGCCAGCGCTGTCCTTCTCACCGCCAGCGGGGAGTAAGGAACAACATGCGATGCCTCTGCCCTCCTTCTCCTCGCTGGGCGGGGAGAAGGTGGCCGCAGAGCCGGCCCCGTATCGAGTACGGGGCCGGGTGAGGGGCGGGGAATCTCAACGGCCGGAGTCGGTGCGCACAGACGCGCCATGTTGTCGCTTGGAACCGTCGTTTGGAGCCGTCGCTTCAGGCCGCCGCAGTGGCCGCCGCGCGGTCGGCGAAATGCGCGATCAACGCGTCGCCGTCAATCGCGGAGGAATACAAATAGCCCTGGACGGCAACCACGCCGCAGTCGCGCAGGCAGTCGGCTTGGGCTTGGGTTTCCCCCCCTTCGCCGACGATGTCGATGCCGAGGTTGTTGGCGAGGCCGACGAGGGCTTTGACGATGGCCAGATCGGCGCGGTCGTGCGGCAGGCCGGCGGTGAAGCCGCGGTCGATCTTGATGGTGTCGATCGGCAGATACTTGAGATAACCGAGCGAGCAGTAACCGGTGCCGAAATCGTCGAGTGCGATACGCATGCCGAGGGTGCGCAGGCGTGCGAGGGTGGCGCCGACTTTCGCCGGATCGCGCAGGGCGAGGGTTTCGGTGATCTCCAAGCACAGTCGGTGCGGCGGCAGGCCGGATTCGTTCAGCGCGCTCAGCACGTCGGCGATCAGGCCGGGTTCTTCGAATTGGCGGGCGGACACGTTCACGCGCAGCAGCGGTGCGTGACCGTCGGCGTCGGCCGGCCAGCGCATCGCTTGATTACAGGCTTCGCGCAGCACCCAGCGGCCGAGGCGAACGATGAGACCGGAGGCTTCGGCCACTTCGATGAAGTCGGCGGCGGGCACGTCGTGGACGTCCGTCCACGACCGAGCAAGGACGCTGCGCCGTGCGCCCACGGGCTCTCAGCTCAGTTGACGCTGCAAGTCAGCACGATGGTCACGGCGCCGCCGTTGGGCAGGGTCGGGATCGTCGCCCCTGCGCCCTGCAGTGCCACGACCAAGGCCGCGCCGGTCGGTGCCGGACAGGCCGCACCGCCGGCTGCGGTACAGCTCGCAGTGCTGCAGGTCAGCCCGGTCGGTGCTGGATCGGTGAGCACCGCGCCGTTGGCGGCATTTGGGCCCAGATTCGTCGCCACGATGCTGTAGTTGGCCGTGGCGCCTGAGACGACCGTGTCCGCCGCCTGATCGACGTCGCCGTTGACGCCAGGCGTGTTGGTTTTGGTGACGCGCAGATCGGCCTGCGGGTTGCGCGTATTGGTGAAGGTGCAGGTCAGGTTGTCGCCCTCGACCGCAGTGACGTTGAAACTGCTGCCGCTGCCGCTGGGCGTTTGCCCACCGGCCAGCGCATTTGTGCAGGCGTACGTGGTGGTGTAGTTGGTCAACACTGCGCCAGCCGCGCCCGCTTCGCTGAGCGTGTAGACCGCGAGCGCGCCGGGGTTCAGCGTCGCCGTGCCATTGGCGACAGTGCTGCCGCCGGTAGTGGTGACCGTGGCAGGACCGCCGGTACCGGCGATGGTGAGCGCGAACTGGTCGGTTGCCACCGCACGCCCGCTCGGCAGCGCTTTCTGCAGGCGTAGGATCGGCAGCCTGGTATTCGTGAACGTGCAGGTGAAGCTGACGCTAGCACCGACCTCAGCACCGGTGATGGTGTAAGTGTTGCCGCTGAGGCTGCCCACGGTGGCGCTGGCGTTGTTGATACAGGTCGCGCCGGTCAGCGACCAGCCAGCGGGCAGGCTGTTCTCGTTGATGGTGACCGCTGTCGTCGGCCCGGTGATGGTGAACGCCAGCGTTGTAGCGCTGCCGGTATTGCCATCGACCGTGACCGGTGTGCCCACGACGGTCGTCGTGCCCGAACCCGTACTTTGCTGGGTATTGGTCAGTGCGAAACCGAACGTGCCGAGACCTCCGAGCGTGATCTTGCGCAGGATTAGCCTGCGCGACACGGTGAACTGGTAGTCCTCAACTTCGCCGCTCTGCACGGTGCTGACCGGCGTATTGCAGTTGTCGAGCGCGGTGTTGTTGGTGCAGACCCGGAAACGGGCGAAGGTGGGGCCGATGATCGCGGTCAACGGTACGGCGATATTGAGATTGGTCGCGCCGACCGCGACCGCTTGGGCAGTGATCATCTGCTCGCCGGCATCGTTGAAATCGCCGTCGGCGTTCCAATCGAACCACACGCTGAGGAAACCGGCCGCGCTCTGGATGTTGACCGGGACGACGGTGATCTCACCGGTCGGCAGCAAAGGCACCAGGGTGACACCGTTTTCGTCGTCGGTGATGTTGTCGTCGCCGGTGGCGGTGGCGTTGTTGAGCAGACTCGCATCGGCGTCGACGCTGGCGCCCATGCGGATGCCGCCGAGCGTATGTGTGGGATTACCGTAGCTGATCGGCGCGTCGCCGACATCAGCGTTGTCGGATTCGAGCAGGAACGACGCATTGGTCGCGCCGTACGCGAGCGTTGCCGCCGTGCCGGCCATCTGCAATGTGTAGAGGCTAGCGGGCGTGGCGTCACCGTTGCGGAAATACGCACCGCCGGTAAAGCCGTTCGGCTCGTTGTTGATATTGCCAGCGGGGTCATCATAGTTACCACCGGCATTGGTGCCCGACAGCGTCGCCAGCGCGACGTGGCCCGCAGGGATGAGAAAACCTTCCGTACTGGCATTCGCGCCCATCACCAGTTTGCCGTCGTCGGCTTCGTCGGGTGCCTGGCCGACATCGTAGGCCGCTGGCGCCAACGAAGAGTTCGCGGGCGTACCGGTGGTGACCTGTACGGTCGCCGTCGCGTTGCGCACGAAGCCGGTGACCGTCTGTTCGACGTTCTGATAGACCGAAGCGAGCAGTAAGGCATCGTCGCCGGCATTGGACGGCGCGACGGTATCCGGCAAGGTGATGGTGACCGTGCCCGAGGCCGCGCCACCCAGCAGGGTGTTGATCTCGTTCTCGAACAGCACGATGTGGAAGCTGCTGACGCTGAAGAACGCGGTGCCGGCCGGCGAACCACTCGGCGAGGTGCTGCTGGTGATGAAGCCGGTGTCGCCGCTGGGGGTGCCGCCGATCACCAGCGCATTCTGCTTGTTGATGGTGCCGCCGGGGCCGACCACCCGCACGATGAGCTGGTTGTTGCTAGTGGTGGCCGGCGGCGTACCGGTACGCGGTTCGGGGTAGTTGTCGCCCAAGCCGGTGCCGGCGGTATTGCCGTTGACGCAGAGGCCGCCGGTGACATCGGCATCCGAGCAGTGGTCGCGTTCGAAGGAAGGCCAGATGAACAAAACGCGATTCTTGCCGCTGGGAATCGTGAAGCTGGCGATGGTGGGTGTGCCGGTGGCGCCGGTGCCACTCGCAGTCGCGGTCTGGGTGTTGAGGTGCTGCACTTGCGCAGCCTGCGATGGCCAAATCGCGAATACGCAGACGAGCATCGCGCACAGCGCGATCGTTGTGCGAAGCCGCACCATCTTCGGCGTAGATGCAAGGTGCGCAACCTGTGCCTGTGACGCCATCCATTTCGCGCCCAATCGAATCCGTCCACGATCGTTCATCGACCGTCTCCCGTTTTGTTTGCCGTGCGAATCGCGCAGCACTCCTGTACCCGCTGACGCACCGTCACCGGTCGCATCGGAGTCAGTGAGCCCCCTTTTTTTTGCTATCGCTTTACGTTCGGATGCGCGCGTCCTTGAGCAATCGAGCACGCACCACCCAGCCGGTAAGTCGTATAATGCCGCGCTATCCTCGCGTTTTCCCCACGGCACGCCCCTGTCATATCTGACAGGGTGGTTTTTGCTGCGGCGGTGATATGCGGCCCGATATTATGTGATCGCAGCGCGAAAAATTACTAGTCTCAAACGCATTTTTCTCGCTTTCGACTGCCGCCGACTATTTCGCAGTTGCATTAATCGACATTTTTCCCGAAGCGATTGAATCTTGCCCAAGGCTACGCTGGGATCATGCGGATGCAGCGCTCGCTCGGCGCACTTTGGTCGGTGCAGGAATGTCGGTCTTCGCGTGCGAACTGTGATCGCCAACCGCAATTCAACCGCATCGACCGCATGCGATGTTCGATAGACACGCCGAATGCGAGCGCGCATCGAAACTCGGTTTCGATGCGCGCCATCTTCGGCATCTCGTTCGCATCCGGCGAGTCGAATCGATCGGCTGCGCAGCGTGTTCGCATGCTCCAAATTCGCATGCCTCAAATTCGCATGCCCCAAAAACGACTCCGCCCGCATCGCTGCGGGCGGAGAGCGTCATTCAATCGCGCAGATGCGGATCAGGGCACGGTGCAGTTGAGCGTAATCGTGACCGCGCCACCCGACGGCAAGGTCGGCACGATCGCGCCGCTGCCCTGCAACGCAGCCACCAATGCGGCGCCGGTCAGCGCCGGGCACGACGCGCCGCCGCTAGCGGTGCAGGTCGCGGTGGGGCAGTTGAGATTGGCCGGCGGCGGGTCGGTCACCACCGTGTTGTTCGCCGGCTTCGGCCCGTTGTTGGTGACGGTGATGATGTACGGCACGCTGGCGCCGGGAGCCACCGTATCCGCCCCCTGATCGAGCTCGCCGTTGACGCCGGGCGTGTTGGTTTTAGTGATAAGGACATCGGCCTTACAGGTGCGGCCGACATCGCTGCCAGGGGTGTCGGCGCTGGGCGATACCACTTGCCCACTGCTGCCACCGCCGCTGGTGGCGGCATGGGCGGCGCCGCCGGGCTGGCCCTGGGCGATATTGGTTTGGCCGGCAGCACCGCCATTTGCGGTGACTGCGGCCGCGCCAGTAGTGATCGCCACGCCTGCCGCGCCACCGCCACCGCCGCCGTGGGCAGTACTACCTGTCAACCAGGCATCGCCACCGCGACCGCCGCTGATATCGATAGTGAGGCCTGCGCTCCAAGTGGTCGCGACCACCAGCACGCTGCCGCCCGCGCCGCCGCCGCCAGAGGCGTCGTTGAGCGGGTTGTCCGGGCCGCGACCACCGCGGGCGCGAATGACACCGTTACCCGTCACCGTCACCGCGCGAGCCATGACGATGCCGCCACCGGCCGCACCGCTGGATTCTTGCGGCTGGCTGTTGTTGTTATTGTCGCCAGCGCCGCCGCCGCCGCCCATCACAAGGCGACTGGCGCTTGCGGCTGCGAACGATGCGCCGCCGAAGCCCCATTTCTTGTCGGGCAGATTGCTGTAATCGGCGAGGATGCCGGCATAGCCCGCGCTGCGCCAACCGGCGCCGCCGCGACCGCCCGCGCTGCCGTTACCGCCGCCGCCGCCGCCGCCGTTGTCGCTGGTGCCGTTCCAAAACGCGCCGCCGCCGCCGGCATTGCCGGGCGCGCCGCGCGCGAAGTCACCGGTGCTGGCGGTGCCGGTGGGATAGCCGCCCCAGGCGGCGCCCAAATCGACGATGCCCGCCGTCGCGCCAGTGTCCGGGCTGCGCTTGAGGCTAACGTAGCGCGGCGTGCCGGCGATGCCCTCGCCCTTGACGGCGTGGCGGGTGTCGTCGTCCCAGCGGAAGCGTTCGATTGCGTCGGCAACACTGCGGTTGCGACCGCCGCCGCCGCGGAAGCCGGCGCCGTCTACATCGATGAGCTGGTTATTGAAGTCGAGCGTGAACGCAGCGTCGAGCACCACCACGCCGCCGCTGAAGCCGTCCCATTCCGGCGCAGTCACGGTGCCGCCGAGGATGACGTTGGCGTACTGCGGCACGCGGATGACCTGGAACGTGCGGCGCCCTGTGGTCGCAGTCGCGGCCGCTTGGGTGTAGGTCGCCGTCAGCGGCGAGCCGGTCAAATTCAACACGGTGTTGCTGCTGCCCGCTCCGGCGCGCACGAACTGGTAGCGCCCCGCGAGACAGCTACCGGCCGGGTCGCTAAACCCGGCAGCCGGTTCGCCCGCGATGCCGTCGCCATAGGCGAGGTTGTCGCTGCTAGTAATGTTCGCGCACTGCATCTGGATCACCAGCAGCAGATCGCCCTCGGCCAAGGTCGTGGCAGCGCCGCGCTGGTTGCTCAGCGAAATACTCCCGCTACCGCTGAAATTGCCGCTGCCGGGTGTCCAGTAGGTGTTGACGGTGCCGGAAATGGTGGCGTTACCGGTACTGCCGGGCAAGGCACAGACTTGGGCGGTGGCGGTACCGACTACGATTGAAAAAACTGCCCCGAACATCAGCACGGCGACAACGATATTGCGCTTCCATGCGTCACAAACTTGAGGGCGTTTGATGACGTGCATTAACGATGGACTCCAAAACACTGAGGGTTATTGCACCGTGCAATTGAACGTGAAAGTGACGGTATTGGAACCCACCGTCGCCGGCAGAGTGCCAAGGGTGACGCCAGTAGTCAGGTTGGCCACGGTCAACGGGCCGGCCGGACAAGCCCCGGTTGCAGGGCTAGTGCAGGTCACGGGATTGGCCGCTGGACAGGTCAGACCCGCGCCGGGGGTGTCCTGAATCACGGCGCTGATTGCAGGGCCTGGGCCGCCGTTGGTGATGACCAGGCTGTAGGTCGTCTGGGCGCCAGAGGCGACGGTATCGGCCGCTTGGTCGTTCGGGCCGGACAGCGGCGTGTTGGTCTTGGTGATGCTCAGATCCGCTAGGTTGCTCACGTTGCACAGCGGCAGATTCGCCAAGGATGGCGCAGTCGCTGCGTTGCCGGTATTGCCGCGGGTCGCACCGTTGGGTGTGAACTCGGTCACTGCGGCGGAGAACGTGGTGCCGTTGACGCCGGCCGTGAGAGTGCCGGTGCCGGCCGGTGAGGCGATGAAGCCGCCGCCGCCGCCGCCGCCGGGGCCTTCGGATTCATCGCCGGTGATCAGCTGGCTGCCGCCGTTGCCGCCGATCGCGGACAGAGTGAGCGCACCGGCACCTGGGGCGACCAGTACCACCGAACCGCCGCCGCCGCCGCCGCCGGGGGCGTCGTTGTGGCTGGCAATCGTATTCGTTGCGGTGGCGCCGTTGGCCTGCAGGCTGCCGCTGCCGGCGACCGCCGTTGCGACCAGCAACACCAGACCGCCGCCGTTGGCGCCGGCCGCAGCCGCGCCGTTGTTGCCATCGCCCGCGCCGCCGCCACCGCCGAAGAACAGCCGGGTGTCGCCGATGATGCTGGGATTGTTGGCCAGCGGCCGGCCGCCGAGGCCGCCGCGTTCGCGACGGCTGTTGCCGCCCCACTGATTAGCGCCCGGCGCACGAGTCAGCGCGTTTTCGTTGTTTGCCCCGTAGGTATAGCCGCCGCGGCCGCCACCGGGCGAGTTGGTGGTCGATGTGAGCGTGCCGTCGATATTCCAAGCCGTGACCCAGCCGGCGACGCTGGTGTCCGGCACGCCCTGGCCGTTCCAGCCCACCGCGCTGCCGCCGTTGGCGCCACCGCCGCCGCCGGCGTTGTGGGCATTACCGCCGCCGCCGCCGTTGGCCGGCGCACCGCGGTTGTAGCGGCCGCCCAGGCCGTCGTAAGTCACCTGACTGCCGGCGATGCTCTCGCCTTTTTCGGCACCTGCAGCATTCGTGTTGGCGACGTAGGCCGGAACATCGGTACCAGCGTCCGTGGTGACGTTGTCGATCGCGCCGCCGCGGAAACCGCGACCGTTGGCGTTGATCGAACCATTAACAGTCGCAGTGCCATCGACGATCGCAGCGACGATGCCGCCGGTGCTGCCGTTCCAGGCCTGCGGCACGATCGAGGCGGCCGCGTTGACGGTGAGGCTTGTGTACTGCGGCACCCGCAACACCTGCGCACCATTGCTATATGAGAAGCGCAGCGGGGTCAGGCTGCAGGCTCTGCCGAGCGTGATGGTGGTGCCGCTGACCGAAGCCACGCTGACGTACTCGTAGCGTCCTGCATTGCCGAGCGCGGTAACGGCGCCATAGGTATTGGCGTTGGCGGTGCTGATGGTCGCGCCCTGCGCCTGATACACCAACAGCACATCGCCCGCAGTGATGCCGGCGGCGCTGCCAACGGAAATAGTGGTCGCGCCGGCCGTGGCTGCCGCGCTGAGCGTGGTGTAGCTGTTGACGATCGTATTCGCGACGGTGGCGGTGAACGCGCCATCCTTGCCAGGCACACGCGCCTGCGCCGGCATGGTGATTGCAGCGCAAAGCGCCGTCGCCAGTGCCGTGGCCGTACCAACGCGCAGAGCGCTGCGGTGCCGAGTTTTGAGTGCCATTTCGTTTTCCTCAATCCGCAACATAATGTGACGTGCAGTGTCTCCGACCGGCCATCGTTAATGCATCGATAGGAGACAACGCCGATCGCGCCATGATCGTTTTAACAAAGCTGGCTTTAACAGGGCTGGCTTTAACAAAGTCGGCTTTAACAAAACCGGATTTGTCAAAACCGGGACTTATCGAAACCGGATTTGTCAAAACCGGGACTTATCAAGGCCGGATCTATCAACGCTGGTTCTATAGAGAAATCGATCGCTTAGAGCCGCGCCTATAGGCCTTGGCGTCACCGCCGCCGATCGCGGCAATGACGGCGATGGCGTTAGTGCGTCAGTACCAACCGACCACGTTCAAGAACCAGCCTCGATGGTCGTAGTCGAAATCGGTGAGATCGTCGCTGAACTCGGTGAAGTTGTAGCCGACGCCGACCCGGAAGTTGTTGCCCAGATCGCGATCGATCCCGAGCAACACGCCCTGACGATCGCCGCCGTCTTCGACCCCGAGCCAGCGGTATTCGGCGAGCGTGTGCCACTGGTCCGCAAACGAATAGCGCATCTGGCCGGCGACGAAGGTCGCGCCCGAATCCGCCCACTGCCCGGCGAGACGGCCGAACCGCACTTCGCCTTCGCGACGCGCCAGCTTGGCCGCGTATTCCCAGCGCTGATTCGGCTTGTACACGCCTTCCAGGGCCAACACTTGGCTGCGTTGGTCGTAGAAGGCGACGTTATCGCCGACCTGCGGCAATGAAGATACGTCGTACAGATAGGTGAAGCGGCCCAGCATTGCCCACTTAGTCGAGTCGAACGGACGCCACGCGAAGCCGAAGTTGCCTTCGGCGAACTTGGCGCCGGCTGCGGCCAGCAAATCGTCTTCGGTCTTCGAGTAATTCACGCGTGCGGCGACGCGGAAGCTCTCGTTGAACTTATGCGTGAACTGATTGGTCGTCACCCACTGCGTGCGCTCTTCGGCACCGCTGTCGTCGCGCCATTCCAACTTGCTCGACCACTGGGTGTCGTTCGAGGTGCGCCCGGCGTTGATGCTGATCGCCCGACGATCCACCGTGCCGACCGTGCGGTCGAGCTCGGCGCTCTGCAGGGTGAAGCCCATCGTCCAACCCACGCCCGGATAGAAATCCATGCCGAAGGTGTGGGCGATGCCGGATTCGTTCGGCGCTTTCAGGAACTGGCTTTCGTTGAACAAATTGACTTGATTCGACAAGCGCCAGCGCTGACCCAGCGTCCAACCGGTATTGCGATTGGCGTTGAACAGCGGGTCGTAGTCGTTGCGGTCGGTCGAGTAGGTGTAATTGCCGTACAGCGTGTGCTCGGGGCTGAGCCGGTATTCGGCATTCACCTGCGCCGCATCGCCGCGATCGCCGGTGGTGACTTCCGCGCCCACGCTGGACAGATCGCCGAACAAATAGCGCGTGCCGAGCGTATAGGCGTCGTTATCGACGTACTGGCCGCCATCGTCGTCCACCGTGACCTGCGCGGTGCCATAGACATCCAAGCTGGTGCCGAAGCGATGCTTGTACTGCAGCGCCGCAAGGGTGCCGCTGGCATCGCCGGACAAACGCTGTTCTTCGACCCGACGCAATTCACCGGTGAGGCTGTCGTTGTCGCTGATCCGCCACTCGGCGGCGATCAAGGCCTGCGTCAGCGCTTCGCTGCCGCGTTCGGCCTTGCTGTAACGACCGCGCACGTTGATGTTCGGCGCGAATTGGCCGAGCACTTCCGCACCCTGTTCTTGCACCGCGCTGCGCACATCGAAACGACCGGTGGAATAACCGGCATCGACATCGCGCCACCAGGCGCCAGCCGACCAGTCGAGTTCGCTCCAACCCAATTCCTTGAAGTTGGCGCGGGCTTCGACCGCACGCGCATCGCCTTCGCGACGACCGGTGCCGGCATTGGTCTCGGTGAAGCTCAGACCGCCGTTGTCGGAGAAGAACACCGGCGCACTGGTGGCACGGGTGCTGCTTTGTTCAAGCTTCAAATACGTGCCGCGACCGGCCTGCAGGGTGAGATCGGCGCCTTTGAGCGAATAATCGTCGCCAGAACGGTTTTCGTCGATCCAGGTCGCGCCCAATGCGACGTGATCGCCGAACCAATGCTTGCCGCGGAAGCCGGCGGTGAAGTCGTCGGGGTTCAACCCGCTGGGCACGAATTCGTAATCGACCAACAGCACCTGCGCGAAGCCGTCGAGCGGCGTGTCGCGGGTGATCGTCGGCAGATTCTCACGGGTGACGACCGACAGCGGACGCGTCAGCAAGATGCGGCCCTGAAATTCATCGATTTCGTAATCCGCGCCGCGCGCCAGCGGCACGCGCACTTCGACCCGGCCGGTGGTGCCGTCGCGCACTTCCAGCACGATGCGATCGGAACCGCGCAGCACATCGGTGTGCTTGAGGTAGTACAAGCTGCCGCCGGTGCCGAGGAATTCGCTGTGGCCGGGCGCGGTTTGCGCTTCGGAACCGAACAAACGGAATTCGCTGCCGGGTTCGCCGATGTCGGTGGCGCGACGCGAACGCCACGACACCGCAGCGCCGTAGAGCGAACGCGAATACTGGCCGTATTCGGTGCCGGTGATGCCGGTGTTGAAATTGCCCCACAGCGCTTGGTTCTTGTCCCAATCGACGCGGACGTAGAGACGGCCCTGGGTATCGACATCGCGATAGGTGATCGAGTCGTCGCCGTACACCGGATAGTAGGCATCCGGGTCGAGACGGCGGAACACGTCCTGCGGATCGGCATCGAGGAAGTTGTTGAACAGGTCGCTGACTTCGCGCTCTTCGGTGTCGGCCTGAGCGGTGATCAGATACTTGCCCTGCACCTTGCCCTTCAAATAGAACGCCAGACGGCCGTCGAGAATGAAGCTGTCGTCGTAACGATCGTCGCCATTGAGCGGCTCGATCGAGCCGGACGCGTTATTGCCCGACGCGGTGAAATCCGCGATCGCGACCGCGAACATGTATTTGCCGCTGACATCGACATCGAGCGAACGGCTGAGTTTTTCGCCGTTGCCGCCGCTGAGTTCGATCTCGAATTTATGCTGCCCAACCGGCACCAGATATTCCGCGACCAGCTTGCGCTGCAGATCGATCGGCTGGCTTTGGCCGTTGATCCTGACGCTATAGCCTTCGACGATGTCGCGGCCCTGGATGCGGATGCGCGAGCCGTAGATGGCGATGTTCTGCTGACGCAGCGAGTTCTGGCCGAACACGCCTTCGATCAAGCTGCGCTGTTCGGCTTCTTCGGCGCTGAATGCGGAGCCGCTGCGGCGTTCCACGGAATTGCGCAGCTGCTCGCTGCCGCGACGCTCTTCGTCCGGGTTCACTAACTGCATGCGTCGCGGATAGGTTTCGTCGTAGCTGCCGTCGGCACCGTAGGCGCGAACGATGTACAGCAATTCATCGCCGACGCGGGCTTCCAATCCCGCTGGCAACACGCCGTCCCACGCGACATCGGCCACGTTACCGACCGGCAATTCGACCTTGGCGATCGGATCGACCAAATCGGCGTCGGTGGCGCGATAGATCAGCACTTCGGAGCGTTTGATGAACGCGGCGTAGTTGCTGTACGCATAGAAGCGCACCGGTTTGACAATCTTGCCGCCGTCGAACGCGACCAGACTCGGCGCGGAGACGTTGAACTGCGGTTGACCCAAGTTCGGATCTTCGGTCGCCCAAATCACGCCGCCATCGGGCAGATCGGCGGACCACTTGCCGACCGCCTGCACCTTGCCCGGCTGCTCGGTTTCGACCGTCACCCGGCGATCCGGCTGCAGGATCGGCGAAGAATCGCCATCTGTCGTGCCGCTGGTGCGCGGCTGATTTTCGCCGCGCGTCCGCACGCGCAGCAGCATGCCGTCGCTGCCGGTGCAGGTGTCGCCGCTGCAATCGACGTTCGCCGGCGGCGGCGGTAATGCCTGATTCGCAGTGCTGGTGTCTTGAGCGAAGGCGCTCCCAGCCGGCAGCGTTGCGCCGGCCAGGATGCAGATCAGGGTGTAGTCGAGGAGTTTCATCTTCATCGTCATCGCCCCTTATTGACCACGGATGCCGACAGGGGCTGTCGGGTTGTCGCTGAAGTCCACGCGCAGCTTGCTGCGCACCCCGGAGCTAAGCTTTGCTGCGATCGCCTCGTAGACGGCTCTCGCTCGTCGCATGCCAAGCGCCACGTTGTATTCGGCCGAGCCGCGTTTATCGGCGTGGCCGATGATGCCGACCACACCGCCGTTCAAGCGTTCGATATCGGCGGCCACTTTCGCGATCACCGGCTCGAACTCGGGCTTGATCTCCGATTTGTCGGTGTCGAACAGCACCGTGCCGAGCACCGGTGACTCTCCTAGCGAGACGAGGGTGCTGTTCGGATCGGCCAGATCGGTCCGCAGACTGATCTTGACCTTCTCCGCGTCCTCTTTGCTCAGCAGTCCGAGCACGGCTTTTTGCACCGCCTTGGCGCGGTCGTAGGCCAGCGCCTGGGTTTCCCCGTTGGCTGCCAGCAAGACCTCGCCACTGCCGTTCTTGCGCACCTGCTCGGCGATCTTCTCGATCACCGGCAGGTATTCGCTGCGCAATTCGGCGCTCTCGGCGTTGAACATCACCTCGCCCAGTTCCATCTCGACCGACTGGTTGCCGCCTTCGATCAAACCCGAAGGCAGCTTCACGCCGAAGTCGAAACGGACCGGCAGGCCCGGAGTCACGCGGCGCACCAACGGGTTGTCGGTGGTGAACGTGGTGCCCGGCGGCAGCGTGGCCGCGTCGATCTTGATGATCATGTTACGGCCGCGTTCGCTGGGCCCGCCGTTGACGCCGAGCAGACGGTAGCGGCCGTACTGATCGGTTTCGACCAACAGGCCTTCGACCGTCGCCAGACGCACGCCCGGGATGCCGCGTTCGGCGACGCCGAGGTTGCGGATCACGTAATCGACGCGATAGCCGTCGGCGAGCTGGCTGACCCGACGTTCGACGCTCGGTGCGGCTGCGGTCAAGCCCTTGGCCGCATCGCCGCTGGTCTCGGCGCGGGTGCTGCCATCGGCGGCCATGCGCAGGGTCGCGCCTTGCGCCGAGCTCAGCACGAAGTCGTCGCTGAAGCTCAGTTCGCGCAGGGTCTGGCTGATCGTGATCGTGCGGCCGCGGTCGGCGTCGGACTGACGGCCGGCGATGTCGCCCAGATCGATGCCGTGCAGCATCGGCGCGCTGGCATCGGGCTCCGGCTTCGGACCTTCGCCGCGATCGACCGTGGTCGAGTTGGCGACATAAGCACCTGGAGCGAAACCGCCCTGGATGCGCACGCCGCTCAGATCGGCACCGTCCTGCCACTGGTCGCCGTCGCGGTCGTTGAAGACCGTACCGATCACCAGCGCGTCGTCGAGCAGCGGATCGCCGACCAATTGCACATTGGCGGTGGCCACGTTCGACACCGGCCGGCCGTTGTCTTCGAGTAGCGCACTGTTGGTGTGGACACCGGCGCGGACGCCCGCGCCCACGCGCAGCAGGTAGGTGATCGTGGCGCGTTCGCCGGCCGGGATGTCGATCCGATCCACGCGGATCGGATAGGTCCCGACCAAGCGACCTGCATTGTCGGCATCCGCCACCGACAGCGAACCATCGACGTAGGTGAAGCCGGCTGGCGGCGTGTCGATCAGGGTGCCGTCAATGACATCGGTGGTTCCCGTGTTCTCCATCACCAGCGTGTAGCGGACCAGATCGCCCACCTTCACGTCGCGCGGGCTGGCGGTCTTCACCATCCGCACCTGCGCCGCGGCACCGTTCAACGCGACCACAGCCGCGCCGGTGGCCGTCACCACTTGGCTCGCCTGGTTAGCCGAGCGCGCGGTCGCGGTGACGATGTTGTCCAAGGTGCCGCCCGCGGTCACGTCCGCCGAAGTCACGGTGTAGGTGTAGCTCGGACAGGTCGCGCTCGCACCGGGCGCCAAGGTTGTCGGCGTACACGCCAGCGTGGTTGCCGGACGGCCTTCCAAGCTGTCGGTCACGACCACGTTACTGAGCGTGACGTTGCCGCTGTTGGTGATGACCACGTTGTAGGTGACGACGTCGTTCTCATCGGCCGCACCCGCCACGCCGTTATCGGTGGTGATCGTGGCGGTCTTCACCGCGCGGATCGCCGGGGTCTGGACGATGGTGGTGGTGGTCGTATCCGGCGGCGAGATCACCGTGCTGCCGCCCGGCAGATTGCCGGTCGCAGTCGCGGTGTTGTTCACCACGCCGGCATCCACTTCAGCCTGCGTAACCGTGTGCGAACCGGTACAGGTGGTGCTTGCGCCCGGAGCCAGGGTCGTGACCGGGCACACCGCCGCCGCGCTGAGCTGCGCGTCGTTGATGACCAGGCCCGTGACCGTGACGTTGCCGGTGTTGGTCACGACAAAGCTGTAGGCGATGGTGGCGCCCGCCGTGTTCGCGCTCGGCGTGCCGGCGATCTTATCGATCGACAGAGCCGGAGCCGCGGACACGATGACCGTCGCGATCGCGGTATCGCAGTTCGTCGGATTCAACACTTCGCAGATGGTGTACGGATACGTGTACGTGCCCGCTTCCGTGTTCGGCGCAATCGTGATTGTGCCGTTCGGGTTCATGACGATCGAGCCGGAGGTCGGCGTCGGCGCCGTCCCCGGGGTGAGCGTCACATCTGCCGGAGCCACCGGAACGCCGTTCAAGGTGTCGTTGACCAGCACCGACGGCGTCGTACCGCCCGCCGCAGGCACCGCCGGGAACGGATCGTCCACCGCATCGATCGGCGCAGCCGAGACCGTCACTGTGACCGTTGCCGTATCGCAGTTCGTCGGGTTCAGGATTTCGCAGATCTGGTAAACGATCGTGTACGCGCCCGCCGGGGTACCTGGTGGTACGACGATGTTGCCCGTCGTGGTGTTCAGCGTCGGCACCGGGCCGCCGTTGATCGGCGTCGCCGGTGTCACCACCGTCGCCGTGATCGTGGACGGATTGACCGGCGTACCGTTCAAGGTGTCGTTGCCGAACACGTTGCCGGCGTTCGGATTACCGCTCGCACCGTTGACCGGGCCGATCGTGTCGTCCACCGCGTCGATCGGTGCAGCCACGACCGTGATCGTCACCGTCGTCGTGCTGCAGTTGGTCGGGTTGAGGTTCTCGCAGATCGTGTACGTGATCGTGTAGGTGCCCGCCGGCGTGCCCGCAGGTACGTTCACCAGGCCCGTCGCCGGGTTCAGCGTCGGCACCGGGCCGCCACCGATCGGCGTTGCCGGCACGATTGTGGTGATCGTCACCGTCGCCAGCGTCACCGGCACGCCGTTCAGCGTGTCGTTGGTGAGGACATTGACCACCGCAGGCGCACCGGTGAAGCCATTAATGCCTGTCGCCGTGTCCGGATTGGCCACGATCGGCGCCGCTGCCACCACCACGGTCGCGGTCGCCGTGTCGCAGTTCGTCGGGTTCAGCACTTCGCAGATCGTGTACGGATACGTGTAGGTGCCTGCGGTCGTGCCCGGCGCGATCGTGATCGTGCCGTCCGGGTTCATCGTGATCGAGCCCGCTGCAGGGGTCGGCGCCGTGCCCGGAGTCAGCGTGACGTTACCGCCCGCGCCGATCGTGACCGGAGCACCGTTCAGCGTGTCGTTCACGATCACGCTTGCGGTGTTGCCGCCATTCGTACCGTTGATCGGTGTCGCGCTGTAATCGTCGTTCACCGCGTCGATCACGGCCGCCAACACGGTGATCGTCACCGTCGTCGTGCTGCAGTTGGTCGGGTTCAGCTGTTCGCAGATCGTGTACGTGATCGTGTACGTGCCCGCCGGGGTGCCCGCAGGTACGTTCACCAAACCCGTCGCCGGGTTCAGCGTC
>JANMGT010000058.1:0-12104 GCA_031374725.1 Lysobacteraceae bacterium | reverse complement strand
GACAAAGCGCCCGGACAGCATCGCCCACGCATCCTCCTCCCTATCGGGCAACAGTGTTCCTGCAGAAGCTTCAACCCAACTTCATCGCAAGCCGAATCCCTTTCAGCCACTGCTGCCCCAACCGCTCGGCGATCGCGATCAGGTCCTGCGCCGAGCCGACAACGCGATACCAGCCACTGCCGAACGCGGCGACGCGGGTGGTCCATCGTTTCGCGTCGTGGTCCATGGTCTTGAGGATCGCGGGGACATGCGGCGCGATGCGGCCATGCTTACCGGGCGCGAGCTGACGGCCGGTCCAGTCAAGAATCTGTAGATACTGGGCTGTCGTGATGTCGATGACAGGGCGCAGGCTGCCAGCGACCGGTTTGAGCAGCGAAGTGGCTATCGTCGGGTCCGACTTCGTCTGGACAATGCGCCCCGCGACGCTCGTGTGCGCGGACGCATCAAGCCGATCGGTCATACCTGCACGGATCGGGTTCAGATCGACGTAGACCATCGCAGCAAGGATTGCGCGGTCATCGCATAGCGCCTGGCACTTGTAGCGCCCCTCCCAGAATCGTCCCTTGCAGCCGTCCTCGCGATTCGCGCGGCGTGCGATGGGCTCGACTAGGCAGCGCATCAGCCAAGAGAGGCTGCCCAAGCGTTGGCGAAGGGTGATGATTCGATCAGGGTCGGCAAGCAATCGCTGGCGTTTGCTTTCGATCGCGGCGTCGCTGTGCTCACGCGGAGGAAACAGCCGCACCCATCGCGCGACGACATCGCTGTCGTGCCAAGTTGCCGCTTCGCATGGGTCGATGCGCAGCACCAGATGCAGGTGATTGCTCATGACCGCGTAGGCGTCGATCGCGACGGCAAAGCATTCGGCCACGAGCCGGATGCGGCCTTCGACCCAGTCCTTCCGGTGCTCGAAGGACTGCCCGGTGTAGCGGTCGACGCCGCAGAGGAAGGCCCGCCGCACACAGCGCTGTACGCAGTGGAATGCGCCAGGCGTGTCGGGAAGTGCGATCTGCGAACGGGGTCTGGTCATGCTCCAGTGTTGCGCACGCCGGACCCGGAAGGTGTCAGGGAAGTGCTGATGCGGCTGTAGGAAAAATCTGAATTGTGGGTGTCCCTTTGTATTTGAATTGTGGGTGTCCCTTTGTATTTCCCCTTTGTATTTCCTCCCTTTGTATTTTGTTTCCCTTTGTATTTGGCCTTTGTATTTTGGCGATGAGATCACGTTTAAGCGCATCCTTCGCGGTGCGCAGGCCTCCGGGGGGTCCAGGTGATGACGATCGCGTCATCGGCAAGGGCGGAGAAGGACAGCGATGCCGCCATGCACACGGCGGCAAGGGACAGGAGGCGAATTCAGAGCTCGCGTTCGAGGAGGGTCGCACAGGACACCGTTACCGGCGGCGGTCGCAACGGTAAGAGGTCATGCTTTACGAGAGTATGCTTTGCGTGAGCATGCTTTACGTGAGCATGCTTTGCGTGAGCACGCCCTACAGAGGTCGTCGCCCTTCGAGCGCTTGCCTAACGACCTCATGCAAACGGCCGGAGACGCGAAGTCCCCGGCCGTTCGGAGCACCGCCTGGATGCGGGCTTATGCCGCAGCGGCCGGGGTCTCGTGGAACTGCTCTTCCTCAGTCGAGCCCTTCAATGCCACGGTCGAGGACTTCCCGCCCTGAATGGTCTGGGTGACGCTATCGAAATAGCCCGTACCGACTTCGCGCTGATGCTTGACGGCGGTGAAACCACGGTCGGCGGCGGCGAACTCGGCTTCCTGAAGCTCGACGAAGGCGCTCATCTGACGGCGGGCGTAGCCGTAGGCCAGATTGAACATCGAGTAGTTGAGGGAATGGAAGCCGGCCAAGGTGATGAACTGGAACTTATAGCCGTAGCTTGCGATTTCTTTCTGGAACTTGGCGATCGTGGCGTCGTCCAGATTCTTCTTCCAGTTGAAGCTGGGCGAGCAGTTGTAGGCCAGCAGCTTGCCAGGGAATTTCGCGTGGATGGCTTCGGCGAATTTGCGCGCGAATTCGAGATCCGGTTTGCCGGTTTCGCACCACACCAGATCGGCGTATGGCGCATAAGCCAGACCGCGGCTGATCGCTTGGTCCAGGCCGTTGTTGGTCTTGTAGAAACCTTCGGGCGTGCGCTCGCCGGTGCAGAACGCCACATCGTTCGCATCGACATCGCTGGTCAGCAGGTCAGCGGCTTCGGCGTCGGTGCGGGCGACGATCAGCGTCGGCACGCCCATCACGTCGGCGGCGAGACGCGCGGCGACCAGCTTCTCCACCGCTTCGCGGGTCGGCACCAACACTTTGCCGCCCATATGCCCGCATTTCTTCACGCTCGCGAGCTGGTCTTCGAAATGCACGCCTGCCGCACCGGCTTCGATCATCGCCTTCATCAGCTCGAACGCATTGAGCACGCCGCCGAAACCGGCCTCGGCATCGGCCACGATCGGCTGCATGAAGTCGATATCGCCGACGCCTTCAGCGCACTGGATCTGATCCGCGCGCAGCAGGGTGTTGTTGATGCGCTTCACCACCTGCGGCACCGAGTTCGCCGGATACAGCGATTGGTCGGGATACATTTCGCCAGCGATATTGGCATCGGCCGCGACCTGCCAGCCGCTGAGATAGATCGCCTTGAGACCCGCTTTGACCTGCTGCATCGCCTGGTTGCCGGTCATCGCGCCGAGCGCGTTGACGAAGTCTTCGGTCTGCAGCGATTTCCAGAGTTTTTCCGCACCGATCTTCGCGATCGAATGCTCGACTGGCACCGTGCCGCGCAGACGTACGACTTCTTCCGCCGAATACGGACGGGTAATTCCGGCCCAACGCGGGTTGTTGTTCCAGTCCAGCTTCAGTTGTTCGGCGGTCGGCAGCGTGGTTTTCATAGCGGTGTCCTGAGGTGAGGAGGTGTTGCGCAAAAATCGTTGTGTGTGTGGGAGCGCCGGAAGGCGCGAAAGTCTTAGCCTTCTGTGGGAGCGCCGGAAGGCGCGAACTGCTTCTCGGTGAACACCTTATCGGTCGCGCCTTCCGGTGCTGGTGCTCCCACATGACGTCATCAATCAATCCGTTCGTAAGCAGGCAAGGTGAGAAACTCTTCCAACGTATCGCGATACGTGAGTTCGGACAGCAGCGCGATGGCCTCTTCGACGCGCGCGTTACCGGCCACCGATACATCGGCCGCCAGCTTCGACGGCAAACCGATCAGCGCACGGTCGAGCAGCGCGAAATCCACCGGCATGCCATCGTCCAGATGCAAGCGACCGTTGTGCAACCATTGCCACAACTGTGCGCGCGAGATCTCGGCGGTCGCGGCGTCTTCCATCATCCCGTGGATCGGCACGCAGCCGTTGCCGTCGAGCCACGCGGCCAGATAGCGCACGCACACTTCGACATTGCCGAAGAAGCCCGCTTGCGTGATCGTACCCAGCGATGGCCGCAGCAAATCCTCGGCGCTCACGTTCACATCGCTGCGGCCAACATGCTGCTGATGCGGCTGCGGCATGCGCGCATCGAATATCTCACGCGCGATCGGCACTAAGCCCGGATGCGCGACCCAGGTGCCGTCATGACCAGCCTCGACTTCACGCTGTTTGTCGGCGCGCACGCGGGCGATCGCGGCGGCGTTCGCCTCGGCATCGCGCGGGTTGGGAATTTGCGCCGCCATGCCGCCCATCGCATGCGCGCGTCGGCGATGACAGGTCTTGATCAACAGCTCGCTGTAGGCCTTGAGAAACGGCTGGGTCATTGTCACCTGACCGCGCTCGGGCAATACGCGGTCGCGATGCGCACGCAATGTTTTGATGTAGGAAAAAATGTAATCCCAGCGGCCGCAGTTCAAACCGACAATGCGGTCGCGCAGCGCGTACAGTATTTCGTCCATCTCAAACGCGGCCGGCAGCGTTTCGATCAGCACCGTGACTTTCATCTGACCGTGGGTCAGACCCAGCGTCTGTTCGATCTCGCCGAGCACCGCGTCCCAAAGTTGCGCCTCTTCCATGGACTGCAGCTTGGGCAGATAAAAATACGGCCCCCGCTCTTCGGCGGCGAGCATGCCGGCGTTATAGAAGGCGAACAGACCGATATCGAACAGGCTGGCGCTCATCCGCGCGCCATCGACATGCACGTGCTTCTCGTCCAGATGCCAGCCGCGCGGGCGGACTAGCAGCACCGCCTGCTCGGCATATGGCTTTAGGCGATACGACTTGCCGGACGCGCCCTTCACCGCAGGCGCGTCGAACTTCAATGACCCGGCTACCGCATCGCGCAGCGCGCGTTGACCGATCAGAAGGTTGGCCCAGGTCGGCGCGGTCGAATCTTCGAAATCGGCCATGTAGCACTGGGCGCCGGAATTCAGCGCATTGATGACCATCTTCGGATCGACCGGGCCGGTGATCTCAACCCGGCGGTCGAGCAGCGCCTCGGGGATCGCTGCGACGTGCCAGTCGCCCTCACGGATCGCGCGAGTATCCTCTCGGAACGCAGGCAGTGCGCCGGCATCGAACTGCGCCTGCCGCTCACGGCGGGCGGCGAGGCGACGCTGGCGCTCGGATTCAAAGCGGCGGTGCAGTTTGGCCAGCAAGGCCAGGGCCTCGGAGGACAGAAGATCGTCCTGGCCGGGGTAACGGCCAAGAAGTTCCAGCCCGGGGACAGTGGACTGCGGAGCGGGCGTCCCGCCCGGTTTGGCGATGTTGGCCGTCTCGGCTAGCGTTTTGAGCACTGCGGACATGGGGGGCATCCAATGCGACGTGGGAAGCCCACCATCCGCCTGCGTACTGTATTTGACAATTCAGTTTTTTCAATCCTAACTATTAGCTAAGCTTATAAGTAAGTAAATCAATCACCTCCGGAGCCCAATGACCGACGCGCTGATCCCCCGATTCGCATATAAAGCCGATCGCCTGAAGCCGCTGCGGGCGTTTTGCCAGGTCGCGCGCCTCGGTTCGGTCTCGCGCGCGGCGGCAGCGCTGTACGTCAGCCAACCGGCGATCACTCTCCAGCTACAGGCGTTGGAGCGAGAATTGGGGGTGAAATTGTTTGAACGGGTGGGCCGCCGCCTCACGCCCACCCGCGAGGGCGATGCCCTGTACGAACTGGCCCGCCCGCTGGTAGAGGGCCTGGACAGCCTGCCCGCCTTGTTCAGGGAACAAATCAAAGGCCTGGACACTGGCGAACTGCACGTCGCTGCCGGCAGCTCCACCATCCTCTATCTGCTGCCGAAGATCGTGGAGGCCTACCGTCAGGCCCATCCCGATGTGAAGCTGGTGCTGCACAACGTCACCGGCGCCAGCGGCCTGGACCTGCTGCGCAGCGACGGCGTCGATCTTGCCGTCGGCTCGATGTTGGATGTCCCCAGCGACCTCGACTACACCCCGGTCTACCGCTTCGAGCCAATGCTGATCGCCCCACCCGAGCACCCGCTCGCGAGCAAGCGCGAACTGAAACTCGAAGACCTCTCGCCCTACGGCCTGATCCTGCCGCCGAAACGGCTCACCACTTATCGCCTCGTGGACTTGGTGTTCCAACAAAATCGCGTGCCCTACACCGTCGCCCTCGAAGTCGGCGGCTGGGAAGTCATCAAACAATACGTCGCGATGGGCCTGGGCATCAGCATCGTCACCTCGATCTGCCTCACCGACGCCGACCGCATCCGACTCGCCGCCCGATCGCTCGCGAAATATTTCCCTTCGCGAAGTTACGGCGTGGTGATGCGCAAGGGGAAGTATTTATCGCAACAAGCTAGGGATTTCGTGGAGTTGATACAGCCGCAGATGTTGGCGCCGCGGGGGTATGACGAGACTGGGCATTCGGAGAGGTAGGGCTTCGCCGACTCATTCAAATGACCGGGAATTGTAGGGTGGGGTGAGCGTAGCGAAGCCCACCGTTTTTTGAGATCGCGGGGATGGTGGGGCTTGCGGTGGGGTTCGATGCGTTCAGCCCATCCTACTCTCTAACTAATTGGTACATCGGAATCGTCGTCTTCTGCCCTGATAGCGGCACGAATCGCAGAGAAATGGCGAGAAACCTGTCGCTTTATTTTCGGCGAGTCCGCAATTTTTGCAGCACGAAGCGCATAGCTAATGAAGTTGCGCTTCCCAGCGTAGCTATAGTTGGACATCAATTTCCCAGTTCGAACAACCACCGCTTTCGACGGTATGCCCGCCTCCTTAGCAACCCTATTTCGTGATGCACCTGCTGCTCTGACCCCCCCACGCATTCTGGAATAGAAGCGTGCGACACCTCCAGTGCGAAGCAGCACTGATACTCCATCAAAAGTCAGGCCCAAGTACTGGAGTGGCGGACTTACTATCCCACCATTCGGTTCAAACAAAAAACGGCCTTGTTTGTCAGGCTGCGCCTCAAGCTTGACCTTGCTGATTTCGGTTTCAATCAGTGTTTTCGCAGCAAACTCATGCTCTGGCGGGACCACGCATAGAATGTCATCACAATAACGTCGATAGAGACCGCCCCATTCAATAACCTGCGCCTGAACCACTCGATCAAAGTCCAACAGGTATACGTTAGAAAGAAGAGCGCTGATCGGAGTTCCTTGCGGGATGCCGAATTTTTCGGCGTTCTTTTGCAAAAGGCCTTCCGAGACAACCTTTTCTCTGAACTCTTCGGCAGAACATACTCGAGTCCTACGACCAGATCTTGGATTATTTTTTGATATATTGAATCGTTTATAGACGGCGTTACGGTCAACCATTACAAACCGAGTGAGAGAGCGGAATATAGAGTAGAAATCAGGAGGCAGACTTTGGACAGAAAGAACTTCACACAGTTTCTTTTTTAACATCATGTGATCAAGATTGTCGAAGAAACCTGAGATATCAAAAGCCATAGCTACGCAAGGACGGTGCTTTTGAATCCAATCAAAGACATCTACAGCAAAGTGAATGTTACAGCGACCACTCGCCGGTCTGAACGCTGTGACGGCATCTGAGAGGCGCTCAGCATTAAGCAATGACTCATAGCCCAAACTAACGATGGTTGCGTAGTGCCCATAAAGTGCTGCATCTCGATGGGACGCATAACAGATTAGCCGTTCCTTTTGCTTGATCTCGAACTTTCTACTCTTTTTGTCTTTTGCTTTAACTTTCTTCGTCTTAATGACGACGGCAAGCAGAGGAAAAAACTGCCACTTGGCAACTCGATCAGGCTCTGAAACCCATCGTTCAATGTCTTGTCGAGTCGGCGGCTCGTCAAAGTGAATATAACTCCGACGACGAAGCGGGTCGCTACTTGACTGCATAAAAAACGCAGTTAACTGGGGGAGCGGGATCGCGGCAATCCATTTATATCTCCCCCAGCTTCTTAGCCCCGAAGAGCTTAATGCGTGTCTGATTTCACGACATGCCGCAGGCAATCGAACTACTGATACAGTCGGTCCTGAGGAACCAAACGATGATCCAAATGGTCAAAGTCTTAGTCACACAGTGGCTCGTCATGATGCTGGCGCCGGCCGGTGATACCCGGACGGTGGTTGACATCTCAACGGACTCCTACCCCACTATTTCGGGCTAGTAGGACTAGGCTACTTCGGTAATGAGTGCCGGGTCAACTCGTAACCCGTAAGGCGGGTTTCAACCCGCCATAAAACCGAGCGACAAACTGCAAGCAACATCGTCTTCACCGTGCGTGTTGTTCTGCGCCATGAACCCGTAAGGCGGGTCTCGCACCCGCCGATTCAGCTAAACCACGAGTTCACATCAGCCAAGCGGAACGGCATCAGGGCACGATGCGGCAGGACGTCGTAAGCTTGCATCTGGCGGGTACAAGACCCGCCCTACGTTGCTTCGTTCAATCAATCCTGAGCGTTTGTCGCCTCATTGCTATGCGGCTGTGCCGAAAAGGTGCTGCACTTCACTTTAGAGATAGCGCTGGCAATCTTTGCCCCGTTTTATTCAGACGCTGGCGCCGCCGGGGGATGAGCAGAGGGATTTGCCACGATGAGCACCATTCAAGTCCGACGCGCTGATCCGCCGACTCTCTGCATGTTGCGAAGATGCAGGAAGCACAAGCCGCCCCGTGTTAGCCTTTTCGAGCTGAAACACCTGCAAGGACAGCAATGCGCTACCGCTTCGACGACTACACCCTGAATCCCGCCGTCTTGCAACTGACCAAGTCTGGCGAACCCGTGGACCTGCCGAAACGAGTATTTGGGTGCATCAGCTATCTGATCGAGCACCGGCAGCGGGCGATCGGGCGTGATGAGTTGATTCGTAAACTGTGGGGGCGCGACAACGTCTCCGATAACCAACTTGCGCACGTGGTGCATGCCGCGCGCAATGTGCTGAATGATGACGGCACTGCGCAGCGGCTGATCCGCACGGTGCCGGGCCTGGGTTATCACTGGGTCGGCGAAGTGACGGAAACCGCCGATCCGATCACCCCATCAATCGCCCCCTCACAGGAACAGGTCATAAAGCCGACGTTTGAAACGCCGTCGCTAGCGCCAATGAACGAAGCGGCTCCTGCACCAGAAACTGAAACCGAAACGCCGCCGCAGGGGCACGCGGCCGCAGAAGCATCCGAACCGCACACAGCGACGATCGCGTGGCACCACAGCGGCAAGCTGCGCGCAGCCGCCGCGCTGGCACTGACCCTCGTGCTGGTGGGCGTGACTGCCGTCAGTTGGCAGTTGCGCAAGGCCGAACCGGCCGCAGCCACGGCACAACTGGCCACCGCCACCGCCGATCACCCCTTTGCACGTCTTGAGGATGCGTTCTGGCAAGGGAAGTATGAAGAGGTACGCGAGGGCTTGGCAAAATTGCCTGCATATCATGCGGATTCCCCAGATGCCCGGCTTCTGGACATCCGGCTGGACATTGTGCGCGGGCGTTTTGATCGCGCAGCGGAGAAGCTGCTGCTGCAACAGGCAAAGGCCAAGGCTGCAGATGACCCTATCTGGCAGGCAAAGCTGTTCGTCACACAGTCTTTTTTGAATGGCTCGGCCGGAAAGCCGGGGCTGGACGTGCTGGCACCTGCGCAGTTGGCGGTCAATCTGGTCGAGTCTGCCGGTCATGCAGCGTCACCACAAGCGATGGGCGAAGCGCTGTCTGCACGAGGCTATGGCTTGATGAAAACCGATCAGCTCGAACCCGCCGTGCGCGATCTCATCCGTGCGCGGGCTCTGCTGTTGAAGGCCGGCGGCACGCATGATGCCGCCGACACTGCGGATACATTGGCGCGCGTCCAGATGCGCATGGGCCGCTTGATGGATGCGCTGGCGCTGATGAACGAGATCGCCGACTTCAGTCGGCAGGCCAAAAATCCTGTCCAGGAAATCTACGCGCGCAACGCCATCACCAAGATTCAAATCGAGCTGCTGCGCTGGGGCGACGCCTTGGCTAGCAGCGATCGCAGCACGCATCTGTTGCAGACGGTACCGCATTCCGAGCGTCGAACCCGGGTCCTGCAATTGCGCGCGCTGGTGCTAACGGGCATGGGCCGTTTGCGTGAAGCCACCTCGCTGATCGAAGAGGGGGAAGCCATGAATGACGCGCGTTATTCCTCGATCATTCCTGCCACCTATCATCTCGCTTCCGGCCACACCGAACAGGCACTGGCGGACGCTCAACAAGCAGACGCATTTTTCCGCGATAACACGGACGACAGTCTGAACCTAGAGAGCAAAGAAGGGGCACTGCTGCTGTGGATGATCGCCGCACAGGATCTGGCCGCGAACGGCAAAGCCATGCCCATGCCTTCACCTGCTCAGCTGGAAGCACTGCAGCAACCCACATCGGATATCGGCCGTATCGCCAGCGGGCGATGGCTGTGGTCCCAGGGCAAATCGCAGGACGCAGAGGCCCAGCTCCGTTTGGCGCTGGCAAAAACGCGACAGATGGGCCATCTGTCGCGGATGCTGCTGGCCAGCGAGCCATTGATTGAATTGCTGCTGCAGCGCGGCGATGCCACAGCGGCCGAACAGGTGTTGGCGGAACTACAGGGGTATGATCCCCAGCGCCTGGACCAGGACTATCGCGCGAACCTGCTAGGCCTGCGGGTGGCGCTGGCGTTAGGTAGCCGGCCCGACATCGCGGCCGCCTATCAAAGAACGGCGGCACTGGCTGGCGAACGAACGTTGCCGGCGCAGGTGCTGTTTGCGTACGAGGCCAAGATGCGTTCACCGAACGACCGTAGGACCGTCAAGAACACCGCCAGTCGGTTCTGAAGTATTCCATACAGCGGGCTTCACTTCGCCGTCATCGGCCGTCATCCGCCCACGATCGGATTCGCGCGCTGCACGCAATGCCGTCATCTTAAAGCCTGTTTAGAATCTCTCCATACTCCGCGCTAAGAGCTTGTTCAACGTCTCCGCATACATCGCGTTGTGCCGCTGCGGCCCGCCAGGGGTGGTGTGGCGCGCAGCGCCAGACTGGCCGTCTGATCAAGCGACGCGCGGGCGCTACGTCCATAGGCTCAGCGCGGTGCATACGGAGACGTTGAACAGGCTCTTAGAGCGTCTTTCCACTGCAGGCAAGGCTGACTTCTTCTGCGTTGCCTGAAGGCAAATGCTGCGAGATCCGCCAGCTAGCCTCGTGTCCTGTCCCGCAAATTCCATCGCTATGTTCTGGCGTCTTTCCCCCTCATGCTGCGTGACTCGTCGTCGCCGTAGCGCTGCGACGTCTCCTCCTCGCGCCTTGCCTGACGACGACACCCACTCAGAACATAGTCGCGTTAGTTGCAGGACAGAGCACGAGTTGGTGCATGTCTCAGCGTAGGGTGATTCATGGAGAGATCTCAGGAACAACACGGATGCCCCCTAAAAACATTGCTCCGATCACAGATTCGCGACTTGATCATCGTTTCAACATCGTTTCATCATCGTTTTAACATCAGTCGCGCATGACAAACGAGGCAGTGCGGATGACTATCGGAGCTGCAATGCCGGCCGTTTTCGACGCGCCCCCCCAAACCGGGCAAGCCGAACGCCGCGATGTTGCCAGTAAGTCACATTGAAGTCACATAACCTCACTAAGGATGATCAGAATGAAAGTGATGTCATATAACGTCAGTCTATTAGCGGCGGCGATGACGCTTGCCACCACGACCCTCGTCGGTACCGCGTACAGTGCTAACCCGATGTCCGTTCAGGCGAAGGGCGCAGCCGTCGAAGCGACGAAAGCGCCCTTGCAAGGGCGCTTGGAGCTGACCTGGGGTGATGCCCGCCCCGGAAGCAAGACCCCTCACCGTTTTTCGGCGACTGTGGTCGATGATGCAGGCCGTCGCCATGCCTTAGACACCGACAGCGCCTTGAAGGCCGCCGGAGACCTCTACTCACTCAACAAGAGCCGGGTCGCGGTGACGCTGGTTCCGGCATCAACCGCCGTCGCCAAAGCGGCCGCGGTGTCCGGCCTGTCGGTGCCCGAAGTGATCGTGGCTATCGACGATCTCGTGTCCGACACGGTGACTGGCAATGCAGGGAGGATCTCGACCAGAGTGGTAACGACCACCTGGGCCACGCTGATGTGCAAGTTCAAGGACATCGCTACCGAACAGAAACCCAAGAGCTTTTTCCAGGCGCAATACGGAACTGCAGCTGGGGAGCTTGGCCAGTACTGGTCCCTGGTGTCCTACGGCAACATCAACCTCAACGGCAGCACCGCGTATGGTTGGTTCACGCTGCCCCAGAACCGCTCTTACTACGTCACCTCCGCCGGCGCGGATCTGAATAAGCTCTTCGACGACTGCACTGCGGTCGCCAACGCCAGCGTTAACTTTGCCGCCAACGGCGGGCTGCAAGGCATCAATATGATGTTCAACGGCGACCTCGATGGCTACGCTTGGGGCGGTGGCCGCTGCGCCACGCTCGACGGCATCAACAAGTGCTGGAGCAGCACCTGGAATCCGCCGTGGGCGTTCCAGAACCTCGCACCTCTGGCGCATGAGATGGGACATGCCTATGGCTTGCCGCATGCCAACAACTCCGATGGCGACGGCGATACCTACGACAACCCATGGGACGTGATGAGCGATGCCTATAGCAATGCCAACACCAGCACGACTTACGGTACCTTGCCGAAGAATCTCAACGTCTATTCGCGCAATCGGCTGGGCTACTTGACCGCGGCACGCAAGCGGACCATCAATCACAGCACG
>JANMGT010000007.1:0-39979 GCA_031374725.1 Lysobacteraceae bacterium | reverse complement strand
ATGCCACTCCGCCTCATCTTCGCCGGCACCCCCGACTTCGCCGTCCCCTCCCTCCGCGCTGCTGCGAAATACGGTGAGGTGGTCGCGGTCTATACCCAGCCGGACCGTCCTGCGGGCCGGGGGCGGGCGCTTACGTCGTCGCCGGTGAAGCTGGAAGCGCTCAAGCGCGGCATCGAGGTGCTGCAGCCGGAGACGCTGAAGAAACAAATCTCGCGTGATGCGTTGAAAGCGCTCAAACCCGATCTGATGATCGTGGTCGCCTACGGGTTGATTCTGCCGCAGCGCATTCTCGATATTCCCACCTACGGCTGTTGGAACGTGCACGCCTCCCTGTTGCCGCGTTGGCGCGGTGCGGCGCCGATTCAGCGTGCGATCGAAGCGGGCGATAGCGAAACCGGCGTGTGTTTGATGCAGATGGAAAAAGGCCTCGATACCGGGCCGGTGCTGCTGTCGCAGTCCACGCCGATCGGTGCGCAGGATAGCGGCGGGCAGTTGCACGATCGCTTGGCCGAACTCGGCGCGCAGGTATTGGCCGATGGTCTGGGCCTGCTGCGCGTCGGCATGCGTCCGCAGCCGCATCCGCAGCCAGATGAGGGCGTGACCTACGCGCACAAGCTCGACAAGCACGAGGCGAAACTCGATTGGTCGCAGCCGGCGGTGGCGCTGGCGAACAAAGTGCGTGCGTTCAATCCCTGGCCGATCGCCGAGGCGGAACTCGCCGGCCAGCGCGTGCGCATTCACGGTGCGATTGCCGTCGATAGCGCGCACGGCATGCCGCCGGGCACGGTGCTCGCGGTGAACCGCGACGGCATCGACATCGCCTGCGGCGTGGGCGCGCTGCGCCTTCGCGTGCTGCAGCGCGAAGGCGGCAAGGCGAACACGGTGGCGGATTATCTGAACGCGCATCGGGAATTACGCGTCGGATGAGCGACGACACCGAAACGACGATTGAAGTCGAAATCTACATCGAAGATTGCGACGAGGCGCAGTTGCTGGCGGCGCTGTGCGAATCGCTCGGCGATGTCGTGCGCGTCTGGCGCGATCTGGATATGGATGCATCGACCCGATTTTATCGCTTCGCGCATGCGCAACTGTCGTTCATGCCGAATACGCCGGGGTTCAGCTGCTGCACGCTGCGCGGCGAGCTGCCCTGGAGCGACAGCCTGCTGTTGGCCCGCGCGATGTTTCCGAAGTTGGCAAAGCGCATCTTCTGCGACCCCGAGGCGCACTATCCCGATGTACACCCGCTGTCGGATGAGTTTTTGCTGATTGATGCCGACGGCGAGCGCATCGTCGATATTGAAGGGATCGATGGCGTCGAAGAGATCCAAGGCGTCGAAGAGATCCAAGGGCGATTGGCGTCATGACCAATGCGATTCGCGAGTACGACGTGGTCCGCATTCGATCGCTCGACGGCATCGGCTTGGATGGCTGCGGTCTGGGCTGTCGCGCGCCAACCATCGGCGATATCGGCGTGGTGGTCACGATTCTGAGCGCGGACGATCCCGACGATGCGCGCCACGAGACATATCTCGTTGAATGCACCCAGGCCGACGCCACCACCGCGTGGATCGCATCGTTCCCGATCGGCGCGCTTGAGGTGGTCAGTCGCATTGAGCACGCGCGCGGCGACGAGGTGTCGCGATGAACAGACCCGCCGGCACCGATTCGCGCGTTGTCGCCGCGCGCGTGCTTGATGCGGTGATGCATCAGGGGCGTTCGCTGAAAGCCGAATTCGCGAAGGCATTGCCAGCGCTGGACGATCCGCGCGACCGTGCCTTGGTCGAAGCGATCTGCTTCGCGGCGCTGCGTGAACGCGTGCGCTATGCCGCTGCGCTTGATGCGTGGATGACCAAGCCGCTGGGCGCGCGCGATGCGCTGCTGCGCGCATTGCTGTATGCGGGATTTGCGCAGCTCGATGCGCTGGGCCTGCCGGCGCATGCGGCGCTGGATGCCACGGTCGAAGCGGCGCGGGCGCTCGGTCGCTCGCATCAGGCCGGCATGGTCAACGCGCTGCTGCGGCGTGCGCAGCGCGAAGGCTTGCCCGCCGCCGACCCGGCGCAAGCGTGGCCCGAGTGGTTGCTGGCGCTGCTGCGCCGCGACTGGCCCGAAGACAGCGATGCGATTCTCGCCGCCAGTGCCACGGCCGCGCCGCTGTGGCTGCGGGTGAATCGCCAGCGCATCGCGCGCGATGCCTATCTGCAGCGCCTGCGCGACGCGGGTATCGAAGCGAGCGCGCATCCGCAGTTGGCGGACGCGCTGCGGCTCGATACCTCGCATGCGGTGCAGTTGTTGCCGGGCTTCGACGATGGCTGGGTGTCGGTGCAGGACGCTTCGGCGCAAGCGGTAGCCGATGCGTTCGCGCTCGCGCCGGGCATGCGCGTGCTTGATGCCTGCGCCGCGCCGGGCGGTAAAACTGCGCATCTGCTCGAACGCGAACCGCGCCTGCGCATCACTGCCTTGGACATCGACCCGCGGCGTCTGCGCCGCACGCGCGAGACACTGGCGCGGGTTGGCGTGGAGACCGAGGTGACGCTGCTTGCGGCCGATGCCGCCGAGCTGGATCGCTGGTGGCGCAGCGATGCGGCGCCGGGCGAACACTTCGACGCGGTGCTGATCGATGCGCCGTGTTCGGCGACCGGCATCGTGCGCCGTCAGCCGGATATTTTGCTGCATCGTCGCGAACAGGATCTCGCAGCGCTGACGGCGACCCAAGCGCGCTTGCTCGATGCGCTGTGGCCGACGCTGGCCCCGGGCGGCGTGCTGGTGTACGCCACGTGCTCGGTGCTGCGCGACGAGAATGCGCTGCAGATTGACGCGTTTCTCGCGCGCACGCCCGATGCGCAGGTGGAGGCGTTGCCCGAGGCGTTCGGCCGCAGCGATGGCGTTGGTCGCCAACGCTTGCCCGGCGACGATGGCATGGATGGTTTTTTCTACGCGCGGCTGCGTAAGGGCTGATTGAGACCTCGTAGGGCGGGTCTTGACCCGCCGCTTTTTCCGCATCTCTTTCCCGGGCCATGCGCAACGTTGGCAGGCGATTCGTGATCCACCCGCGTCTACAGCGATAGAACGTTCAACGGGATGGCGGGTCAAGACCCGCCCTACGGATGGCGAATGCTTGAGCGGCTATCATTCCGCCATGCTAAACACTCGCGACTCCAAACAATTCTGGCTGCTGGCCTTCACTGCACTGCTGGTGCTGGGCACCGGCTTGGGTCTGCGCGACCCCTGGCCTGCGGACGAGCCGCGGTTCGCGTTGGTCGCCAAGCAGATGGTCGAGAGCGGCAACTGGCTGTTTCCGCATCGCGGGATCGAGCTGTATTCCGACAAACCGCCGATGTTGATGTGGCTACAGGCCGCGTTCTACACCCTGTTCGGCGAGTGGCGGATCGCCTTCCTGCTGCCGTCGCTGTTGGCCGCATTGGGCACGCTGTGGTGCGTGTACGACCTTGGCCGCCGGCTGTGGACGCGGCAAGTCGGGCTGTACGCGGCGTGGACCCTGCTGTTCGTGGTGCATTTCACCTATCAGGCGAAGAAGGCGCAGATCGATCCGCTGGTGATCTTCTGGATCACGCTCGCCAATTACGGCCTGCTGCGGCATCTGCTCAAAGGCCCCGATTGGCGGATGTGGTTTTTGGGTTGGTTCGCTGCGGGCCTGGGCACGATCACCAAGGGCGTGGGCGTGCTGGCGCTGGTGATGATCGCGCCGGCCATCTTCGCCGCACTGCGCGGCTGGCCGGGGATCAAGCTGCATGCGAAAGACTGGCGCTTCTGGTGCGGGCCGCTTGCGTTCGCTGCCGCCGCCGCCGTGTGGTTAGTGCCGATGGTGACAATGGCACTGTCGCAAAATGAGCCGGAATACCGCGCCTATCTCAACGACATCCTGTTCCGGCAAACCGCCGGCCGTTATGCGAAGTCCTGGGACCACCCGCAGCCGTGGTGGTATCACCTCGGGGTGATGGCGTCGATGTGGCTGCCGGCGATGTTTGCCTTGCCTTGGGCGATCCCCGCATGGCGCCGCCGCCTGCGCCGGCGCGACCCGCGCTATTTGCTGCCGTTAGCGTGGTGGGCGTTGATCATCGTGTTTTTCTCGATTCCCAGCGGCAAACGCGATGTCTACATCCTGCCGGCGCTGCCGATGGCCTGCCTGGCGCTGGCGCCGCTGCTGCCGGGCATCGTGCGCCGGCTGTGGCCGCGACGCATCGCCTTCGGCTTCGGCTTCGCCCTGGCCGCGCTGGCGCTCGGCGCGGGCTTGGCGATGTGGTTCGGCGAACCGAAATTCGAAACCAAACTCATCGGCGAACGCGGCTTCACCGACGGCGGCCACGCCGCCGCCGGCCTGCTGATGGCGATCGGCGCCTGGGGCTTGGGCGCGCTGTCCTGGCATCGCGTGCAGCGCGGCGTGCATGGCCTGCTGTGGATGCTGGGCGGCACCTGGGTGCTGTTCAGCCTGATCGGCTACCCGCTGCTCAACGATTCCACCTCCGCGCGTGGGCTGATGACCCACGTCGGCAAACGCATCGGCCCCGACGCCGAACTCGGCCTCGTGGCCTGGAAAGAACAGAACCTGCTGATGGCCGATCGCGCGGCCACCGACTTCGGTTTCAAAGTGCTGTGGCCCGAGCAAATGAAAGCCGGCATGGCCTGGCAAGCGCAGGCGCCAGCGCAGCGCTGGCTGCTGGTGCAGGAACCGGCGCTGTCGCAGTGCGTGAACCGCGAACAGGCGGAATTCGCCGGCATCGCCAACCGCCGCCGCTGGTGGTTGGTCCCCGCCGCCGCCGTGCCCGATCTGAACTGCGTGCCGAACGGCATCCAGACCCAGAATGAGGCGGATGGGCAGGATGACTAGCGCGCGCGGCCGAGGATCGTCGTGTCGCTGGTTTACCGCGTGCCCCTGGGCGCAGTACGCTTGACGTTCAATCACACTAACTGCGGAGCCCGTCATGTCCAAAGGCATGGATCAGAAGAAGCAAGACAAGAAGAAACCGGAAAAGACCCTGAAAGAGAAGCGCGCAGAGAAGAAAGAAAAGAAGGGCAAGTGAGGCTGATGCCTTTGAGCCCGATGGCTTGCTTCAATTGATATTGAAAGGGCGCGAGACTCGTAGCCCGGGTAGAGGCCGAAGGCCAAAACCCGGGGCTTTCATCGTGTTATCACCGGTGCACTTAGATCGGATAACGCGCTATCCGTTACATTCGAGCCATCTCAAAACCACAGGTTGACCGGCTTACGCCGTTAAAAGCCGGCCTTCGGCCTCTACCCGGGCTACGTTGATACGTTGTTGCGCTGGCGTTGTCTGGGCCGCCCGCGAGTTCGATAAGCCATCGATTCGCGAAATCGCATCTTACGTTCGCCACATCACCCGCGCAGCGCTGCGGCGTAGGCGGCTTCGGTCGATGCGATGAAGTGATCCAGCCCGAAGTCGCGTTCGGCGTGGGCGCGGGCGCGATGGCCCATCACCGTTAGCGCGTCCGGGTCGGCGAGCATGGTGAGCAGGGTTTGCGCGATTGCGGCGGTGTCGCGGGTGTTCACCACCCAACCATCGATGCCGGGATCGATGTTTTCGGGCAAGCCGGCGTAGTCGCTGACCAGCACCGGTTTGCCCATCGCCATCATTTCGCGGCAGGCGAAGGAAATGGTTTCCACCGCGTACGACAGCACGAAGCCGGCGTCGATCGCGTCGATCGCGGGACGCACGTCGCTGAGCATGCCGGCGAAATGGATCTGCGACGTGAGCCCGAGCGCGTCGATCTGCGCGCGCTGCGCGGCGCTCGGCGGCTTGCCGCAGAGCAGGACGTGAATCTGCGTTCGCAGCGCGGCCGGTAAGGTCGCCATCGCTTCGACCAAGTCCATCCAGCCCTTGTAATCGGCGGTGCCGGCGTTGCTGCCGAGCAGCAGCGGGCGCTCCGTGGTGTGCGCGGTATCGCCGAGCCAGCGCGCGCGCTCGGCGTCCTGGGTGTTGGCCGATGCAGGCGCGAAATGGATGATGTCGATGCCGTTGCGCACCGTCGTCGGCGTGCAGCGTGCATAGGGCGTCGCCTGCAACTCGCGGCGCGTGGCTTCGCTGACCGCGATCGCTAGATCGGTGCGGCGCGCGCGCCACCAATGGCCCAGGCCGCCGACCGGTTTGGAATTATGTTTGGTCCACACCAGTTTGGGACGCGGGGTTAGCCCGCGCAGCGCCGCGAGCAGCAAACGATGATCCGCCGAGCCGTTCGCATGCACGATGTCGAAGCGCTCGCTCTGCAACAGCGCGCGCAGTTGCTTCCGCGCGGCGCGGCGCGCGGCCATCTGCTTGATGCCGTTCGGAAATGGCTGCGCATGCACCTGTGCGCCATCGAGCGCCTGCGCTTCGCGATAGGCGCGGCTGCTCGGCGGCAGCGCTAAGTGCACCTCGTGACGTGCGCGCAGGCCGCGCGCGAGTGCGATCAAATAGGTGGTGTGGCCACCGCCGTCGCCGTCGTGAAAGTTGCTGAGCAGCAGCTTCATGCCGCGCTCACGCCGTCTTTCTCGCTTTCCTGTAGCGATACGACAGGATGGTCAGCGCGCGTTCGGCGCGCTTGAAAAAACCGCCCTTGGTGCGCATCGCCAAGCGCGCATAGCGTTTGATTTCGCTCCAGCTCGGGTCGGGTTTGGTTTTGAATTCGTATTTCACCAAATCGATCGAGTCCGGCACGATGCCCGCCATCCGCGCGTATTCGGCGACGAGGCCGCGCGAACGCATGCGATTGAGATAGGTCTCGACCGCGCCGCGGTTCGACCACCAGCCGTTTTTGCCGTGGATGCGATAACCGACGGTGCCGGTCGGCAAGAAATATTTGCGCCCGGCCAGCACGCTGGCGCCGTAAACCAGGCAATTATCCGCCGACAAGCGCCAGGTCTTGGCCGCATGCGCCGGCAAATCCAGGCAGCGCTCGGCCAGCCCGCGACGCAGCGAGATGGCGGATGTCGGCGCGCCGTACCAATGCACTAATTCGTAGGTCGCGATCGCGGTGTAGCCCAGATCGACCGGGCGATCGGCATAGGCGATCGTGCGCGTTTCGTTGCCGAACAGCACGATGTCGTTGAACACGAAATCGACGTCTTTGCGCGCGTCGTACAGCGCGCCGATCTTGTCCAGATGCGCCGGTTGCCAGCGATCATCGGCATCGAGAAAACACACCACATCGGCATCGGTCGCGGCCAAGCCGCGCTGAAAAGCGACCAACTGGCCGCCGTTTTCGCAGAACATCAGGGTCACGCGCGGGTCGCTGCCGTAACGCGCTGTCAGCACCGCCTGCGAATCGTCTTTGGAGCCGTCGTCCACCACCACGATCTGCTTCGGCGCGCGGGTTTGCGCCAGCGCGCTGTCCACTGCTTCGACCACGTAATCCTGATAGTTGTAGCAGGTGACGACGACTGCGAAGCTTGTTTTCGCGGGCGTCGCGCTCATGCCGCAGCGCCTTCGTTCAAGGTGCGGCGGAAATAGGCGATGGTGTCTTTTAAGCCGTCTTCCAGCGCCACTTTCGGTTCCCAATCCAGCTTCGATTTCGCCAGCGCGATATCGGGCTGGCGCTGTTTCGGGTCGTCCGAAGGCAGCGGGCGAAACGTGAGTTTGGAGCGCCCGCCGACGAGTTTCAGCACCAGTTCGGCCAGTTCGATCATGGTGAATTCGCCGGGATTGCCCAAGTTCATCGGCCCGGTGAAGCCCGCTTCGGTGCCCATGAAGCGCACGAAGCCTTCGATCAGATCGTCCACGTAACAAAAACTGCGGGTCTGCTGGCCGTCGCCGTAGATGGTGATGTCTTCGCCGCGCAGCGCCTGGACGATGAAGTTGCTGACCACGCGGCCGTCGTTGGGATGCATGCGCGGGCCGTAGGTGTTGAAGATGCGCACGACCTTGATGTCGAGGTTGTGCTGGCGGTGGTAGTCGAAGAACAGGGTTTCGGCGCAGCGCTTGCCCTCGTCATAGCAGCTACGAATGCCGATCGGATTAACCCGGCCCCAGTAGCCTTCTGGCTGCGGATGCACTTCCGGGTCGCCGTAGACCTCGCTGGTGGAAGCCTGGAAGATCCGCGCCTTCAGCCGCTTCGCCAGCCCCAGCATATTGATCGCGCCGTGGACGCTGGTCTTGGTGGTCTGCACCGGGTCGTGCTGGTAGTGCACCGGCGAGGCCGGGCAGGCGAGGTTGTAGATCTGATCGACTTCCACGAACAGCGGAAAGGTCACGTCGTGGCGCATCAGCTCGAAATACGGATGATTCAGCCGATGCGCGATATTGCGCTTGCTGCCGGTGAAGAAATTATCGACGCAGAGCACATCGTGGCCGTCGTCGAGCAGGCGGTCGCACAGGTGCGAGCCGAGAAAGCCGGCGCCGCCGGTAACGAGGATTCGGGCCATCAGGTGAAACTCCAGGGAACAGGGGACATCGGGGCGGCGCGCACGGTAGATGCGACGAGCCGGTCGATATTCTGGTCTACATTCTGGTCGATTGGGCCGGGGATGGCGAGCGAAGCCCATCCGGGTTCGATCGTCCAAGGGCGGTATGTGTGGGAGCGACGCGAGTCGCGAGAGAACCCATTCTGGGAGCGACGCGAGTCGCGACGGTATCCATCGATTCATCCGTTCGCGACGTGCGTCGCTCCCACAATGCCTCTGTGCGTGTGTCGCTCCCGCAGCGAGATGCGGGCCTCGCTCAATCCAGCTTTCGCCCGTTCTGCAGCAACCACAGCATGATCGTTTTCTGGCGCACGTAATTGGCGCGGACATAAGCGTAGACCAGGCCGTGCCAGCCATCGAGGAAGCCGAGCCGGAACACATAGCCGCGCCAAAAGCGCCACGCGGGCGACAGCACCAGTTTCGCCAGCGACGCACGCTTGCCGCGGGCGAAGTCGTGCTCGGCCATCATCCGGGCGTAGCGCTGGGTCTTGCTGAGCTGTTGGCCGAAGCTGCGGTAGGGGTAGTGGATCACATCGCCGGCCAAGGTAACGACGCTGCCGTCGACGCTGGCCGCTTCGTGGATCTCGCGGCTGCCGCGCCAACCGCCGCGGCGGCGGTCGAACAGGCGCAGCACGCGGTCGGGGTAGGCGTTGCCGCGACGCAGGAATTTGCCGAAATACTCGCTCAGCCGCGCAAAGCGATAGCCGGCGGCCTCGCCGAAGCTGCGGTCGCGGGCGGTCAGGATGGACGCCTTCAACTCGGGGCTGACCCGCTCGTCGGCGTCCAGACACAGCACCCAATCGTGCGCGGCCTGTTCCACCGCGAACTGTTTTTGGCTGCGAAAGCCGTCGAATGGGCGCTGCAGCACGCGCGCGCCGGCGGCCTCGCACACAGCACGCGTGTCGTCGGTAGAGCCGGAATCGACCACCACGATCTCATCGCAGAACGCGAGCGAGGCCAAACAGTCGCCGATGCGGTCGGCTTCGTTGAACGCGATAATCACCGCCGACAGACGGGTTTGCGGTGAAATGGGCGCCGAAGCGGCCGAGGGCGGGGATGTACTGATGGCGGATTACCTGTTGTTCGCGACCGAGCGCTACGCGCTGCCCATCCTGCAGCCGTTGGCCGACGCCCTGCAAGCGCAGGGCGATGCCGTGTACGCGTGGTTCGAGGACGGCGCGGCCGGCGCGATGTTGGCGGGCGGGGTGCGCACGGTCGCTCTGCGCGAGGCGGTGGCGCTGCGGCCCCGGGCAGTATTCAGCGCCGCGAATTGGGTGCCGACCTTTCTGAGCGGGCCGAAAGTCCAGCTCTTCCACGGCTTCAACGTCGAAAAACGCGAGGATGCGCGCGGCCATTTCCGGGTACGCGGCCTGTTCGATCTGTATTGCACCCAAGGGCCGGCGACCACCGCGCCGTTTCGCGCACTGGCCGCGCAGCACCCGCACTTCGCGGTAGTCGAAACCGGCTGGCCCAAGCTCGATCCGTTGTTCCGCGATGATGGTGGCGCGTCTGCGGCCCTGCGCGCACCCGCGCACGGCCGGCCGACGGTGCTGTTCGCCTCGACCTTCACCGAGCGCCTCAGCGCCGCGCCGCATCTGTTCGAGGCCATCGCCGCCGAGATCGCGCGCGGCGATCGTTATTGGCTGCTGACCCTGCACCCGAAATGCGCGCCAGGATTGTTCGAGCGCTACCGCGCCCTCGCCGG
This sequence comes from Lysobacteraceae bacterium, assembly GCA_031374725.1. Classification (GTDB taxonomy): domain Bacteria; phylum Pseudomonadota; class Gammaproteobacteria; order Xanthomonadales; family Xanthomonadaceae; genus Lysobacter_I. The sequence goes on along the minus strand of JANMGT010000007.1, from coordinate 29,858 downwards.
CCCGAATGCGGCGTTCATCGAGACCGAACAACTGATATCGGCGCAGCGCGCGGCCGACGTGCTGCTGGCCGACACCACGTCGGTGGTCTCGGAATTTGTGATTCAACATAAACCGGTCGTCACCTTCCGCAACCGCGCGCCGAAGCCGCACATGCTCGATTTCGACGACGTCGGCCAACTGCCCGCGATGCTGAAAAGCGCGTTCGCGCCGAGCGCTGAATTGCGTGAAGCGCTCGCTGCATACGCCGATACGATCCATCCGTATCGCGATGGGCGCTCGTCCGAGCGCGTGATCGCCGCGACCGACGATCTGATCGCCGGCACGCTCGGCCGCCTGCGCGGCAAGCCGCTCGCAGGCCGTGCGCGCGCGCTGCAAATTCGCGCGAAGTTGGGTTATTGGCGCCCTTGATCGCTTGTGGGAGCGACGCGAGTCGCGAATCGCACATGCTGGTACAAAAAGCATCGCGACTCGCGTCGCTCCTACAAAGAGGATCTGGTCTTGAGCGGTTCCTGCGAAGAGCATCGCGACTCGCGTCGCTACCACAGCGAAGCCAACACCGTCACCAGCGCAAGCGCTGCCGCGAAATTTTATGCACCAAGCGCGCCTGCAGCGCGCGGGCAGCGGCAACGGGCAGATAGCGCAGAATCAAAGGCGCGCCCGCGCCGGTGCCGCCAGCGGTATCGAGCAGCAGCGTTGCCATGCCCAGCCTGCGATCCAGCGGCGATTGGCTGAGCAGTACCGCCTGCAGTTTGCTGATTTCCGCGAAACGCCAGCGCCGCGTCCACCAGCCGTCGCGCACGGCGACGATCCGATCGTCCGCAGCGTAGCCGGCCATGCGTGCATGCCGCCATGCCAAATAGCCGCCCCACGGCAACCAGCAGGCGAAGAACGCTGCACCGAGCATGCCGAGGTTCCAAGACGCGCCGAAGGCCAGCACCGACACCCACAGCAAATGCGGGATGAACAAGCGTAATCCGGCGAGGGCATGCAACGGCTGCCAGTGCTGCACCGGCCATTGCACCTGCGGCAGCAGTTGATGGATCAAGCTGTCGCACAGCGCGGGCGTGCCGATCGGCGCCAGTTCGCGCAGCGAACGCGGTTGGCCGTGCGAACCGTTATCGAGCACGGCCGTGCTCACTTCCAAGGTGCGTCGTTTGAATAAGCGGTGCAGCACGCCCTCATGCAGGGTCCAGGTCTGAATGCGGCCATGCGGCGTGCTGGTGCGCAGCTTTGCCAGCAAACCGCGCTCCAGCGTCAACCGGCGGCCGTGCCGATGCAGGTTGAAATCGGTGTAGTGCAGCAGCGCCAGCGAGATCGAAAACAGACGCAACGCCACGACGAACAGGATGACCAGCGACATCATCGCGGCAACCTCATGGCCGCGACCGAAATCGAGCACATAGCCGGAAAGCGCCTGTAGCCAGGTCCGCAGCACCCTGGTCAATATGCCGGGATTAAGCTGCGCCAGCACCGCAAACAAGCCGGCGATCACCAGCATGCCGCGATTGGAGATCAAGCCTAGGCGAATGACTTCGCTGTGGGAGAGGCTGACCAGCTGTTCGCCTGCGTCGTGTTCGCCCGCGTCGTGTTCGCCGACGTCTCGTTCGGCGGTTTCGTTGCGATCGTTCGACGCCGGGGTTGCGATGCCTGCAGTGGCCCGGTTGCGCTCGGATCGACGCCGACGCACCAATGCTTCAAGCGCCAGCGCGTCGTCGAGCGTGAGCACCCGCATCTCCGCTTCGGGCTTGATGCCGCCGGCCGATTCCAAGCGCACTTCCGCCACGCGGAAGATGCGATGCAGTAGCGACTGATGCAGCGCGACGTTGTGGATGCGCGCAAACGGAATCTGGCGCAGGCTGCGTTCGAACAAGCCGCTGCGGATGGTGACGCTGTCGTGATCGATCCGGAAGCGGTAGGTGTAGTACTGCCAAATCGAATAGGCCGCGAGCAGGCAAATCGCCACCACCGACCATAAATCATTGCGGTCGCCGCGGCCGAGAAACAGCAGCACCAGCAGCGGCACAATGAATTGTTTGAGCTGTTGGATCAGCACGAACATCCATGACAGCGGATGCAGCCGGCGTTCTTTGGCCGCGTCGAGCGCGAAGGCCTCAAGCGTGTTCGGAGTCATCGCCGTCCTGCCGATCGATCTGGCGGGTCAGGTAATCGCGCAGCCGCTCCGCGTCGCCGTGATCCATGCCGGAGACGCTGACTGCATTCAAACGGGTGCCAGCGGTGTGCAGGATCACCGATGCCAGGCCGTGCGTGCGCTCCAGTGGGCCGCGTTTGAGATCCATGTGCTGCACCCGCGTCGTCGGCACCCGGGTTTCCCACTGCCAAATGCGCCCGCGCTTCACCGCGAAGCCGTCGCGGTCGAGTTTCCAAAACGTGTAGCGATAGCGCCGATACGCTAACCACAGACCGATCGCGATCGCCGCGGCGAACACGCCGCCGATCGCGATCCAGGTGGTCATCTGCGCACCGAAGCGGTTGTAAAGCGAGATCGACACGATCGCAGCCGGTGCGCTGGTGCTGAGCAGGCCGACATAGCGAAACACCGTATGCGCCCGCGCCGGCAGCGCCTGCCAGTCCGGCTGCAGCGGTTGCTCTTCGACGGGGAGATCGCGCGTTTGGGCGGCGCCGGCCGATCCGCTGAATTCGGTTGTCGGCGCGGCGTCGGCGACCGCCTGAGTCGGCGCATCGCTTGCGCTAGCGAGCATCGATGGCGCATCGGGATTGGATGACTGGGTCACGGCAAGCGGAGCGTCCATAAGTGGCGGTGCGAGAAGTAGCGATGCGAGTATGCCCGTCTGCACGTAACGTGGCATGTGCGAAGACGTAAGAGCCTGTTCAACATCTTGCATCTGGGAATGACGTGTCATTCCGAACGAGGGCGAAGCCCGAGGAGTGACCTGTTTTTCTGTTTCTACTGCACTGACAACAGGTCCCTCTGCCCGTGGTGCGGGCGTTCGGGATGACAGCGCATGCATCGGCGCTGATGGGAGATGATGAACAGGCGCTTACAAATCGCGATACGGGTTGAAGTACGGGTTCCACGACGGGTCGAGGGTGTAACGCTTGTAGGTCCATTGGTACTGCGCTGGGTCGCGACGCGCGATGCGCTCGACCGCCGCGTTCAGCGCCGTGGTGGCGACCAAGCTGTCCGCATCGGCGATCGCCGCCGGTGCGGGTTCCACCCGCAGCGCGAACGCCAAGGGGCCGACCCGCTCGCAGTAGACGAACAGCACCGTGGCGCCGCTGCGTTCGGCCAATCGCGTCAGCAGGGTCATGGTGTAAGCCGGCCGGCCGAAGAATGGCGCGAACTCGCCGTCGCCGGCCTTCGGCTGCTGGTCCGGCAGGATGCCGACCACGCCGCCGTCGCGCAGGCGCTTGAACAAGTGGCGGATGCCGGCCGCTTCGGCGCGGATCTGGGTCACGCGGTCATCGGCATCGGCGCGCGCCAGACGCAGGAAGGCCTCGCCCAAGCGCGAATCCGGCGGCCGGTACAGGATCGCGAGCGGCGTGTAGTCGGCTAGCCATTGGTTCAGCAGCTCCCAATTGCCGTAATGCGGCGCGGCCACGATCACGCCCTTGCCAGCGGCGATGGCGGCGTCGAACAGCTCCACGCCCTCGCGCCGCACCAGCATGGTCTGCAGATTCTCGGCATGCGGCCGGGTCCACAGCCGCAGCGTCTCGAACGCCTGGCGCGCTGTCGTCTTCAGGATGTCGGCATGCAGCGCCTCGCGCTCGGCCGCGCTCAGCTCGGGGTAGGCCAGCTCCAAATTCCGCCGCGCCACCTTGCTTTCGCGCCGCTGCTGACGCCGCCATAGCCACGCCACGCCATCGCCGCAGCGGCTCAGCCACGGCCACGGCAGACGGCCGGCCAAACCGGCGAAGGCGAACAAGACGCGCGCGAGGAGATCGATCATCAGCCGCGCAGTCTAACTAACGGCTTCCGCGCGAGGCGCGGAGATGTCGCGAGATCAAGGTTCAAGCGGCAAGGGGCACGAAGCGGTCGAGCGGGGCGGGGCTCCGCTGACCGCTCTCTCTGCACTTTCGCATCGATTGTCATCCCGAGCCGAAGGCGAGGGGCCTGTTTTGCTTCAGAATCCATCCGCAGCCCTCAGCGATGCCCAACGGGGCTGCGCTCCTGCGAACGTTCCGACCTCCGGCCCCCGCATGCTCGCTCTGATCCAACGCGTCACCCAAGCCCAAGTCGCCGTGGCCGGTGAAACTGTCGGCGCCATCGGCCCAGGCTTGCTGGCTCTGATCGGCGTGCAGCCCAACGATGGCCCGGCCGAAATCGCCAAACTCGGTGAGCGCTTGCTGCGCTATCGCGTGTTTTCGGACGACACCGGGCGGATGAATCGCTCGCTCACCGACGTCCAGGGCGGCCTGCTCTTGGTCAGCCAATTCACCTTGGCCGCCGACACGGCCGCGGGCCTGCGGCCAAGCTTCAGCAGCGCCGCTCCGCCCCAGGAAGCGCGGCGCATCTTCGACGAACTGGTCGCTTACTGCCGGCTAAAACACGCATATGGGGTCGAAACTGGCCGCTTCGGCGCCGACATGCAGGTCAGCCTCGTCAACGATGGCCCCGTGACCTTTCTGCTTCACACCTGAGTTCGGCGGACCGCCAATCCACGGTGGTCCAGGTCCGAATCGATCGCGTTCCCGGCCGTCCCCCCGTCTGAACCCGGCCCCAGCGCCGTTTGCGCAGGCTTGAATCCACGTCTTCGCCCACCACATCGGTCCGGGCATCGCTCTTTACTGTTTGTTGTATCGATAGGTTGTATCGACAGATTGCCCGTTGATGGCCGGCACCGCGCTTCGCGATGTGGCGGCCGATGTCATCAAACCGACGCCGTTTCCCGTCCCGGCACCCGGTCGCCCCCTCGAGGCTGTTATAATTACGGGTTCACTTTCCCACGGTGGCGCCAATGGCCAACGAACGTCAGGCCCCGCAGTCCGACATCAAGCAACTGATCAGCAAGGGCCTGGAACAGGGCTATTTGACCTATGCCGAGGTCAACGATCATTTGCCGGACGATCTCGTCGATCCCGAACAGATCGAAGACATTATCGGCATGATCAACGGCATGGGCATCGAGGTGCATGAAGTCGCACCCGATGTCGATACCCTGCTGCTCGCCGACGGTGCCACCGGCGGCCGCGAAGTCGACGATACCGCTGCTGAAGAAGCTGCGGCCACGCTCACCGCGCTCGACGGCGAAGGCGGCCGCACGACCGACCCTGTGCGCATGTATATGCGTGAAATGGGCACGGTCGAGCTGCTGACCCGCGAAGGCGAAATCGCGATCGCCAAGCGCATCGAAGAAGGCCTCGTGCAGATGATGTCGGCCCTGGCCAGCTTTCCTTGGTCGGTGCAGTTGCTGCTCGAAGAATACGATCTGCACAAAGGCGGCAAGAAGCGCTTAGCCGACATCGTCACCGGCTTTAACGACATCGAAGAACCGATCGAAGAGATTCCCGAAGCCGAGATCGCCGAAGACGCGCTTGAAGCGGCCGAAGAAGAAGAAGAGGCCGCCGCCGAAGAAGCCGGCCCGGTCGGTCCCGACCCGCTCGAAGTCGCGCGCCGCATGGAGGCCCTCGCGGCCGCCTATGCGAAGTTCCAGAAGGCCAACGCTAAGCAAGACGCTGACAAGAAAGCCGTCGCCGCGCTGCGTCAGGACATGGCCGATCAGTTCATGACCCTGAAGCTGCCGCTTGCGCTCACCGACACACTGGTGAAGAAGCTGCGCGAAGTGCTGGGCCAGATCAAAGAACACGAACGCCGCATCCTCGATCTCTCCACGCGCGTCGCCAAAATGCCGCGTAAGGATTTCATCCGCGCTTGGGAAGGCAGCCAGACCAATGTGGGCTGGGTGGACGAAATGCTCAAGCGCAAACAGAAGTGGTCGTCCGGTCTGCGTGATGTGAAAGAACTGATCATCGCCGAACAAGAAGCGACGATGTCGATCGAGAAAGCGCTGTATCTCTCGCTCACCGACATCAAAGACATCAGCCGTGCGATGGCCTACGGCGAAGCCAAGGCGCGCAAGGCGAAGAAGGAAATGGTCGAGGCCAACCTGCGCCTGGTCATCTCCATCGCCAAGAAGTACACCAACCGCGGCCTGCAGTTCCTCGACCTCATCCAGGAAGGCAACATCGGCCTGATGAAGGCGGTGGACAAATTCGAATACCGTCGCGGCTACAAGTTCTCGACCTACGCGACGTGGTGGATTCGTCAGGCCATCACCCGCTCGATTGCCGATCAGGCTCGCACCATCCGCATCCCGGTGCACATGATCGAAACGATCAACAAGCTCAACCGCATCTCGCGGCAGATGCTGCAGCAGTACGGCCGCGAAGCCACGCCGGAAGAATTGGCGAAAGAAATGGACATGCCGGAAGACAAGATCCGGAAGGTCCTGAAGATCGCCAAAGAACCGATCTCGATGGAGACGCCAATCGGCGACGATGAAGACAGCCACCTCGGCGACTTCATCGAAGACACCAACGTCGAGTCTCCGATCGAGAACACGGTCAACATCAACCTGCAGGAAACCGTGCGCGACGTGCTCGCCGGCCTCACCCCGCGGGAAGCCAAAGTGCTGCGCATGCGCTTCGGCATCGACATGAACACGGACCACACGCTGGAAGAAGTCGGCAAACAGTTCGACGTCACCCGCGAACGCATCCGTCAGATCGAAGCCAAAGCCCTGCGCAAACTGCGTCACCCCAGCCGCTCCGAGCAGCTGCGCAGTTTCCTGGATATCGATTGACCGCAGAGCGAACGGCACCGATCAAGCGGCCGATACGATCCATCGAAGAACCCGTCGCATGGCGGGTTCCTCGTTTTCGCACTGTGCCAGGCCCGGAAGCGCCGATGCTTTCGCTTTGTGCGAGGCCCGGAAGGGCCGATGTTTTTTGTAGGAGCGCCTTCAGGCGCGAGCGCTTCATACGACACGCCTTTCACCACCAGCATGACCTCCACACCCGGCGTCTCAACAGCGTTCAACAGCCGCAAGACCGATCACACCGGAACCCAGTTATTCGCTCGGCTTTGCTAAGATTCCGACTACGGGCCCATAGCTCAATGGTTAGAGCAGAGGACTCATAATCCTTTGGTTCCAGGTTCGAGTCCTGGTGGGCCCAGATTAGCGATTAGAACAATGAAGGATCAAGCGCGTGCGGCGTTCGACGCAACTGCGAGAACACTCACCCGATCTGCATATCCGCCCCACTGTTTCCGTCTGCTGCGTCGTTTGATCTTGCACTGGTGGTGTTAACGCTGGCTGTTGATTGCTCTTCGCAACGTGCTCGCTGCTTTACGCGAGCGGTTGGCCGAGGAGGTCGCCGACTTGACCGACGGAGGGGGCGTGCCCATGGCGAATGTCTCGTCTGCGTAATGGTATCGACATTCCCGGAAGCTACCGTAGATGTGTTCGCAATGCGGGGGTCGGTAGCGCGTGCTTCTTCGGGTTGGTCGCGAAAACCAGGGATCGCGAGGCTGCGATATGCGTCGGGGCGCGCGGTGGCTCGGCGCTCTTATTTCACGTCGTCGATGAAGGGTTGCCACGCCGATGTGTCTTCGCCGCGCTGTAAGCGGCGGTAATAGTCGCTCATGATGTCGCCCTGTTGCTCCAGGTTGTAGTCGTAGAGCGTTTTGCCGGCGGCGCGCGCGTCTTTCAACGAATCCTCGGCGCTTTTGCCATCGGTGGAGTAGCTGTAACCTTCGGTGACCTGCGCCCACAGCGCTTTGGCGATATAGCTCACGCCGGTTTTTTGGTACTGCCAAACGTGGGTAAGCTCATGGAACATGAAGGCCATGCTGCGCGAACTACCGGTCGGGAAATTGATGACGTTGCCGATGGTGCGGGCGTAACCGCCGAGTGAGGCGATCTTGCTGGACACCGAACCGTCCGCGATCGTGACCGAACCGTAATTGATCGCGTTGCCGAACACCCGTTTGGCTTGCCGGATTTCCCATTCGGTCATCGACCGATTGGTCACCGCCCGGACCTTTTCGCCGATCGTGGTCGTATTCGAATAGAACGCCGCGATGGTGGTCAGGGATTCTTTGGAATACAAGAATTCGCCGTGGATATCGTAAATCGCTTTCGCGAGCTTGGTCGCTTTCGCATAGCCCGCGACCTGCAGTGCTTGTTCGATGTCGCTCAGCCGCGCGTTCATGTGGTGCTCGGCGGCGAACCAGCTCACCGCGCCGTCGCTGGAGAGAACTTCTTTGACTTTGCCGTCGGTGATCAGCGTCTGTAACGCCGCGCGAAGACCCGGTGCTTCGGCGGATTTGGTTTCGTAGGAAGCACTGGAGCCGCCCATCATGCCGAACGCGGGCAGCGCCGTGGTTTTTTCCTGTTGTACGCTTTGAGATCGCGTTGGACCGTCGGCGCACCGCCCGCGCGCTGCTGCACGACATGCGCGAGTTCGTGCGCCAGCAGCCGTTTGCCGTCGGGCGTGTGCGGCGCGAACTGGCTGCGGTCGAACACGACATCGCGGCCGCGCACGTAGGCGTTCGCGCCGAGTGCATTCGCGGCGCGCGCTGCGGAGGCGTCGGTATGCACGCGGACGTCGCCGAAATCGTGATTCAGTCGGGATTCGAAAAAACCGCGCGTCGCCGGGTCCAAGGGCCGGCCGCCGCCTGCCGTGCCTGCGGCGGCGCATTGCGCCGGCGGATCCATGCCGATGGCGGGCACTGCGGCGGCGAATGCGGGACTTAGCCCGGAGCTGCCGTCTGCCGTGCGCTTGTGGTCCGGGGAGCGCAAGGCGCGCTCGGCGATGCGGTCCGCATCGCGTTCGAAACGGTCGCCGGATGCGCCGAGTGTCGCGCTGGGCGATGCCGAGCGGGTGCGTGCGAGTGCGTGCGAGTAAGGGTTCGCACCGGGGTCGCGCCTCGAGGCCGGTAATCCGCGGGAGGCGGCGGGCGTTTGCGTCAGCAACTGCTGTAACTGACGATTGCCCAGGCCGCTCAGCGCGGCCGCTCGGTTCTCTACCCCGGGCGAAATTTGGCTCTCGCGGTTGGTTGCCGAGGACCGAACGCGCGCCTTCGGCGCTTGCGTGAATGCCTTCATCGCCGTCTCCTGATGGCCGTGCCCGTTAACACGCTGCACAAACGGATCGTAACCTCTGCATCCCTAGCGTGCTGCGGCCCCCGGCGTGCGGAATTCAGGCGGCCGCGATGGCGGTCGCGGAACGACGAGCGATAGAACGACGCGCGGTAGAACGACGCGCGGTAGGACGACGCGCGGTAGGACGACCAGCGCAGCAGCTGACAGAGCCGCCCTCGCTGTGCTGTCGGAGACATCGATGCGCTACGTTCTGCGCAATCGCGGCGCTTTCGATCAAATCACCCCGCCGCCCATGCTCAAGCGTGTGACGGCAACGATGATGACGATGGCGTTGAGGACGAGGCCAGTCGCAGCGCGGCCACGTTTGCCCGAAGCGGTGAACAGCACGCCGAGCGCGGCGACGATCGCGCCGATCGCCGCGAACGGGATGATGATCCAGTTGGCCCAGCCCAGCAGCGGAATCAGGCCGATGAACATCAGCACCATCGCGACGATGCCCCACAACAGACTGATCAACCCCATGGCCTTACCCTCGAAAGTGGCGTGCGAAAATGCGCGCCGACAGGGATGCAAGATGCGGTGCTGCGTGGTGGATTCAAGTAGTACTGATGACCCCTCACCCATGCACGCCATCGATCTCCACCGTCAATTCGCGGCGGCAGATCGCGGCTTGCAGGATCAGATAGGGGACACGGTCGCCGAAGCGCTGGGTCAATGCGTGCGCCACCAGCGGCAAAGCGTCGGCGTCGCGCACATACACCTTCAGGCGGGTGCCGGCGCCGAACGCGCCCGGTAACTTAGGTTGCAGCCGTCGCGCCTCGGCCAGCAGCGCATCGAAGTTGGCGAAGGTTTCGCCGATTTGATTGAGCAGCTCGCCGACGTGCAGCGAGGCATGACCGACCACGCTGGCGGTGCCCGAGAGCAGCAGCGGCATGCGGCTATCCGGTGGCGGCAGCATGGCGCGGGCGAAGCTCGGCGGCTGTGGGCCGTATTCGCGGGGATACCGGTAGGCGCTGATTTGGCGCGGATTTTCGACCGGCGTGCCGCGGCGGTCGGCGCTGAGCCAATACACCTGCAGCGTGCGGCGGCCGTCGCAGCGGCCGATCGCGGTGGCGGCCGGCAGGCCTTGCGTGTCGAAGCGGCCGAGGCCACGGGCGCGGCCGACGCAGAACTGGCGGTAGCGCTCGGCGTCGCCGTCGCCGAGGGTGATGGCGTCGAGGTAATTCCACACCCGCAGCAGATGCGGGGTTGGGCTGCCGATCAAAAACTGCACCAGGGCGATGTACGCGCGTTCGGCGGCCTCGCAAATGTCGCTGTGATCGGGGTGCTCGCCGGGCGGTTCGTCCACTTCGATCACGCCGAAGGTGAGATGACCGTCGCTGGCCCAGCGCACTAAGCCAGTGTGCAGATCGCCCTCGCGACCGCTGCGCACTGGACCGAGCGCGCGCCAGCGCTCGAAACCGGCGTTGCCATAAGGTTCCAGCGGCACCCGGAGGTAGCGCGGATCATCCAGTTCCGGCGCGGCGGCGCCGAAGCCGAACAAGGCCAGGGTGTCGTCGGTCAACAGCGCGGCCGGGTCGTCGCCGTGAACGTAATCCACCGTCAGTGCGGGGGCGTCGGACGAGAAGGGACGAATCGCTGCGCTCATAGGTGTTCCAAAGGACGTGCCGGCGATTTTACCGCGTCCTGGCCGCCGGCTGCCGCATGCACCGACACCACGGCCCCAGGATCGGCGTGCAGGGTATCGCCTTCAAAGCGCGCGCCTTCAAAGCGTGCGCCGTCGGAGCGCGCGCCGTCGGAGCGCGCGCCGCTGCGGCGCCGCCGCCAAGCATCGCGCAGCGCAGCCGGAGCCATGCTCAGTGCGGTGACGGCGTAGATCAGACGGAACACCCGCAGCCGCCAGCGCACGCCCGGGTGGGCGTAGACATCGCCGGCCAGCATCGAGATCACGGCTTGTTCGACGCGGAGGGCATTGCGCGGTTTCGCGAACAGCTGCCGCATCACCGGGCTGGTGAAGCGGTAGATGAACCAGGAAAATTCGGCCAGTCCGCGATCGAGTTCCTTGCGCAGGGCGCGCTGCCGCTGCGCTTCGCAGGCCGGCGCGCGCAAGGCGGCATCCACCATGTCGGCGGCGCGCTCGGCGCCGTGCATGCCCAGGTACACGCCGGAGGAGAAAATCGGATCGATAAAGGCGTAGGCATCGCCGACCATCGCCCAGCCTGGGCCGCACATGCGGGTGTTGCGATACGAGTAATTGCCGGTGGCGTGAACCGGGGCGACGCGCTTGGCCGCCAGCATTCGGGACTGCACGCTCGGGATGGCGCGCAGCGTGCGTTCGAGACATTCGGCGCCGTCGCCGCGCCGCTGTTTCAGATACTCCGGCGTGCAGACCGCGCCGATGCTCATCACGTCGTCGCGCAGTGGAATCAGCCAGACCCAGCCGTGCGCGAAGCGTTCGATGGTGATGTTGCCGGCGTCCTCGCCGGGCCGGCGCGCGACCCCGCGGTAATGACTGAACAGCGCGGCCGACTGGTGGCGGCTACTTTTGCGCTTGGTCTTGAGGCGATTGCCCAGCACGGTGTCGCGGCCGCTGGCGTCGATCGTATAGCGCATGCGAACCGAGAACGTGCGGCCATCGGCGTCGCGGGCCTGCGCCTCGAACGGCCGCTCGTCGGCGCCAAAGCTGACGCCAACCACGGCGACGCCGTCGCGGGCATCGGCGCCGGCCGCGCGGGCGTTGGCGAACAGCAGGGCATCGAAGTCGTCGCGCCGCACCTGGAAGGCGTGATCCGGGCTGGGATAAAGCGCGCGAGCGAAGCGGAAGACATTGGTGGCGCCATCGGCGTGGTCTGCGGACATCGCCGGTTTCGGGAAATCCGCACCGGTCTTGCGCACGCCGATGGCCGCGACCGCGTCCAGCACGCCCAGGCGTTCGAGGATCGGCAGGTTCATCGGCAGCAGGGATTCGCCGATATGAAAGCGGGGATGGCGGGCTTTTTCCAGGCACAGCACCCGCCAGCCGCGGCGGGCCAGCAGGGTGGCAGCGGTGCTGCCGGCGGGGCCGCCGCCGATGACCAGCACGTCGCATTCGACCGCATCATGATCGACAGCATCGCGATCAGCAGCGCCGCGTTCGGCGCGCTCGGCACCGCTCCGCGCGCCGTCAGTGGGGTGCGTGTCGGTAGGATGCGCGGCCGCCGCCGCGATGGGGTGTGGAGCGCCGTCCGCGCCTCTGAAGCCTGATGCTTCGCCCGATGTCGGGTCCGATTGCAAACGCCTGCTCTTTTGGTTGATCGCCCAGGCTGTCATGATACCGCCCATCAGCGATACCGCTGCCGTCAAGCCGCTCAGCGGCCCAACGCTCCGGTGCCCCACGCCGGCCCGGCTGCAGCCTGCAGACACACTCGCCGGCTGCGTTGCATTTCATACTCTTTACGTTCTTGGACCGTTGCTCATGTCTGCACTCACTCCCGCCGAACTCGCGCTGGCGGAACTGCTCGTCGAGAACCTGAACTTGGACGGCGTGGTTCCCGCCGAGATCGATCCCGATGCGCCGCTGTTCGGTACCGGCTTGGGTCTGGATTCGATCGACGCACTGGAGCTGTCGCTGGCGATCAGCAAAACCTACGGCTTCCAACTGCGCTCCGACAACGAAGAAAACCGCCAGATCTTTGGCTCGCTGCGCGCGCTGTCGGCGCACATCGAGCAGCACACGACCGCGTGACCGCCGGCCACGGCGACCGATCGAGCGACCGCTCTGACGAGCGTTCCGGCGAGCGGGCCGGCGAGCGGGCCGGCCACCGCGCCATTCCCGTCCTGCGATTGCTGCTGTTGTTGGCGTACCTGCCGCTCGCGCATGTTGCGGGGAGCCAATCCTCACTGCGGCTGGCGGCCGTTGCTCTGGCCGTGGTCGCCCTGGTGCTGCTGATCGAACCGCTGTACGCGGCCCGGGCCTGGGCTTGGGCGGCCTTGCTGGCGGCGGCGGCGGCCATCGCCGCGTTGGTCGCCGCCGATCTGGTGTTGGTCCCTCTGCTGTTGATGCCGGCGGTGTTCATCGCGCTGGTCGGATGGTGGTTCGCGCGCAGCCTTGCTCCCGGCCGCGAGCCGCTGATCACCCGTATCGTCGCCGGCATCTATGCCCAGGCGAAGGAAGACCTCACGCCGCTGCATCGCCATTACACCCGGCGACTCACCGCCATGTGGGCCGCCCTGCTGGCGCTGCTGGCCGCGATCAATCTGACGCTGGCGCTGATCGCCGTGCCCGACGGCGTGCTCGCGCAGTTTGGCGTGTCCGCGCCGCTGACCGTCACCCAAGGGCAATGGTCGCTGGTCGCGAATGTGCTGAACTACGGCATCGTCGCCGGCGCGATGGTGGTGGAGTACCACTGGCGCAAGCGCGTTTTTCCGCAGCGGCCCTACCGCAATTTCGGCGAATTCGTGCGCCAGATGGCGGCGCTGGGGCCGGGTTTCTGGCGCGATCTGTTTCGATGAACGCGTCGCCGAAGCTTTCGCCAAGCCGAACGATGCATGAAGATGCCGCGCTGTCGGGCCAACACCTCGCCGGATGTGCCGCTCCGTCCGGCCCTCTCCGCTCACTGATGTACGCTTCTTGATGCCCGTGCCCTGATGTCCTTATCGCCCCTGCGTTTCGAGATCGCCGACGACCACCCCTGCTTGCCCGGGCATTTCCCCGGCCAGCCGGTGGTGCCCGGCGTGGTCGTGCTCGATCGCGTGTTCGCGGCGATCGAAGCCGCTCTCGAAGCCGCCGCCCAGACCCAAAACGCGACGCCGTCGTCGCGCGTGCGCCTGCCGCAGGTGAAATTCGTGCAGCCGCTGCTGCCGGGGCAGCCGGCGCGGGTCGAATTGGACGCCGTGCCGGCTGCAGGCACTTCGATCGACGCTGCGCCCAGCGCGTCGCCCTCGCGCTGGCGCTTCAACGTGCTGCGCGAGGCGGATAACGCCCTGCTCGCTAGCGGTGAAGTGCAGATCGTCGCTGAGCCACCCGCAATATGACCGGCGAATGGAAACAGCGCCCCGAAGGCGGCGGCCTGTTCGCGCTGTGGCTGATCCGCTCGATCGGCCGCTACGGCGGACGTGCGATCTCGCGATTGCTGCTGTATCCGATCACCTTGTACTTCCTCATTCGCCGCGGTCCCGAGCGCCGCGCTTCGCGGCAGTGGCTGAACCGCGCGCTTGGCCGGCCGGCGACGCTCTGGGATGTGGCCAAGCACATTCACAGCTTCGCCTCGACGGTTCTCGACCGTGTGTTCTTGCTCGGCGATGGCGCCGAAAGCCTAGCCCGTCGTTTCGATGTGGACGTAAGCGGTTTGGATGCGCTGCACCAGAATCTTGATCTCGGCCGCGGCATGCTGTTGTTCGGCTCGCATCTGGGCAGCTTCGACGTGCTGCGGGTGCTGGCGCGCAAGCGCCCGGAATACATGATTCGCGTCGTGCTCGATAAGGCCCACAATCCGGCGGTCACGCAATTGCTGGATGCGCTGAATCCTGACGTCGCGGCGACCGTGATCGACGCCGGTCAGGACGGCCCCGCGCTGATGCTGGCGATCCAGCAAGCGGTGGAGCAGGGTGCGCTTGTGGCGCTACTGATCGATCGCGCGCATCCCAATGGCCAAACCATCGCGGCGCCGTTCTTCGGTGCGCCGGTGGCATTTCCGACAGCGCCGTGGTTGATCGCGCTGGCGATGAAGGCACCGGTCACACTGGCGTTCGGCCTGTATCGCGGCGGCCGCCGCTACGACCTGCGCTTCGAACATTTTTGCGACCCGCTCAACGTGCCGCGCGCGCAGCGCCGCGCCGCCCTTGTCGACATGGTGCAGGGTTACGCCGCACGGCTCGAAGATGTCGCGCGCAGCGCGCCCTACAACTGGTTCAATTTCTACGATGTCTGGGAAGACGCCGCCGAAGGACATTCCGATGCGCACACTGGCTCGACCAAACCTGATGCCGAACAGCGTCTTCATCGCAGCACTGATCGCGGGCTCGATCGCGGCTGACGCGCGCGCGCAAGCGACATCAACTGCGAAGGCAACGAACGCCGCGACCGCTGCCACCGCGACGACATTCGGCAGCGAGTGGATCCTGCGCGCGCTGGCGCGACCGGCGCCGATGCGCACCGATTTCGTCGAAGTGCGCGATTCGCCGTTGCTGAAGGCGCCATTGCGGCTGTCCGGCGAATACCGCCGCCCGGATGAACGCACCCTCGTGCGCGAGGTCCGTGCGCCGTATCGCGAAACCACCACGATCGTGTCGCCGCCAGCGGTGGCATCGGCAGCGGCGCTATCGACCGCAGCACCATCGACCGCTGGCGCAGGCGAAGCCACGATCTCCCGTCCCGGCAAAACGCCGCGCACGTTCTCGCTCGCGCGCGCACCGGAGTTGGCCAGCCTACAGACGAGTTTTGGTGCCTTGCTCGCCGGCGACCGCAGCGGCTTGCAGCGCAGCTATCGCCTCACCGCGACCGGTACGACCCAGCGGTGGACGCTCGCGCTCGCGCCCAAAGACGCCGCACTCGCCGCGCGCGTGCGCCACATCGTGCTGCATGGCCAGGGCGCGGAACTGCGCTGCATCGAAACCCAACCGAGCAAAGGCCCGCTGCAGCGCACCTTGCTCGCGAGCGCGGCCTTGGCGGTGAAGGCCGATAGCGATGCGAAAACGCTGGAAACGCTGTGTCGGATGGGGTTGAAGTGAAACTATTGCGACAGCCGCTGTTGCTAGCGCATCCGCTCGCATCGCCGCAGCCGCGCCTGCAACACCGGCGCCTGCAACACCGGCTCCTACAACATCTGCGCCTGCAACAGCGATCGGCCCTTCCGGCCCTCCCACAACGCGTCGCTGCGCTCTTCTGCCGCGGTAGAGCGGCTCTCCGAGCCGCTGGCGTGCACATTGCGGCACAGAGCGGCGGGTCGAAGACCCGCTCTACCGCGAGACGCATGGAAGTTGTGTCAGGCGTTCCAGACCTCTCGCCGCAAGCAACCATCTCTGGCTTTGCGGTATTGCCATCGTCGACGCGCACTTTTGTGGGAGGGCCGGAAGGCCCGATTGCTTTTGCAAATGCATCTATAGCGGCGCGACGTCCGATGCGAGGACATCGCGAGGGAGCAATGTCCGTATTCGAGGAGATATTGCGATGAACGCCTCCTACCGCATCGCACTCGCCGCTGTGTGGCTTGCGCTGCTGATCGCGACCGGCTGGCTGATCGGCCAACATCTGCAGCTCAGCGGCGATTTGCGAAAATTCATGCCCGGCTGCGATAACAATTGTCGTACGAGAGTGTCGAAAGCCGCCCGCGCGGCCGACGGTGTTACAGCGATGACGTTTTTCGCGGTGACGCATATAGGGACAGGGGCATGAAAGCGACGCACCGCATCGCACTCGCCGCTGTGTGGCTTGTGATCCTGATCGTCGCCGGCTTCGCCATTTCGCAACGCTTGGAGTTGAGTGGCGATTTGCGAAAATTCATGCCGTCCGCGCAAACCCCCGCGCAAAAACTTCTGCTCGACGAACTCGGCGAAGGCCCAGGCTCGCGTTTGTTGTTGATGTCGCTGCAAGGCGCCGATGCCGAAACCCTCGCCGCGCAATCGCAGCGGATCGCGCAGACGCTCGCCGACGACGCGCGCTTCGGCCTTGTCGCCAACGGCGCCGACGCCGGACTCGATGCGATTCCCGAGCGCCTGCGCCCGTTTCGCTATTTACTGTCGCCTACGCTCGATACCCAGCGCTTCGATGCGGCGTATCTCGGCGAAGAATTGCAGGCGCGGGTGCAGGATCTGGGCTCGCCCGCTGCCGCGTTGCTCGAACCACTGTTGCCATCCGACCCGACCCTGGAAACGCTGCGCGTCGCCGAAGCCCTGCAACCGGCGACCGCGCCGCAGCGTCTGCACGGCGTGTGGTTCGATCGCGCCGGTCAGCGCGCGCTGCTCGCGTTCGAAACCAAGGCCGCGGGTTTCGATCCCAGCGGTCAGCAACTGGCAGTGACGGCCGTGCAAGACGCATTCGCACAGGCGCGCGCTGCGACCCAAAGCACGATGACGCTCACCGGCCCCGGCGCGTTTTCGGTCGAGATCGGCGGGCGCACGCAGCGCGAAGCGAGTGTGATCGGCATGGTCGATACCATCGGCCTGATTCTGCTGCTGCTGATCGCCTACCGGAACTGGCGCACGCCGCTATTCGGCGTGCTGCCGCTGGCCAGCGCGGGTTTGGCCGGCCTCGGCGCGGTGGCGCTGCTGTTCGACGGCGTACACGGCATCACCGTCGCCTTCGGCTTCACCTTGATTGGTGTGGTGCAGGATTATCCGATCCATCTGTTCAGCCATCAGCGCGCGGGATTGTCGCCGTGGGCGAACGCGCGCGCGATCTGGCCGACGCTCGCCACCGGCGTCGCCTCAACCTGCATCGCCTATGTCACGTTTTTGTTTTCCGGCGTCGATGGTTTGCAACAGCTTGCGGTGTTTACCATCGCCGGGTTTGGCGTCGCCGCGCTGACAACGCGCTTCCTATTGCCTGCGTTAATCGATCCCGCGCCGCGCGATCCCGCTGCATCTTTGCGCTTGGCCGCGCTGTGGCAGCGCATCGCGCGCGTGCCGCGGCCGGGCGCGTTATCGCTTAGCGTGCTTGCAACGCTGACGCTCGCTGTCATCGCATTCGCGCCCGGCGCGTTTTGGCAAAACGACTTATCGAAACTCACGCCGGTGCCGGTCGATGCATTGGCGAAAGATGCGCAACTGCGCAGCGAGCTGGGCGCGCCGGATGTGCGCTGGTTGATTGCGGTGCGCGGCGCGAACGCCGACGAGGCGCTGCGCCGCACCGAAGCCTTGCATCCGCGACTCGATGCCTTGGTCGCCAGCGGCACGCTCGCCGGCTACGACAGCGCCGCGCGCACCCTGCCCAGCGCTGCGACGCAGCGGGCGCGACAGGCGCGCATTCCCAAACCCGAGACGCTGCGCGCTGCGCTCGATGCGGCCGTTGCGGCGACGCCGTTTCGCAGCGATGCGTTCGATGCGTTTCTTGTCGATGCCGAAACTGCACGTACTGCATCACCGCTGACGCCGCGCGATCTCATCGGCACCCCGCTCGCCGCCCGCGTCGGCGGTCTGTTGGTCGAACACGACGATGGCGCGATCGCTCTGGTCTCAATGACCGGGCTCGCCGATCCGGCGCGCGTGGCGCAAGCGATCGAAGCGTTGCCTGCATCCGGCGCGGGACCGAATGCAGCATCGAACGCGCCACGCGGCGGCATCGAATTGCTCGATCTGAAAACCGCGTCGGAATCGCTGGTCGTCGCCTATCGCGAACGCGTGCTCGCGGCCCTCGCCATCGCCGCATTGCTATTGGCGGCAACCGTCTGGCTCGCGCTGCGCACACCGCGTCGCGCCCTGCGCGTGCTGCTGCCGATGGCGCTGACCACGCTGATCATTCTTGCGGTGCTGCGCGGCACCGGCGTGGAGCTGACGTTGTTCCATCTGGTCGCGCTGATTCTCGCCGCCGGCCTGGGCTTGGATTACGCGCTGTTTTTCGAGCATGCCGGCGACGATCGCGACGATCAGTTGCGCACCTTGCACGCGCTGATCGTCTGCAGCTTGATGACCTTGTTGGTGTTTTTCCTGTTGGCGCTGTCGAGCATCCCGGTGCTGCGCGCGATCGGGGTGACGGTGACGATCGGCGTCGTCGGTAATTTCATTTTGGCGCTATTGATCGCGCGGCATCCGGTGCGACCGGATGTAGCAGGGCCTTCAGGCCCGACGGCTGGCGTAAGCGATGCCACCGAACCGACCAATCGCAACCGCGTGATCGGAGCCGAAGCCCCTCCTACAGGAAACGCCGCATGATTGGGCGCGACAACATCGAAGCGATCATTCCGCACAAAGGCGCGATGTGCCTATGGGACGAAGTCGTCGATTGGCAGCACGATCGCATTCGCCTGCGCACGCGCAGCCATCGCGACCCCGCGCATCCGCTGCGCAGCGACGGCCGCCTGCGCGCGGTGCATCTATGCGAATACGGCGCGCAGGCGATGGCGGTGCACGGCGGTTTGCGCGGCGCGGCCTCGGGCGGCGCGCCGAAGGTCGGTTTTCTGGTTGCTTTGCGCGATGTGCAACTGCATGTCGCGCAGTTAGACGGCCTGGGCGACGCACTGGAATGCGAGGCCGAATTGCTCGCCGAAAGCGCCGCTAGCCAACAGTATGCGTTTCGCGTCTTGCATGCGGGAACGCCCATCGCCGAAGGGCGTGCGGCGGTGATGCTGCGAATCGGAGATTGACGCGATGCCTGCGATTCCCTGGGAACACCCGACCGCCGTTGCCGTGATCGTCCTGGCGAGCTGTATGTGCATCGGAAGTCTCGTGCAATGGCTGTTTCTGCTGCTCCTGCGCCGACGCTACCCGCAGCAGTGGATTCATGCGGGCAAGCCCACGCTCTGGACGGATCAAAGTCTGATCAGCGCATGGCCGACGATCCGATATTTGCAGCGCGGGACATTCCGAGTGAGCGGGGATCGTGCAGGCATCGCGTTCTGCCAAAGGGGCAAATGGCCGATGATCGGTTTCTACTGGATGACGGTGATATGTTTCCTTGCCGTTGGCGTATCGATTTTTGTCGCGGGATGGCCCGCGCAGTGGCGATGATGATGCAGCCTTAGCGGTTGTAGCGGTGCCAACCGCGACTGCGAGCGATGCGGCTCGTCGCAGCTTGCAGTCGCGGTTTGCGCCGCTCCCACAATGAATTTCGAAATGTAGTGTCGAAAGGAGATGTCATGTCGAACACCAAACAACGTCGCGCACTCGTCACCGGCGGCAGCGGCGATCTCGGCGGCGCGATTTGCCGCCGGCTCGGCGCCGATGGCGCGCATGTCATCGTGCATGCCAATAGCAATCTTGCACGCGCCGAAGCGCTGCGCGACGACATCATCAGCGCGGGCGGTTCGGCCGAGGCCGTCGCTTTCGATGTCGCCGATCGCGAAGCCGCGCGTGCGGCGATGAAGACGTTGTTGGAAGGCGGACCGATTCAGATCCTGGTCAATAACGCCGGTATTCACGACGACGCGCCGATGGCGGGCATGACCGACGACCAGTGGACGCGCGTGATCGATGTGTGCCTGCATGGCTTCTTCAACGTGACTCAGCCGCTGCTGCTGCCGATGGCGCGCACGCGTTGGGGCCGCATCGTCAGCGTGTCGTCGGTGGCCGCCGTCATGGGCAATCGCGGCCAGACCAACTACGCTGCCGCGAAAGCCGCGCTGCACGGCGCCAGCAAATCGCTGGCGCGCGAGATGGCCAGCCGTGGCATCGCCGTGAATGTGATTGCGCCGGGCGTGATTGCCGGCAGTATGGCGAAGGATGCGTTCCCGCCGGAGCGGATCAAACAAGAAGTGCCCGCCGGGCGCACCGGCACCCCGGACGAGGTCGCCGCCCTCGTCGGTTTTTTGTGCAGCGATGCGGCGGGTTACATTAACGGCCAAGTGATCGGGATCGATGGCGGGATGAGCTGACCCCGCAGCGCGTTCCGCTTGCGACGACGCGCGCATCGCGTACATGATCTCTCGTGAATCCACGCACCTTCTGCACGCCTCCCCCATGTCCTTAGAGCCTGTTTAGACTCTTACATCGTGTCTGTCCTTCGTTCGCCTCACTTTTCAGGAGAGAATCCATGCGTATTCGTTCATCGCTCACCGCTGCGGCGCTATCGCTCGTCGTCGCGTCGTCATCGTTCGCTGCCGATAAATTCGAGCCGCCTGCCGATAACGCTAAGAACCCGCCGCCGACCGTGATGCTCAACGCCTATCAGCGCTTCGAGCTGATGCCGGTCGCGATGGGCGCACCGTATGCCGGCCAGAAAGGCAATGAAGTGGCGAAAGAGTATTTGCAGGGCAATCTCAACGACCGGGTCGGTGCGGTGTTGAAAACGTGGAATGAGCAACCGGCCAGCGATGCGCCGAAGACGCTGAAGATCGAACCGCAAATGACCCACGTGCGCTTCATCTCCGGTGGTAAGCGCTTCTTCGGCGGCGGTCTCGCCGGCAGCTCCTGGGTGTACATGACGACGCGCCTGACCGACGCGCAAACCGGCGATGTGATCGGCGAACCCGCGTTCTTCCAACGCGCGAATGCGCTCGGCGCCGCGTGGACCTTCGGCACCACCGACAAGACGATGCTGATTCGCCTCAGCAGCATGCTGCGCGCATATCTGCAGAGCAATTACGACAAGCAGAGTGAAACCGCAGTGACGGTCGCGCCGGAAGTAGCAGACTGACGGTTGCGCTGTCGATGCGCCGGTAGAGCGGCTCTCTGAGCCGCTCGCAGTGTGGGAGGCTCGGTAGGGCCGATAGGCGAAGCGGCGAAGGCTCGGTATGAGTGCGAGGCGATGGTCTCGCGATGCCGCACTCGCTGTGCATGATGAATCGCGCATCATGAATCGCGACTTGCGTCGCTCCTACAAGAGATGATCTCCAGCGAGTGCGCTCGATCACGCCGCCGCGGCGTACCAAATCGCGTGCAGCGAGCGCTCAGCATCGGATGATGCGGCCAACAGCGCCGCCATGTTGGACTGCGCATCGAGCGCCGCATCAATGTCTGGATGCGCGACGCGCACGCGCTGCAGCATTTCTGCGGCCAACCATTCCATCCGCGCCACGTTCTCGGCGATGCGCTGTTGAAACGCGCGGTTGTCGAGCGTGTCGTGCAGCGCGCGGTTCATATCGTGGAACCAATCGATGTGGTACTGATCGAGCATACGCCCGTCGAGCGTGTCGATCGCGGGCGCATCGGTGGCGCGATTGGCCTCGCCCCAGGCGCGCAGCAGCGCCTGCGCGGCAAGATTCAGATCGCGGCCGCGTTCGAACTGCGGGCGTAGGCGGCCCAGCAGCGACACTTCGGTGAGTTTGTCGCCGCAGAACAGCGGCGCCAGCAGCGACCAGTAATAGGTGTAATCCCAAATCACTTTGACCGGCATCACCTGCGCATCGCCGAACAGCGGGTACTGGCCGCGGTACAGCGTCAGCGTGTTTTCGTAAAAACCGAAATACAGTTGTTGGTAAATGTCGGCATAAGCGGCGAGCGGCGCGCCCGCGCGCTCTTTATCGATCAAGTCGCAAATCAAGGTATTCGAGATCGCGATAAAATCGCTGCCCGGCGAATAGAACGGATCGAGAAAGACGCCGGCCTCGCCGGTTAGCGCCCAGCGGTCGCCGCTAAACACCTGTTTGCAGCCGTAGGAAAAATCACGGAAGAACGCGAAATCCTGCAGCGTGTGCGCGGGGTCGTCGAGCGCTGCGGCGACGCGCGGCTGATGTTGGCGCAGCCACGCCATCGCTTTCTCATGAGTGTTCATCGTCTCCAGCGGATGCCGCGCGGCATCGCAGACGATGCCCAGCGAATGCGCGCCGGAGGACAGCGGAATCAGCCAGAACCAATAGCCTTCGCCGCACATGTGATTGGTCGAACGCCAGCGGTCCGGCGGCGTGCAGCGCGCGCGCCAATCGGCATCGTCGGACCACAGATTCGGATCGATCTGCCCGTCCACGCGCCACCACACCGCGTTCGCATCGTGGTCGTTACGTTCGGCCAAGCCGAATTTGCGCTTGAGCAAACCGGCGCGGCCGCTGGCGTCCACCACCCAGCGCGCAGCGACGCGTTGCAGACGGCCGTCGTGTTCGAAACCGACGCTGTGCGGCGCGTCGTCGCCCGTGGCCATGTCCAATTCGCGCACGGTCGCGCCATCGAGAAAACGCACGCCGAGCCGGCGCGCTTCTTCGCCGAGAAAATTCTCGAAGCGGCCGCGATCGATCTGCCACGACGGCGTCGGCAGGATCTTGCTCACGCCCAGTTCGGTGCAGCGGTCGATGTCGCTGCGGCCGTCGCTGAAGAAAAACCGAAAGCCGAATTTGCGGATCTGCTGCGTGTCCAGGTGCTCGCGCAGACCGAGCACGTTGGCGAAATAGTGCGCGCCGATCTCTACGGTAGATTCGCCCACTTTGAACGCCGCCTCCGGCACCGGATGCGCGCGGCGTTCCAGCACCGTGACGTCGATGTTCGGATCGCGACGTTTGAGCTGAAGCGCGAGCGTGAGGCCGGCCAGACCGCCGCCGAGCACGACGATATCGGTCTTGGCGGCGCTGTCGGTGGTCTCGACGGACGTATTGGCGGTTGAAGCGGTCGCGGACATTGGGCTGCGGGCGTCCTGGTAGGTGCGGTGAGTGGCCATTGTCGGCAGGTGCGGCGATGAGATGCAAATGTCAGAAGGCGCGGCGTTCAGCCAGCGCGACCAGCGCAGTTTGTGGGAGGCCCGGAAGGGCCGATAGGCGAAGCGACACGCTGTCGATTCATCGGTAGAGCGGCTCTCCGCGCCGCTGGCACCGCGGTGTAGCAGCGGCGCAAGCCGCGAGAGCACCCTCACCCTCGCGCGAAATGCGCGTTCTGACCTCTCTCGCACGCGGGAGAGGGGAATGCCTCGTGTCGCTGCTGCTCGGCGTGAGGTGTGGGAAGAGATTGAGAGGCCCTCAACCGCGCTTCGCCTCAAACTCGCCCGTCGAATCCTCGATCATCGCCGGCGTGCTGCGGGTGCGCTGGTATTCGCGCAGCACATGCCCGTAATTCCAGACTTGCACGACCACATGCGAGGTGATGCGGTACAAGTCGCGCAGCGGGCGGAAATGACTCTTGCGGAATTTACCCGCCGCGCCGGCGCCGGCATAGCGCGATTCGATCGGCACCGACACCACGCCCATGCCCAGGCGGCGCGCGGCGCTGATCAAAATCTGCGCCTCGAACACGAAATCCTCGCCCGGTACGTTGTCCAGCGCGGCCACTGCAGCGGGATACAGGCGTTGGCCGCTCTGGGTGTCGGCGATGCGATAGCCGCAGCCCCAGGCGATGCCCCAGTCGCCGAATTCGTTGGCGATGCGGCGATAGGTCGGCTGTTGCGCGCGTTTGCGCAGGCGCGCGCCCACGACGATGCAATTCGGATGGCGGTTGGCGGCGGCGATCAGGCGCGGAATATCCGCCGCCAAGTGCTGGCCGTCGCCGTCCATCGTCAGCACCGCAGCGGCGCCCATCCGCAGCGCTTCGCGAAAGCCATCACGCAAGCTGGCGCCCTTGCCCATGCGCTGGGCGTGGCGCAGCAGCGTGACCGGCAAATCGGCGATCTTGCCGGCGGTGCCGTCATCGGAGCCGTCGTCGATCACCAGCACGCGGTCGCATTCGGCCAGCGCGCCTTGCACCACCTCGCGCATCCGCAGCGCCTCGTTAAGCGCGGGAATCACCACCACCACGTTGCGACGATCGAACTGCGCGCCGGCCTCAGTCATACGCGATGTCCAGCCTCAGCACCCGGCCCGGCCCGGCGATCAGCGCGGTGTGCGGCGCCTGCGTCGCCAGCGCATCGAACAGCGGCAGCATCGGCGCCATCGCATTGCCGCCGGCATAGCGGCTCAGCGCGCCTTGCGCGCTGGCATCGCGATCGTGATTGCGATCGTTATTGCCACCTCCGAGCGTGCCATCGCCGAGCGCGCCATCGCCGAGATTGCCATCGCCGAGCGTGGCGACGATGCGCGGCCGCGCAGCACCTGCGCTCGGATGCGCGGCATCCTCGCGCGCCAGAATCAGCGCGCCGCCGAGCAGCCCGCTGCAGGCGTGCACCGAACGCAGCGGCCCGGTGGCGCCGGTGTCGTAGCCGACCAGCAGCACCGCCTCGGCGCCTTCGGCCAACTGCGCCAAGGCATCGATCAGGCCTTCGGCGAAGCTCGCATCGTAGGCGCTGATCGCGTTCGCGGCCTGCATGCAGCCGGCGCCGATGGTCCAGTAACCGGCGGCGGCGTTGTGCACGGAATTGTGGAACTTGGTCGGCGAGATCATGCGCGGATCGCCGGTCAGGGTTGCGCACATGTAGTCGGTGATCGACAGATCGCCATGCGTCGATGTGAACACCGACGGCAGCGTCGCCGGGTCGCGGCCTGCGGCCACGCACGCGGCCAGCGCGACCTCCAGCGCGACTGCGACCGACTCCGGCGCGCGTCGGCGTTCGTTCGGCGCCAGTAGCTGCGGCGAGGGTTTGCTCGCCGCGCTTCCGGGCAGCACGGCCTCGGGCAGCGCGCCGCTGGCGAGGAAGGCGCACGCGGCCTCCCACGAGGGCAGGCCGTTCGCCCAGAACGCGATGCTTTCGATGCGCGCCGACAATGTGTGTGATGACATCTGCGAACTCACGCCTGCGCTCCGCGCCCGAACACCAGCGAGCAATTGTTACCGCCGAAGCCGAACGAGTTGTTCATCGCATAGCGAATCGTGCGTTCTGCATTGTCGAAGCGCACCTGCGGCCCGCAGGCCGGGTCCGGCTGCGGGTCGCTGTGCAAAATGCCCGGTAGCACGCCGTGCTCCAGCGCCAACAGCGCGAACACCGATTCGACGATGCCCGCCGCGCCCAGAGTGTGGCCGGTCCAGCCTTTGGTCGAACTGGCGTGCAGATCGCCATCGGCGAACAGGCCGGCGATGGCGAGCGCTTCCATCGTGTCGTTGGCCGGCGTGGCGGTGCCGTGCAGATTCAAATAGCCCACATCGGCCGGGGCGATGCCGGCGCGCGCGATCGCCGCTTGCATCGCCAGGCGCGCGCCGATGCCTTCGGGATGCGGCGCGGACATGTGGTGCGCGTCGCTGCTTTCGCCGTAGCCGCAGAGGCGCAGCGCGGTTGCGTTGCTGGCATCGCTGCGTTCGAGAATGGCGTAACCGCCGGCTTCGCCCAGCGACAGCCCATCGCGGCGCGCATCGAACGGCAGACAGGGGTTTTGCGACACCAAGCCCAGCGCGTTGAAGCCGAACAGCACGCTGCCGCACAAGGTGTCGATTCCGCCGACCAACGCAGCATCGGCCAAACCGGCATGAATAAAGCGCGCGGCCTGCGCGAACACTTTCGCACTGGACGAACAGGCGGTGGCGACGGTGACGCAGGGCCCGCGCAGACCGGTCGCGCGCTGCAGGAAGTACCCCAGTGAATGCGGCGTATGCAGCAGCGGCCGGCGCAGATCGGCGGGAAAGACCGGCGCCCCGTCGGCATCGGTGTCGAGCCGGGTATACGCCTCTTCGCTGCAGCCGATGCTGGAGGTGGAGGTGCCGATCACGATCGCCACCCGCTGCGCACCATAGCGCGCGCGCAGCGCCTGCACCGCCTCGAACATCCCGTCCTGCTGCAGCGCCAACCACGCGAGCCGGTTATTGCGGCAATCGTAGGGCGCCAGATCTTCCGGCAGTTGCACCGCTTCCACGCCTTCGACCCGACCGATCCAGGTGTCCAGCGCCGCCGCCGCGACCGCACCGTCGCCGAAATCGTTACGACGCAGCCCGCTGCGGCGCTCGCGAATGGCCACGCGCTGGGCCTCGCGGCCGTGGCCGACTGCAGTGGTAGCGGTGTACGCGGTGATCGCCAGCGGCGTCATCGGAGAGGGGCGACTCGGCGCAGAGGACACCGCGGTACTCGTATTCGGAGATAGCTGCGGATTATACCGGGCCGGGGATGGTGGCCTGGGGATTGGGGTGGGTAGTGCGGCAGGCATGCGCAGATAGCGCGTAGGGTGGGGTGAGCGCAGCGATGCCCACCCAACAACCCCCAAACCATCAATAAGCCTTCGATGAGCGCAGCGATGCTTTTTTGCTCCGCTCGTTGTCTTCCGCGCTTGACGTATCGCAATGGTGGGCATCGCCGCGCTCACCCCACCCTACTGGCTACTCTGACCCCTGTTTCCCATCTATGCCGCATGCCCTTCCTCAATATTCACCACCTGATCGCCGAACTTGATCGTTTGCGGCCGGTGCGCGATGTAAATACGATGCAGATCGAGTTTTGATAGATTGATGTTGAGCTGCTCTTCTGTCGCCACGTCCAAATCGCTGGTTGATTCGTCCAGCAGCAGAATACTCGGCTTTCGATACAGCGCCCGCGCGATCAGAACGCGCTGTTTCTGTCCGGCGGACAGCGTCGAGCCCATATCCCCGACTGGTGTGTGATATCCCATCATCATCTGTTCGATGTCCTCATGCACGCATGCGGTCCTTGCGCACGCTTCCACCCACGCTTGGTCGACGTCCGCATCGAAAAAAGCGATATTGTCGCGAATCGATCCGGCAAACAGCACGTCGCCCTGAAGCACGCTGGCGATCCGCTGTCGAAGCGAATGGATATTGATTTCTTCGATTGGCTTTCCATTAATCAGGATCTTTCCGGCCGCTGGCTTGTAGATGCCTAGAATCATCTTGGCGATGGTGGTCTTACCGACGCCGGACTTGCCGGTGATGACCGTGCACTTCGAACCGGCGCTCGAAAAGCTCAGGTCGTTGAGGACATTCTTCGCGAACTCGGAATACTTGAAAGACACGTTCGCGAACTGCACGGACGCCGGACCGGCGGGCATGTCGCCGCCCTGCACGGCCGGCACCGACGGCTGCATCTCGCTGTCATCGGCTTCAGTTGCAGAAAAGTGCGTCAGCCCTTCTGGTTCTGTCAACACGATGTCCGCCAAACGCTCGAAATGCAGGCGCAACATGCGGACTTCAAAGTAGTACTTCACAAGGCTGGCCGCACGGCCCATGAATTGATCCTGGTAGCTGAGGTAGGCGAACAACATGCCCACCGTGAACTGACCCTGGAGGATGAGGCTCGCAGCCAGATAGATCGCGACAATGCGCTGTGTGCCCGAGATCAACGCACCGATGGTTCCAATGGCAAGACCCAGCCACTGCCCCCTGATCTTGATGTTGATGGCTTCGATCGAGAGATTCTGCCAGACCGTGCGCCGGTCATCGGCGCGACCGGCCAGCTTGATTGGACGAATGCCGCGGAGGCTCTCCATGAAGTTCGATGACGCGCGGGCGTCCGCGACCAGCGCTTCCTTTGCGTTTCGCATCAGCGTCTCGAAGCTCAAGAACTGAAGGAGGGTCAAGGCCGCCAGCGCCGCAATCGCGGTCAGCGCGAGCTTCGGGCTGTAAAGCCAGATCATGATCAGGGTGGCAATGCTCATCAGGCCATCCAGAATGCTCTCGATCATCCCCGTGGTCACAGTTCTCTGAATTGCGGACACCGAGCCGAACCGCGACATGATGTCGCCGAGGTGGCGCCGCTCGTAGTAATCGACCGGCAGGTGAAGCAAGTGGGTCAAGACGCGGGACGACCACCGAAACCCGATGCTGGTCGAGAGATAGGTCACCATCCACGTTCGAATCAGGCCGATCGTCAGATTGATCAGCATCACCAGCGCCATGCCAACCACCACGGTGACGATCAGGCGTTGATCTGCCGAATCGAACGCATTGTCGATCATCCATTGCATCATCGCTGGCGTTACCAGTGCGATGAGCTGCAGCAGTAGCGCAAGCGAGAAAATATGCGCCAGCGCCGGATAGAGTCCGTCCGTGCGACCGATGATGGACTTCAAGGTCGGCAGCTTGCGTTCATCGCGCACCACGAATGTTTCGTTTGGCTCGAATTCGACCGCGAAGCCCGTGAATCGAGTGGACGCTTCGGCGTAGGTCATCTTGACCACGCCGACCGCCGGGTCGTGGATCACGATTTTGCGGCGGCCTGCCTTTTTCAGCACCACGAAATGATTCAGGTTCCAGTGCAGAATACAGGGCGCATTGAGGTGCTTCAGCGAACTCAGCTCGGCCTTGACCGCGCGGGCGGAGAGCCCGACTCGATTTGCTTGCGCGATCAATTGCGTCAAGTTCATGCCGTCCTGTGCCGTACCCAAGCGGCTTCTCAATCCCGCAAGATCCGTCCGCAGCCCGAAATAGCTGCATATCATGGCCAAGCATGCTAGCCCGCATTCCGAGATCTCCGTCTGGAGAATGCTCGGCAGACGCCCCATCGCGTCCCATGGGTTGAAATTGATCTTGACTAAGCCCGCAGACTTGACTTCCGATTCGGGAATGTGGCGCACAAATCGCTCCGAAATTCATGGTGGAACCACGACGATGGCCGGCGCACGTCGATGCCGGTACTGCTTGAGACTGAATTCGATGAATCAGTCGCCGCCGAACAAGTTTCTCAGCGGGTCGAAAAGCCACTGGTACATCCTGCGTTTTTGCAAGGGGAGCCTGATCTCAACCGTTTCGCCGAGGAGGATGTCGCCTTTCTTCGCCCTGGCGTCGGCTTCAACTGCGATATCAACCCGGTATGTACGGAAGGTCATCCGGGTTTCCCTCGCGTATTGTTCGTTGGGCGACATTGCCACCGATGTCACACGCCCCGACAATTTGGCTTTGCTGCGGTCTTTGCCCTGTAGCACAAGGACCACTTTGTCGCCGACTTCGAGCGCAGATTTCGCCTTGGCTGATACAAACGCGGTCACGGTAGGTTTGCCGGAACGGGCGATGACCGCGACATTCATGTACGACTTGTAATTGTTTCCAGCACGCAGCGGAAGCTGGTAGACAACGCCGTCAACGGAGGACTCCACGACCTCGATCTTAGTGCTGACGGTCGGCGCTTCATTCGTTTCGTCGCTGCGATGGGGACTGTCTCCGTCTTCGACCAGCCCGAAATCTTCTTCAACACGCAGCCCCACGAGCGGAGTCCCGATACGAACGGCGTCCCCTTCCCGCACGTATATCTTTTCGACCGTACCTTCGGCATCTTTGGTGATCGGGAAAAGCCCCCCCTCGGTCACGATCACCGCCTCGGCTTTTTCGGTTGTGGTGTAAGTTCCGAACATCAGAAACGCAACAATCATGCAAGTCAGGCACAAGGCAGCGCCGGAATACCATGCGAACGGCAGCGG
>JANMGT010000001.1:0-16338 GCA_031374725.1 Lysobacteraceae bacterium | reverse complement strand
CACGCCTGGAACGAGCGTGCGCGCAGGCTGATCATGCATCACGACCGATTGTCCGCCGTGTCGGAAGCCTGGGTGTGGCTCACTGAAGCCAGAATGCTGCTTCGACGGCTGACAACCTAATTTTGTAAACACCCTCTCAGCGCGGCGACGTACTCTTGGGCAAACCGGGCCTCCAGTCGGTCTTCTTGCGCCCAGGGCGGCAAGACCGGTCCGCAGTCGGCGCGACCGGCAGCGATGCATAGTCGCCAGCGCAGGGTGTGGACGCCGAAACGTAAGTTCGGTCCAGCGCCATCTTTGCCCGCGAGTTCCGAGGCGACCTGCAAAGCACGGTCCAAACGAGCGCGGTCTGCGCCGGACATCGCGGCCGCATGGCGAGCGAGCAAGGTCATGGATTGCGCTTCCACGCGCGTCATATCCGGCGTGGCCAGCAGCTCATCGATACGCGGCCGTAATGTGAGCCAAGCGCGCGCCGATTCGCCGCGGCGCAGATGCGCGCGTGCCGTCGCCAACAAAGCGAAATCGCCCCGCCTGGCCCGGCCAGCGCGGTCGTAGTCTTGGAACGGGCATTTTTCGATCATCAGGGCGGAACGATCCGGCTGGTCGACTTCCACGAACAACCAGGCGAACAGACATGGATTGGTGAAGACGATGTCGAAATTCTCCTTTTCCATCGCATTGATGGCCGCGATCGCTGCACCGAGTTCATCGCGGTAGAAATGCGCTTCCGCTAGCGAAGTCAGATTCCACAACTGCGCCTGCGAGAAGGCGATTCCCGAGCGCTGCATTCGATTCACTTCTGCGATCACTTCGCCGTAGCGCCTTTGAACGAGCTGCTCGGTAAGCATGTAGATCTTTTCTTCGTTCCGCTTTCTTGGGGTATACCATTGGCGCGTCAATTGCTCGATTCGATCCAGATGCGATTGCCACACATCCAAGCGATCGCGATCCAAACGTACAAGCGCCTTCAAGGCATCCACTTCACCGCGCGGGCTTCCGATCTTACGGGCAAGGTCGATCACGTTGCGCAGCTCAATGCGCTGTTGCTCGATCATCGGCCCCGGCACTTGCGGGCGGCCGAGCACGAGGCCGATCCGCATCGCAATGACGCTATGCGTATCGTTCAGCCGGGTGAAATTCTGCAGATCGCGGAGATCGAGTTCGATCGAATCGGCAATCTGTCCTCGTTCCAACGCCAAGCGCGAGCGGAACACCGCTACTTCGGCGCCGCCGGTGTCCCATCCCGCATCGGCCGCAACTTGCTCGGCCTGGGCGATACGATCTTCGGTTTCTTCAAATTGATGAAGATCGATATGCGCTTGGATCGCAGCGCGTTCGTTCTCCAACCAGCGACGCGCGCCGATCTTGGCATCGGCATCCTTACCGATCTCACGCAGCAGCGTTTTGGCTTCTCTACTGTCTTTTAATTTGACCTTAGAGGCATCTTCGCACTCATTACTTGTCGTCAATTCCGGAGCGACATTCGCGAGCATGGTACTGCGACGGCAGCTCTGAAGCGCCGAGAGGCCGTCGCGTCTTCCTAGCCGGCTTAAAGCGTCGAGCGCTTCACGCGTTCTGCCCAGAGCGATCAGATTCGAAGCCATCGCCAACGTAGCCTCAGCGAGCGCTGGGTCGCGAGCGAGCGCTCGACGATACTCGGTAAGCGCTGCCTGATAGTCGTGCTGCAGATCGGCGACCAGCCCAGCAACCAAGATGTCCGAAGCCGGCGTCGGTTCGCGTAGCGGCGGCTTGAGATGACGAACAAGAAACTGCTCGGTCGCCTTCGATAAGTTTTGCGCGGGACCTGTGTAGGAATCGCGGAGCTGCGACTGCGCATGGGTCAATATCAACTCAGCAGTAATGGCATTCGCATCCGCCGATCGCACCTGCACCGCTAGATGCGGGCCAGCGAACGGGTTGCGTTTCTGCGGCTTCTCGAACAACAGTACGTGCGCATCGCGCCGATAAGCTTGCTCGACCGCCGTCGCCAGCACCGCTGAGCGCAGCCAGTCCATCCGACCGGGCACCTGCACCGATACCGTCATTTCGGCATCTGGGCCGAGTGGAATGCCCGTTCCAGACCCAGCGTGAGCAATCGTTTGGGCGCCGGAGGCGTCGGACTTCGAGCGCCATAGCCATCCACCGCCACCCAGACAGAGCAGCACCACGGCTGCGACCGCCATCCGGCGCCATGTGACCCGTGTGCGTCGCTGCAACCCGATTGGCGGATCGGCGCCGATCCCGTCTACCGCAACGGCAGCGGGAACTGACTCGGGCGTTGCGTGTGGTTCTGGCTGCAGCTGTGATTGCGGCTCTGACTGCGGCTCTGATTGCGGCTCTGATTGCGGCTCTGATTGCGATTCAGACGCTGGCGCTAGCGGCGAAACTTCTATGGACTTCGCTTCGTCCGGGTCAGCCACCGACGGGTCTTCTGCTTCTGCCTGTGCCGGCGTTGGCTCTGCTGCGGGCAGTTCGGCGGCGGGGCTGCTCTCGACGATCCAAGCGCTGTCGGGCACCAGCAGCACATAGCCGCGCTTCGCACGGTTTTGAAGAATGTGCTTGCCCTCGGGACCGAGGGCTTTGCGAATCTGCCAAACGCAGTTGCTGATCACTGCTTCTTCGACGATTCGGCCAGCCCACACCGTCTGCAAGATCTGCTCTTGGGTCACCAGCGCGTTGGGGCTGCGCGCCAACTGCAGCAGCAATGCTTCGGCCCGCGGGGTCAAATCGCTAGGGGAACCATGCCCGGAAACGGTGCATCGCTCGGGGTCGATTTGCAGTGCGCCGACATTAAACCGTCTGCGCGCCGATTGTTCCCCATATTCCATTTGCCATCGCACTCTCGCTGAACTGCGCGAATTCTACCCATTCGGCACAAACACAGCGTTCGATCCGAGCCGCTAGGCGAACCAATCGATGCTCCACTGAGCGATCCGTTCAGCATGGGCTCGGCCATGGCGGGGCGCCGCATGCACCACGCCGTGCAGGCGCAGCCACATCGTTTTGGTGGCGCTGGCGGTATCGACCGTCACACTGCGGGTGGTGCCGACCGGGCCCAGCAGCTCCACCGGCAGCACGATCGGCGGGGCGGCGGTGGCGCTGGCGATAGCGCTGATGGTTGCCAATGCTGCGACACATAGATAACGCGGCATGCGCAGATGCACGCAGTCGGACATCATCATTGCAATCGTCTCTATCCGATACATCGCTGGTTTCGAGCGACCCAATCTTGCATGGCGGCACGCAGCGAGTTCATCCTTCGCTGCGTGTCGCCATGCATAGCGCTCACATCGCCCGCGCGCTCTGCTGTTTCGTGAGATCTTGATCGGGGACTTGGGCAATCTGTATGTTCGACGGCAATTGCGATTGGGTCATTTGTGCAGACACTTTCTCCAAATCGCCCTTATTGGCCTGGGGAACCAATACGTTCACGCTCGCCGGGCCTTCGCCCTGAGACACGATCAGCCCCTTATTGCCCTGCATGATGCTGATGTCCTGATCCTGCTTGAACCCAGGCGCTTGACTGATCGTCTGCACCGCCAGCGCGGCAGCGTCGAGCTTGTTGGGAACACTCGTGTTCTCGATTCCCGACATCGCTTGCTTGAACAGTTTGTTGATCGCTTCATTGCCCTCGATCAGCGTTGGCGAAGGCGTCGTTGTTGCGGCCGTCTGCAGATTCAGCTTGTCGAATTGGAACGGTGTACCGTCGTTCTTGTAGATGTCGTTTTTGTTGATGCCGTCATTCGGTTTTGCAAACGCCAGGGCATCGACGATGGTCTTGGCAGCGATCTGACTTTGCGTATCTGGCGCGACGTGCGTCGCCGGCTGCGATGCGACGTGCACCGGCTGTGCGAGCTGGGCGCGAGAAAGCGGGCCGACGATACCGTCTGTTTCGAGCCCATTCGCGGCCTGGAATGCTTTTACCGCAGCCTCGGTCTTCGGGCCGAATTGGCCATCGATCTGGCCGGGATCGAAGCCTTTTTGCTGAAGCTGGCGCTGCAATTGGTCAACCTTCATCCCGCTATCGCCTTGACGCAAGAGCGATGTATCCGTTGCAGCGATATTTGCGCTCTGCGTCTGTGTCTGTGTCTGTGTTTGTGACTCCACGCCAGTCTTCTGAGATTGAATTTGTTCATATGCGTTCGGACGCATGATGACGAAATTGTCGTCGCCGAAGGTTTTGATCGACCGAAGCTGTACCGGGCGATCCGACGTCGGGCGGTCGACTACCATGCCGTCACCGACATAGATTCCGACGTGTGTAATGGTGCCGGGCGCGTAGTTTCCGTACGTGTTCGCAAAACCGACGATGTCGCCTGGCTTCGCCTGTGATAAGTCTGTGACCGGCTTGGAAACGTCTTTCCCGAAGAACCGCGAGGCGAGGAGCTCGCCCGATTCGAGTCCATCGACGGCTTGACGCGTCGTGCCAATCTTGTCCGCTAGGCCGGGATGAGTCGAATTAAGAACACTATTGACGAAGTCTTGGCAGCGCTCGGTTTCCCCCGGCTTGAAGTTCCGGCCCGCCCAATCGCGTGCGGTTGCGGCGATATCGGCGCCGATATCGCGAGCCGGTTCGGTCTGCTTGACGGCGCCCTTAGCCACGTCCGCCGCGGCCAGCGCGCCCGATACCGTCTCCCTCGCGCCGGTCGTATTCAGGCCCTGCACGCCAGCCAGGGCCGCCTGGGTTGCGGCGTTGGTCGCGCCCTGCGTCTGCTCGTTGGATATCCCGAGACTTTTGAACACCTCGCGGCCGGCGACGCCGTCGACGGTGAGGTGGTTCGCGCGCTGATAGTTTTCGACCGCTGCTCGGGTCGCGTTGCCGAAATCGCCGTCTACGGTCAGCCGCGCACCGTTCGCATTGAGCGCTTGCTGCAACACTTCGACACGTTGGCCGGCGTCGCCGGCTTTCAGGTAGTCTCGGGACGGCGCACTTGTTGTCTGGGCGACAGACTGCTGAGACACCGGCTGATCTCTGAGCGCATCGTAGGCCGCAGTATCCGAGAGACCATTCTGCTTGTTGGCAACATACCGCTCGCGCATCTGATTGAGCGCATTAGCGGCTTCTTCCGGCCTGATCGACGCAGCATTACCACCCTTGTCGTTATCGTAGTAACTCTTACCGCCATTTGTCGGATCGCCGACACTCGCGAACTCCTGGGCCAGCGCGACTTGCGCCTTCTGCAATCCACTAGCGCCTTGCGTCACGCCGGTAATGTAGTCGTTGATTTCAGGACGTTTGCTCGTGATCAGGTAATTGGCGAACATCTTTTCTTGGAGGTCGGGCGTGAAGACTTCATTCGGGCTGATACCCAACGCATCGACCGCACGCTTGAACGTTCCCACCGGATCGGGCGGATCGCCGTTATGCGGCCCGATCATTTGATATTTGCCGACAGCGAACAGTTGGTCCGGGCCGGTATAGGACAACTGCTGGCGACGCATGATTTCGCCGACGGTGATGTTGGGATTGAGCTCTTGGCCTGGTGAATCACCAGCAACACCACGGTTGAAGGAATAATAGCCGCCTTCGCCGCTGCCGATCAGATTTCCCAGGACGGAGGTCCGCGTATTGTCGATCATGAGATGTACCTTGTTGGTTGGTTAACCGAATTCAGCTTGGCTATCGGACAGCGTCATATCTCGCTGCCAACGACAACACCATCACGCTCAAAGCCGTTCTGCACATCGCCACTCGATACTCAGTAACAAAGGAGTAGCGGACAGGACGCTTTTAATCGCAGCCACCGCCAGCCGCCGTCCTCTCGATCGGTTCTCGGAAATCTCTCGGTTTAATTTTCCTTAAAAATCAAACAACTGCCGACGGCAACAGATGCTGCATCTGCGTCCTACAAACGCGTGCCATGACCTGATGAGGGGCCAACAGCGGAACGACTGGCATCGCCCCACACGCGATTACAGGCTCACGCATACCAAAACTATGTGCAGCCGCGACGCCCCGTCGGCGACGCTGGCCTACCCGCCCGCAGCCTCGCGCGCCATCCGCTGTTCGAACAATTCTTCCGCCGCCCACGGCGGCAGCACCGGGCCGCAGTCGTGGCGCCCGGCGGTGGCGCATAGCCGCCAGCGCAGCAGATGCACACCCGTGCGCAGGGTCGGGCCGGCGCCATCGCGGGCGGCGATCTGCTCGACGATGCCCAGCGCGCGCTGCAGACGCTGACGGTCGGCGCCCGGCATCGCCGTGGCGTAGCGCGCCAGCAGTGCCAGCGATTCGGCTTCCTGTCGGGTCAGTTCGGGCGTCGCCAACAGCGCATCGATGCGCACGCGCACCAGCGGCCACGCGCGCTCGGGTTCGCCGCCGAGTTGATGCAACCTCGCCTCGCCGAGCATTCCGAAATCGCCGCGGGTGGCTTGTGCGGCGCGGTCGTAGCGGATCGCTAGGCAGGGTTTGAGGATGAGCCTGGCCCGGTCGGCGCGTCCCGCCTCGGCAAACAGCCATGCGAATAAGCAAGGATTGCTGTCCATCAGATTGAAGTTCTCGCGCTCCATCGCATCCAGCGCAGTGAGGGCGGACGGCAGTTCGTCGCGAGCGAAATGCGATTCGACGCGCAGCGTCAAGTTCCACAACTGTGCTTGTGCATGCGTGGCGCCCTGGCGTTCAAGCGCGGCGATGCCGTCGAGCGTTTCGCGATACTGCAAACCGAAGCGCAGCTCGTTGAGCAACACCTGCTTCTCGGGTAACGCCATCACAGGCGTATACGCCGACTCGATCAATTCGCGGATACGCCCCATGTGCGCTCGCCATTGCGGTGTTCGATCGCGGTCCAACGGCGCTAGCAAATGCAGCGCTGCGATTTCGCCGCGCAGGCTGCCGATTGCGCGAGCACGATCGACGATACCCTGCAGCAGCTTGCGGCGATCGGTGGCGGCGTTGCCGGGTGCGACTTGCATGAGCCGCAGCACGTACGTACGTCGCTCGATCGACCAGTGCTCATCGCCAATCGCTTCGATCGCATCGGCATTGGCGATCCCCATTCGCACCCCCGCTTCGACGCGTCCTCGGTGCATCGCACACATCACGCGCAGCGCTTCGAACTCCAATCGGGCGTGCTCCCAGCCGGATTTTGCGGCAACATCTTGCGCTGCCATGATGCGGTCTTCTGCCTGGTCGAGCTCGTCCAGGCGGATATGCGCGCGGATGGTGACGATCTGATCGAACAGCCACTGCCGCGCGCCTTTCGGGCGATCTTGGTCGGCAGCCGTCGCGCGCAGCACCTCGCGCATCTCCAAACGCTTCACCTGCAACAGCCGGCCCGCGCGCGCGCACATCGGCTGCCTGAGTGTATCGGGGACAAGTTGCACCAACAGCGTTTGCATGTCGCAGCGCTGCGCATCGTTGAGCGCTGCATCCGGGCGAATACGCTCGACCAGCGCCAACGCCTCGCGCCCTTTGCCTTGGTCGTACAGCGACACCGCCATCGGGATCGTCACCGCCGCACTTGCCGGGTCGCGGGCGAGCGCGCGTCGGAATTCGACCAGCGCGCGCTGACGATCGAACAGCAGATTGGCGGTCAACGCAGAGATCAGTGCATCCTCTGCGCGCGTCGGTTTTTTTGCAGTTGGCGCGAGCGCGCGCTCAAGCAAATCGTGCACCGCTCGTGCGAGCGCGTTGCCGGGGCCGCGGAAACGTTGGCGCACAACGCGTGAACCATGGTGCAAACTCAGTTCGGCAACGACTTCGCGCCCCGCGCCGGGGGCAACCTCGACCTGCAGGTGCGGACCGGCGAACGGATTGCTGCGCTGGGGGCGATCGAACGCAGTCACCGTGCCGTCGCGCAGATAGGCGCTTTCGACCACGGTACGCAGCACCGGTTCGCGCAGCCAGTTCAATGCGTCCGGCGCGATCACGGCGACGGTCATCTCGCTCTGCGGCTGCAACACGATCCGCACCGGCGCCGCGCGTTGCGTCTGCCACAGCACAAAGCCGATCAGCATCACCATCGCGACTGCGATACCGATCGCTGCGATGCGCCATACCCGAGGGCGCAGCCGTAACGAGTGCGACAGCGACGCCACGTCGCCAGCGATAGACGAAGCCGGCTCGCGCGGCCCTTGCGATCGAAATGCGTCGCGCGACGCGGCATCGTTATCCAACGACTGCATGGCTGCTGGGTCTTCGATCAGCCATGCCTCCTCCGCAACGGTCAGCAGATAGCCCCGCTTGGGCAAGGTTTGCAGAATGTCTTTGCCCTGATCGCCGAGCGCTTTGCGTATCTGCCAGATGCAGTGGCTGATCGCAGCATCCTCCACTACGCGACCAGCCCAGACGTTGTCGAGAATCTGCTCGCGACCGACCACCTGGTTTGCATGCCGACATAGCAGCAATAGCAGGGATTCCGCTCTCGGGAGTAGCTTGCCCTGTTCGCCGTCGGCGATGACCGTGCCGCGCTCCAGGTCAATTCGCCATGGGCCGAGTTCCAACCGTTGCGCGTTGTGACGGTCTGCGGCGATGGGCATTGGTCGCGGCTCTGATGGATGACGACTGAAGTTTATCCCAGCGCCGCTTGCCATCCACATGCGAGCAGCATGCCAGCCACAATGCCGGCACAGCGTAAATTCTCGGACATGCCGGTAAATTCTCGGACATGCAGCGTCGGTCACACCGTCGGGGCGTTGCCGCAGCACATGGATGTAGCGGTCGCGACCGCCATCGCCGAAATGATGTGGCCGGCGTGAAGCGCTGCAGCGTCAATCATGCGCGCGATCGATGCGGCGAAAATGCTGCTGGACGTGCGAGCTGAAAAAACCCCTGGAGGGAGGTTTTTCAGCAACCCGCTAGGGATTCGCTGGCGCTCAGAGCGGAGCCATCATTTCCGCACGCTGCCGAGTGCCAACACGTATTCGCCTACCCGCGAACTTCGCCCAAAAACGATCTTCGGCCGCCCACGCCGGCAAGGGTTCGCCGCAATCGGCGCGCCCGTCTTCGATGCATAAGCGACGCTTCGACACATATGCACCCAGACGCACTGCCGGGCCGGCGCCATCTTTCTGCGCATCCGCGTCAAGCGCGGCGGCAGCGGCACGCAGCGTCTCGCGATCGATCGCGCCGGCCCACGCAGCGTACAGCGATGACAGCGCCATAGACTCGATTTCTTGCCGATTCGGATTCGGCGTTCGCAGCAACTCGACGACGCGGGCGCGGAGCGCATGCGCAGCGGCGCTGTCCGATTCATCGCGCGCAATCCGCATTTGCGCCAGTAACGCATAATCGCCGCGCGTCGCACGAGCCACGCGATCCTGATTGGCGCTATCGCAACGCTTGATGTATTCGATGGCACGAACGTCATCGTTCGCTTCGGCGAGCACCCACGACAGGAAGCAGATGTTCGCCGTCGCGGTCAAATCGGTGCCGCCTTTTTCGAGAGTGTCGATCGCGCGCATCGCTTCGGGCAAGTCGTCGGAGAAAAACGATGCTTGAGTCCGCAGCGACAGATCCCACGACAGCGCTCGCGGATGGCGCAGCGGCGCGGCGGCTAGGCGGTCCAATTCCTTCAGCGTCTCGCTGTAGCGACGTTGCGCCAAAAATTCCGCAGTCAGAAAATACGGGTGCAAGGTGCGATGGGCATCGAGGCCCGCATCGCGCATCCGCGCACGCGCTTGCGCGATGCGTTCGCCCCAGGCGCGCGGATCGTCGCGCTGCAATCGCGCCAGTTGCATGGCCGCATCGATTTCGACAGCGGCGGCGCCTGCGGCTTTCGCGCGATCGATCAGCACGATCAATTGCCGCTGGCGCGCTACGACTGCGCTCCCGAGCTGCACTGGGTCGTGCCGGTAGGCCAATTGCCTCTGCTCCAGCGCCGTCGTCATATCGCCCATCCGCTGCAATTCGTCGGCGAGTCGGTAACGCAGCGCAACCGCATCTTCGATACGTCCGCGATGCATTTCGAGAATGACGCGGTGTTCGAGCAAACGCACATCCGCGTACTCCCAGCCGGCCTCGCGGGCGAAACGCTGGGCGCGATCGATTTCGTAGATCGCTTGCGGAAATTCCTGGCGTCGCAATAACGCGGTGATGATCGCATCCTGCCGCTCCAACCATTCGGCGGCGCCGAAGCGTTCGCGATACGAGCGGTTGGCTTCGTCCAGCGCCGCGCTAAGCTCAAGTTTCTCGACGTTGTCGATCATCCGTGCGCGCGGGCAATTCGGTAACGGCAGTTTTTCGGGAGTGATGCGCACTATGAGCAATTCCACGCGGCAGCGCTGGGCAGTGCCGACGCGCGCGCGCGACGCCACCGCATCGACGGCCGCAACGGCTTCTTCGATGCGGCCTTGATCGGAGAGCAGGCGCGCCACCGCGATTTCCGCGTCGAGCATCGTCGGCTCGCGCAGCAATGCGCGCTGATAGTCGAATAATGCCTGCTCACGGTCGAAGCGCAGTTCGGCTTCGCGCCCAGAAACGAAAAATTCCGTGCCTTTATCCGGCGGCCTCGCGGCCGGCGACAGGGTCAGCGCGAGCCAATCCTGCAGCGCGTAACGCACGCCGCCGATGGTGCCCGAATAGCGCTCGCGCAATTCGCGGTCGCCCTGGCGCAGTACGAACGCGGCATCGACTTTGCCCACCACTTCATCGCCGACGATCACCTGCAGATGCGGCCCGAGAAAGGGATTCCGCTCCTGCATGCGCTCGAACAGTACGACATCGCCGCCGCGCAAATGGGCACCAGCGATTGCGGTGCGCAGCAATTGCGGACGCAGAAACGCCAGCGAAGGCGCGACGAACACGCCGATGCTCATGCCAGCGTCGGGCGTCACCAGAAATCGCTGCACGGCAGGCGGGTTAGCGGCGCGATACGCCATTACGCCCAGCAGCAGCGCGGCAGTGAAGCCGGCGACAGTCGCGAGGGCGGCGTGGCGTCGCTTCATGCGCGATCAGCGTCTGCGACCAAGCTGAGATTGAGGGCGAAATGCGGGCATCAAGAATTCTCGTCGAACGGTCCGATCACAACACCCGCGGGCCGATACAGCGCCGCGAGCGCCTTATCATCGGCAGGGCCCGCCGCGAAGACAAGGGCTCTGCGCGACACCGTCGAGTCGAAACGACGCAGGGGCCGAAACCGGCCCCCTGCGTTCGATATGCCCTGCGTTCGATATGCCCTGGGTCGCACCGACCGGCAGCGCGTGACTGGCGTTTATTCGGCGGCCTTCGGCAACGGCGGCGGACGACGGTTGGCGCGCCAGCGACGGAGGGCCACGAGCGCGGCGATCAGCAGCAGCCACACCGGCCAGGCGCGCATCAACGCCACGAACACCTCAAGCACGGCGTACCACCCGATGCTGAGCGAGTCGCCCAGGCGCGAGAAGAACCCTGGGCTGTTGTCGCGGAAGATCGCTTCGACATCCGGCAGCTCGGTCTTGCGAATCTTCGACAATTGGCTCAGCGACAGCGAGATCGTGCTGAATTCGACCTTATCTTCGAATTCTTTTTGCTGGATTAGCGCTTCGTCGCGCTGCAGTTTGGCGCCGCTTTGCGCAGAGATCGCATCGACCTTGTCGAATATCCGTCCGCCCTGCTGCACGGCTTGGCCGATCTGACGCTGCGCATCTTGTTCGCGCTGGAACGCCAATTGCTGACGCAAAATTTGGAACTGCGCATCGGCAGCGCTGAAGCTGCGCTGCTCGAGGAATTCCATTTGGTTGGCGATGGCGCGCAGGAACGCCTGGGTGTTGTCGCTGGGCACGCGCACGCTGATATCGCCGCGAACGGTGTATTCGGCCAATTCGATCAGCATGCCGTTGCCTGCGGGGCGAGTCTGGATGTTGGCCGTCTGCGCATAGATGTTGTTGTTGACGACGAAACCACCCTGCGCGGCGGCCACGTCTTCGATCGCCAGCGCGGAGCGATAGACATCCTTGACCCGGAATTGCGCCTGCGCGCTGCGAATGAATTTGCGCTTGCCGTCTTCGTAGGTCGTCGCACTCGAGGTGACGTCCGCAGCGGTGGGGCGCGTGTCGGTTTCGATCTGCGCGACCGCTTTGTCTTCGCTGACGATTGCGGCGTCCGCCATCGCGCCTGCTTCCGCCACTGGCGACGACGCCATCCGCGCCGCCTGAGGCGCGGCGGCTTTTTCGGCCTCGGCGCTGCGGTTTTCCGCGACACTGCTGGGGGCCGATGCGCCCGCAGCGCTATCGTAGGCTGCCGACTCTTCGGGAGATTCTTGCTTCTTGCAGCCCGCGATAGCGAGCAAGGCGGCGACGCCGACCACGATCAACCTACGATTCGAACGCATGACACTCCCCGGGGTATGGATGTTGGACTGGTTGCTGGGTTTGCTGTGGCCCTGACGAACGTCCCGGGTCGAGTATCGGGGTTAAGCCTGCGTTGAGGAAGGCCGTGCAGCAACCTTTAGAGCCTGTTCAATATCTTTAACCAACGCCGATGAATCCGTTGGCTGTCATCCCGAACGCCCGCGCAGCGGGTGGAGGGACCTGCTTTCTGCTTTTCTGCGACTGAAACAGCATGTCCCTCCACCCGCTGCGCGGGCGTTCGGGATGACATTTTTTCGGGCGGTGCGCGATTTTGAACAGGCTCTAAACAGGCTCTTAAGGGAGCGATCTTCGACAGCCGCACCGCATGTGCGCATCGTTGCAAATGCTGGCGACGCCGAAGCCTCGCGTCTCCGCGTTCGCGCGCGATGCCCGCGATCAGCGTTCGAGAATCGCCACCACGCCCATCCCGCCGGCGGTGCAAATCGAGATCAAGCAGCGGCCGCCGCCGCGTTCTTTCAACTGTTTGGCCGCAGTGGCGACGACGCGCGCGCCGGTCGCGGCGAACGGGTGGCCGGCGGCGAGCGAGGAGCCGACCGGGTTGATCTTGGTCGGATCGATCGCACCCAGCGGCGCGTCCAAACCAAGGCGGTTCTTGCAGTATTCGGCGCTTTCCCAGGCGCGCAGCGTGCACAGTACTTGTGCGGCGAAAGCCTCGTGGATTTCGTAGATGTCGAAATCCTGCAGCGTGAGGTTGTTGCGCTTGAGCATGTCGGCAACGGCCACGGTGGGGGCCATCAA
The DNA here is from genome assembly GCA_031374725.1 of Lysobacteraceae bacterium. GTDB lineage: Bacteria > Pseudomonadota > Gammaproteobacteria > Xanthomonadales > Xanthomonadaceae > Lysobacter_I. The sequence continues at coordinate 3,318 of JANMGT010000001.1, read as the reverse complement.
CAAGCCCTCGCCGTGGACGAAATCGACCGCCGCCACGTGCGCATCGCGGATGCGGCACAACACGTCGTGGCCGTGCTGCGCGGCCCAATCTTCGGAGGCGATCAGGCAGGCGGCGGCGCCATCGGTCAGCGGCGTTGAATTGCCAGCGGTGAGCGTGCCGCGGCCGGAGGCTTTGTCGAAGGCGGGCTTGAGCGAGGCGAGTTTCTCCAGCGTGGTGTCGGCGCGCAGGACGTTGTCGCGGGACACGCCGCGGAAGGGCACGACCAAGCCCTCGAAGAAGCCGCGCTCATAGGCGGCGCCGAGTTTCTGATGCGACGACAGCGCCCAGGCGTCCTGCGCGTCGCGCGCGATCTGCCACTCTTTGGCCATGTCCTCGCAGTGCTCGCCCATCGACTTGCCGGTGCGCGGCTCGCCCACGCCGGGGAATTCGGGCTTGAGTTCGCGAAACGAGAAGCCGTTGCTGAAGCGGCTGATGCGGTCCATCGTGGTCTTCGCCGCAGCAGCGGACAACAGCCGACGGCGCAGGGCTTGGCTGTACACGATCGGCACGTCTGAGGTGGTGTCGGAGCCGCCGCCGATGCCGGCCTCGATCTGCCCGGTGGCGATCTTGTTGGCGACGGTGATGATGGTGTCCAGCGAGGTGCCGCAGGCGCGCTGCAGGGTGATGCCTGGGGTCAGCGGCGAGAGGCCGGACGACAGCGCGGCTTCGCGGCCGAGGTTCCAATCGCTGCTGTGTTTGAGCACCGCGCCCATCGCCACTTCGCCCAGGGCTTGGCCCTGCAAATTGAAACTCTCGACCAAAGCGCCGAGCGTGCGCACCGACATTCCGAGGTTGCCGACATCGTTATACGCCGTGTTCTGGCGGCAGAAAGGAATGCGAGCGCCGCCGAGAACGGCGACTGGACGACCATGCAGCATCGGAGACCTCAGCGTGGAAATGGGGGCATTCGGTAGCGCCGAACGGACCGACGCACGTCGAACGAGCATCGAACGAACGTCGAATTTAGGCTAATCTGCTTCGAAGTGTAACGCCGCATGGAAGGCGGGCCAACGACAGATGAAGGATCGACACAAGATCGGTACCGTTTACGGCGCCCTAGCGTTCGATTTGCGCGTTGCGGATCGAACGCATCGACGCCGTTTAGAGATGGTTGAAGCGGAGGCCCTGGCTGCGGCGCTCCGCCGCAATCTGATCGCCGAATGCGCTGGCGTGCGTGCGCTGCGGCTTACCATCGGCGCTGCGCTTTACGACCCCTGCGCGCTATTGCGCATCGGTTGGCCGCTGCATCGCCGGCTACGGGCACTGCAGTCGGCAATGGCGAACGACGGCGACAGCATCGCGGCCGTGGGCGAGGACGGCTTGCCCGAGCCGCAAGGCTTAGCCGGCGCGCGCTTCTTGCTGAGCGTGCCTTTCGTTCTCACCGGCCCGTCTGCGGATGCGAAAGAAGCGGCACGGCATTTCGATCGCAATCGGATGCTGGCGTACACGCCGCGGGTGCGGAATCCCGCCTTCGAATTGCCTGCACTGCCCGCCTTCGACGCGGTGGGCTATCTGAGTTTGCGCAGCTTATCGAAGGCGATCGCCGCGCGGTATTACGCCGATGGGCTCGGCGATGTCTGGATGCTGATCGAGCGCGCGCTGCTGCAGCCCGCGCTGGATCACCAGCAGACATTGAGTATGAGCGCTGAGCCGGAAACACCGAATCATGCAGAATCCTCGCCTTCGCGGCTGCAATACAGTCACGGTCAGGTGCGGATGGCAGGCCGTGACGGCACGTATGCCGACCGCTGCCGCAGCCTGCTGGAAGCGCACGGCCTGAAGGTGGTGGATGCGGCTGCGATGAACGGCGAAGGCCTCGATGCCGAGCATCGCATCGAGGCCCAGGAGCCTGTGTAAAACCTCGCATCGCCCGAAAAACTGTCATCCCGATCGCCCGCGCAGCGGGTGGAGGGTGCTGCTGTTTCGGTCGCAGAAAAAAGCAGAAAGCAGGCCCCTCCACCCGCTGCGCAAGCGTTCGGGATGACAGCCAACGGAGTGATCGGCGGCGGTTAAAGATATTATTGATTCGGCTCGAATATGTTTGAATTCGATGGCTCTGCCCGCGTAGGAGGGGCTTTAGCCCCGAGCATGCTTTTGACAGGGTTTTCTGTAAAAAGATCGGGCCTGAAGGCCCTCCTACGAGCGTATCCAGAGTTCAAACTTCTCTTGGCCGGATCAATAAGAGTGGCGAACACAAAAATGCGACCAGAGTAACGGTGAAAAAAAACAGCGAACAAAGCAACAGCGAACAAAGAAATACTGTCATCCCTCGCGCAGCGAGGGACCTGCTGTGGCATCGCAGAAGAACCGAAAGAAACAGGTTCCTCGCTGCACTCGGAATGACATTCTGTTGGGCAGGCAAAGCCGACATGTGTAGATACACTGAAGAAAGCAACAGTGCCGCGATCGTGACCACCGCTGTGCGGTCGAAGGCGTCATCTTCACCACGCAATCTTCAGCGCTCGAAAAACACCCGTTGCACGGTCGCGCGCGCGGTGTCCAGCGAAAAGTGTCGCGCCACACTATCCAGACCGTTGCGCGCTAACGCGGCCCATAGCGCTTCATCGTCGTACAGACGCAGGACCGCGTCCGCGAATGCCGCAGGCTCATCGGCGACCAGTGCATCGATGCCGTCGCGCACATGCATGCCTTCGACCGCGCAGACGGTCGCGACGACCGGTTGGCCGTGGGCCATGCTCAAATTCACCTTGCCCTTCACGCCTGCACCGTAGCGCAGCGGCGCGATCGCGATGCGGCATCCGTCCATGTACGGGCCGATGTCGGCGACATGGCCGTGAACGATCACGCCGGGGTATTCGCCTAGCGCTACTATTTCCGGCGGCGTATCGCTGCCGATGCAATGGAAGCGCAGGTCCGGCTTGCGCGCGTGCAGCAAAGGCCAGACCTCGGCGACGAACCAGCGCACGGCGTCCACGTTCGGCGGATGACGGAAACCGCCGACGAACACCAGGTCATGACGTTCCGCGAAGGGTTTTCCGGGGCCGGCGATGCGATGCAAGTTCGATAGCAATTCCACTCGCGCATCGGGCGCGTCTTGTCGCAGCAGATCGCGTTCGATCTCGCTCACGACGAAGGTGATATCCGACTTGGCGATCACATCCAGTTCTAGTGCGCGCGTGCGCTCGGCGACGCGCATGAGCGCGGCATCGCCCGCGACTTCGGCGCCGCGACGCTCGCGCAGATAGTGCAGATCGACGGTATCGAAGATGCGTTTGGCGTTCGGCGCATAGCGCTGCAGCAGCGGCAGCAATTCGCGA
>JANMGT010000098.1:0-57432 GCA_031374725.1 Lysobacteraceae bacterium | reverse complement strand
TGCACTTACAAGCAATGCACTTACAAGCAATGCACTTACAAGCAATGCACTTACAAGCAATGCACTTACAAGCAATGCACTTACAAGCAATGCACTTACAAGCAATGCACTTACAAGCAACGCACTTACAAGCAATGCTCTCAACAGCAGAAGTCGTCATCGGCTAAAGCCGGCATCACCTGCATCGAGATGTATTGCTGTGTTTCGCAGTTCTAAGCAAGACCGAGAATTAGTGCTGGCCGCTCAAACCCAACGCACGCTGCGGATCGAAGTCGATGCCGGTAATGTAGCGCTTACCGGAATGCGATTTGATGTGGACCACCACGTCGATCGTGAGCATCAGCAGACGTTTGATGATGGCGAATTCCAGGCCGGAACCCTCGTTCGAGGCCTTCACCATCAACGCCAACTGATCCCACGTTTGCGCAATGCTGCCCGCATGGCAACTGGTGATCGAGCCGGGATGACCGGACGCGCAGTTACGTATGAAGTAGAACGACTCGTCGCCGCGCAACTCGGCCAGGATGATCCTGTCCGGCTTCATACGCAGGCAGGCTTCCATGCACGTTTTAGCGGTGACGTTACTGGCGCTCTGCCCGCCTTTGGAATACAGCAGATGCACGACGTTGGGCTGTTCGATGAACAGTTCGCGCGCGTCTTCGATCGTCACCAACCGCTCTTCATGAGGAATATGGCCGACAAGCGATTTCATGAACGTGGTCTTACCGCTGCCGGTCGCGCCAGCCACCACAACATTCTTCTTGTAAAGCACGCAGCGTTTGAAGAACTCGGAGTATTTACGCTGCGCACGTAGTTCTAGCAGCTCCGTGTCGTGATCGCTGATCTGCGGATCGCCTTCGAGGATCTTGTTGAAGAAACCGCTGTCTTCATAGCTCTGCAGAGTGAAGTTATGCTTTGCGGGAAGACGGATCGTGATCGAAGACTTGCCGGCATCGCAGGCCGGCGGAATCACGAATTGGGCGCGCTGCCCGGTCGGGAACGTCAGCGACACCACCGGATCGATATCGGTGATGCGCTGGCCGGTATTACTCTCATTGACGACTGCAGTACAGAACTGCCGCGCGCGGTCAAAGGTCAGCGTCGGCACTTCAATCCGCTCCCAGCCCTTACGCGTTTCCAAATACAGCTCGCCGGGACGATTGATGCAGATTTCCGTGACTTCAGGCGAACTCATGTATTCGAGAATCCCGAGTACCTGGTATTGGTACTCGAGAAACTCGTTAGAAACATTGGCAACGGGCGAGTTATCGATATCCATCTCAAATCCGTGAATCAACGCTTGGCGACGACACCCGAGAAATCGACGTCTTTAGAGACGTAAATATTCACGACCGTGCCCTGGTTGATGGTGACCGTTGCCGGGCGGGAAGCTGCCTTAGAAACCGCCTGACCGGCCAAACGCTCGACCGTACGCGCTGTATTGCTCTCGAAGGGCTGGGTGACGACTTCACCGCCCGTGGTCACCGTTTGGGTCTTCGGGCCTTCCTTTTCGCCGAAATACTTGAAGGCATCACTGACCAAACTGATGAAGATCGCCGAACTCATTTTGCTCACCCAGTGACCGTTGTAATCGCCGGGGTGACCCGAGCTGCCAAGATTATCGACACCAGGACTTTCCATCTTCATGTCGATTCCGTTAGGCGTCGTCACGCGGTCCCACACCACTGCAATGCGTGGACCGTTCGGTTCGCCCTGGTACCTGCCCGAGATTTTCGAGCCCTTCGGTAGCAACAAGTTACGGCCATTGATCGAGTAAATCGGCTCAGTCACGATGCAGGATGTAAAGCCGGGCAAGTCGGTGATGATCCGGGTTTCCAACACACAGCGGATATAGGTGCCGCGAACGAGCAAAGAATCGGCGTTATTGATGAATCTTGCGCGATCGATCTTTTCCACTGCCTCGACAACTGGAGCCTGCGCTGGGGTACCGGCGCCGCTGATCGCTTGCAGGGTACGCGCCATAGCATCGGACGCATTGTATTCCTGACCACCATCGGAACCTCCGCCTCCGCCATAACCTTTACCTTCAGCGCCCATACGGCGTTCAGCCAAAGTAGGACCACGCGGACCTTCCTGCGGCTGCGAACCATAAGGATCGCGATTAGCATTCGCCTGCGCCTGCTGCGGATTCTGTTCGACCTGGATGGGCTCCGGGAGCGGGGCCTGCGGCATTTGATCGGCCGACACGGGTTCGGCCGCAAGCGGATCGAGCGGATCGCGCAGCGAGATTGGACGTTCAGGCGTCACGATTGTTTCTTTCTGAGCCTGCGTCTCTTTCTTCTCTTCATCGCCACCACCGCTCATAACGACGAGAACCGTCAATAGAATCATCAATAAGACGATGCCGCCCAAAAACAGCAACGCCTTCGTATTGATCTTCTGCGACTCATCGTTCTTGAGCTGTGGCGCATTCTGGTCGAGGTTAGGTTGTTCTCCCGGCGGCGGTTCCGAGTAGTACGGATTGGCGGCCTGACCGGAGCTATAGTCGCCGGACTGACCCGGCTGATTCGGCGGTAGATTCTGGTTCACTTTTGCTTGTTCCTACGCAGGCCGACGACATTCTTCCCGTGACGGATGACCAGGAAGGGATAAATACCGTGAACGACGATCGTGTTGTTCTCGACCGTGGTGTTGACCACGAAGTCATCGCCGCTTTCGCGTTCGCGGCCGAAGATCGCGGGAAAATTACCGGTCGGGAATTGCTTTAGATCCGTCATCTTCACGTACGTAAACTGGCCGTCGTCGTATACGTTGACGGGAAGCAGCCATTTGTTCTTCGTGCGCGTCGAGAACGCGTAATTAAAGTTGTAAAAACGCTCCTTGGTGATGCTCGTATCGAGCTCGGTCATCTGCCTGCTTTCGGCGACTTCCTCGCTTACTTCTGGCGCGAAACTCGCGCTATTGGGATAGGTGAACGCGACCTTGTAGTGAACGCCCGCGCGCTTGGCTTGTTCGAGCGACGCCCAGTCGGTCGTGACGACTTTAAGTTCGAACAAGTACGAATTGGTTGCGGTGCGCACCACCATATTGGTGTCCACATCGACGTTCTTGGGCTTCAAGTAGAAGACGTTGTTACTACGCGCCAATTCCCAGCCGCTCGAGAAGCCGGTGCTGTAATCGACGATACTTTCATTCGGGCTCAGCTCGATCTGGGTCATGATTCCGAGGCCCGTCCGCACCTCGTAAATCTTATTCGGCTGATATTCGTATTCGACGATGACCTGAGCCATCGCCGGCATCGAAATCGATGCCGCGAGGGACAACAGGACGGCGCAGCAATAACGTTGCAAGCGACTCATCAGTTGCGTACTCCATTGACTTGATTAGGGGCTTGCCCCACCGGCACAGTCGGTTGCGACTGGACAGCGGGCTGCGCCGGATACTGGGTTTGCGGCTGTGGACTCGATGCGGGGCCGGCTGCGGGCGCACCGAACTGTGGGACTTGCTGTACTTGCGGAGACTGTAACGCAGGGGATTGCTGTGCGACGGCCTGCACTTGACCTGCAGGCGGCGCGAATGTGGATTGAACTGGTTGAGCGACATCCGGTGGTGGCGGCGGTGCAGAGCTGTCGTTATCGACTCGATACGCAGTGACTAGGAAGCCAAGCGGATTGTTCGCACGCTGGTTGGAATCGGATAGAAGGCTTCTGTCAAAGGTAAATTCGATCGTAGCGATTTTGCTGTCGTAAAGTTTAGTTTTCCCGCCGTTCTTTTCGTAGGTGAAACGCTGGAAACGAACTGTCGCTTCGTGGCGAATATCCTTTTCGCTGCCGATACGGCGCAACTCCGTGCTAACGAAGCCAATTCTAACCGCTCTCTCCCTGCCGAAGACTTTCAACGGTTCATCAGGATTATCTTTCTGATACAACCGGTTGTATTCGTCGAAAACCTTCGGCGTAGACAGCCAGTTCACGAGAAGATAATCGCGGTAGGCAGTACTGGGAAAATCGAAAGATTCACGGGCCAGCATGTAGTTAGTCAGGCTGGTCTTTAGTATCGGCTGACTGGAGACAAGCTGGATAAACGCCTCATCATCATCAATGCGTGCAACTCGAGCTAACCCGATGTAGGGATTTGCGATCAACATGTAACGCTCGATTTTCTGCAGCGGCAGGATTAAGACGTAGCTCAACCCCAGGATGATGGTAATGAAAGCGGAAGCGTAGGCAACGAGCCAGGAACGCTTATGACCGCGCCTGGACATATCCTCCAACTGGACTTCAAAATTCACCGCTTTCGCGATCGCATTTTCGATCTGCGGCGTATTTTGCTTGCTTCTGCGAAACATGAACGGGCCTGTGATTCCTGAATTCGGTGTCGGTCGGGGTGGTACACGGTTCGTGCGGTCTATTTCTAAGCCCACGCGGTTCGCATACGGCACATTGGTCTGATGCTTGCGTTATCTCACCCCGTTCGGCTGCTGTGCATTGGGCTGCTGTGTATTGGGCTGCGGTTGTACGCTCGGCTGAGGGGTCGGCGCAGCAGGGGAAACCGCTGGCGCGCCGAACTGCGGCGTCGTAGGCACCTGCTGACCGGCAGGTAGCGGTTGCGCAGGCAAGGGCTGGCCTGGTAGAGGCTGGCCTGGGAGCGGCTGGCCCGGCAAAGTTTCACCGGGCAAGGCCTGAGCCGGCACTTGCCCCAAACCGAATTGACCGGTTTGATCGGGCGGCAGCACGGTCGTGGTCGGCGCAACGACTGGGGCATCGGAGGCGTCGCTGTCGACGCGATACGCTTTCACCTGGAAGCCCAGTGGGTTATCAACCCGCTGTTGGTCATTCATGATCAGGTTGTTGTTGTATACGAACTCGACATTTGCGGTCTTATTATCGAGAAGCCGGGTGAGGCCGCTTCTTTTATCGTAGAGATTGCGCTGAAAGCGCACCGTTGCCTCGAACACAGGCTGCTCGGGCGTGCCGCGCGAACGCAGTGTGATACTGAGGATATTCACACGCAGCGACCTATCGCGGCCGAAAACATTGGCCGGCGCTTGCGGACTATTGATATCGTGAATCGCGATATAGCCCTTGCCGACGCTTTCGGTCGACATCAGATGCACTATGTTCCAGTCTCGGGTGCTAGTGGTGAAGTAATCGAAGGATTCGCGAGCAAGTATGTAGTGGGTGACATTACTTTTCTGGATCGCTTCTTGTGTGGTCAACGACCTAAAAACGTAGTCGCCTTCGAGCTTTGCGACTGAGGCCGTGCCGGTATATGCATCGGCCATGATCATGTACGGCTCGATCTTCTTCAGCGGTAACATATAGAAATAGCCGCCGGCGAGTATCAGCGACATAAGGATCGACACCATCGCGACCATCCAGGCGCGCTTCTCGCTGCGCCGCGCGATATCCGCGATGCTGATTTCGAAATTCACCGACTTGGACGCATTACCGCCATCGCCCTTCGATGCATCCTGTTTATTCTTACCGAACATTAAAAAGACCTACCGTTCTGGAATGCGGTTGAAACGCGTCGCCTGCGTCCGCCGCGCCTCGATACGGCGCGACGTGCGGAGGGAGTGGATCAAGGCGATGGGCTGTCTGCGCCGGAACTGACGCGTACAACGATTTGATCGCCGCTCACGCCGATCGACACTTGCTGCGATGCGTAGGCCGCATTCAACTGCGAGACGGCCTCTTGCAAGCTCGGCGTCTTTACGGATGCCACTGCCGTATACAGCGTGTAATCCATCGGGTGGCGGTAGTCCACCTGCATGTTGGAGTCTTTGGCCCAGCGCTCGAGCATCTTCTTCAACGTGCCGTCCATCGGCGACGCGTAGTAGAGGTAAGCGTCTTGCAACGGGATCGCTTCAGCCGTTTCCGAGAAGCGATTTGCGGATTTCCAACGGCCGCCGAAGTCGGGCGCTGGACGGGTCGCGCAGGCGGCCAGTACAGCAGTCAAAGCGAAAACCGCGAGGAATTTGGAGAAGATCGAAATGTTATGTTTCACGCGCCACCCGGAGAGATCGAACGAGAAGAATGGGACACACGGAACCCGTCTCCGGCAGTGCCGACGACGAGGACTGAGAATGGAGTGTTAATGATACTCGGATCGGCAGCGTAGCCGATAGATTGCAAACGCACCTGGCATTGCGTTTTGCGCAAGTCGGGTCGACACAGCCGTATCCTTGTTTTCACGATGCCGTGGGCCCCCTGCCCGTATCGACCATACTATTTTCAAGTCCGCGCATCCGAAACCATCGCTTTTCCCCGAGCGGTTTCGGCGTTTGTCGGCGCCTACGTGCTGGAGCTGGCTCGCCAGCGACTGCCCGCTCGCATGAACCCAACTCCCGCGCGTGTCGGAGGAACATATCTCGATCCTGTAGCCCTGGTCAAGGAATTCGGGGCAAGCATCAAATTCCAATCCGCCTTTGCAGGTTCGAGCAGTCCAAGGGAGACCGATCAGCCTGGATGTGTGCGCTAACTGCACAATTCAGCCCGCTGATCTGGCCCAAGCGATCCTGCCCGAACTCACAAACACCCTACGAAACCGTATACCTGATCGCCACTCAGGCATCGTGCTTGAGATTCTAGGTTTAGATGTCCGAAGCCGCCAGCGTGCGCAGGCTTCCTTCATGCAATTCGAGCACTCGGTCAAGTTTCCGCGCGAGTCTGCGGTCGTGCGTCACTAACACCAAACTGGTGCCATGGTCACGATTGAGCGCGATCATCAGGTCGAACACGGTCGCGGCGGTCTTTTCGTCGAGGTTACCGGTGGGCTCATCGCCCAGGACGCAGGCAGGCCGATTGACTAGGGCGCGCGCCACTGCGGCGCGCTGGCGCTCGCCGCCAGACAACTCACCAGGCTTGTGCTCTAGGCGGTGACCGAGCCCGACAGCGAGCAGCAGGTCGCCAGCGCGGGTCGCAGCCTCGCGCACCGATACTCCGCTGAGCAGCACCGGCAGCATGACATTCTCCAGCGCGGTGAATTCCGGCAAAAGATGATGAAACTGATAGACGAAGCCGAGGGCGCGATTGCGCAGGCGACCGCGCTCGGCGTCGGACAGCGCGCTCATCTTCTGGCCCGATACGTAGACCTCGCCCGCAGTGGGCATGTCCAAGCCGCCCAACAGGTGCAGCAGCGTGCTCTTGCCCGCGCCCGAAGCGCCGACGATCGCCACGGTCTCGCCGCGCTCGACGCATAGCTCCAGACCATCGAACACCGGGGTTTGCATCCGCCCTTCGGCATAGGTTTTGCCGAGGGTTTCGCAGCGGATGACGGCCTCGCGAGGTTGCAGGCCGGACTGTTTCGGGCCTGATTCTTTCGGGCCTGATTCTTTCGGGCCGGACTTACTAGGGCCGGACTCACTAGGGCTTGAGTCATTCATAGCGCAGCGCCTCCGCCGGAGCCGTGCGCGCCGCACGCCACGCGGGATACAAGGTAGCGAGGAATGCCATCGTCAGCGCGACGCAGGCAATCACGATCACGTCGCTGGCGTTGAGTTGCGTCGGCAGGCCGGTGATGTAGTAAACGTCCTCGGGCATCAGCACCACATCGAACGCGCGCTCGATCGCGCGCAGGATGTGTTCGAGATTCAAGGTCAGCGCGATGCCCGCGAGGACACCAGAGATAGTCCCGATGCTGCCGATCAGCGACCCCTGCACCATGAACACTTGCATCACTCCGCGCGGGGTGAGCCCGAGGGTGCGCAGGATCGCGATGTCGGCCTGTTTGTCGGTCACCAGCATCACTTGCGAATTCACCAAGGTGAACGCGCCCATCAGGATGATCAGCGACAGCAGGATCGCGATCATCGTCTTTTCCAGGCGCAACGCGCGGAACATGTTGGCGTTTTCGCGGGTCCAGTCGCTGACGCGGTAGGCGCCGCGCAGATTCAGGGCGAGATCGCGCGCGACCTCCCAGGCGAGATCCATGTCGTGCAGTTTGAGTCGCACGCCGCTGACGCCCTCGCCCATCCGCAAGAGTCGCTGCGCATCGCTGATATGGACAACGGCGAGGCTACGATCGAATTCTTGATGCCCGACCTCGAAAATACCGACGACCTTGAAGCGCTTGAGTTGGGCGAACGCGCCGAGCGGCGTGCTTTGGAATTCTGGGGCATACACGACCACCGAGTCGCCGACTTCCACGCCGAGCCACAAGGCCAGTTCGCGGCCGAGGACGATATTGAATTCGCCGGCCTTCAGCGCATCGAGGCGAGCGCCGTCGAGCATCTTCTGCGCGATCACCGACACCTCTGCTTCGCGCGCGGGGTCGATACCGCGCAGCAGCGCGCCCTCTTCCCGCGGACCCTGCAACATCACCGGGCGCTCGATATAGGGCGCGGCGCCAGCGACGCGCGGGTCGCGGCGCGCCACCTCGACCGCGTGCGGCCAGTCGCGCATGGGCTCACCGTCGGCGCTGACGGTGGCATGCGCGGCCATTTGCAGCATGCGGTCGCGAATTTCGCGCTGAAAGCCGCTCATCACCGCCAGCGTGGTGATCAAGACTGCGACGCCTAGGGCGATGCCGAGCATCGAAGCGAAGGATATGAACGAAATGAAGCCGTTACGGCGCTTGGCGCGGAGATAGCGCAAGCCTATGGCGACGGGAATGGGTTTGAACATGTGAATCCAGCATGCGAATCCAGTCCGCGAGTGCCGCTATGGTGCCATCGAGTCGCGCCCCCGCCCAGCATTCGATTCGGGGATCGCAAGGCGAAGTTCGCGGCGCAAGCGCGGCGACAGCGTATCGGGCCACACGCTGCGGGCATGGCGTCTGCCTGCGGCATCGCGCCAGCGCAGGAAGGCGAGCGCTCCACGCCATTGCACGGTGAAATCGTCCACCAGCGCGTCATCAATACTGACCCGATCCGGTGCATCGATGACGACCCGCAGCGTTGGACGCCACGCATCGCGGAGCGCTAACCCAAGGCCGATCGTCGATACCAGCAGCGCAAGTGGCAAAGCGACGACGCGCGGCATCTCCGAGGCGAGTACCGATATCGGCGCCAGAACAGCTAGCGCCAGCAGCGCGCCCAGCAGCCAGCGCGATGGCCGCAGCTCAAAGCGGCAGGGCGAGAATGCGCTGGACGAGTGCATGCAGGGCCGGGTCTTCAGGAACGTCGTAGCCGAGGCACCAGCGCCAGAGCATGTCGTCTTCGCAGTCGAGCAGGCGTTCGAAGGTGGCGCGATCCGCAGCATCGGCCGTGGGCCATGCCCGGTCGAGATAGCGACCGAACAGTTGATCCAATTCACGCATGCCGCGCCGACAGCGCCAGCGCAAACGCTGAAGTTCCGCACGCTCGAACTCGATGCGCGCTGCGTCGGAACGCGCCGGGGCTGTACGGCCTTCTGGCAGTCGCTCGCTCATCTAACGATCAGTCCATAACCGAGCACCGACCACAGCGAGATCAGTACGAACACGCTGAGTGCGAACGCGCGAAAGCGATGCATCACTTTGTTGTAACTGCAGTGGATGACGCTGTGCAGCACCCGCGCAGCCACGTAAGCCCAAGCGAGGCCCAGCACCAGCGGCCCGGTCTGCTGGCTAATCGCAGCCACCGCAAGCGCGAAATAGAACAACACCGGCATCTCGAACAGATTGCGGTAGTTGTCGGCCGGCGCGACATCGCTATAGAGCGCGGCGGCCTGCTGCGAGGTCGCGACCTTCTGCGGGTGGATGCGGTCGCGCTTCATCTGTGCGACGCGACGCCTGAACATCACGCCGAGCACGATGAAGGTCAAGGCGACCATCGCCAGACCGGGTAGGAAAATGGCGTAATTCGTCATTCGGCGCCTCGGATGCCACGCGCCCGCGAGGCGTCGTATGTTCGGATAGACCATTCAGCGCGACGGATCACACCTGTCGCGCCAGCATCAACTTCTTGATCTCACCGATCGCCTTCGCCGGGTTTAGGCCCTTCGGACAGGTCCGCGCGCAATTCATGATCGTATGGCAGCGATACAGCTTGAACGGGTCTTCGAGTTCGTCCAGACGCGCGCCGGTGTCTTCGTCGCGGCTGTCCACGATCCAGCGATAGGCTTGCAGCAGGATCGCAGGGCCGAGGTAGCGATCGCCGTTCCACCAATAGCTCGGACAACTGGTGCTGCAGCAGGCGCAGAGGATGCATTCGTACAAGCCGTCGAGTTTGGCGCGGTCGGCTTCGGACTGCAGCCGCTCTTTATCCGGCGGCGGCTGGATGTCGGTGCGGATCCACGGCTTGATCGAAGCGTACTGCGCGTAGAAATGGGTCAGGTCGGGCACCAAATCTTTGATGACCGGCAAATGCGGCAGCGGATAGATCGGCACTTCGGCCTTGCCGCACTCCGAAATCGCCTTGGTGCAGGCGAGCGTATTGGTGCCGTCGATGTTCATCGCGCATGAACCGCAGATGCCTTCGCGACAGGAACGGCGGAAGGTCAGGGTGGGGTCGATCTCGTTCTTAATCTTGATCAGCGCGTCCAAGACCATCGGGCCGCATGCGTCGAGATCGATCTCATAGGTATCGGTGTGCGGATTCTCGTCGTCGTCAGGGCTCCAGCGATACACCTTGAACGCGCGCGTGCGCTTGGCGCCGGCCGGCGCGGAAAAGCGCTTGCCCTTGTGGATCTTGGAATTCTTGGGGAGGGTGAATTCGGCCATTGGACATCCGTCAAACGTTATAGATAAGACGTGAAGCGGGGCGCGAGGCGCGGCAACGTCGATGCCGGCACGTTGCGTGACTCACTCTTTCGTCGCAAGCGTCAATACACGCGTTGCTTGGGCGGAACGACGGCGACGTCGTCGCTCAAGGTGTACATATGCACCGGGCGGTAATCGATGCGGGTATTGCCCGCATCGTCCACCCAGCACAACGTGTGTTTCTGCCACTGCGCATCGTCGCGGGTCTTATAGTCCTCGCGCGCATGCGCGCCGCGCGATTCGGTGCGGTTCTCGGCCGAGATCATCGTCGCGACCGCCTGCCCGAGCAGATTCTGCAGCTCGAGCGTTTCGATCAGATCCGAATTCCAAATCAGCGAACGATCGCTGACCTTCACATCGGCGAACCCAGCGTTGATCTCGCGAATATTGCGCGCGCCTTCGGCGAGCGTTTCGCCAGTGCGGAACACCGCAGCCTGCTTCTGCATCGTGCGCTGCATTCGGTCGCGAAGTACCGAGGTCGCTGTGCTGCCGCTGGCGTGACGCAGTTTGTCCAGATTCGCCAACGCTTGGTCGCAGGCGTCGCCGGCAAGGGTTTTATGGTTCGCGCCGGAGGTGATCGTTTTAGCGCAGCGATTGGCCACAGCGCGGCCGAAGACGACCAGATCAAGCAGCGAGTTGGAACCCAGACGATTGGCGCCATGCACCGACACGCAGGCGGCCTCGCCGATGGCGTACAGCCCCGGCACCACCGCGTCGGGATCGCCGTTCTTCAACTGCACGACTTCGCCGTGATAGTTGGTGGGAATGCCGCCCATGTTGTAGTGCACGGTGGGCAGCACCGGAATGGGCTCCTTCGCCACGTCCACGCCTGCGAAAATTTTTGCAGTTTCGGAAATACCCGGCAGACGCTTGTGGATGACCTCGGGGCCGAGATGGGTCAGATCGAGCAGGATGTGATCCTTGTCGGGACCGCAGCCGCGACCTTCGTTGATCTCGATCGTCATCGAGCGCGAGACCATGTCGCGCGGCGCGAGGTCTTTCACGCTCGGCGCATAGCGCTCCATGAAACGTTCGCCGTTGACGTTGCGCAGAATACCGCCTTCGCCGCGCACGCCTTCGGTGATCAAACAGCCGGCGCCGTAGATGCCGGTCGGGTGGAATTGCACGAATTCCATGTCCTGCAGGGCCAAGCCTGCGCGCAGCGCCATACCGCCGCCGTCGCCGGTGCAGGTGTGGGCCGAGGTCGCCGAGAAGTACGCGCGTCCGTAGCCGCCGGTGGCGAGCACCACGCCCTGCGCGCGGAACAGATGCAGCGTGCCTTCGGCCATGTCGAGCGCGAGCACGCCGCGGCAGGCACCCTCCTCGTCCATGATCAGGTCGAGGGCGAAATATTCGATGAAGAAGCGTGCATCGTGCGCCAGCGACTGCTGATACAGCGTGTGCAAAATCGCGTGGCCGGTGCGGTCGGCAGCGGCGCAGGTGCGCTGCGCCGGCGGGCCTTCACCGTAGCGCGTGGTCATGCCGCCGAACGGGCGCTGGTAGATACGGCCGTCTTCAGTGCGCGAGAACGGCACGCCGTAGTGCTCAAGCTCGATGATCGCCGGAATCGCTTCACGGCACATGTATTCGATCGCGTCTTGATCGCCCAACCAATCCGAGCCTTTGACGGTATCGAAGAAGTGATAGCGCCAGTCGTCTTCGCCCATGTTGCCCAGCGCGGCGGCCACGCCACCTTGCGCCGCAACAGTGTGCGAGCGGGTCGGAAAGACTTTGGAAATACACGCGGTCTGCAGGCCTTTTTGGGCCAAGCCGAAGGTGGCCCGCAGTCCGGCACCGCCGGCGCCGACGACGATCATGTCGTACTTGTGTTCGGTAATCTTGTAAGCGGAGGTCATGAGCGCTTGGTGTCTCGCCTAGTGGGTTGGCCGGCGCAGTGATGCGGCCGAACGGATATCGCCTGGAAATTGAGCCCGGAAATAAGCCTGAAATAAGCCTGAAAAATAAGTCTTGGCTGCGTCACAGTCGCGCGCGCTTAGGCCAGTAGCGCGATGCGCGCGAGCGCGTAGATCGACGCGAGCGCGCCGAGTGCGCAGGCGAAGGTAACGAACAATTGCAGGAAAATCTCGGCCGGCCGGTGGTGGATGTAGTCCTCGATCACCACCTGCAGGCCCAGCTTGGCATGCCAGAACAGCGCCATGAGGAACAAGGCCATCGGGATGGCGTTGATCGGCCTGGCCAGTGTCGCCTGCACATGGGCCACGTCCGCGCCCGCGAGCGCGACCAGCATGCCGATAATCCAGGGGCTCAACACCGCCAGAAAGATAGCGGTGACGCGCTGATACCAAAAATGTCCGGTGCCGGATTTCGCCGAGCCTAGGCCACGGGCGCGGGCGACGGGCGAGCGGTAATCGCGGGTATCGGGGCCGGAATCGCTCATGCGCCACCCCGCAATGCCACGAACCAGATGGCTGCGGTCAGTACAACAGTCAAACCAACCACGACATAGCCGGAACGGTAGACCTGCGGGATCTCGAAGCCCCAGCCGGCATCCCACAGCAAATGGCGGACGCCATTGAGCAAGTGATACATCAGCGCCAGCGAAAAACCGAACAGCACGATTTTGCCCGGCAAGGACGCCATGATGCCGCCGGCCTGCGCGTAAGCATCGCCGCCCTGCGCCGCAGCCAGCAGCCACCAGGCCAGGCCGAACGCGCCGAAGGAAAGAATGATCCCGCTGATGCGGTGCAGGATCGACATGACGCTCGTGATCTGCAGGCGATACACCTGCAGATGCGGCGACAAGGGACGTGCGCGTTTGGTCATCGGTCGAATGTGCCCAGAACTTGGAAGATGGATAGGGTGGACAGGTGAGAAGAGCTGTGAAGCGGTGTAGACGGTGTTTAACAGGTTGCTGCCATCCATAGCTGCGTGCCATGACTGAATGACCAGCCGGCTGAATACCTGCTGCCGCAGGTATTTCAGCAGCCTGTTAAAAGTCGATGCAGCGCCCGTTTTTCTCCCAGTCGCCGTAACGAGTGGGTTCGAGACCATCGCGACCCCCGACCTCCCTTGTCGGATCTGCATCTTGCGCCTTCGGACCGGCTGAGGTCGATGCGGGAGACGCTTCGGTGCTGATTGTCGCTTCAATCGCGGTGCTGGGGGCGGTTTGGCCTATCATTCGCTGCATCCTCAACTCAGTATTTTATGTCTCGTGCTCATGCTGGACAACCCAAACCTCGCTTGGCACACCCTTTCTGATCATTCTTTGCTGTCGCTGGTCGGCCGCGATGCGGTCGCGTTCGCCCAATCTCAGTTCATGAACGATGTCTCCGCACTAGGTGAAGGTGAGTGGCACTGGAACGGCTGGCTGACTCCAAAAGGCCGCATCATCGCGTTGTTCGCTTTGCTGCGTATCGACACCGATACGGTGTGGATGCTGCTCTCGGATGCAGATTCGGAACAAATCGCCGCTTCGCTGCGCCGCTTCGTGTTTCGGAGCAAGGTACGGATCGATGTACGCGCCGACCTGCGTATCACTGGGCGCCTGAGAGCCTCTGAGCGATCCTCAGGCCGCCATTGGACCGGGTCGGAGAACGATGGCATCGAATTGGATCTGAGCGGCGACGGCGAAGGGCGCGCGCTGCGCGTCGTCCCGACAGCATCGGCGCCAGCCGAAGACGCAGCCGCGATGCTCGCGTGGAAACGGCTCGATCTCGCGCATGGTTGGCCGCGGCTGGAGGCCTCGCAGCGCGAACAATGGACACCGCAGCAGCTATCGCTCGACCGTTTGGGCGCCTACAGCGTGAAGAAAGGCTGCTACCCGGGCCAGGAAATCGTCGCCCGTACCCACTTTCTCGGGCAGGCCAAGCGTGGACTCGCGAGGCTTCTAACCATAGATGCGATGACCGTGGGCAGCCCACTCGAACACAGCGACGGGCGCAGCCTCGGCACGGTCATTGCGATTGCGGGCGACACCGCGCTGGCGGTCGTCGCTCTGGAGGCGCCGACGGCCACCGACACCCCGGGCACAGGCGCCGAGCCGCCCCAAAACAACGAAAGCCCCGCGATGGGCGGGGCTTCCTGGCGGTTCGAGCCGCTGCTAGGCGGCTTGAAGCGATAACAGACGGCTGCGATTGATGCCTTGCGTCAGCCGAAAATCGAACGTGGAGCGGTGTTTTGCTGCGGATCGTCGCGATCGCGTTGCTGCTTCTGTTCCTGAGCCATCGCGACCTGTTGCTTCTGCTGCTGCAGGTCGGTCTCGATGCCGCGAATCTCATTAATGCTCAAATGCGCCGGATGGCCCAACTCGCTGGTCGGCACGCCTTGCACCCGCAGCTTCTCGTATTCGTCGCGATTGCCCTGGTAGAAGGCGATGTATTGACCCGCCGCCACGCCGGTGTTCGGGTTGGCTTTGCTCAGTGAGGCCCCGTCGATCGGCGAATCCGGGTCGAGCCGGTTGGCATTGCCCAGTTCCTGCGCCTTGAGGTAGCGCATCGCTGCTAGCGAAGTGCGACCGAGATCGGCGCCGGTCATATCGATGCCGTTCTCGACGTTGGTCTTATCCAGCACGGAACGAATGTTGTAGTACTCATCGCGCAATTTTTGATTCGAACGATCGAACGGGTCGTCGTTTCTGTCGTCGTTTTTCATCAGCGGCATCTCCACACATTTAAGACGGAACGGACCCATCGTTTAGGAAGGCAGAACTTTTTCGGACTTCTACATTCATATCTTCGCCAACGGGCTCGCGGCCGATAGTACCCCTGCGAACTGACGTTAGCCTGAACCTTGGCCGGCGACAAGCGGCTGGGCACGTTGTTAGGCATCGAATCGGAGCCCGTGAACGCCCCGGGG
This sequence comes from Lysobacteraceae bacterium, assembly GCA_031374725.1. GTDB lineage: Bacteria > Pseudomonadota > Gammaproteobacteria > Xanthomonadales > Xanthomonadaceae > Lysobacter_I. The sequence goes on along the minus strand of JANMGT010000098.1, from coordinate 41,973 downwards.
GCGATGTGCCTACCGGTGCTAGGGCGCGAGAGAATCCGCAGCCGCAACGATATCCTCATCCTTAGGAATGACCAGAAACGCCGCGCCGGCCAGAGGCGTGAAGGTATCGGCGCCAACCACGCGCCGGGTCGGCACCGCCCCGTCCGCGCGGTTGAGGAGCCCGCCTTCGACCAATGCGGTGAGGACGCCCTCGCCCACCCCGGCGCTGCGGCGGCCTTCATCGACGACGATGATGCGCTTGGCGTTCGCGGCCTGCGCACAAATGAAGGCATCGTTGAGCGGCACCAGCCAGCGCAAATCGACGACGCGCACCTTCCAGCCGTGTTTGGCTTCGATCGCGCGCGCGGCGCGCAGGCTCATCGGCATGCCGTTGCCGAAGCTGAAGATCACCAGATCATCGCCATCGCCGCCGCTGTCTGGACGATAGACGCGGCCTTCGCCCAAGGTCATCGCCAGATCCGGCGCTGGATATTCGGTCAGCCACAGGCCGTCGCCGGCTTCGTACAGATCCTTGGTCATGTACAGCGCGATCGGCTCAAGCAATGCGCAGACCCGGCCATCGACTTTCGCCAAGGCCATCATCGTGCGCAGCATCGTCGCCGCGTCGTCGCCGCGCGAGGGGCAACCGACCACCAGACCGGGAATATCGCGCAGCGCGGTGATCGAATTATCGTTGTGAAAATGCCCGCCGAAGCCGCGCTGATAGCCAAGCGATGCGATGCGCATCACCATCGGATTACGGTATTGGTCATTGCTGAAAAACTGCAGGCTCGCCGCTTCGCCGCGAATCTGATCGCAGGCGTTGTGGAAATAGGCGAGATATTGAATTTCCGGCAGCGGCAGCATCCCCATGTTGGCGTAGCCCTGGGCCAAGCCGAGGATGATGGTCTCGTCCAGCAGCGTATTGAACACGCGCTTGTTGCCGAACGCTTTGTGCAGGCCCTTGGTGACGGTGTAGACGCCGCCTTTCTGCGCCACGTCCTCGCCGAACAGCAGCGTCTCCGGGTACTTGCAGAACAGATCGTGCAAGGCTTGATTGATCTGGATCGCCAGATGTTTCGCCGGCTGTTTTTCCGGCAGCCTGTCCTCGCTGCCGAACACCGCCAGACGCTTATCGGCATAGTCGCAGCGTTCGGCTTCGGCCTTCACTTTGTCAGGCGAATACGGCGCGAGCGGTCGCATCACCTCTTCGAGCGTGGTCAGACGCGGGCGACGATCGGCATCTTCGGCCGCAGCGAAACATCTCTTCCGCATCGCTTGGTACAGGTCGAGAATCTCGTCCTTCGCCATCAACCCGGATTCGAGCGCGATGCTTGCGCTGCGCAGCAAGGGGTCCGAGGCCTCGACCGCGCACAATTCTTCGATATTGCGCCATTCGATCTCGAAGTCGGTGCCGGCGTGACCCATGATCCGCGTGGTGCGCAGATGCAGGAAGGTCGGACGGCGCGTGCGTCGGCAGTGTTCGACCGCGGCTTGCACTTGCGCATACCCGCTCGCGAGGTCGAGCCCGTTGGCGTAGAAATAGTCCAAATCGGCGCGATCGCGGAAATTGCGCGCGACCCAATCGTCCGGCGTTTTCACCGAAATGCCGATACCGTTGTCTTCGCAGACGTACAGCACCGGCGCCGGCAGCTTCTGATACGCGGTCCACGCCGCGGCGTTGAACGCGGTCTGCGCAGTGGCGTGATTACTGGAGGCATCACCGAACGAGCAGATCGCGATGCTGTCGTCGGGAATCGGCAGTGCGTGGCCGATGCGACGCGCATGATCGATCGCGACCGCGGTGCCGAGCGCCTTCGGCAGATGCGAGGCGATCGTGGACGTTTGCGGCAACACCCACAGCGGTTTGCTGCCCCAGACTTTATGCCGACCGCCGCTGGCCGGGTCGTCAGCGCTTGCTGCGAACGACAGCGCCGAATCCATCACCGGGTCGAGCTTTTTACCGTCCGTCCCCGGAATCTTGCGGAAACGCTCGGCCATGAAGCCGCCGGAGCGATAGTGCAAAAACGCGGGATCGGTATGCCGCGTCAGCCGCGCGAGCATCGCATTGCCTTCGTGGCCGCTGCTGCCGATGGTGTAGAAGACTTTGTTTTGAACGCGCAACACGCGCGCCATCAAATCGAGATGACGGCTGATGAGCTGCGATTCGAATAACTCGCGAAAACCCTGCGCATCAAGCGCGCTGCCATCGAGAATGCTTTCGTTCGGCGCCGGCTTCGGCTGCGCCGTGCCGCTCCAGCCTTTGATGAACTCTTGAAAATTGACGTCGCAGATCTCGGCGCGGTTAAGGCCTTTCATGCGGGCCGGGATCGGTTGCGGTACGGCGACGAACATTGCGAATTCTCCCCTACCCTCGGCTGCGAGAGTCGGTCAACATGCTGCGTGAAAAATCGTGTGCGAAAGCGACGTGTTTGCGAAATCAGACGTTTAAGCGGTCGGCATCGCGCATCGGCACGAAACCCGGCTGCTGCGCGACGCGCTTGATCCAACGTTCGATATTTGGATAGGCGCCGAGATCGAAGCCGCCGTCGTCGGCGATATGGGTGTAGGCGAACAGGGCAATATCGGCGACGGTGTAGCGTTCGCCACCGAACCACGGCAATCGACTCAAATGCCGCTCCATCGCGGCCAGCGCCTCATGCCCGTTGTTTTGCAGCGCATCGAGCGTCGCGCGCCGCGGGTGATCGAGCGGCAGAAATTTTCTGATGAAGCGGGACACCGCGATATAGGGCTCGTGGCTGTACTGCTCGAAAAACATCCACTGCAGGGTCTTGGCGCGTTCCCAGGGATCGGTCGGCAGCAGATCGCTGCCGTCGGCGAGGTAATGCAGAATCGCGTTCGACTCGGACATCGTGCGGCCATCGGCGAGCTTCATCACCGGCACCTTGCCGCGATCGTTCATCGCCAGGAATTCCGGCGACATGTTCTCGCCGTGCGTGAGGTCGATCTCTTCCCAGGCGTATTCGCGCCGCAGCTGCGCCATGAGCAGTTGAAGTTTGTAGCAATTGCCCGAACTGGACATGCCGTACAGCGTAATCACGATGAAATCTCCCTGCGGCGCGCGCGCCATTGTTCGCGGGTCTGTCCCCAAATATCGATCGCATGCGCATCCAACGGCGGCGGCAACGCACGCGGGCCGCGATTGTGCGAACCGAGGCGCTGCGCGACCTTCTGCGACGCGATGTTCTCGGGCGAAATGCAGTGAATCACCTCGGTCCAACCGAGCGTATCGAACGCCCAATCGATCGCCGCGGCGCAGGCTTCGGTGCAATAGCCGTTGCCGTGCGCATCCTGATGGAAGGCGTAGCCGACTTCGGTGCCGGGCCAGCCATCGGGCTGCCACGGCCCGGCCTGCCCGAGCCAGCGCCCGCTGATCTTTTCGATCACTGAAAACATCGCGAACCCCTGCAGCGCCCATGCGCCTGGCATTTGCAGAAACCGCCGCCACGCATCGCCGCGCGCGTGCGGCCCGCCGATGACCCGCGAAGACTCGTGGGCGAAGAATTCGGCGTAGCGCTCGAAGTCTTCGATCCGCGGCAAACGCAGGATCAGGCGTTCGGTTTCGAGCTGAATCTGTGGGGTGGACATATCTGTAAGCCCGTCAGGACAGCTGCAGGATCAACAACCCCGCTGTCATCCCGAGCGCAGCGAGGGACCTGTTGTTGAGTTGGAGAACAGCAGGTCCCTCGCTGCGCTGGGGATGACAAGCACCGTGAAACACCTAAGCCTTATCTTTCGATCAAAACGCGTTGATGCCGGTCAATTCGCGCCCCACCACCAGCTGATGCACCGTCTCGGTGCCTTCATAGGTGATGACCGATTCGAGATTCAGCGCATGACGAATCGGGCAGTGTTCGGTGGTGATGCCGGCGCCGCCGAGCACATCGCGGGCTTCGCGGGCGATGTCGATCGCCATGCGCACGTTGTTCCATTTCGCCAGCGACACCTGGGTCGGCTGCATCTTGCCGGCGTCCTTCAACCGGCCGAGCTGCAGCGACAGCAACTGCGCCATGGTGATGCGGCGGGCCATGTCGGCGAGTTTGAGCTGCACCGCTTGATTCGCGGTGAGCGGGCGATCGAACAGGATCCGGTCCTTGCCGTAACGCAGCGCTTCGTCGAGGCAAGCGATGGCGGCGCCGATCGGACCCCAAGTGATGCCGTAGCGGGCCTGGGTGAGGCAGCCGAGCGGACCTTTGAGGCCCTTCACGTTCGGCAGGCGGTTGGCGTCGGGCACGCGCACGTTGTCGAAGAACAGCGAGCTGGTGACAGACGCGCGCAGGCTCATCTTGTGTTTGATTTCTTGGGCAGTGAAACCCGGCATGCTCTTTTCGACCAGGAATCCCTGAATCCCGTCCTCGGTCATCGCCCAAACGATCGCCACATCGGCAAGGTTGCCGTTGGTGATCCACATCTTCGAGCCGTTGATGATCCAATCGCTGCCGTCGCGCTTGGCGTGGGTCTTCATATTCGCCGGGTCGGAGCCGCCGTGGGGTTCGGTCAGGCCGAAGCAGCCGATGATCTCGGCCTTCGCCATACCCGGCAGGAAGCGCTGACGCTGTTCTTCCGAACCGAAGGCGTAAATCGGGTACATGCACAGCGAGGACTGCACGCTGACGAAGCTGCGGATGCCCGAGTCGCCGCGCTCCAGCTCCTGGCAGATCAGGCCGTAGCTCACCGAATTCAGACCAGCGCAGCCGTATTCTTCCGGCAGCGACGAACCCAGCAAGCCCAGCTCGGCGATTTCCGGCACCAGTTCCTTCGGGAAGCGGCCTTCGTCGAAGGCTTGGCCGATGATCGGCAGCACCCGTTCGTCGGTGAAGCGGGCGACGGTGTCTTGTACGGCGCGCTCCTCTTCGCTGAGCAGGGAACGGATGTCGTACAGATCGTAAGGATTCAGGGCCATGACGGGACCGATCGGTTGGGTTAGCCCGCTATTGTATCGGGGCGGCCTCCGGCCCGGCACCCCATCGCACGCGATGGCGCAATGTTCGGCTCAGGCGACACCCGGCGACACCCGGGCCGACCATGTTTCGACGCAGCATCGCAGCCCTCCCCTTGAGCGCCGTCCAGGCGCGCCCCCGTCCAAAAACAAAAACGGAGCCGGTCGCCCGGCTCCGTTCGCAACGCATCGTTCAATATTGTTCACATCCGCTGACTGCCCGACCCGCTCACGTCAGCGGTACTGACGATGGGTCAGCCCCGACTGCCATCGACCGTCGCAACGGCGGTCACGATTTGCCCGTTGACGACCGGCAAGCGCGGCCCGGGCTTCTCATCCATCCGCAGTTGGCGCTGCTGGCCGTTGTAGCGATAGGTCACGTCGTAACCGATCACCTTGGCCTCGGTGCCCAACGGAATGCGCTTGCCAGGCCTGCTGTCGGTGCGCAGGGTGCCGGTGCGGCCGTCAGGCTCGCGGTAGGTCACGTTCCAGGCCACGGTCTTGGTGCTGGAGGTGGACGAGGACACCGTCCGGCACTGCCGCTCGGTGCGGTTGACCACCTTGCCGCCGACGTGGCGCTGGTCGATTTCACGCCCCGCGAAGCCGCCGCCGACCGCGCCGGCCACAGTCGCGAGCTTACGACCATTGCCGCCGCCGACCTGGTTGCCGACCAAACCGCCGATCACTGCGCCCGCCACGGTCCCGCCGACATTGCCATCGCGCTCGGGCAGGCGATCCTGCACCACCACGTCTTCGCAGATCTCGCGCGGCGTATGGGCGATGATGGTTTCGCGCAGCGGTTCGCTACCGATCACGGTCGCATACAGCGTTTCGCGCTTAGTGACCGGCTCGACCGCGATCACTTCGGCGTAATCGAGACGATTATCGAGACGATTATCGAGCGAAATACGATCGTCGGCGCGGGTATCGGCCGTTGCCGTCGCCTGCACAGGTACAAGGCCAGCCGCGGGTTGCGCGTCGAAACTCGCGATGGGCGCAGCCTCCGCGCTAGGCGCGCGGTTATTCATGTATGCGGCCGTGGCGACACCACCGACGAGCAGCGAGGCGATTGCGACAGCGAGTGTCTGATGCTTCATGGGGGACTCCTCTTGCGGTCTGCGCCGCGTTACGGTGAGGCGATTGCAGCACTTCCTGGCTGAACCTCAACCTGTAAGAGCCTGTTCACGATCTCCGCATACTCCGCGCTGAGCCACAGAACGCGCGGAACAAGGAGGAGCGAGGGAATGGATGTCGATCCATGACCGAGCGAGGACGCCGTGCCGCGCGTTCTGTGGCTCAGCGCGAAGCATGCGGAGATCGTGAACAGGCTCTAAGCAGACGAAACCGAACGAATTTTTAGCGTTTCCGTTCATCTTCGACCAAGACACGCTTCGCTTTAGCCTCACCCCAGTCATCGAATCCAAATACGTTCAGCCCGGATCGATGCGCGTCGAAAAAAGACCAACACCAGCCCCACATCGAAGTCGCGCGTGCTAGCGTTCGCGCATTCGTTCTTATCGAGACGCACGTCATGGCGAACCCCCTCATTGGCCCACTGCTTGGCTTCCTGGGCCGGCTTAGCTATCCCAAATTGTTCATGCTCACTGCGGCGCTGTTCGCGGTCGATTTCATCATCCCGGACTTCATTCCGTTCATCGACGAGATACTGCTGGGACTTGGTGCGATGCTGCTCGCGAATTTGCGCAAGAAGCCAGACAACGTGGCCGATGCCTCCGCGCAGGCGAAACCGCCGATCGAAGGCCAGAAAATCCCTTGATCTGCCGCAGAACGCCTTAGCGGTCATCGTCGCGTGCTCATCGACAGCCACTGCCATCTCGATGCCGAACAATTCGACGGCGATCGCGACGCTGTCATCGCCCGCGCTCGCGCAGCAGGCGTATCAGCGCTGATCGTGCCGGCGGTGGACGCAGCGGGTTGGGAAAAATTGCGCGCGATTTGCACTGATGCGCCAGGGTTGTTTCCGGCCTATGGCTTGCATCCGATGTCTCTCGAACGGCATCGGCCCGAACACCTGCCGATGCTGCGCGAGTGGATCGAACGCGAACGCCCGCTCGCTGTCGGCGAATGTGGTTTGGATTTTTTCATCGAAGGTCTCGACCCCGCACAGCAACAGTTCTTCTTCGACGGCCAACTGCGACTCGCGCGCGACTTCGAGCTGCCGGTCATTGTGCATGCGCGTCGCGCCGTGGATCAGGTGCTTGCCGCCATTCGCCGCTTCGCGCCATTGCGCGGCGTTGTGCACAGTTTTTCCGGCAGCGCCGATCAAGCGAAGCGTTTGTACGCTCACGGTTTTCTGATCGGCCTTGGCGGCCCCGTCACCCACGACCGCGCCAGCCGACTGCGCGGACTAGCAGCGACGCTGCCGATCGAATATTTGCTGCTGGAAACCGACGCACCCGACCAACCCGACAGCGCCCATCGCGGCCAACGCAATGAGCCATCGCGCTTGAGCATCGTGCGCGACACCATCGCAGCGCTGCGCGGTATCGCACCCGAGCACTTAGCCGCTGCGACGAGTGCGAATGCGCAGCGGCTGTTTCGCTTGCCGATGGTGTAGCTGACGGAATTCCTACCGCTGCGCGAAAAGCGGTGCGCTGAAGCACTGCTTATTTGGGTGTTTAGAGCCTGTTCAAAATCTCCGAATACCGCAATCGTTTTGGCGTTGTAGGAGGGCCTTTAGGCCCGATCCGACGGCATCTAAGCCGGTGTTGTTCACCATGGTCGGGGCTGAAGCCCCTCCTACAAAGCAAACACCATTCGACCCAAGGCGAAGCATGCGGAGAGCGTGAACAGGCTTTTAGGCAGTCTCGCGAACTGCGGGCTGCGCGGGCTTCGGTTTCAACAGCATCTCCAACGCTTTGCCCACCGCCACAAAGGCAAAGGCGCCGGTGATATGCGTCGCTGCGCCGAGGCCGGCGCCGCAGTCGAGTTTGAGTGCGGCGTCGGGGCCAAGGGTTGGGCGCAGGCCGCAGACGGTGCCGTCGGCTTGCGGGTATTGCACGTTTTCCAGCGAATAGATTGCGGTGACGCCGAAGTAGCGTTGGTGGTTTTTCGGAAAGTTGAATTCAGCGCGCAGTTTTTTGCGGATCAGCGCCAGCATCGCATCGTGTTCGGTGCGCGAGAGGTCGCGCACGCGCACAAGCGTGGGGTCGCGACGGCCGCCTGCGGCGCCGATGGTGATGATCGGACGTTTGCGACGGCGGCACCAGGCGATGGCTTCGACTTTGGTGCGAAAACTATCGCAAGCGTCGATCACCACGTCGTAGCCGCGACCGAGCAGGTCTTCGAGATTCGAGGGTGTGAGAAAACTCGGAATCGCTTCGACTGCGATGTCGGGATTGATCGCGCGGCAGCGTTCGGCCATCGCGTCGGCTTTGCCGCGGCCGTACTGCCCGGCCACAGCGGGCAGCTGGCGATTGGTGTTGGAGACGCAGAGGTCGTCGGCATCGATCAGGGTCATTCGCCCGACTCCGCTGCGCGCCAACGCCTCTACGATCCAAGAACCGACGCCGCCAAGACCGACCACCGCGACATGCGCTTGCGAGTAGGTGCGCAAGGCGCCCTGCCCGTACAGACGGTCGATGCCGGCGAAGCGCTCGGTCCAGGTCTCGCTGAGCGGGGGCTGCAAGGCGCCATCGTTGCGATGATTGGAATCGGGCGGATTGCTGTCGCTGGAGGCGCTGACGCTGGAGACGCTGTCAATGGGGGCGTTGTCGCTGGAGGCGCTGACGCTGGAGACGCTTGCGGTGGATGCGGGCATGATCATGCTGCAATTTTAGTGGATCGCCGCTCAAGCTGCTGGCAACCGACACGTCTGGGCTCCTCGTCGGCCCACTCAACAGTGCTTTTGGACATGATAATGTGTCGCACATCCAACGGAGCCCGCCATGTCTTCCACACCCGATCAGATCCGACCGAAATCCTCCGCGTTCGCGCGCTATTTCTTCGTGCTTCTCCTCGGCGTGGTGCTCGGCGCGATCGCCACGGTCATGGCGCTGCGCGCATTGGAGGCCCGCAAAGATCATTTCCATGGCAGCGTGATGCATGTGCAGGAATGGCATCTCAAGCAGTTGGGCAGTAAGGCCAGCGAAAATCGCTGCGCTGCGACCGACACCATCCCGCATCTCAAAGCGTTGCGCACGATGTCCGACGATATCGAACGCGCGTTCCCGGACGAAAGCGACGACGAGCGCTTCGTCAAACACGCTAGCGGCCTACGCGCGACGCTCGATGACGCGCTGAGCGCCCCGCCGATCAACTGCGAAGGCGTGAATGCCGCCGCCGCTAAAATCGGCGAGAGCTGCAAAGGCTGCCATCAGGATTTCAAGGGCTAATCGTTAGCGCCCTGTCTTCAGTGCACCCGCTCGACCGCGCTTGGGCGTTCTGCTCGTAGCCTCACGACGCCGGCATGCATCGCATCGCCGGCGTTGTCGTTTGCGGCGCACCGGGTTGAGCCACGCTGAGTTGAGCCACGCTGAGTTGAGCCGCGCTGAGTTGAGCCGCGCTGGGTTGAGCCGCGCTGGGTTGAGCCAGGCCGGGTTGAGCCACACCGATCGAGTCGCGACGGATGTTGCACAGCAATATAGACGTCATGCACCCGCGGACACTACCATCGGAACGTCCGCATCCGCGGACCTACTCAACCTCGGGGGCAACCGAATGAAGTTACGTAATGCTAGTGCGCTCGTCACGGGCGCAGTACTCAGCGTCGCCATCGCCGCAGCCTTATCGTCGGCAACCGCTGCGCCGATGCGCAGCAAAAGCAATCCACTTCGCGTCGGCATGATGTCGCTCGGCGACGGCAGCGTCGAAGTCGTCGTCACCAATACCAGCCGCAAGACGCTACGCGTGCCGAAGTACGCACTGCCTTCGACTACGGCCGAATCCAACCTATTCATGATCAGCCGCGAAGGTGAAGAGATTCGCTATGAAGGCGCGATGATCAAGCGCGGCGTGCCGAGCGCATCGGACTTCGCGATTCTGCGCCCCGGCCAGAGCGTGCGCACGGTCGTGGATCTGGGCACCGCCTACGACGTATCGAAAGTTGGCCAATACACCGTCACGTTCGCGGCACCGCTGCAATACGCTTCGCTGTCCGGCGGCATGCGCTTGAACCAAGCGAACGGTTCGCCGATGGTCGCGGTGAGCGCGCCGATGCGGGTGTTCATGGACGGCAGCAATCAAGGCGCGCTGAAACTGCGTCTGGACGCGGCCAGAGCGAAGCCGGCAGCTCCGGCCACCGTCGTCAATGGCGTGAGCTATGTCGGTTGCTCCAGCACCCAAATCAGCGGCGCCGGCACTGCGGTCAATTCCGCACGCACCTACTCCGAAAACGCCAAGGGCTATCTCAACACCGGCACCGTCGGCCCGCGTTATACGTCTTGGTTCGGCGCCTACACCGCATCGCGCTACGGCACGGCCAAACAGAATTTCGTCGCGATCGATAGCGCAATCGATCAGAACGCAGGCCAAGTCAAGATCAACTGCGGCTGCAACCAGAGTTACTACGCTTACGTCTATCCGACCCGGCCTTACGAAATCTTCGTCTGCCGCGCGTTTTGGAGCGCGCCAAATACCGGCACCGACTCCAAGGCAGGCACCCTGATCCATGAAATGAGCCACTTCAACGTCGTCGCCGGCACCGACGACTGGGCCTATGGTCAGACCGCCGCCCGCAACTTGGCCGGCAGCGACCCGACCAAGGCGCTGAATAACGCCGACAATCACGAGTACTTCGCAGAAAACACACCCTCGCAGAACTGAACAGTCCATCGTTGTTCAGCGACGGCCCGCTTCGGCGGGCCGTCGTGTTTTTGGGGAGCGTACTTTTTTGGGGAGCGTACTTTTTGGGGGAGCGTACTTTTTGGGGGAACGTGTTTTTGGGGAGCGTGCTTTGGGGAACGTGTCTAGGGCGAAAGGCGCGCCATTCGCATCGATCGTCACCTGAACCGGCCCGCACTGTGGTCGTTCCCCAGTTCAAAAGCGCTCCATCTTGCGGCTAGGGCAACAGACTGACAGGGACGTTGCAAGGCCTCAGCGGCCGGCCAATCCAGTCGATACCGTTCAGATAGACATTCAGCTCGCCCTTGCTGCACGACTCGCACATGCCGCCCAACAGACGGTCTGCTACGATTAATCATCAAAAACGCAATCGAGCCCGGCCCCTGCGGCCTGGGCGGGAGAAACCAGATGCGCAACACGCCCTCGCCCACCCGCCGCCTCTCCAGCACTGTCGCTGTCTTGGCCGGCTCCGTCTCCGTGGTCCTCGCAGGGATGATCGCCACCGTCTCCAACGATGCAGGCGCTGCGCCGCTGATCAAGCGCTTCTACGAATCCAGGCTGTCCTCGGGCGCTAAACTCGCAAAATCGAATCCCTTGCGCGTCGGCGTCTATGCTGTCGGCGATAACAAGGTCGAAGTGGTTCTGACGAATGCAAGTCGCAAGACACTGCGCATCCCACGCTGGCAATTGCCGTCCGCAGCGGGCGAATCGAACGTCTTCCAAGTCAGTCGCGATGGGCAGCCGATTCGCTTCGACGGTGCCATGGTCAAGCGCGGCACGCCGACCGCTGCGGATTTCGCCATTATTCGCCCGGGTGGCGTCCATCGCGCAGTCGTCGATCTCTCGACCGTGTACGACATGCGCCTCGGTGGCGATTACACCGTCGCCTTCAACGCGCCGCTGCAATTCGCATCGCTGTCCGGCAGCGAACGCTTGAAACAGGCGAACGGCGCCTTGATGAGCGCGAAAAGCGCACCGATCCAAATGCGCGCCGTTGCGGCGATAACTCCGGCCGGCGGGCGCCCGCGGCCACCGAGCTACCGTGTGGTCCGCAGTAATTCCAACACCGCATTCGGCCTGAATGTCGCCTACGTCGGCTGCACGACCGATCGGCAAGATTTGATCGGCAACGCCGTCATCGCCGCGCGCGACTATGCAGAAAACGCCAAAGGCTATCTCAACAGCAACGCGACCGGCCCGCGCTATACCTCGTGGTTCGGCGCGTACACATCGTCGCGCTACGGCACTGTTTCGCAAAATTTCGTGAACATCGACAGCGCGCTCGACCAAAATAATGGCCAGATCACGATCAATTGCGTTTGCGCGCCGAACTTGGTGAATGCTTACGCTTACGTCTTCCCGTCGCAGCACTACGAGATCTTCGTCTGCAACGCCTTCTGGGCCGCACCGCTGCTGGGCACCGACTCGAAGGCCGGCACGCTGATTCATGAAATGAGCCATTTCAACATCGTCGCCGGCACCGACGACCACGTGTACGGCCAAGCAGGCGCGAACAATCTGGCGAACACCAATCCGACCCTCGCGGTGGATAACGCCGATAACCACGAGTATTTCGCCGAAAATACGCCGTCCCAAAACTGAGCCATCACCCTCGAGGCTCTACCGTATAGATGATTCTGCGGCCCGCTTCGGCGGGCCGCGTCGTTTCCGGCTTTTCTGAACGACTGCATCCGTAATGGCTCACATGCCATGCCAATCGCATCCTGTCGCCGGACCGGATCGCACATCGTCGCTGGCTATCGCAGCGCAATTCGACATGCCATCGTCCATGACTGGCGTCGCATGCATCGCTCAACCCGACGTGCAATCATTCGGCCGCGGGTGATCGCCCGCTTCGATTCGGACGCCATGGACACTCAAACTCTGCTCTACGTACTCGCCGCGCTTCTCATCGTTGTCGGCCTGCTCGGTACGATCCTTCCCGCCCTGCCCGGCCTGCCTTTGGTCTTCGGCGGCATGCTGCTTGCGGCATGGACCGACGACTTCCAGCGCATCGGCATGTGGACCCTCATCGCGCTCGGCGCGCTCACACTGCTGTCGTTCTTGATCGATTTAATGGCGACCGCGATGGGCGCGAAGAAAGTCGGCGCCAGCCGCATGGCGGTGATCGGCGCGATGATCGGCATGGTCGTCGGTCTATTCATGGGCTTTGTCGGTGTCTTCATCGCGCCCTTCATCGGCGCCGCCATCGGCGAGCTGATGTTCCAGCGCAAACTCGATCGCGCGGGCATGGGACAGGCCGCGAAGGTCGGCCTCGGTACGTGGTTCGGCATCATGGTTGGCATCGTGCTCAAACTCGGGTTGGCGTTTACGATGTTCGGCATCTTCGTATGGGCGTGGTACTTCTGAAGTGGTACTTCTGAACATGATGCGTATTGAGATGCGCTACTTGGCCATGCGCGCACTGCACGACGCGATACGTGGCTTCGCATTGTGCGGGCTGCTAGCGGTCGCGCTTTACGGCGCCACGCTGCACACGACAGCTTTCGCGCAGGATGCGATGCCACGCGCCTTGCAGGACGCGCCGATCGCCAAGGCGATCATTGCATCCAGCCCCATTGCATCCAGCCCCGCAGAGAGCCCAAAAGCCTCGCCCGCCAGCGCGCGCGCGGTCGCAGAAGCGCGCTGCGCTGCGAATCATCTCGGCGACTGCCTCGACGCCATGTTCGAGACCGCGCGCGAGGCGGGGCTCAGCTTGTTGCGCAAAATTCCGCTGTTGATTCTCGCGGCGCTGGTGTTGCTGCTGGCGCACTGGGTCTCGCGCTTCGGCGGCAATCGGCTGCACTTGCTGAGAATCCGCTCGGACAACCCCTACATGATCGGGCTGCTGCGCACGGTCATACGCACAGCAATCATACTGGTCGGCGTACTGATCGCGCTGGATCTGATCGGCCTGACATCGGTGGTCGGCGCGGTACTCGGCTCCGCAGGCGTGGTCGGTCTCGTGCTCGGTTTCGCGTTTCGCGAAATCGCCGAGAACTACATCGCCGGCATCCTGCTCAGCGTGCGCCGGCCGTTCGAGCCAGGCGATCATGTGGTGATCGAGAATCGTGAAGGCAAGGTGATGGCGGTCAACTCCCGCTCCACCGTGCTGATGACCATGGACGGCGGCCAATTGCAGTTACCGAACAGTCTCGTGTTCAAATCGGTGGTGCTGAACTATAGCCGCAACCCGAAGCGCCGCTTCGATTTTTCGATGCTGATCGACGGCAGCCAATCGATCCGCCGCGCGCAAACGCTGGCGATGGCGGCGATCGCGCAGATCGAAGGCGTGCTCGACGATCCCGCGCCCGCATGGATCGTCGTCGAATACGGCGCGGCCGGCATCCAACTGCGTTTTTTCGGCTGGGTGGATCAGCACGACACCGACATGGGCAAGGTCCGCAGCGAAGCGATCCGTCGCGTCAAAGCGGCATTCGCACAAGCCGAGATCGAAGCGCCGCGGACGATTTACCACGTCGTCACCACCCGCGGCGCGCATGAAGAAGAAGCAGCGGATGAGCCCTTAAATCACGGCGCTGTGGATACCTCGGTCAACCACGATATCGATGTGCAGATCGCCGAGTCGAAGCAAAATACGGGCGGACGCAATCTGCTCGACCCGCAAAGCACCGCACCCTGATCCTCTTCCGATTTTCGTTCAATTTTGAGTACTTCGTCCGATGCAATCGCCGAAATTCCTCTTCGTCCTGCTGCTGCCCATCATGATCTCGGCCACTGCAATCGCCGCACGGCCGACGACCTCGACACCAGCGCAGAAACCGGCTGTGGCGCTGCCATCGAAAGCGATCACGAACGGTTTGGATGCCGGCGCGAAAGCGCGACTGGTCGGCGAACACTTGCTGACCGTGCAATGGCTGAGCTGGAGCGGCCTGCGCGATGCTGGGAAACTCGTGGTGAAAGATCGCGGTTCTGTGCTGTCTGCGGAAGGCGAACAACTGGGCAGCGGCGAGTACGCTGGCGATTATCTGAAAATGTCCGGCAATATCGTATCCGCGAGCAAAGACGGCTTCGTGTTCGAGGGCGATATCCTGCTGCGCGTGCATCACAACGCCAACGGCGAAGAGTGCAAACGCAGCGGCACATTTACCTTCAAAACAAAAGGCGGCCGGAAGTATTGGCGACTACAGGAAATGGACAGCCCCTGCGATACCGCGACCGATTATGTGGATGTGTATTTTCGGGGGATTTGATCCGAAAGCAGGCGCATCTGAGCGTTCGCCGCATGTGAGCCTGCGTTATCTCGCGAAAAGCCCCGGGTGATCGCGCTGCGCGCTCAACCCGGGCTACGCGGTGGATCGCCTCATTCCTTTGCGTAATGCTGCGCAATGATGATTACGGCGCAGCCCGCAAATGGCGTCGATTACGCCACCACGACCGGAATCTTCCCGATCCGCGCCTGCCATTGCTTCGGCCCGGTTTGATGCACCGATTCGCCGCTGGAATCGACCGCCACCGTCACCGGCATGTCTTCGACGGTGAATTCGTAGATCGCTTCCATACCAAGATCCGCAAAACCGACGACGCGCGAGGCTTTAATCGCTTTCGACACTAAATACGCGGCGCCGCCGACGGCCATTAGATACACCGATTTGTGCTTCTTGATCGCATCGATGCCCGCCGGGCCGCGTTCGGCCTTGCCGACCATGCCGAGCAATCCGGTTTGCGCCAGCACCTGTTCGGTGAACTTGTCCATACGCGTGGCGGTGGTGGGGCCGGCGGGGCCGACCACTTCGTCGCGCACCGGATCGACCGGGCCGACGTAATAGATGAAGCGGCCCGTGAAATCGACCGGCAGCGGTTCGCCTCTGTTGAGCATCTCGACCATGCGCTTGTGCGCGGCGTCGCGGCCAGTCAGCAACTTACCGTTCAACAGCAAGACCTCACCCGGCTTCCAACTGACCACGTCTTCGGGCGTCACCGTGTCCAGATTCACCCGGCGACCTTTGCTGGCGTCGTAAGTGAGCTGGGGCCAATCGGCTAGCGACGGTGGGTCGAGCATGACCGGGCCGCTGCCGTCGAGAGTGAAATGGGCATGACGGGTCGCGGCGCAGTTCGGAATCAGCGCCACCGGCAGATTGGCGGCGTGGGTGGGGTAATCCTTGACCTTGATGTCGAGCACCGTGGTCAAACCGCCCAGGCCTTGCGCGCCGATTCCGAGCGCGTTGACCTTCTCGTACAGTTCCAACCGCAGTTCTTCGGCACGGTTGGATGCGCCGCGCGCTTGCAGGTCGGTGATGTCGATCGGCTCCATCAGCGCTTCCTTGGCCAGCAGCATCGCCTTCTCGGCGGTGCCGCCGATGCCGAGCATGCCCGGCGGGCACCAGCCGGCGCCCATGGTCGGTACCGTCTTCAGCACCCAATCGACGATCGAATCCGACGGGTTCAGCATCGCAAACTTCGACTTGGCCTCGGAGCCGCCGCCCTTCGCGGCGACGATCACATCCACGGTATTGCCGGGCAAGATCTTCACGTTGACCACGCCGGGCGTGTTGTCTTTGGTGTTGATGCGCTTGCCGGCCGGGTCGGCCAGTACCGAGGCGCGCAGCTTGTTATCCGGGTGGTTGTAAGCGCGGCGCACACCCTCGTGGACCATGTCCTCGACGCCCATCGTGGCGTCGTCCCAGCGCACGTCCATGCCGATTTCGAGAAAAACCGTCACGATGCCGGTGTCCTGGCAGATGGGGCGATGGCCTTCCGCGCACATGCGCGAGTTGATCAGGATCTGGGCGATGGCGTCTTTCGCGGCCGGGCTTTCCTCGCGCTCGTAGGCGGCAGCGAGATTTTTGATGTAATCGACCGGGTGGTAATAGCTGATGTACTGCAAGCCATCGGCGATGGACTGGATCAGGTCTTCTTGTTTGATCGAGACCGAGCGGCGGTCGGCGGGCATGGCGGAGGACGCACTTGCGGAATGGGCTGCAGACACGGGTGAGGACCAGACGTGGCGTGGGGTGTCGATTTTAGGGCCTGTTAGCGCTACTGGGGTATGTCGCGTTGTTGCCTGCGGCGTTGACCGGCGTCAATACGGCTCGGAAGCTCGCGTCGCATGCTGCGCTCACCCCCACTGGCAGGACTGCATCCATGCGCGACAACGATCCCCTCAAAACGACAACCGCATCGGTCGCCGAAGCGCATTTTCTGCCCTACACCGATGTCTCCTTAGCCGACGGACGACGCGTGCTGATCCGGCCGATGAATCCCAGCGACGCCGACGCCGAGCGCGCATTTATCGCCGCGCTGTCGCCGGAAGCCCGGCGCAATCGCTTCCAGGAGCAGTTCACAACGCCCAGCGAGGCCCTGGTGAACAGCCTGGTCGATGTCGATCACAGCAACGACGAGGCCTTCGTCGCCCTGTCGGAACACAGCCGCCATACCGAGATCGTCGGCGTCTCGCGCTATGCCGTGGGCAGCGACCCGCAGCAATGCGAGATCGCGGTCACGGTGCTGGATGCGTGGCAAGACCTGGGCCTGGGCACGGCGCTGATGCGGCGACTGATCGATGCCGCGAAGGAACGTGGGATCGTGCGGATGATCTCGCTGGATTTCGCCGAAAATCAGCGGATGACGCATCTGGCTCAGGCGCTCGGCTTCGTCACTGCCCCAGACCCGGATGATCGGACGCAGGTCGTGCATGCGCTGACGCTGTGAGAGCGCAGAAATACGACCGTTCATTGATGTGCCCGTCGATGTGCCCGTCGATGCGCCGGTCGAACGACTGGCAGCGGCGAGCCGCTAGACTATCGTCCCTTTCGTAAGCCCCTGCCCGACCTTCGCATGGCCTCTCCCTACGGCACCGAAACCGTGCTGGACGTCCGTCACTGGACCGACAACTATTTCAGCTTCACCACCACCCGCGACGACGGTTTTCGCTTCGATAACGGCCAGTTCGTGATGATCGGCCTGGAGATCCCGCAGGACGATGGCAGCACGAAGCCGCTGATGCGGGCGTATTCCATCGCTAGCGCCAACTGGGAAGAACAGCTCGAATTCTTCAGCATCAAAGTGCAGAACGGGCCGCTGACCTCGCGGCTGCAGCACATCAAACCGGGCGATACGATCCTGATCGGCCGCAAGCCGACCGGCACACTGCTGATCAGCGATCTGCATCCGGGGCGCAATCTGTATTTGCTATCCACCGGCACCGGGCTCGCGCCGTGGCTCGCAGTGGTGAAAGACCCGACAACCTACGAGCGTTTCGAGAAGATCGTGATCGTCCACGGCGTGCGCGGCGAACCGGATCTCGCCTATCGCGATTACATCGTCAACGAACTGCCGCGGCATGAATTCCTCGGCGAAGAGATTCGCCAAAAGCTGCTGTATTACCCAACCGTCAGCCGCGAGGATTTTTATTGGCACGGCGCACAGCGTCGCGGCCGCATTACCGACTTGCTCGACAGCGGCGAGATGAGCGAAGCACTGGGCCTCGCACCGCTGGACCCGAAGCACGACCGCGCGATGATCTGCGGCAGCCCGCAAATGTTGGCGGATTTTCGCCGCATTCTCGATCGTCGCGGTTTCGTGGCGTCGCCGCGGATCGGCAGCGCAGGCGAATACGTGTTCGAGCGGGCATTCGTCGAGAAGTAAGTCGAGAACGAATCGAACGTCGCCATCTCTGCGGCGCCTCCGAATCATGCGCGAAGACGTACTCTAGGCAACTGACTTGGAGATCGTTATGCGCCTTGCCTTGCCTGCTGCCCTACTCGCGTTGACGGTCGGATTGAGCGCCTGCATCCCCATTCGCGACGCCGACAAACCGATCGCAACGCTGCTCGTGCCCGCGCAGCAACCTGCGCACACGCTGGTGGTGATCTTGCCCGGGCGCGCGGACGATCTGGACGCACTGCGCCGCAGCGGCATGTCGGAGGCGATTCAAGCTGCTTGGCCCGATGCCGATGTGCTGTTCGCCGAACTGACCCTGAGCTACTACATGCAGGGCCGCGCACCGGAGCGTCTGCACGACGAAGTGATCGCGCCCGCCCGTGCACGTGGCTACCGCGAAGTGTGGCTCGGCGGCGCTTCAATGGGCGGCATGGGCGTGCTGATGTACGAACGCTTGCATCCTGGCGAAGCCGATGGCTTGGTGCTGTTGGCGCCGTATCTGGGCGAAGACGACTTGCTGAATGAAATTCGCGATGCTGGCGGAGTCGCACAGTGGGATGCGGGGCCTGCGGAAGAGGTTAACTCCAAGACCTGGCAGCGCGAGCTGTGGCGACATCTGCAAACGTGGTCGCGCGACCCGAAACCCGCGCAGCGCGTGTGGCTAGCCTACGGCGATCGCGACCGCTTACGCGATGCCGCGGCGTTGCTCGCACCGCTGCTGCCAGCGGATCAGGTGATGGTGCGCCCTGGCGGGCATACGTGGACGGTATGGAGCCCAGCGACCGGCGAAATCTTGCGCCGCGCGGATATGAAGGCGGCAAGCTCGCCCTGAGCCACCGTGATGAAACGATTGATGGTCGTCGAAAATGCGTTCGATATCGCGGGGCGCGAACGCGTCCTGGCCGGAATCCCGGGGACCACAGCCCAGCGCTGCGCAAGGGCGACAGCGTCGTTCTGCGTTTGCGCTCCGGCGAACGCATGCGCTTGCGTTGCATGGCCGTCGAGCGCTTGACCGGCACCGATGCGATCGGGGTCTTAATCGAGACGGATTCGATCGAGCCTGAGTCGATCGAGCCGCATCAGTTCGTCAGCAATGAGTTCTCCCAGTCGGCGATTTGGGTCGAAAGCCGTATCGATGCGCTGCCCGATACGCCACGAATGCGCCGTGCCATGTTGATCGATCCGCTCAATCGTCGCCGTAGTTCAGCCAAATTCGCGCACGCTGTTCGTTGTCGAATACGCGGCATTGGTAGCCGTGTTCGCGGCCTAGAATTTCGCCGACTTCCATCCGACTGACCGCCGTGCCACGGACATCGACGTAGGCGACGCGCGCCTCGCCAAAACCGCAGCCATCGACCGCGCTCATCAATCTCTTCATTTCGTCTTCGGGCGGCACCACGCCGCAGGTGTGATCGAGAACCAACAACCGCGTGCAGTGCATGTGATGCAGCTCAATGCCGATCCGCATAAACATCGCGATCAGCGCGTCGATGCCATCGAGCCGACCCGTTACATCAGTCACCAAGCAATCGCTTTCCGCTCGAAATGCGATGTCGAACGTGTGTCCCGATCCTTCGGGGGCGTGTTCCATGATGTTCCCTGCCATCAGCCGAGTGCGGTTTCGATATCGGCGACGATCGATTCCGGCTTGTCGGTGGATGCATAACGCTTGATCACTTTGCCATCGCGGCCAACCAGGAATTTACTGAAATTCCATTTGATCGCGTCGATGCCCAGAAAACCGCCATTCTCGTCTTTCAGCCATTTCCACAGTGGATGCGCGTTGGCGCCATTGACGTCGATCTTCGAGAACATCGGGAAATTCACATCGTAGGTGAGCGAGCAAAAATTCTTGATCTCGGCCTCATCGCCGGGTTCTTGGTGACCGAACTGATCGCAAGGGAAGCCCATCACCACCAAACCGCGCTCGCGGTAGCCTTGCCATAGCGTTTCCAGCCCGGTGTATTGCGGGGTGAACCCGCAGCGCGACGCGACGTTGACGATCAGCAACACCTTGCCGCTGTAATCGGAGAGGGCTTTGTCGTGACCATCGATGTCGATGGCGGAGAAATCGAATGCAGTGGTCATCTGCGTGTCTCAGCGGGCGTTAAGGCCCTCTAGTGTAGGCCATGCAGCGGCAACGACCTAAGGCGATCGAGCGCGGTCATCGGACCACAGCCAAACGCCTTGAATAAACGCATGCCGGGCATACGGCTCTGGGCATGCAGTCGCGGGCATGCAGTCATAGGCATGCAGTCATAGGCATGCAGTCATAGGCATGCAGTCATCGCTATGTCATCACGGCAATTTAGGGCGACGCCGAACAAGTCGATCCCGGCCTTGTTCAGCGGTCGCGAGTTCGGTACATGCCCGAAATCGTTATCGCCGAATCAATCACTGACGCGATCGATGACTCGGCGCTGCGCACCTCGCCCTTCGGGTCGGCGTCGCCGTTCAACCTTCGGTTATCGGGGCAACACATCCATGTACTGCAGCAACGCTGACTTCATCAGCGTTGCCTTAAGAACAGCGCGCATCGCGCGGGCCGTTTCATTTTTAGTGCATCATCGCGACGCGATGGCGCGCTATTTCGCTACGGCTGTAACCGCAACCGACGGCGCAAACGGCTTGATGCCGAGCGCTTCGTAGATGTCGCTGGGCGAGTATGCGGTGCCGCTCTTCACCACCAGCGCGACTTTGCGAATGTCGGAAATATTCTGGGTTGGGTCGCCATCGACCAAGATCAAATCGGCGCGCTTGCCGATCGAGATCGAGCCGCGATCCTCCATCGTGCGCGAATACTTCGCACCGTTCCAGGTCGCGACCTGCAGCGCCTGTGAAGGCGTCATCCCGGCTTTCACGTAGAGCTCCAGCTCGCGCTGCAAGGTGAAACCGGGGAGACCGTCGGTGCCCGCGAGAATCGGCACGCCCGCCTTATACATCCGTCCGACGAAATCGACCATCTTGTCGTAGGACTTGTTGTAGCGCGCCGCAGTTTCGTCGTCGGGAATGTCGAACTCTGCAGTCTTCAAGCCGCGCTGCACGTCGGGCGGCATGTGATCGGCAACCGCAGCAAAGGCTTGCGACATCTCGCCGGCACGCTGACGGATGAAATCGAAAGTGGCGAGCGTAGGATCGACCGCGACTTCGTTTTTCGCGAGGGTGGCGATCAAGTCCTGCACCGGCTTGGAATTGAAATCCAGGTCGGCGACGCGCTTGGCCGGCAGATAGAAGCGTTCCAGCGTGCGGGTGTCGGTCTTCTCGTCCACCAAAAAATTCAACAACACTTGATTGATGTGCTGAATTTCATCGTAACCGGCATCGACTGCATCCTGCGCCCGCAGAAACACCGGAATATGGCCGCTAACGCGGAGATCAAGGCTATGGGCGTAAGCGATGGTCTCGCGGAGAATTTCTTTCGGGAACGAGTTGTAAATCTTGATCTGCGGATAGTCGTGCTTGGCATACCAATCGATCGCCTTCTTGGCTTGGGCCAGATCCTTAATCACGAAACCATTGCGCGCCGACATCGGGCTTTCGCCTTCGATGAAGCCTGCCGCAACGACGCTCGGCGACATCAGCTTGCCGGCGCGTTCGGATGCCATCAACCGCTGCAAGGTCGTGTTGTCGTTGCCCATGTCGCGCACGGTGGTAACGCCCGCGGCCAAATGCAGCCCGCCCTGCCACTGGTCGATATGGCCGTGCATGTCGTACAGCCCGGGTAGCAGCACGCGTCCACCGGCGTCGATGACCTGCTGTGCCGGCGCTTGTTCCTGGCCCGCGTCGGAAATCGATACGATGCGGCCGCTGCGGAGCAGAAGATCGGAGGCCGGGCCGAGGGTCGCGGCTTCGCTGTCGAACACGCGCGCGTTACGAATCAGCGTCGTGCCGGTCAATGGCTTGGCGAGGCGCTTCTGCATATCGAGCAGCGCGGCTGTTTCCGACGTGCGCTGAATGTCTTGCAGCGCATCGGCATTCGCCTGCCAGCCGTCTTCGATCAACTGCAGGTATCCAGGAACGATCACCGCGAACATCCGCGGTTCGGCATCGGCCGTGGCCCAGACGAAACTTGGGGTGAAACCGACGCCGGTCATCATCATTAGTTGCACTTTGCGCGTTTCTCCGCCTTTGCGCACGTCGGCATCGGCGACCTTGCGCATGGTCAGCGTGCCGCTCGGAATCAACGGCAGCTTGCCGTCGGCACGCTTGGCCAGCGCGCTGAGCGCGACGCTGAAGCTCTGCGGGGTGCCACCCAGCGGCGAATATGCGGCGCCCGCCACAGCCGGCTGTTCGCCGGAATCGGATGTGGACTTCCAGCGGGCGACGCCGCCTTCGATGCTGAAGCTCTCATCGACCGGCGCGCCGAAGGTGGAGCTGCCCTTGACCGAATACGTCAGGAAGGTGCCGTCCGCTGCGAGGGTATATTCCTCTTTCAGCTCGGGGCCGCGGCCGTTATCTTTGAAAATGAAATCGACCTGCACCTTACCATCATCACTTTTCACGACGTTTTGCTGACCAGCCTGTTTGCCGCCATCGACCAGAGCAAGGTATTTGATCGTTTCTGCACACTGCGCTGTGCCGGAAAAACCGACAAGCGCAAGCGCCAAGCCAAGAATGCCGCTACGGTTCATAACCACTCCCGTTAAAGATGAAAGATTCGATCCTGAATTCACAACGCAGGCAAGCTCCGGCGCCGGTCATGGTCGAAGTCTAACCGAAATGACGCAAAGCGCTCGACCCCTGCCGCGGCGTCAGCCCGCAATCTCCCGCAGGCATCGACCACCACCCGACCACCACATGCCAACGCATGCCAACCCATGCCAACCCATGCCAACGCACGCTCTCAGCGTCGGCCAAGTCGCCACGCTCACCCACCTGACCGTTCGTTCATTGCATCACGCCGCGATCGGCCTAGTTCTACTGTATCGAAAATTCCAATTAACGCTAAAATCCAGCGGTTTCCGCCATACATTGAAATTGGCTTTTAGCGGTAAAGGCGGCTTGAAATCAAGTGGTTTCATTTTGTATCACACAGTCGAATTAGACGGGCGTCCGAAATCCGGGGGCAAGATCAGTCGAACCCGGGCCCATCGAACGACGCGCGCGCAGACGAATAATCAGCAATTCGCCGGCGCCGTCGAGCGCAACCCGCATGCGGGCGTCGTCTGCACGTAGCAACAAGGTATCGGCAATGCCAGCGCCGAGCGTGCATGCGCCGTCGGCGGCATTGGCGCGACCGGACAGGACGTGCACCACCCAATGATCGCCGGGCGCGGCGAACAGCACCATCAAACCGACCAAAGGCCGGTGCCATAGATCCGCCTCGATACAGTCGCGGCGCCACATCAGATTGAAATCGTGGGTGATACCGTCGATCGACTCGCCGCGCAGTGGGCGTTCGCCGGAAAATCGATAGCGCCCATGCGGTGGATCGAGAGCGATCGTCTCGCCGTCGTCGAAACACAGGCGCATGCCGTTGCCGCGCAGCAGTACCAGTTCGCGATCGATGCCCGGGAATGCCGAAAACGCGGCAGCCTGCTCGACCTCGGCGATCGACAATCGCCACAGCCAGTCCGCACCTGCAGCTTCGAACTCAGCGTCGGGCATCGGCTGACGATGGATTTCGCGGGTCCAGCCCAGGTCATTCCGCCAGCGCTCGCGGCGGTACTCGTGGGCGGGCAGCAGGCGTAAGCGGTTGGGCATTACGAACCTCCGGATCGGGCCGAGCGAGTGTAGCGGAGGCCGTCGAGACTGCACCAACGGCTACGATCGGCCATGACCTGTTGCTGTCTCGTCTGCCTCGGGGGCGAAGTGCGGATGAGGCGTCGTCGTAAGCGGTTGCCGCAGGCCGATGAACCCTCACCCCTGCCCTCTACCCGGCGGGAAAGGGCCAACACAGGAATTTGTGTGTGTCCCGGCTTTGGAAGATGACTTTGGCGCATGAGCGTTGCCTGCAAATTGCATATCCGCTTCAGCGCTCGCTACCCGTCTTAGAGTAAGTAGGATCGATAACTGCAACTTTGCGATGAAAATTCAACCGGAATTTAAGCGCATACAACGTGAGTTAATCGTTCGACCCAATTGGACTTAATTCAACACTCACTAAGGAAGGATTTGACCTATGAAATCGTTTTTTAAACACGGATGCATCGCAACACAGTTGATGTTTATCGCCATGCTGGCATGCCCACTCGCAATGGCGGCACCGAACGGAGACGGAATTCGATATCAAAAAGATGGAAAGGTGACCACACCGAAGAAGATACCCGCTCAAAGGTTGTTTGCAGCCCGTTGCCGAATTGATCGTAACGGCAACGGCGAGTTCCCAAATGCCGTCGCGATTGCGCCATTCGCGCTCCCGAAAGGCACGCGCACGTTGGTGACGTTGATCGGCAAGCAAGGGAGGACTCAAGCCGATGGTCTGACAACGTCCGCCGCAATAGCGAAAGGAGCAGAATTCACAGTCGCCATCTCGGACGTGGCGGTGGAAAGTTGTTCCGTGCTGATCATTCGGTGACGGAAAGCCGACCCAGGCGAACAAACTGAATCAACCTGGGTCGGATAGCCACTCTTCATCAACGACCCTTCGCCGCCGTCGGCGCCTTCGCAATCGCCGGCTTGGCCGCCGGAGCACCACCGCCGAGCACGATCGACTCGCGGTTTTTCTCGACCGTCTTCAGGCCGATGCCCTGCACCTGGGCCAATTGTTCGGCGCTGCGGAAGGCGCCGTTCTGCTTACGGTAAGCGACGATCGCCTGCGCCTTCGCGGGGCCGACGTTGACCAGCACACGATCGAGCGTGGCCGCATCGGCGGTGTTGATATTCACCTTCTCGGCGGCGAGGGCGCTGCCGGCCAGAGCGAGGGACAGCGCGAGGGTACTGAACAGCGTTTTGAACGAGCGTGTGTTGCGTGTATTGAAAGACGTCATGGCGATTCTCCTGATGATTGGAATGATGTGGGAATGGAATTTAGGAACGATGCGCTTGCGAGCCACTGGCTCGCGCGTCGTTGAGCGCCGATGCGCTGGGCGCATCGGCCGGGGCGAGGTGGCGCGAAGCGCCGAATGAGGGTTTAGCGACCCTTCGCCGCCGTCGGCGCCTTCGCAATCGCCGGCTTCGCCGCCGGAGCACCGCCGCCGAGCACAATCGACTCGCGGTTTTTCTCGACCGTCTTCAGGCCGATGCCCTGCACTTGGGCCAGTTGTTCAGCGCTGCGGAAGGCGCCGTTTTGCTTGCGATAGGCGACGATCGCCTGCGCTTTCGCGGGACCGACATTCACCAGCACGCGATCGAGCGTGGCCGCATCGGCGGTATTGATATTCACCTTCTCGGCGGCGAGGGCGCTGCCGGCCAGGGCGAGCGACAGGGCGAGGGTGCTGAAGAGGGTCTTGAACGTGGTCATGGTGATTCTCCTGAAAGAGTGATGGTCTGAAAAAGTGATGGTTGGTTTCGATGTCGCCGGCGGTGTTGCTGCCGACGTGATCAGTTTCCGGATTTGCCCTGTCCCGCCCCATCGCCAAACCCGCCATCGCAGTGCAGGACGACACCCCGGCGCACTGTCGGAAAATTCCTACCCCTCGCAGCCACCGGGCGTACAATCCAGAGACCTCATCCGCAACCGGATTCGCTCCATGGATACCCGTCAGATCGATGCCCCCTCCCTGCAGAATTTCGTCGCCGAAAAATGGGACGACGAGATCGTGCCGCAGCTCGTCGAATACATCCGCATCCCCAATAAATCGCCGATGTTCGACAGCGACTGGGTGGCGCACGGATATATGGACGATGCGGTGAAGCTGATGGAACGCTGGGCGACATCCCAAAGCGTGCCCGGCATGCAGGTGGACGTGGTGCGCCTCGACGGCCGCACCCCGCTGATCTTCATCGACATTCCCGCCAGCGCCGATGCGGACACCGGCGACGATTGCGTGCTGCTGTACGGGCATCTCGACAAACAGCCGGAAATGACCGGCTGGGACGACGACCTGGGCCCATGGACGCCGGTCATCAAAGGCGATCGGCTGTACGGCCGCGGCGGCGCCGACGATGGCTACGCGCTGTTCGGCTCGATCGCTGCGGTGCAGGCGCTACAGGCACAGGGCATTCCGCATGCGCGCTGCGTGGTGATGATCGAAGCCTGCGAAGAATCCGGCAGCTACGATTTGCCGGCTTATGTCGATTTTCTCGCCGCGCGCATCGGTAAACCATCGCTGGTGGTGTGCCTCGATTCCGGCTGCGGCAATTACGATCAACTCTGGTGCACCACCTCGCTGCGCGGCCTAGCTGGCGGCAATCTCAACATCAAAGTGCTGCACGAGGGCGTGCATTCGGGCGACGCCTCCGGCGTGGTGCCGTCCAGCTTCCGCATCCTACGCACGCTGTTGTCGCGGATCGAAGATCAAGACAGCGGCCGCATCCTGCTCGAAGGCCTGCATGCCGAGATTCCGGCGGATCGTCTGGCGCAGGCGCAGAAGTGCTCGGAGGTGCTGGGCACTGCGGTGTACGACAAATTCCCGTTCCTGCCGGGCATGACCCCGATGCATTCGGATCTGACCGAACTGGTGCTCAACCGCACGTGGCGCCCAGCGCTGTCGATCACCGGCGCCGACGGCATGCCGGCGCTGTCCTCAGCGGGCAATGTGCTGCGGCCGTTCACTTCGGTGAAACTCAGCCTGCGTCTGCCGCCGACACTCGACGGCAAGCGCGCAGGCGAACTGCTGCAGCAAGCCTTGACGCGCGACCCGCCCTACGGCGCCGAAGTGTCGCTGGAATTGGAAAAGGCCTCGACCGGTTGGAACGCACCGGCGATGGTGCCGTGGTTGGAACAGGCCATCGATGCCGGCAGCCGCGCGTATTTCGACGCGCCGGCGATGTACATGGGCGAAGGCGGCACGATCCCGTTCATGGGCATGCTGGGCGAGAAATTTCCGGGCGCGCAATTCATGATCACCGGCGTGCTCGGCCCGCATTCCAACGCGCACGGCCCGAACGAATTCCTGCACATCCCGATGGGCAAGCGCGTCACCGCTTGCG
Source organism: Lysobacteraceae bacterium (assembly GCA_031374725.1). Lineage (GTDB taxonomy): Bacteria > Pseudomonadota > Gammaproteobacteria > Xanthomonadales > Xanthomonadaceae > Lysobacter_I. The sequence goes on along the minus strand of JANMGT010000098.1, from coordinate 14,576 downwards.
TGGCGAAAGTCATCGCCGAGCACCGCAACGCCAGCGTACGCGGCGAAACCGTCGGCGTGGCGGCGCATGAAGGCGGCGAGCATCACGGCGAGCACGGCTGCTGCTGAAACGATGCCATGAAGCGCCAGCGCGGCGCTTAGCAGGTTGTTGAACAACGCACATCGTGTACGTTGTTCAACTCACGAGTCCGGCGCACGCCCGCACTGAGGAAAAAGCGATATGTTCGACGGAATTCTCGGTTACATCATCGGCGGTGCGGTGATCGGGCTGCTAGCCCGACTGATCAAACCCGGCGCCGATTCGATGGGTTGGATTCTGACCATCTTGATCGGCGTCAGTGGCGCCGCTATCGGCGGCTATTTGTATCCCGACCACGGCTGGATGACCTGGGCAGTGGCGATTCTCGCGGCGGTCGTGCTGTTATTCTTGTTCGAGATGCTGCGCAAAAAGAAGTAGCGTTGGCGCGCGCGTTGGCGGGTCTCGCTGGATGCGGGCCTCGCTCAATGCGGGCCTCGCTCGATGCGGGCCTCGCTCAATGAAGGCAATTTCGATCGACCTGTGAACAGTCCGTAGCCCGGATGTCGTGAAACGACATCCGGGAATTGGCTGGCATGCCCATATCTATTGGAGTGCGTGTCCCGTAGCGCGTGTCCCGGAGTGTGCGTCCGGAGTGCGATCCCCGGGTGCGATCCATGATCGCGTCCGGGCTACGGAATTGCTTTAGCCGCCCAACAAGCGCTCCACCACGCGCTCGGTCAACGCCTCGGGGCTTTCTTCGACCGTCTGCAGCCGCAGCTCCGCCGCTTCAGGCACTTCGTATGGCGAATCGATACCGGTGAAGTTCGGAATCTTGCCGGCGCGCGCTTTCGCATAGAGACCTTTGACATCGCGCTGTTCGGCCACCGCCAGCGGCGTATCGACGAAGACCTCGATGAACTCGCCTTCGCCGAACAATTCACGCGCCAGCCGGCGCTCGGCGCGGAACGGCGAGATAAAGCTGACAATTACGATTAAACCCGCATCGACCATGAGCTTGGCGACTTCGGCGACGCGGCGAATGTTCTCGACGCGATCCTCATCGCTGAAGCCTAGGTCCTTATTCAAACCGTGGCGGACGTTGTCGCCATCGAGCAGATAGGTATGCCGACCCATCGCATGCAGCCGCTTCTCGACCAGATTGGCGATGGTGGATTTACCCGAGCCCGAAAGGCCGGTGAACCACAGGCAGCGCGGTGTCTGCGCGAGGCTACGCGCGCGCGCGTCCTTGTGCACTTCGACGTGCTGCCAGTGCACGTTCTCGGCGCGACGCAGGGCGAAATCCAGCGTGCCCGCCGCCACAGTAGCGTTGCTCTGGCGATCGATCAGAATGAAGCCACCGAGCGCGCGGCTGTCGGCATAGCGTTCGAAGGGGATCGGTTGATCCAGATGCAGATTGCAGTAACCGACTTCGTTCAGCTCCAGCAGCTTGGCGGCGAGCGGCTCCTGGGTGTTCACGTCGATTTTGTGTTTGATCTCAGTCACGGAGGCGCCGACGGTGCGCGCGCCGATCTTGAGAAAATACGGACGACCGGGCAACAGCGGCGATTCGCCCATCCATAGCACATGCGCAGCGAACTGATCGGACACCTGCGGCGGGTTAGCCGTGGCGGCAATCACATCGCCACGGCTGATATCGATTTCGTCTTCCAGCGTCAGCGTAACCGCTTGGCCGCGCGCGGCGCGCGGCAGGTCGATCACCGCGAGATCGGCACCGGCGGCGACGATGCGCGCGATGCGCGAACGCCTGCCCGACGGCAGCGCGACGATCTCCTGGCCCGGCACGATCGCGCCTTCGGCGACGGTGCCGGCGAAGCCGCGAAAATTCTGATCCGGCCGGCAAACCCATTGCACCGACATGCGGAAGCCGAGCGGCTCGCCGCCGCTGTCGATGCGAGTATCGGCCGAGCGCGTATCAACGGTTTCTAAGTGCTCCAACAGCGCGGGGCCTGCATACCACGGCGTGCGCGACGAACGCAGCAACAGGTTGTCGCCCTGCAGCGCTGACAGCGGAATCGCGGTGACGTGCGGGATGCCCAGTTGCGCGGCCAACGCGCGGTAATCGGCTTCGATTCGCGTGAAGATTCCTTGATCGAAATCGACCAAGTCCATCTTATTCACTGCGAGCACAACATGACGAATGCCCAGCAGCGAGACGATATAACTATGCCGATGCGTCTGCGTCAGCAACCCTTTGCGCGCATCCACGAGCACGATCGCGAGATCGGCCGTAGACGCACCGGTCGCCATATTGCGGGTGTACTGCTCGTGCCCAGGGCAGTCGGCAACAATGAATTTCCGCCGATCGGTATCGAAAAAGCGATACGCGACATCGATGGTGATGCCCTGCTCGCGTTCGGCGTCGAGACCGTCGACCAGCAGCGCGAAATCGAGCGCGCCGTTCTGGGTACCATGACGACGACTGTCGTTCTCCAAGGTCGCCAACTGATCGTCGAGCAGGCGGCGGGTATCGTGCAACATGCGACCGATTAGGGTGCTCTTGCCGTCGTCGACACTGCCGCACGTGATGAAACGCAGCAGCGCTTTGTGCTCATGCCGATGCAGATAGGCGGAGATGGCTGCGTCGATCACCGGCACGGCGGCGGGCGCATCGGCGGTTTTCGCTTCAGCCGCGTGCGGGTTTACGAATGCTTCGGCGCGCGACATCAGAAATAACCCTCGCGTTTTTTCTTTTCCATCGATGCCGATGGATCGTGATCGATCACCCGGCCCTGGCGTTCGGACGTAGTGACGGTCAGCATTTCGGCAACGATTTTCTCCAGGGTGTCGGCCTCGGATTCGATGCCGCCGGTCAGCGGGTAACAGCCGAGCGTACGGAAGCGAACACGTTTGATGCTGGGCGTCTCGCCCGGCTTCAGCGGCATGCGCTCGTCGTCGACCATGATCAGCACGCCGTCGCGCTCGACGATCGGCCGATCTTCGGCGAAGTACAGCGGCGGCAGTTCGATGCCTTCGCGCAGGATGTACAGCCACACATCGAGTTCGGTCCAGTTCGACAGCGGGAACGCGCGCACGCTCTCGCCCTTGTGGATGCGGCTGTTATAGAGGTCCCAAAACTCGGGTCGCTGACGCTTCGGATCCCAGCGCTGATTCGCGTCGCGGAACGACAACATGCGCTCCTTGGCGCGCGATTTCTCCTCGTCGCGGCGGGCGCCGCCGATCGCGCAGTCGTAGCCGCCGCGAGCGAGCGCTTGCAGCAGGCCCTGGGTGCGCATCACCTCGGTGTACACCGCAGCGCCGTGATCGAACGGATTGATCCCCGCGCTGACCCCTTCTTCGTTGATATGGACGCGCAGCTCGACATCGAGCCGTTCCGGCACGAGATCGCGGAACACATAGGTCTGGCGGAATTCGAAGGTGCTATCGATATGCAGCAGCGGGATCGGCGATCGCGCCGGTGCGAACGCTTTCTTCATCAGGTGCAGCAGCACCGTGCTGTCCTTGCCGATCGAGTACAACAGCACTGGGTTGCGGAACTCGGCGGCGACCTCACGGAAGATATGGATGCTCTCGGCTTCGAGGCGGTCGAGGTGGCTTAGGTCACTATGGGCGAGATCACTATGGGCGAGATCGCGATGGACGAGATCGCGTGTGCCGCCGGGCGAGCCGGCAACGGGCGACGGGCGCAGCGGTTGAGGAGTGGACATCGGGAAATGGATACCGGGTACTGAAGTATGCGGAGCCTAGTATCGGCCAGCGCGCAGGGTGCAGATAGTGCGGTGGGGACATAAGCGAATAACGAGGCGTCCTTTCCCGGCATGAACGCCATTGCCTACTCTGATCGCGTCGATCAATCCCGGATCGATCTCGCTCACGTCGTTTCAACCTAGGCACCGCCCACACATGTCCGCCGCTCTAGCTCCCTTGCAGACCTCGCCGCCCCTCTCCCCCCAGCCCGGAGCGCCCATGTCCGTGCCGGTTGGCGTGCTGTCGCAGGACCAAGCGACCCTGCTGGGGCAACTGACCGAACAGCTCGACGCCTCGCGGCTGTGGTGGCTATCGGGCTACGCCGCTGGCCTCGCCCAGGGCCGTACCCCTGTAGCGGCTTCCTTCGCGGCCATCGCCAGCGCGGTCACCGAACAAGTCACCGATAGCACACGGCTGACGGTGGTCTACGGCAGCCAGACCGGCAACGCCAAGCGTGTCGCCGAGGCGCTATCGCAGCGGCTCGCTGCCGAGGGTCTGCCGGTGCGCCTGCTGCGGGCAGACGCCTATGCCGTGCGCGAGCTGAAGGACGAGCGCTACCTCGCCATCGTCATCAGCACCCAGGGCGACGGCGACCCCCCGGACGATGCGCGAGGCTTCGTCGAGCATATTTTTGGCAAGCGCGCGCCGAAACTGCCGCAGCTTAATTTCGCGATATTCGGGCTGGGCGATTCCAGCTACCCGCAGTTCTGTGCGATCGGACGCCGTTTGGACGAGCGCTTGGCCGAACTCGGTGGCGAACGTTGGTTGGATCGGGTCGACGCCGATCTGGACATCGACACCCTGGCCACACCGTGGCTACAGACCATGCACAAGCAGTCTGCCGAAGCCCTCAAGCCGCGTCCGGCCCTGGCCTCCGTAACGACACTGCGTCCGCTCGCGCACGCGGTCGATGCCTGGACGCGCGAGCGCCCATTCGCGGCCGAGCTGTTGGCAAACCAGCGCATCACTGGCCGCAGCACTCATAAATACAGTTCGGACAAAGATATTCGCCACATCGAAATCAGCCTGGAGGGCGCCGGTTTCGATTACGAACCCGGCGACGCCATCGGCGTATGGCCGCAGAACCCTCCGGCCTTGGTCGATGCCGTGCTCAACGTGCTCGCCCTCGATGGCGACACCGCCGTGACCCAGGGCGACGACACCCGCTCGCTGCGCGATTGGCTAGGCCACAAACGCGAACTGACGCGGCTCAGCCGCCCGTTCATCGCGACCCACGCCGCGCACGCGCGCAGCGAAGACTTGAACCGTTTGCTCGCACCCGATCAGCGCGATGCCTTCACGCGCTTGCTCGCCGACTCGCAGTTGCTCGATTTGCTGCGTGCGCATCCGGCCGAGTGGAGTGCCGAAGCCCTCGTCGAATCGCTGCGCCCGCTGCAGCCGCGCCTGTATTCCATCGCGTCCAGCCGCAAAGTCGTCGGCGACGAAGCCCATCTGACCGTGGCGCACATCGAGTACGCGCGGAACGGCGAATCGCGCTGGGGCGCGGCCTCGCATTTTCTCGCGAGCGCTGAAGAAGGCGACACGCTTCCTGTGTATATCGAACGCAACGAGCGTTTTCGCCTGCCGGCCGACGCTTCACGCGACATCGTGATGATCGGCCCGGGCACCGGCGTCGCCCCGTTCCGCGGCTTCGTGCAGGAGCGCGAGGCCGTCGGCGCCAGCGGCCGCCAGTGGTTGCTGTTCGGCAATCCGCATGCACGCAGCGATTTCCTCTATCAATTGGAATGGCAGGATGCGCTCAAGCGCGGCGCCCTGAATCGTTTGAGCCTCGCGTTCTCGCGCGATCAGGCGCACAAAGTGTATGTCCAAGACAAATTGCGCGCGCAAGGCCGCGATCTGTACGACTGGCTGCAAAACGGCGCTTATCTCTATGTCTGCGGCGACGCGACGCGCATGGCCAAAGACGTGCATACCGCATTGACCGACATCATCGCCGAACACGGCGCCCAATCCCATGAAGACGCGGGCGACTATCTCAACGCGCTCGCCGCGCAGGGCCGCTACGCCCGCGACGTGTACTGAGGCCAGGACATATCACCATGAGCGCCCATTCGGTCGAAGACATTAAACAACAGAGCGCGCGACTGCGCGGCACGCTGCTGGATTCGCTTGCGAATCCGGTCACCGGTGCCCTAGCGGAAGGCGATCAAACCCTCATCAAGTACCACGGCAGCTATCAGCAGGACGATCGCGATATCCGCGAAGAACGCCGTCAACAGAAGCTCGAACCGGCGTTTTCGTTCATGATCCGCACGCGCACGCCGGGCGGGACGGTGACGCCCGCGCAGTGGCTGAAGCTCGACACGATCGCGACCACTTTTTCCGAGCGCGGCCTGCGCATCACCACGCGGCAAGCCTTCCAGTTCCACGGCGTGATCAAAGGCGAACTGAAAGCCACGATGCAGGCGATCAACGCCACGTTGATGGATACCCTCGCCGCCTGCGGCGATGTCAACCGCAATATCGCGGTGTCGGCCAATCCGCATCTCTCGCAGCTGCACGGCACTGTGCATGCGCAAGCCGCAGCGCTGTCGAAGTACTTGTTGCCCAATAGCCGCGCTTACTACGAAATTTGGCTAGACGAAGAGAAAGTCGCCGACAGCGGCGAGGAAGCCGAACCAATCTACGGCGATGCCTATCTGCCGCGTAAGTTCAAGATCGGCTTCGCGATCCCTCCGGACAACGATGTCGATGTGTTCGCACAAGATCTCGGCTTCATCGCGATCGCCAACGACGACGGTACGCTCGCCGGCTACGACGTGACCATCGGCGGCGGCATGGGCGCAACCCATGGCGATGCCGAAACCTATCCACGGTTGGCCAATGCGGTGGGTTTCATCGGCACGAACGATGTCATCGCTATCGCCGAAGCGGTGGTCACGACACAGCGCGACTGGGGCAACCGCGCAGTGCGCAAACGCGCGCGACTGAAGTACACCATCGACGATCACGGCCTCGATGCGTTCAAGGCCGAGGTGGAGCGTCGCAGCGGCGTACGTTTCGCGCCAGCGCATACGTTCGCGTTCGACCACAACGGCGACCGTTTCGGCTGGAGCGAAGGCCACGACGGGCATTGGCATCTAACCCTGCGCATCATCGCCGGACGGATTTGGGATCGTGCTCTGGAAAGCAGTGCTCTGGAGAGCGGCGAAGAAGTTCGTCATCTCAGCGGTATGCGCGCGATCGCGGATCTGTTGGGCGACAGCGGCAGCGAAGCTGAGTTTCGCTTGACCGCGAACCAGAATCTCGTCATCGCGAACGTCGCGCCCGCGCAGCGCGATGCGATCGACGCGCTGGTCGCCGAGTACGGTCTCGACATGTATCGGCGCGCCAGCGCAGTGCGCAAAAATGCCCTCGCCTGCGTTGCGCTGCCCACCTGCGGTCTCGCGATGGCCGAAGCAGAACGCTATCTGCCCGCCTTCATCGATCGCTTCGAAACGCTGCTCGCACGTCATCGCCTCGACGATGCGAATATCCACATCCGCCTCAGCGGCTGCCCAAACGGTTGCTCACGCCCGTATCTGGGTGAAATCGCGCTCGTCGGCAAAGCGCCGGGGCGCTACAACTTGATGCTCGGCGCCGACCATCGCGGCCAGCGTCTGAATGCGCTGTATCGCGAGAACATCGACGAGGCCGCGATTCTCGACGCGCTCGACCCGCTGCTCGCGCGCTACGCCGCCGAACGCAATGCCGACGAACGCTTCGGCGACTTTCTTTTTAATAACGGCTTGGTGCCCCGCGATACGACCGCGGCCCGCGCTCTGCCTGTGGAGCTAATCGCATGAGTCTTCCAGATCCCATCACCGCTGCCGAATCGCCGCAGGCGCTGCAAGCGTTGAACCACTGGCTCGCCGATGTCTCCGCACAAGAGCGCATCGACTGGGCAACCCGCCATTTGGCCGGCCAACACGCGCTTTCATCGAGCTTCGGCGCGCAAGCGGCGGTCTCGCTGCACATGGCCACGCAGGCGAAGCCGGACATGCCTGTGATCTTGATCGACACTGGCTATTTGTTCCCGGAAACCTATCGCTTCATCGACGAAATGACCGAACGGCTATCGCTGAATCTCAAGGTCTACCGTCCACAGGTCGGCATCGCCTGGATGGAAGCGCGTCACGGCAAACTGTGGGAAAACGGCCTCGAAGGTCTGAAGGAATATAACTACCTGCGCAAAATCGAGCCGATGCAGCGCGCACTGCGCGAACTGGACGTGCGCACCTGGATCGCCGGCCTGCGCCGCAGCCAATCCGATAGCCGCGCCGAGATGGATGTGCTCGAACTGCGCGATGGCCGTTGGAAACTGCATCCGCTCGCCGATTGGAGCGACCGCGACATCTGGAACTACATGCAGCAGCACCAGTTGCCCTATCACCCGCTGTGGCACGATGGTTATCTTTCGATCGGCGATATCCACACCACGCGCCGCTTTGAAATTGGCATGCGCGAAGAAGACACGCGATTCTTCGGTTTGAAACGCGAATGCGGGCTGCATGAGGATTGGGGCAACGAGCCTTTAGCGAAGGCGGGTTAAGAGCCTGTTCACGATCTCCGCATACTCCGCGTTGCAAAAGCATTCGCGGTGGAAATTCGGCTATACATCGCGCGCCCGCCGAGGCAGTCGCGAATTCGCTTCAGAGCGCGGCTATTCTTTACTTTGCGACAGGATAGCGGCGCTTCGTTTCCGCTAGTGAACGCTCGATTATTCGCTCCAGAATCGGCAATTGAATATCGGAGAGGCGCTTGATGTAAAGGCAGGCCTTGCCGGCTTTGTGCTTGCCGAGTTGCGCGAGAAGATCGTCCGAATCATCGAATCCGGACACCAAATACAGGCTGATCTCGTTCTTGCGCGACGAGAAACCAACGATGCACGAATCGCCTTCATGGCCGCTGTCGTATCGGTAATGGTATTGGTCGAAACCGACGATGCTGGTTCCCCACATTTTCGGCGCGCAGCCGCTGACGCGCGTCATCAGCTCGGCGAGTTCTTTGCAATCCTTGCGCCGGCGCTCGTCCTCGATCGCATCGAGATACGCGGCGACGCTCGCTACCGTGGGTTTCGTGTTCGCTTCGTACATAAAAACCTCCGTTCGATAGTGGCTGTTCGAGCTTTGTTGCGCACACCTCATTCGATGCGATAGCAGTCGATCAAGGCCGTAGTTCTATGACGCATCTTACTGTCGCGTCTCGCGGCGCGCAGCGATGAAACTGGCCTCGCTCAGCGATTGAGTGATCGCAGCGCCTCCCCAATCAACGCCAACAACGTATACGTCGCGACCGGCGCCAGCGGCACCTGAAACCAGCCCAGTCGCCGGCGCCAGCGCCACATCAGCGCTACAGACAGGGCCGAGCAGACAATGATCGAAACCACATAATCCGCATGCAGCAAATACATCGGAAAACCATAGCCCCGACGCAAGGCCTGGACGATAAAGCCAATGGTGATCGCGACGATCGACAACGCCAGCGCAACGATGGCTGCGAGCGTCGCGCGATCGCGGACGATGCCGCCAAGGCCTGTCTTCTCATCCGGCAGCTGTCGTTCGCGATCGCGCATCGTGCCCTCAATTCGTAATCGTTTGGCTCAATTCTGTCCATGTCGGAGCGGGCGCCCATTGCGCGGTGAGATTGCCGGCGATCACGCGGCGCAAATCATGGCGATCGAGCTGCGGCGCCAGGGCGACCAAGAGATCAACGGTGTAATCGCGCAGCACGCGTTCGCGCGGCAGAACGGCCCAGGCCGTGCATTCGGGCACAGCATCAGGCGCCGGCAGCGCGACGAGGTCGCTGTCGTCGATCGTGTTCACCGCCATTTCGGCCAGCAGCCCAACGCCGAGGCCGGCGCGGACGTAGGTCTTGATGAGATCGGCGTCGCGCGCAGTCATCGCGAGTTGCAGTTCGAGGCTAAGGCTTGCGAACGCGCGGCGCAGCGAGGAATCCGGGCGCAGCGAGGATTCGTAGCTCACCATCGGATAAGCGGCGAGATCGGCCAGCGTCGGCGGTGTGCCGCGCACGGCGAGCGGATGCGCGCGGGGCAGCAATACCACGCGGCGCCAGCGGAACATCGGAATAGCGATGCCGTCGGCCGGCGCGGCGCCCGCAGTGCTGATCAAGGCGAGATCGGCTTCGCCGCGAGTGAGCTGGTTAAGCACATCCGCATCGGCGCTGGGCTGCAGATGAATGCTGAGCTGCGGATACGCCTGATGCAATCGCGAAATCACCGGCGGCAGCACGAACCGGGCCTGCGTGTGGGTGGTCGCGATCATCAGATCGCCTTGCCCGTCGCGGCGCTGATTCGCGGCCAGCGCGCGGATGTTCGAGGCTTCGCCCAGCAGCTTGCGCGAGTGGTGCAGCACCTGCGCGCCTGCGGGCGTCAGACCTTCCAAACTCCTACCCTTACGGACGAACAGCAAGAACCCGAGCTCGTCTTCCAACTGTTTGAGCTGTTTGGACAAGCCGGGCTGCGTCGCGTGGACATGATCGGCCGCTAAGGTGATGTTGAAGCCGGCGTCGGCGATCGCGACGAAATAGCGGAGCTGAGCGAGGGTCATATCGGTCTACGTGGTTGGAGCCGGTGGTTGGAGCCGGTGGTTGGAGCAGGTGGTGGTCGCAAGTGGGAGCAGGCAATATCGGAAACGTGCGGAAGGAAGCTCTGTATCAAATCAGATCAACAACTCAGATGAACAACTCAGATGATCAACGCAGAGGATCCGCGCCGCCATGGGGTGCGGGCTCGCGAATCAAACACGTAAGCACCTGACTCTGTGGAGCGAACGCAGGCTTTTCTGGGGCCGCAACAGCTTAAAACACGTCAAGAGGACGCTTTTCAGACCTTCTGAAATTCCCTGCGGTGACATCCAGGCGGTGACATCCAGTGTTAGCAGGCAGTGTTAGCAGGGCAGCGGAGTCTGGGCGACAACAGCGACGCAAGGTATCAACAAAACGCACGGTATCAACAACATGAGCAGCGGCCTAAATTCAACGATCCGCCACGCTACGCATAACCAACGGGAATGAATACACATCGTACATTCCATACAGTTATATCAGAAGGTGCGCCGCTTATTTCACGGGCCGGTCGTCACGGCATAGGTTGGCCGCTACCCCAACCGGCTCCGCGCCTTATGTTTGTTGCCGCATATCACGCCGCTGCTCAGCACGCTGCTCTACCTGCTGCCGTCGCACACACTACTGTAGAGCAGGCATCGCAAGAGCAGGCATCGCAGGCGTCGCCGGAGGCATCGTCCGCAACGCTGTTCCCGGCTTTCCTCGACCTGCGCGGCAGAGCAGTGCTGGTCGTCGGCGGCGGCGCGGTCGCAAGGCGCAAGGTCGCTGCCCTGCTTGGCGCGGGTGCCGCAGTTCTCGTTGGCGCGCCTGACTTGGACCCCGAGCTAGCCGAATTGGCTGCAGCCGGCCGTCTACAGCACCTACCAGGATGCTTCGTCTCCGAATGGCTGGATGATGTCTGGCTAGTGATCGCGGCGACCGACGACCCCGAAGTCAATCGGCAGGTTGCCGTGGAAGGCACCGCACGCCGGCTTTGGGTCAATTCGGTGGACGACATCCCAAACTCCAGCTTCCAGGTGCCGGCACGGATCGAACGCGGCCCCCTACAGATCGCGATCTCCAGCGGCGGCGGCGCGCCGATGCTGGCGCGGCAATTGCGCGAACGGCTGGAAGCCGAACTCGACCCGTCCCTGGGTACGCTCGCAAGCTTGCTGCTGCGGCATCGCGCACGCATCCGCGAAGCCCTGCACGATCTTGGCGCACGCCGCCGCTTCTTCGCGCAAATTTTGGCTGGCGAGATTCCGCGCATGCTGCGCAGTGGCCAAACCGAACAGGCTGAGCACGCCTTGCTTCGCGCAATCGACAGCGTGGCCAAACTCGCAGCCGCAGACACCGACAGCGCAGCACCTCGCCACGTCGGCAGCGTCGTGCTGGTCGGTGCTGGCCCAGGCGATCCCGGCCTGCTCACGCTGCGCGGCTTGCGCGCCTTAAACGAAGCCGATGTCATCCTCCACGACCGCTTGGTCAGCGCCGAAGTGCTTGATCTAGCGCGTCGCGATGCCGAATTAATCGAAGTTGCGAAAGAAGCCGGTCATCACCACACCACGCAGGCACAGATCCACGCATTGATGCTGGAACACGCGCGCGCCGGACGTCGCGTGGTGCGGCTCAAGGGCGGCGACGGGTTTATCTTCGGCCGCGGCGGCGAAGAATTGGAATTCTTGCGTGCACACGACATCGCCTACGAAGTCGTGCCAGGCATCACCGCAGCCCTCGCCTGCGCCGCGTATGCCGGCGTGCCATTGACGCATCGCGACCATGCGCAAACGCTGCTGCTGGCGACAGCGCATGCGAAAGGCGAGGACGATGGTCTGGACTGGGACGCGCTTGCGCAGCCACGACAAACCCTCGCCTTATACATGGGCGTCGCCGCCGCAGCGCGAATTCGCGACCGCCTGCTCGCTCACGGCCGCGCGCCGGACACACCGTTCGCCCTGGTCGAAAACGGCTCGCGTGCCGAACAGCGCGTCGTTGTCGGCACATTGGCCGACTTACCTGAGCGTGCGCGTCTGCATGCCGTGAAATCGCCAGCGCTGCTGCTCATCGGTGAAGTCGCCGCCTTGGCCGAACGCTTGCATTGGTTCGGTGCGGAACCGCTCGGATCGGTCGCCGTCGAAGACATCGAAACGGCGCCGACAGTCCGCGTCGCGCCAGCGCTCGCCGAGGCGGCATGAGCACATCTCAGATCCGTGATTGCATACATGCAGTTGCATGCATATAGCCGCATGATCTACGGGCATCATTCGCATTTGCGATGCCGCTAGCGGACAATCGCTCGACAACGGTACGACAACCGTCCACACGCGACGGCGCAACACCTCTCTCGCACCTGAACTCCACTGTTTTGCAGGAATTTCCCATGGCTCTCTACAACAATATTCTCGACACCATCGGCAACACGCCGATCGTCAAACTGCATCGCATCGCGCCCAAGCATGTCGATCTTTATGTGAAAGTCGAATCGTTCAACCCGGGCGGCTCGGTCAAAGATCGACTCGCGCTTGCGATCGTGCTCGATGCCGAGCGCAAAGGCTTGCTCAAGCCCGGCGATACCATCGTCGAAGCCACCTCCGGCAACACCGGCGTTGCCCTTGCGATGGTCGCCGCCGCGCGCGGCTATAAGTTCGTTGCGGTAATGACCGAAACCTTTTCGATCGAACGGCGCAAACTGATGCGCGGCTACGGTGCGAAAGTCATTCTCACGCCGGCCGCCGAACGCGGCAGCGGCATGGTGCGCAGAGCCAAAGAATTGTCCGAGAAGCACGGCTGGTTTCTCGCCCGCCAGTTCGAGAACGAAGCCAATCCGGCCTATCACCGCAGCACCACCGGACCGGAAATCCTGCGCGATTTCGCCGGCAAGCGGCTCGATTATTTTGTTAGCGGCTGGGGCACTGGCGGCACCATCACCGGCGCGGGCGAAGTACTGAAGCTCGCGCGCCCCGACATCCAGATCGTCACCAGCGAACCGGCCGGCGCCGCGTTGCTCAAAGGCGACGAGTGGAAGCCGCATAAAATTCAAGGCTGGACTCCAGACTTCTTGCCGGCCGTCCTCAGCCGCACCATCGCCGATCGCAATATTTTGATCGACGATGTTGCCGCCCGCGATACCTCGCGGCGCCTCGCTGCCGAAGAAGGCATTTTCGTCGGCATTTCCGCGGGCGCTACCGCTGCGGCCGCCTTGGAACTCGCGCAAGACGCGCCTGAAGGTAGCGTGATCCTCTCGATGCTGCCCGACACCGGCGAACGCTATCTCACCACCTTCTTGTTCGAAGGCGTGAACGAAGGTTCGGACGACGAGTGGCTGGCGTCGCTGGGCTGATCGGAGCGGATCGTGTTCGGCGATTCGCTATCGCCGAACATTTTCGCGGAAGCGCGACGACGATATTGCTATGGGACTGAACTCGTGACGCGTTTCGAGCGCGTCAGCGTCGTAGCGAAATCGAACAACGGCAGACTCATCGCGTATTCGGCCGCTCAAACCGCACTTCGCCCGACTCGGTGGCCCCCGCGCGCAACCACCCGTTGCGTTCGTAGAAACCGCAGGCACGCGACTCGGCGTCCGTCGTCAGCCAAAGCAGTGGGATTGGCTGCGTACGCAGCCAACCGAGCATCGCATCATGCAAACGCGTGCCGTAACCGCGGCCCTCAGACTCCGGCCGCACGAACAGCGCCCAAATATTGCCGGTTTGCGCATTGCCGGTCGCGAAACCCACGATACGGCCGTCCTCTTCGATAATCCAACCTCTGCCGGTATCTTCGATCTCGCGGCGCACGTCTTCATCCGAGATGCGGCCAGGGGTCAACGTGTTCTCGCGCACTGCATAGCGCACCTCCCACATACCTGGAATATCGGTGCGGGTGGCTTGACGGAGAATCGCACTGGGGGTTGAATCGGACATCGCATCGGGCGCGGGAAGAACGGCTAGGAATCTTAGAGCCTGTTTAGAATCTCCGCATGCTCCGCGCTGAGCCACAGAGCGCGCGGAACAAGGAGGAGCGAGGGAATGGATGTCCATCCATGACCGAGCGAGGACGCCGTGCCGCGCGTTCTGTGGCTCAGCCCTTCGGGTTGCGCCGCCGCGACACGCTGAGGCCCGCACGCCGCTTGACCAGACCACCAGTCTGGCGCTGCGCGACGCTCGAACCTCAACGTGTCGCGGCGACGCAACGCGGAGTATGGGGAGATTCTAAACAGGCTCTTAAACCCTGTTCACAGCCAGCGCCTCACCAATTTGCGATATTCCTCG
>JANMGT010000028.1:0-178465 GCA_031374725.1 Lysobacteraceae bacterium | reverse complement strand
ACCGGCATGCATGAATCATGCCATCGTTCATGGGGCGTCCGCGAGCCCTTTGTCACGGATCGCCATTGGCAGGCCCAATCGACCCTCGCGATTGCCGCTGGCCGCACAGAAACGTGTCAAGGCAACGCTGAAAAAGTCAGTGTTGCTGCGGCGCAAGGATGTGTCGCGCGCATATCGAGCACGCAAGCGATTGATTTGACGGGGGCGAGTTCGGGCCTGCGCCGAACTCGCGACCACTGAGTAAGTCGACGATGGATTTGTTCAGTGTTTCCTCAGTCGATCGGCGCATGGGTGGAATTTCACCCATGCCGGATAAATTTCGCTCATCGCATATCGCGGCCTCATCCGGCGCTGCGGATCGTCCGCTACGCCATGATTCAAAAGGCTTTACCGCATCGTGCAGCGCGTTTCGTTCGCCAGCGCAGCGCATCGGGACCGGGTGCGGATGCACTCAATCGCCTGCCGACGATTTTCATTAAAGCGAAAAAAAAGCTTTTTTTCAGCGGATTTATCGATTTCATTAAGTTGGCACGAATGTTGTTATAGACATCCATGAAACAACTGATGGTCGTGTTTCGGTTACGAAGCAACGACACGCCGTTGTTGAAGGTTGCATGAAGTCCGGCAGCCGCTACGGGTCCGCACGTCGGACGAATCGAATATCAACACAATCCTGGATTGGGCAAGCGAATGAGCGAAAGCATTCAGAAGAAGCTGCTGCGAGTGCGTCCACCTCGTGTACGCATCACCTACGACGTGCATACCAATGGCGCCATCGAGAAGCGAGAGCTGCCGTTCGTGGTCGGCATCTTCGCGGACCTCTCGGGCGACCGCGACCCGAGTCCTGCAGACCCGAAAGCGGCGCTGCCGGAGTACAAGGATCGCAAGATCATCGATATCGATCGCGATAACTTCAACGAAGTGCTCAAGCAGAGCGTTCCGCGCGTCGGTCTGAAGACCGTGAACAATGTGCTCCCGGGCGGCGACGGCAGTCCGCTGAAGGGCGCGCTGGTGTTCGAGTCGATGAACGATTTCGAGCCGATCAATATCGTCAACAAGGTGCCGGTACTCAATGCCGTCTATCAGCAGCGCAAACTGCTGCGCGATGCCCAGGCCCGCGCCGAGGTCAAAGACAGCGCTGCCAAAGCGCTCGACGACGCGGTGATCGCGATCGAAGGCACAGGCGCGCATTGGGCGACTACCGGCAAGGCTGCGGTGAGCGTCTTGGCGGAAACGGTCAAGGCCATCACCGATGCGAACCTAGCGACCGCCACCACCGCGCAGATCCAGGCGGCAAGCGATGCGGTAAAGAACCTCGCCGTGCCGGCGCTCAGGAAAGCCGCCAATTACCTGAAAACGGAAGACGCGAACCAGGACCGCCTCGCTTCATCCGGTGGAAAAACAACCGGTAGCGATGCCGCGCGTGCAGCGCTGAAGGCTGCGGTGGCGCCGTTTGAAGCGGCTGCGGTCGCCGCAGAAAGCGCACTCGCCGAACTGGTCGCATTGGCCGAGCCGACAACGGCGAAAGTCTCCGCTGCAACCGCGACGACGCTCGAAACCAACAGCACCACCACGCTGCCGCCCTTAGTGACGGCGATCGAAACGGCGACGCCGTATAGCGCCGTCGAAACGCAAATTACGGCCATGTTGGCAGCAGCGTTTCCAGCGCCTGCCGATTTCGCGGCTGGCGTATCTGCCGCGCTGCGGGATCATGTGGCCGGAGTCGTGAGCGCCAGCGGCGGCAGCGGTGTCGGCCGTGGATCGGCATTGTCGATCGACTTCGCGGTGGCGGCGATCGATGCCGCGCTCAGCAAGCAGCTCTCGTTGATCATGCACAGCGTCATGTTCAAGGAGATGGAGGCCACCTGGCGCGGTCTGTTCCATCTGGTGTCGCGTACCGAGACCAGCACGCGGCTGAAGTTGCGGATCTTCAACGCAACGCTCAAAGAACTGCAGGACGATATGTCCAAGGCAGTTGATTTCGATCAGAGCAAGCTGTTCAAGCTGATCTACGAGGCCGAGTACGGCACCTTCGGCGGTTCGCCTTACAGCATGCTGTTGGGTGGTTACGAAATCGGGCCAAGCGCCCCGGACATGGCCTTTATCAACGCGATGTCCAGCGTCGCGTCGGCGGCGCATGCGCCGTTTGTTGCGGCCACGGCTCCGGCGATGTTCGGTCTTCCGGATTTCGGCGATCTGTCCAAGCCGCGCGACCTGGCGAAGATTTTTGAAGGCGCCGATTTGACCGCGTGGTCGGAGTTCCGCGGTACCGAAGACTCGCGGTACGTGTCGCTGGTGTTGCCGCACGTGATGCTGCGTTTGCCCTATGGTGAGACGACGTTGCCAGCGGATGGGTTCCGTTTCGAGGAATCGGTGTTGTCCGCCGATGGCATACCGGATAACAAGAATTTTCTTTGGGGCAACGCTGCGTACTTCCTCGCCGAGCGCATTACCAATGCCTTCTCGCTGTATAGCTGGACTGCGGCGATCCGCGGTGTCGAAGGCGGTGGTTTGGTCGAGGGCCTGCCGATCTACACCTTCAGCAGCGGTGGCGACGACGGTATCAAGGAGATTCTCTGCCCGACAGAAGTCGCGATCACCGATCGGCGCGAGAAGGAAATCAACGATCTAGGGTTCATCGCGCTGTGTCACAGCAAGGGCAGCGGCAAAGCGGCATTTTTCGGCGGACAGACGACCAACCGCCCGAAGAAATACATCAACGCCGATGCCAATGCCAACGCGGCGCTGTCCTCGCGCCTGCCGTACATCATGGCGGCCTCGCGCTTCGCCCATTACATCAAGGTGATCGTGCGCGACAAGGTGGGTGGGTTTCTGACTCGCGGTAATGTCGAGGCATTCCTCAACACCTGGATTTCGCAGTATGTGCTGCTCGACGACAACGCGTCGCAAGAGGTGAAGTCCGCGTTCCCGCTGCGTGCGGCCTCCATCGTGGTGGTGGATGTTCCCGGCGAACCCGGAGCGTACAAAGCGACCGTGTTCCTCAAGCCGCATTTCCAGCTTGAAGAGCTCACTACATCGATCCGGCTTGTTGCCGATCTGCCGAAGTGACCATTCCCAGCGTCGTCCGGCGGGACATCGCCCAATACATTCAATTTGAGGAACCAAAGCAATGGACCTGATTATTCTGCGGCCCGGGAAATCGGACATCATCGGCAAGACCAGCTCGACCTATATCGACAACATCGCAAGCGAAAAGTTTGAGAGCGACCCGATGTTCAATTTCGACAAATGCCTTGAGCTGGTGTCGATCCACCAGGGCATGAAACAGCAGATCACCACCGATGTCAGCAACAAGGCCCGCACCTCGGGCCGACCGGTCATCACCGAGTTCACCTGCGTGAAGTACGTCGATCAGACCTCGGTCAAGCTGTACGACTACTGCCTGCGCGCCGAAACGCTGGGGTCGGGCAAGGACCAACCCACGATGCTGCATATCGCCCGCAACACCGGCAGTAGGGCCGGCAACATCATGACCTTCGCTCTGCGCGACGCGATCATCAGCGAGATCCAGTTTCAGTCGCATCCGAACGATATGCCGACCGAGCAATTCAAGCTCAACTTCACCGAAATCCTATGGACCTACACCATCCAGGATGTCGATATGTCGACGCCGGGCAGCGTCCAATCAGGCTGGAGCATCATGCACAACCGCCCGATCGGCGTCTTCACCTGATCCGACGTTCGCCCGCGCCGCCGATGCGTTGTGTCGGCGGTGCGCCTGCCAGTGCGTTGCCGAGTGAGGGGTCGCCATGCAGTTCCTGTTCGAGCGTCTTAGTGTTCTTCCACGCAATCTAGACGGCAACGCCGAGCCATTCGACCAAGTGGCGGCGATCGTGGCGCAGATCCAACGCATCGCTTCCACTGCGCGCAGCGTCGGCGGTTCGATCGGCGTCGTGCCCTGGGGCATGCGCGCCGTTCCTACTATCGGCGCAAGCGCGACCCTTCAATTCGAGGCCTATGCGCGATCGCTGGGCGATGCGATCGCGCGCTACGAGCCGCGGATCACAGCGGTCCGCGTTAGCGTCGAGCGGCACGAGGATCCGCTGAGTCCGTATGGACTGCTGGTCAGCGCAGTGTTCCCTAACGAAGAGCAGCCGCGCAACGTACGCGTCGCTGCGCCGTTCTGAGTCGGCGGCAGGAGAACGCGCATGCATTCCCCGGCGGATCGCCTCAAGGACTTCTATCAGCAGGAGCTATCTTCGCTGCGCGAGGAAGCCGCTGAGTTCGCTCACGATTACCCCGAGCAGGCGGGCATGCTTGGCTTGCAGCGCGGCCGCTCTTCCGACCCGCAGGTCGATCTATTGATGCAGTCGTTCGCGTATCTGACCGGACGTTTGCGTCATCAGTTGGAAATCGATCAGGCCGATCTACCGAATGCGCTGCTGGGCGATTTGTATCCGCATCTGGAAGCGCCGTTGCCTTCGATGTTGATCGCTGAGATCGGCGTGCAACCCGACGGCGCTGCCGTCATCGAACGCGGACGCAGCGTGATGGCGACGGTGCCGGTCAAAGGCGGTGGCACCGTCGTCTGCCGGTTCCGCACCTGCTGCGAGACCGTACTGCACCCGTTGACGGTCACTGAACTCGATATCGTGTCTCCAGGTGCCTATCCACTGCTCGCGCCCGATGCCGATGTGCGCGGCATCCTGCGGGTACGACTACGCAAGCATGGCCGCGCTTCGCTAGCGCAGTTGCAGCCGCAACAGCTGCGTTTTCACCTCAATCCTGAGGCCGGCAGCGCCGCGTTTACATTGCAACATCTACTGGGCGCGAATCTGCGCGGCATCGCGGTCGTCGAGGAGCCGGGACTCAGGTCTGTGCCGCATATTCTGCCGGCCGACAGCCTGCGTTGGGTCGGGTTCGAAGACGATGAGGCTGCATTGCCATCGCATCCCCAGGCCCATCCTGCGTTCCGCATCCTGCAGGAATACTTCGCGTTTCCGGAAAAATTTTTGTTCTTCGATATTGCATCGCTGCAGTTGAAAACCGCTAGCGATACGGTCGATCTTCTGTTCATGCTGGACGTACCGCCGAATCCCGCATTGCGGCTGACGTCGGCGATGCTGGCGACCAACTGCGTGCCGCTGGTGAACCTGTTTCAACAGCGCATCGATCCGCTTAATCTGGACCACTCGCGTTTCGAATACAGACTTACCGGAGATGCTTCGCAGCACGACAACTGCGAGATCTACCGGATTGAGCGCCTGGATGCGATTCGTGCAGGCGCCAAGCCGCGTGTGGTGGTCCCGTATTTCACGATGGACGACTTCCAGCATGTCGAAGGGCAGGACTACTTTTACATCGCCCGACGTGAAGCGAGCCAGCGTCAGCGCATCGGCGGCACCGAGCTGTACGTGTCGTTTCTCGATGCCAAATTCATGCTGACCGATCCGGCTGAGGATGTGATCGGCGGCAGTGCGCTGTGCACCAACCGCCGGATGCCGGAGCGTCTGCGCGTTGGCGACCGTCTGCAGATCGAGGGCGCCGCGCCGATCACCGAGATGCGCGTGTTGGGCAGACCGACCACGCATCAGACGCCGCCGATGACTGGCGAACGACCGTGGCTGCTGGTGTCGCAACTTGCGCTGAATCATTTGTCGTTGTCGAGCGGCCCGCATGCGCTGGTCGCGCTGAAGGACATCCTGCGCCAGCACGTTGGGCCGAGCAGTACGCTCGGACATCGCGCGATCGACGGCATCCTCGCGATCAAGAGCCGTCCGCTGGTGCGCTGGCAAGGGCGACCCGGCGGCTACGCGCAAGGGTTCGAGATCGATCTCACGCTGGATCACTCGCGCTTCGAGGAGACCAGCGCAGTTCTGTTCTGCGCGGTTCTACGGCAATTCTTCGCGCTGTATGCCGCCGTCAACACGGTGGTGCAGGTGCGTCTATCGATGCCGAACATCAAAGGAATCGTTAAGGAATGGCCACCCCTGGCGGGCAACCAACTTCTCCTATGAATCAGACTCCTCCTCACCAGCCTTCATTGAACCGGGCGATCATCGGGCAGTACGCGCGGTTCAACGTATTTCAGCTCGTGCATCTGCTGCAACGTCAGCCCGGTGCGAACGTGGGCGGAGAGTGGCCTGTCGGCCTGCGTCTACGTTTTCGCGCAGACCTCCGCGCCAATTTTGCCGGGCACGAAGTGACGCGTCTGAGCCGTGCCAGAGCGATGCCCGCGTTCCGCCATGAGGTGCGGATGGGACAGAAGGTGCCGGTGCGCATTGAGTTGCGCACGCCGAATTATTGTGTTGCCAGCGAACTAGGCCCCTTGCCGGAGCCTTTCTTGGAATGGGTGCGCGATCAGGAGCGTCTCGGCGGCCATGGCATGGCGGCATTCCTCGATGTCTTCAACCAACGCATCCATGTGCTGCGACACGAATTGAAGCAGCGCTCGCTGCGTACGCTCGATCCGGCGCTGCCTGGCCAGACGCGCTATGCCGCGCAGCTTGGCGCACTCATGGGCGTCGCCTTGCCGGCGCAACAGGCGCAGATTCCGCTGCCGATGCGCGCTTGGTTGGGCTTGGCTGGGATATTGGTCAACACCCGCAGAAGCGCGGCCGTGGTCGCACAAGTACTGAGTGCCTACATCGGCGTGCCGTGCAGACTGCAGACGATGGTGGGGCGCTGGCGCGACATCGAGCCTAGCGATCGCATCGCGCTGGGACGCAAGCGGCATGCGCTGGGTCAACAAAGTCTGCTGGGCAGCCGCACTTGGGATGCGCACGCATCGGTGCGCTTGTTCGTTGCGCGCATGAGCTACGACGCTGCCTGTGCGCTGTTGCCGCTGCGCTCGACCCATGCCGGCGATGCCCAGCCGAACGCTGCACACCATGGGCTGGTCGGGATGGTGAGGATGTTGCTGGATCGCCGCTTCGACTGCGAAGTCGAATTGACGCTTGATTCCGCCACCGTGCCGCCTTCGCGCCTCCAGCTACCCTGGCGCAGCGGTGGCCTCGGACTGCGTCTGGGGCAAACCGCCTGGCTCGGGAGACACACCGGGCGTCCCGTGCGCTTCACGGTCAACGCCTTCGATGCCGGGGATGCCGCATGAATCTGCCTCTGGATCCGATCGATGGCAGTGCAGTGGAGCTGGTCGAGCAGCCGCTGCTGTTCCAGCACTGTCGCATCGACATGCCGCAAGGGCAGATCCTGGGTGAGGACGCGCTGCGCTTGGTCAACTTCCAAGGCCAGGAAAGTGCTTCGGATCTGTTCGAGTATCAACTGGAATTGCACGGCGACACCGCTGCGACACGCGCCGGCACCAAACCACTGGTGTTCTCGCAGATCATCGGCCGGCCGCTGACCGTGGGCATCGGGATCACACCGTTCGACGATTCCGATGTCGCGCATCAGGCGTTCCGGCGTGCGTTGAATGGCGCCGATCCAAAAGGGCTGTTCGCCTTGTTCAACGGCATCGTCGCGTCCTTCGCGATCGAAATTCCCGGAGTCTACCGTCTGACGATGCGGCCAGCTGCGTGGCGGATGGGGCTCACCAATCGCTATCGCATCTTCAGTCAGAAAAGCGTGTGTGAGGTGTTGGAGCAGTTGTGCCGCGAGCATCGCGTCGACGCATCTTTCGATGGCCTCAAAGGCAGCACCAACATCGCCTCTGCCCGGGTGCAGGATTGGCTGCAGGCGGGCGAGACCGATCTGGAATTCATGCGTCGGCTGATGACGAAGGCGCACGTCTTTTATTACTTCAAACACGAAGCCAGTCGCCATGTGATGGTGTTCGACAACCAGCCGGCGTATCCGCCGACGCTGAGCCGCAATACGCCGCTGCGCTACACCTTCACCGGCATTGATGAACTCGGCATGCACCAGTCCGATGTGGTGTCGCAGTACAGCTATCAGCAGTCGATGGGCAGCAGCGGGGTCGAAGGCGTGTTCACGCTGCAGAGCGAAGCCTGGGACGTTACCCAGCCGGGCGATCCGCTGGCCAGTTTCAGCAGTTTCCGTGCCGACAGCCGCCCCGATACCGGCGAGCTGCCGTTCAAGCAGTACAAGATCGTGCAGTACGGTTTCAGCGACAGCCAAGTGCGCGATTTCGCGCAGTCGACCGAGCTGGCCATGCACACCGCCAACGTCCAGTTCAGCGGTGCCAGCCGCTGCGCCGCCTTCCGGGTGGGGCATCGTTTCAGCATGGCGCCGACGCCTTCGGACTACACCGGCTCCGATGTGCGTCCTGAGTTGGCTGGAGTGGAGTTCGTGCTGACCCATGTGCAGCACAACTCCAGCCTGGACGGCGAATACAGCAACCAGTTTTCGGCCACGCTGGCCAGCGGTTTGATCTCGATGGTCGGCATCCAGGACACCCAGCAAGGCATGGTGCTGGCGCATGTCACCACGCCCGAAGGCAGCGAAGCGGTGCAGGATTGGCCGTACTACGTTCCCGATGATTTCAGCCTGGGCCGGCAGCCGTTGCAGGACAGCCAGGGCGTGCAGCGCCGGCTCAACGCCAAGGGCGTTTACGTGCGCTTTTCGTGCGACGGCCCGGATGCAAAACCGGTGTGGGTGAAGCTCGCCGCGCACATGCAGACGATTCCTGAAGTGGGCTGCAGCGTTTGGGTGTCGCGCGCCAACGACGAATCCGAACTGCCCGAAGTTCAGAACATGGTTCAGGCCGACGGCAGCAAGGTCATCACCGATTCGGGCTGGACCGCGCATACCCAGGTGGGCAACAGTTATTCGACCAGTTTCGGCGATAGCCGCAGCGTGCGCTTTGGTCAGCCCTGGAGCCGCGGCGATGTCGGCAAGGCGGTGACTCTGGTTGAAGATGCGTACGCCACCGGAAAATTTCGCGATGCGTCCTATTCGCGCGGCGGCAACTACGGTTATTCGACCACGGAAAAAGCCGAAAAAGGCGTGTTGAGCGAGTCCTGGTCGTTCGGTTCTAGCGACAGCTACTCCTGGAGTCTGGAGCAGAAGAGTTTTAGCGCCGCTGGTTCCAGCCATCATCAGTCGGTGATCGGCAAGAGCGATCCGGCGCAAGTTCAGCCCGAAGCGCCCGACGCCGACGCATTGTCATCGGTGCAGTCCTCGCGTTCGGTGGTCTGGGGCAATACCTATTCCAAGAGCGACAGCCACGGCAATACCAAATCGGTGGCGAATTACGAGGGCAATGTCGAAAACGACAGCACCCACAACGGCGATGTCCTCTCCAACACCAGCATCAGCGGCACCTCGACCAACAACAGCACCCATCGCGGCAAGGTCAGCAGCAAGAGCGATATCTTCGCGGATTCGGAGAACGTCTCCACCATCACCGGCACCAGCACCAACCGCAGCACTCACAATATCGTCCACAATTTCTCGACTGTTGCGGCACAGAGCAGCTCCAGCGCCATCGGCGCGGTCAACAGCAACGATGCCGTCGGGGTGAGCAACAGCAACTCGGCGACGGGCGCCAGCAACCGCAATTCGCTGGTCGGCGCGACGATCGATTTCAGTCTGCAGGGCATGGGTAACGCTGTGTCGATCACCGGCATGGAAAACCGCATGAGCATGACCGGGATGAACAACACGCTGAGCGTTACCGACGAATCCAATACGGTCAGCGTCACCGGCGGCAGCACCACTGTAGAGGTGGCCGGCCCGGGCGTGCATGTGTCGGCGAAAGCCGCACAGGCCAGCATCGACCTCAACGGGCCGGTGATGCAGATCCCCTTGATCATTCTGGTGCTGTGACGATGAAGGTCATCCCATGAAGATCATCCAATGAAGATCATCCAATGAAGATCATCAAACCGCTCACGCTGGGTGTTCTGCATCAGCCCTATCGCTTTAAGGGCCAGCATCGGTTGTCGATCGTCGCGCTCGGCTTCTTCGCGCTGGGCCACAGCGACGAGCGTTTCCTGGTCGATAACCTGCAATGGCCGAAAGTGCTGCCGCAGTTGCCGGCGGGACAGCCGTTGGATCACGTGCTGCCGAAGGCGCATGCCGAAGTCATGCTTTGCGGCGCGGCGCATGCGCCCAAGCCGGTCGAGGCGATGCATGTGCGTTTGCAGTGCGGGCCGGTGGACAAGCGGCTGCGGGTGATCGGCGATCGGCGCTGGGACCGTACCTGGACGCGTTCGGTCTGCGTCCACGCGCCAACGCCGTTCACGACGATGCCGCTCACGCTGGATCGCGCCTATGGCGGCAGCGATCACGACAACCCGCTGGGCTGCGGCTGCCTGCCGCCGCTGTCGTGGCTGCAGGTGCAAGCGGGCAAAATGCCCAACATCGAATATCCAGATCGGCCGCTGATGCCGGGCCGCAGCGATCAGCCGTATGCGGGTTTCGCCCCGCAACAGCTCGCGCATGCGCATCGCAAGCGCGCTGCCAGCGGCACATACGACCAGCGCTGGCTCACCGAAGATTTCCCCGGCCTGCCGCGCGACTTCGATTTCGCGCTGTACAACCTTTCGCCGATCGACCAGCAGTTCCGCGGCCGGTTTACCGGTGGCGAAGCCTATCGACTGGAAGGCCTACATCCCACCGAAACGGTGCTGGCAGGCAGTCTGCCGGCGATGCGAGCGCGCGCGTTCGTGCTTGCGCAGGGGCAGGGTAACGACACTGCGCAGGACGTCGCGCTGCAGTGCGACACCGTGTGGTTCTTCCCGGAAGTTGGCGTCGGCTTGATGGTGTACCGCGGCGAAGTGCCGATCACCGACAGCGATGCGCTCGACATCGATACGTTGATGGTGGCCTACGACCCAGCGGCCCGCCCGCGCAGCAGTGCGCACTATCGCCAGGTCATGGCCCTGCGTCGCGACCCGCAGACGGCCGCGATGCATGCGTTCAACGAATCGCAGCTGGCACCCGAGCGCAGCCCGCAGGCGCAGGCCAAGCGCGAGGCGGAGCGACTGCGGCAGGCGCGTGCGGCGCAGGCGCATCGTCAGGCGCTGCTGGACGAAACGATGGACGAGTTCTGGCAGCGCAGCGCGATGGCCAAGCCAAAGGACTATCAGCCTCCGCAGGCCCCCGCGCCGCTGCTGCCCGCGGTGTCGGCGGACGCGCTGGCCGAGGGTGATTTCGATCTGGCCGAACTGTTCGCCCGCGCGCAGATGCTGGCCGATGATGCGCGTCGCGATGGTCAGGCGAAGCGCGATGCGCTGTCGGCCCAGTTGCCTGTTGCATCGGCGACGCAAACGAAGACCGTTGCCGAGCAGACCGCCGATGCGCTGGCCCGCGCCGCGAAGCCCGCGTACGACCTGCTCACGCCTGCGCAGCAGGCGCCGTTGCCGCCCGAATTGGCCCATGCGCTGGCGCTTGCCGAAAACGCAGCGCCCGGCGCGGTGGATCCGGCGCAATTGGCGGACGCGCGCGCCGCACTGGCCGGCTTGCCTGCGCTGCAGCGTGCGGCGCGCACGTATGCGCCCGAGCCGACGACCCTGAAGGCGCCGCTGCCGGATCCAACGGCCGAAGCGCTCGGTGCGCGCCTGCTGGCGATGCATCGCGCTGGCGAATCACTGGCGGGGCGCGATTTCGCGGGCGCATGGCTGCGCGGCGCCGACCTGCGCGGCGCCGACCTGCGCCAAGTGCAATTGGAGCGCGCCGATCTGACCGGTGCGTATCTGGCCGGCGCGGATCTCTCCGCTGCTGCGCTGACTGCGGCGCGGCTGGACCACGCTGATTTTTCCGGATGCCGGCTGCAGGGCGCCAATCTCTGCGGCACATTCGCAAAGGACGCTTCGTTTGCGCACGCGGTGCTCACCGAAGCGCGCGCGTTCGATGCGCACTGGCCGGGCGCGGACCTGCGCGGCGCGCGGCTCGACGACGCACTGCTGATGCGCATCGATCTGAGCGACGCGCAGCTCGATGACACGCAGCTGACGCGAACAGTGCTGATGCATGCCAACGCGCCGCGCAGCCGCTGGGTGGGCACGCACTGGAGCATGTGCGTCGCGCCCACGGCGGACTTCACGGCAGCCTGTTTCGATGGCGCCGCGCTTAGCCGCAGCGTGCTGATGGATGCAACGCTGGTGGGCAGCTCATGGCAGGGTGCGACCCTCGACACGGTGTATGCCGGCGGCAAATCCGACTGGCGCGACAGCAAACTCTCGCTGATGCGTGCCAATAAATGCGGCTGGCGCAGCAGCACCTTGACCGGCGCCTGTCTCGACGGTGCGGTGCTGAGCAGTTGTGACTTCGGCGAAGCGGATATGAGTCGCGTCCGCATGCGCGGCGCGCAACTGCACCGCTCGCTGTTCATGCGCACCACGCTGCGCGATATCGATGCCAGCAATGCCAGTTTCTTCCAGGCGCTGTGCCGCAAGGCCGATTTCAGCGATGCCGGGCTGGAAGGCGCCGTATTGGTGCAGGCCGACATGAGCGAAGCCGTCATGCAGGGCGCGCGGATGGCCGGCGCACGGGTGAATCAACCGGCGAGGCTTTCATGAACGACACTGTTATCAACGCGGCTGTCGTCAGTGCAACCGCCGCCGCCATCCCAAAAGTGAAGTCAAGCCAGGCCTCCGCCGTGACCTGGGACGAGGTCGCGCGCCTACTGCGCCTGTCGCGACCGGTGAGCGGGCTGTCGCTGCAGGACGTGTCGCTGCGCTCCCGCGCGCTGGCCGGCGGCGTGTTCGAGACGTGCAACCTTGTCGATGCGGATTTCAACGGCAGTGACCTTGCCAACGCCTGCTTCATCGATTGCGAGATGGGCGGCGTCGATCTGCGTGCGGCGATGTTGACTAACACCACCTTTGTGCGCTGCGCGATGGCGGGTGCACGCATGCCGATCGGCGCGCCCGCGCAGATCGTGCTGGTCGATTGCGTGCTGACCGCATCCCACTGGCAGGGTACGCATATCGCGCGCAGCGCAGCCAGCGGCTGCGACCTGTCGAATGCCGCCATGCGCGGGGTGCGGCTAGAGCGCAGCGTGCTGTGGCAGGCCAAGCTGGGCGGCACGGATATGCGCGATGCGGTGCTTGATCAGGCCGCGTTGTGCGATACCGATCTGCGTCAGACCGCGCTGGGCGGCCTGCAGGCCCGCCTGAGCGCGATGATGAAGAACGATCTGCGCGGCCAGCAGTTAGCCGGCAGCACGTTGCTGCGCTGCCAACTGCAGGGCAGCGACCTGCGCGGTGCCGATCTGCGCGGTGCCGATCTCAGCGAGTCCGGCTGCATCCAGGTGAATTTCGAAGGTGCGAATCTCGATGGACTGCGTGCCCAGCGTGGCATGTTCCTGTCCGCGCGTTTGGCGAAATGCAGCGTGCGTGGCGCCGATCTGCACGGCGCGCTGTTCCATGCCGCAGTGGTCGACGACGTCCGCTTCGAAGATTGCGCGATGCGCGAAAGCAGCTGGGAAAAAACCCGTATGAGCAATATCCGCTTCGCCGATTGCGACCTGCGCGACGCGCGCTTCGATCATGCCGCCATCAGCCGCGGCGAATTCGTGCGCGTGCAGCTGCAGAACAGCAGCTTTCACAACACCCGTCAGACCGATGTCCGCATGCGCCGCGCACAGCGCAAAGGCTTGCGCGGCACCAATGCCGCGCTGCTGGACATCGAAGCGCCCACCTTGGAACTGGAGGATCTCCCTTGCTCACCTTGAATGCTCATCCCATCGCATCGACCGCCCCGGCCGCGCTCGCCGACACCCGCATCGCGGTGCTGTTCGACGACGGCAGTTGCCTCCTTGGCAACGGCATGCGCGCACTGCGCGCGGTGAGCTGTCTGATCGAACCGCAGGTCGGCGATCGCGTCTTGGCCAGTGCGACCGCCGACGGGCTGTGCCATGTGCTGCATATCCTCGCCCGCAGCGAAGGCGACGGTGCGCGTCTGAGCGTACCCGGCGCGACCGCTCTGGCGCTGTGCCAATCGCGGATTTCGCTGCACGCCGCCGAGACGCTGCACATGGGCAGCGCAGGCGATGCGTCGCTGACGGCAGCGGGCGGCACCCTATCGTTGAACGGACGCAATTTGTTCGTGACCGTGGCCGACACGATCGTCGAACAGGCTAATCACTATGTCGGCAAGATCGGGCAGTACCTGCTCGACGTGCGTGCGCTGTTGCGGCTGCACGGCAACGACGCCCTTCTCACCGCGGCGCGCGACATCAAAGTCGATGCCGAACGCATCAGCATGGGTTGAGCCATGTTCGCGAACAATAATCTCGGTGTAATGAGCCTCGGATTCCCGGATGTCTGCATCGTCGGCATCATCCCGGTGCCGCAGGTGAATATCGACTTCTCGATCACCAACATCCCGACGGTGTTCAACGTGCTTTACGGCGGCGGCCTGGTCGAGAATCTGATTACGATCAGCGTGCTGAGCACCGCGGATGTCGGTGTCGGCGTGGTGTCCGCTATGTGCATGGGGGCGAAGCGTTCCATGCTGGGCAGCTTCAAGCTGTTGGTCGGTGCGATCTTCGTGTCGCGGATGACGTCCATCAATGGCCAGAACGGCATGCTGCCCAACACGGTCGGTATCTGTCTGCTGCCGACCCAGTTCCGCGTGCTGGTGCTGTCGTGAGCGGCCTGCGGCGCGGCTTTGTTTTGCTGCTCGCGGTGTGCGTGCTGACCGGCTGCGGCGTGTTCGGGCCGAAGCATGCGTCCCTGCGCAGCTTGAGCGTCTCCGCAGACCCGGGTGCGAACAGCGGCAACGGCACTCAGTTCGACATCGTGGTGGTGTACAGCAGCAATGCCGGGGCCATGATGCCCAAGACCGGCCCGGATTGGTTCCGTCAGCGCGACGCCTTGAAAAAAGCGTTGGGTCAGGACATCGAAGTTGTGTCCGTGGAAAGCGTTGCGCCCGACGACGTGTTCGCGGTCGATCTGCCGCGCAAGACGCGGAAGAAAGGATTGGCGGTGTACGTATTCGCCGACTACGTGGCGCCCGAAGGTTGGCCGCCGATTGCGTTAACGACGTACAAGAACGTCGCACTGCGCCTGCAGGCAAAGTCGATCGAGGTTTCAGAGAAATGAGGAGCGTCGCATGACCGACAACGAATTCTTGCCCGATGCGGTTCAGTGGTCCGAGGGCATGCTGCTGTCGCCGCAGCATTTCCAGCAACACGACATCCATGCGCAGGCCATGCTGCAGCAGCGTCTAGCGAGTCTGACGCCGCATTGCTGGGGCGTGCGCCGCCTGCAATTGGATTCCACGCGCTTGGCCGACGGACTGATTAAAGTCATCGAATGCGACGCGGTGATGCCGGACGGTCTGCCGCTGGTGTTCCGCGCCACGGTCGCTGGCCTAGATCTGAGTCTCGCGGTGGAGCCTAAATACGGTGCCGATGGCGCGCCGGCCCCCGTGCGTGTGTTTCTCGCCATTCCGCCGCGCGCAGGCGCGGCGCAGGGCCCCATCGGCTCGCGCACATCGCAACGCCGCTACGAGAGCCTACCGGGCAACGAAACGCTGGACGAGGTGACCGGCATCGGCGACGTGCTGGTGGAGCGGCAGCGCGCGCACCTCGAACTGTTCGCGGAAAAAGATTTGCCTGCAGGTTATCCAGCGCTGCCGCTGCTGGAAATCATCCGCGATGCCTACGGCGCGGTGTCGCTGACCCGCTACCACCCGCCGATGTTCCGCATCGGTGCATCGGCTTTTCTCGGCGCTCAGGGCCTGCAAATGCAGTTCTCAGCGCTACGCAACGACATGTGGGGAAAGCTGCGCGAACTTGCCGGCACCAGTGAAGACGATGCGCCGGAGTCCGTCGCCGTGCTGAGCAACGAGGCGCGCATGCATCTGCAGATCGCCCGCGAAATCGCAGCATGTCTGCCGCTGATCGACACTGTTTTGTTCGATCCGTTGTCGTCCCCCCAGCAAGCATGGTGGGCGATGGCCCAGATCGTCGGGCGCATGGCGTCGGTCGGCGGCAATCCGCGTCCGTTGAAGATGGACCCGTATCGTCATGACGATTGCCAGCCGCAGTTTCAGGCGGCGCTGGCGTTCGTGATGCGCAAGCTGGCCTTGATCAACACCGATTGGGACAGTCCAGAATTCGTGCGCGTTGGCGACGGCACGTACCAGCGCGCGCTGCCCGCCGACAGTTCGCAGAAGGTGTATCTCGAACTGCGCAAGCGCGAAGGGCAGAGCGCGGGCGAGTTGCAGACTTGGCTGAGTCAGGCGCGCATCGCCAGCGAAGACCTGATACCTGTTCTGCGGCAACGTCGCTTGCCCGGGGCCTCGGTGCGCATGCTCAGCGCACGTGAAGCGTCCAGACTTGGTCTGCGCGCCGATGCCCTGATTTGCGCGGTCAGCAGCGAACGCTTGGAGATGCCGCAAGGATTGGTCGACAGTTTTCGCGCCGGCCTCACGATGGTGGTGCAGGGCGATGCACAGCACGCCCCGGCGGCGATCATTCTTCACCACCGCAAACAGACGGGCAGCGTAAGCCCGTCGTCGCCAGCGACAACGGAATCCGGAAATGGCTGAGCGCATCGGAGCCCCTCTGTTTCTGCTGGCCAAATTCGCCGAGTTTTTCGAGTCGGTGGTGGACAGCAAACGGGCAATCATCGAAGGTCGCCTCGGCGCAGTGCTGTCGGTCGGCGACGAACCACAGCCGGCCGACCCGCGCGATCTCGCCGCACGTCTGAGCGCCAGGCTTGCGACGGTGCTACGGCTGCAAGAAAAGGAGGTGTCGCGCAGCGGCAAACCGGCCGAAATCGATGCCCATCGCAAGGCGATGTACATCATGGCGGCGGTGACCGACGAGATTTTCATTCTCGAACTCGACTGGCCCGGGCGCGATGCCTGGATCGACGTGTTGCTGGAGTACAACTTCTTTCAGTCGCGCAATGCCGGCACCCATTTTTTCGAGATGGCGAACGAGCTGCTCGCCGCGCAAATTCCCGACCCGTTGCAGGTGGATCTGGCGGCGGTGATGCTGATGGCGCTGCAGTTGGGCTTCAAGGGGCGCTATCGCGGCACGCTCAGCGATGCCGAACTGGATGCACTGCGGAACCGCTTGTATCGGCTGATCGAGCGCGCGCACGGCGCGCTTG
Source organism: Lysobacteraceae bacterium (assembly GCA_031374725.1). GTDB lineage: Bacteria > Pseudomonadota > Gammaproteobacteria > Xanthomonadales > Xanthomonadaceae > Lysobacter_I. The sequence continues at coordinate 161,510 of JANMGT010000028.1, read as the reverse complement.
CGGCCGAGGCGGCATTTCCGCAGACCATGGAGGCGCTGCAGGCGGGCGGTACGCCAGAGCGACTCGCCCCGCTGTCGCCCTGGTACACAGCGGGCGTCGTGGTTCTGATTTTCTATCTGGTGGCCTCCAGCGCGATGTGGCTGTGGTTGCTTGGGCCTTTCCGTCGCACTGTCGGGAGCGGCTGAATGACCCAGGTCGCCGCCAACGCATCGTCGACTACGAATGCCCAGACTGTGGCCGTGCAGAGCGCTGCCACCCCAAGCGCGGGCGCTCAGAACGGCGCCAGCTCAAGCACGGTTGACGCGAGCACGGCCAGCGCAAGCACGGTCAGCTCAAGCACGGCTGGCGCGAGCACGGCCAGCGCAAGCACGGCCAACGCGAGCACGCTCGACCTCAGCGCGGTAGGTCTGGGCTCGATCGATCTGTCGCAGATCGACGTGCTGAAGACCTCGTTCGCCGGCTCCGGCCTGTTGATCGGGCTTCTGGTCGCGTTTCTGATCGTGAGGCGTTTTCGCAAGCCTGGGATCATCACCCTGGGCAATCGCGAGGAAACGTGCGGCATCTGTGCGCGAGTGCGGGCCTATCTCCGGCGCACGCTCGACGCGATCGATTACCTTTCGACCCGGCGCGAATGGCGCTATGCCCAACCCTGGATGCTGGTGCTGGGCGAGAGCGGCGCCGGCAAGAGCAGTTTGATCGCATCGGTGTCGGCGACATGGCGCCATCCACCGCCTGCGCATGCCGACCAGTTGCATGCCGAAGGCATGCGCTGGTCGTATTTCCGCTACGGCGTGCTGATCGATGGCGACGGCAAGCTCGCTGCCGCGGACGAAGCTAGCGATGAGGCTAAGCAGTGGAGGAAAGGGCTGAAAGCGCTCAACGACCTGCGTCCAGAGCGACCGCTCGACGGCATCGTGCTGTGCGTGTCGGCGCGCACCTTGCGCAATGCCAAGCAGTCGCAGCGCATCGCGCTGGCCGAAAACGTCAACCGTCAGCTTAGTCACCTGCAGACCAGTGTCGAATTCATGCTGCCCGTGTACGTGGTGGTGACGCAGTGCGACGACATTCCAGGTTTTGCTGCATTCTGGCAGAGCCAGGCGCCCAATCGGCTCGGCGAGATGGTCGGCTATTCCGCCATCGCCCAGGACCAATCCCGGCCGCCTTCCGATTGGGCCGACAGCGCATTCGATCGGGTCGGCGTGCGGATGCGCGAGATCCAGACGGATGTTGCCGCAGTCAGCGAGACGATCAGTGAGGCCGACCGCTTCTTCCTGTTTCCCACCCATTTCAGCGGCTTGCGCGACCCCTTGGAGCAGTGGCTCGAAACGGTGTTCCGCACCACCGCTTGGCAAAGCGGCTATCTGTTCCGCGGCCTGTATTTCACCGGCTCCGTAGAGGCGGATGGCATCAGTGCAGAAGGTCTGCGCAGCGATGTCGATTTCGTCGATGCCTTGGTCTCGGAGAAAGCCCTGCGCGAGTCGGCGCTAGCGAAGCCGACACGGCAGGGTATTTGGTCGCGCAACCGCTTGATCCACCGAATGCAAGTCGCTGCCGTGGCGGCGGCGGCCGGCTTGTTCCTCGCGCTATGCGTCGCTGGCTACAAAGTGTCGAAGCAGGTCGCGCAAGTGGTCGCCGCCATCGAGTCGGTGAAAAAGATCACACCGCGCGTTCCGGCTGCCAAAAGCGGCGAATGTCTGGGGCGCGAAGACATCTATCCGCTGTTGGCGCAGGTGTCGCGGATCGACACCCGTTCGCGCTACGTGGTGATTCCGCTGTCGTGGGTGGATAGCCGCCTGACCAGCCGCAGTGCGGCTTTCATCGGGCGTTCGACGGTGCACAAGGTGCTCTTGCCCACCATGTCCTGCCTGCTCGAGGAACGCTCGCGCGAACTGCTGATGTCCACGCGTATGCCCGCGACCGGAACAGTGTCTGCGCTGTCCCGCGAACGTGCCGATTTCCGACAGCTCGTGGTCGCTGCGCGCGAGCTGGAGGACAATCTCGTGCGCTTCCAGACGCTGTCGAAGCAGAACGCTGCGCTGGCTGAGCGTCCGCAGCAGAACGCTACGCTGGATGAGCGCCAATTGATCGGGACACTGAACGAGCTTGCATCCTATGTGTTCCGCGAAGACTTGCCGAACGACGTGTGGCGCAAGGGCGGGGTGTTGGACGATGCCTTCCGTAAGATCGACGACGTGCCCCAGCCGGTCATGCCCAACGGCCTGGAAGCGCGCCTTGCTGCTGCGATGGAAGCCCGCAGCGTCAGTCTTCGCGCAGCGCTGAGTCGTGAAGTCTCGGCGGGAGACGATCTGCTGGCATTGTTGAATGAAGGACAGCCGCCGATCCTCGACAACACGCGACGCATGGGCATCTGGTTGTCTTGGGTGCAGCAGTCATGGCTGGGTTCTTCCGATCAGCGCAATCCATGCCAAGACATCGTCAACGCCAACAAGGCCGATGTCGAAGCGCTGATCGCGTATTACGGAAGCATCCCGGGCCTGACCGGCATGTTGCAGCGCTTCGGCCCCAAGCAGTGCCACCAGCAGGAGATGCAGGTATTGGAGACGATGACGCTGGCGCCCTATGGCCCCATGTTCATTCCCGGCAAAGGCGGACTGGTGATTGCCCCCGCGTTGCAGGATGAGCTGTCCGGGCTCCCGGCGCTGGCGGAACTGCCTTACATGCAGCTCACCTCGGCGCGGCCTTTCGCCTGCGTCGGCGCGGCTGCGGACTGGCGCGCCAACGAGATCGCCGAAGCGGCCGGTTATCTCCGCCAGTACGAAGCCTTCGCCACGTCGCGAAAATTGCCGCCGCCGGCAGAGGGCATTCGCCCGCTCTACGACAGCTTGGCCCGCGAATCGTTGGCGCACGCGCTGGACGATGCTCTGCGTCGTGCTCAGCAGGTGCCGGACGATTCACAGGCCAGTCTGGAAGCCGCCAACCGCAGCGATGCGCAGTTGACCCGGGTCGGTGGCCAGCTGGCGCTAGGCATGGACGGTCTGAAAGCGGTGCTCAATGCGTATGCAAGCTACGGCCTTTCCGACGGCGGTGCCGAGGTGCGTCAGTGCGCGCGCGGTTTTGCGGCGGACAATCTGGGCGGAGTGGATGCGCTGGCGGACGGCAGTCGCCTGTATGCGCCGCCGGCGTCGGTCGGTAGCGATGCGATGTTCACACTGGGCGGGCTGCCGGTCACCAAGGATTTTCTCGCCCGTCAGGTGGCGCGCGCGCAGGTGCTGGCAGGGTATGCCGACCCATTCCTACAGGTGTTGAGCGACACCCCAGGGGTCGATGACGCATGGCGCGATACGCCGCAAACCGCAGCGTTCTGGCGCAATACGCGCGATGAGATCGATCGCTATACCAAAGGCAAGGAGCCCACCGGCCAAGTCGCCAATCTTGATGCGTATTTCATCACCCAGTTGACTGGCATGACCTACGCCAACTGCGCGAGCCTGTTGGCTGCTTACACGTCGCCCGAATATGGCAACGACCTATTCTCCGATCGGCGACGCAAGTTGGAGCGTCAGGTGCAGTTGCGCTGTACCGACCAACGTCAGGCGCAGGCGGAAACGGTGTACGACGCGCTCGCGACTCGCTTCAATCGCGATCTCGCCGGACGCTATCCCTTCGGCGAATCCGGCGCGCGCGATGCTGGCCTTGCTGCGGTGCGGGCGTTCTTCCTCGACTATGCCGATCAGCGCGAGCGCATTGCGACTGCGCTGAGCGCGATGGACAGCAATCGTTGGCGTGCGGCGAAGACATTCGTCGCGCAACTGGACGCTGTGGCCGCGTTCTTCGCCGGCAATGTCGCTGCGCCCGAGCAAATGCAGGCGCTGGGGCTGAGCGCGGTATTCCAGGCGGAGCCGTCCAGAGCGATCGGCGGCGATCAGTTGCTGACCTGGCGCCTGGCGGTGCAGGACGCGGAATCTGTATTTCCGAATGGCGTCAAGCCGTTGGAATGGTTGCCCGGCGATCCGCTCGCGCTGCATCTGCGCTGGGCCGCGCGTTCGGAATGGCGCCCCCAGGCCGATCCGGCTCAGTCGGACCTCACCACTCAGGATGCGACCGCAACCTTCAGCGTCGAAGGCCCATGGGCGCTGCTGCACTTCATCGACAGCCATCGCTTGCCCAATGCCCGGAGCAAACAGCCCGACCAGATCCTGCTGGGCTTCAATGTGCCGGTGCAAAGTCAGGTCGCGGGCAAGGACGGTAAGCCGGCGGTCAGTCAAGCGCGCGTGTTCATGACATGGCAGTTGACCGGCGTCGATCCGAAAACGCAAACGCAGAAAACAATCGCAGTGCCGGCGGCATTCCCGCGCATTGCACCAGTGCAATAGCTGTTCGCGCATGCGGATGCGTTGTCCGCCCGCGAGTGCTCGATAGTTGGAACGATATTTGGAAAGGCGACAGTGGAGATCAGCGTATGACCCGAAATACACAAGAACATTTGGCAGAAGCGGACCGCTATTTCCGGTCGACGGTGGGCCAGAGCTGGGAGGCATTACTCGCGCCGGTGTCTGTTGAAGTGCCGGAAGGTACGCCCGCTGCGGAAGACGAACGCTACCGCCGCATCCGTCATGAACGCGAGGAAGAGGATGCCAGCTTGCCGTTGGGCCCGTGGGAGCGCGAACTCAAGCGCGCGAACTGGGTCGCGGCCAGCGAATTGTCCGCAGCGGTGTTGGCCGAGCGCAGTAAGGATCTGCAACTGGCGGCATGGTTGTTCGAAGCCTCGATCGTGCGCAGCGGCTTTCAGTCGCTGGCACCGTGCCTGGGATTGATCGATGCGCTGTTTGCGCAGTATGGCGACACGCTGCATCCGCACGACAGCGAACATCGCATGAACCTGGTGCTGTGGATCGGCCAAAAGCTGCTGCCACCGCTGCGTCGAATGGCGATCACCGCGACCGGCACCGGCCACGACTATGCCTGGAACGATTGGGAGCAGGCGCAGCGCAACGAGCAATTGCGCTCCAGCCTGGGCAAGCAGCGCGAGGGCGAAATCGAGGGAGCAACGCTGACCGATGTCGGCGCCGCATTGGCTTGCACGCCCGATGCGCGCATCGTTTTCCTGCGCGCTTGCTTGCGCGACGGATTGGCGGCGCTGCAGGCCTTGGAGCACACGCTGGATGCGCACTTCGGTGAGGACGCGCCCGGACTTAGCGCGATGCGCACGCTACTTGAGCGCATCGAGGTTGTGTTGGTCGCTGAAGCGCGCCGTCGTGGCGTGGTTGCGCCGACACGCAGCGACGATCAGCAGACAGTCGTGACGCACAGCGATCATGCGCCCAACGATCATGCGGTCAACGATCATGCGGCCAACGACGAGGTCGCGGTGGGGTCGCTTGACCGACGCGAGGTCTATGCCGCATTGGCCGATATCGCGCATGCCCTGGAAACGATCGAACCGCATAGCCCGGTGCCCTATCTCATTCGGCGCGCGGTGGCGTGGGGCGGTTTGAACACGGCGCAGTTGTACAGCGAGGTCTTCGTGCGCTGCGGCGGGCAAATCAACATCTTCGAACTGTTGGGACTGGGCGATCCGGCGGCTGCGCACGAGGGACGGGCCACCGGATGAACGACGACGCATGCATGCGCACGATGCAGCAATTCACAGGAGTCAATAGATGAGCGACAGCTCCCGCAAGGGCACAGCAGCGAAGCCGATCGCCATCGTGATCGCAGCGCAGATGCGCATCGCAATGCCGAAAACAACGCAGCCGCATCGGCATGCGCCGGTCAACGTGAAGCACGCATTGAAGAACGCAGCCAACTCCTCGCCGGCGGCGAAGGCCGCGTTCAAGCGCGCCGCACCGGCGGTGAAAGCGGCGACACCGCATCTGAAGGCGTTGGCGCAGCCTAACAAAGGGCTGCTGTCGTCGTTGCGGCACGGCGTCTCGGCGATGCACTCGCTCCGCAAGGTCACGCGCGAGATGGCCAAAGAACAACCATCGCCCCTATCGTCCGCTAAGTCGGCCTTCAAAGCCGCTGCCGCTTCGTCGCCCACTGCGGCCGCTGCCTTCAAGCGCGCGGGCCCTGCAACAGCCACTGCGCAGAAGCATGTCGATGCGCTGAGCCGGATGCAGTCGTCGCCCAACCCGAGCCTACTGTCGTCGCTCGGTCACGGCATCCAAGCCATGCGTGCGCTGCGCCAGGTGACAAAAGAAATGAAAGGGACGTCGGGTTTCGCGCCGATCGCATCCGGGGGCGATCCTTCTCATTCAACGCAGACGCTGGAAAAAACCCAATCAAGGTCAACCAAAACGATCGATCATCACGAACTGATCGCACAGCTTCGGCAGCACATCCGGTCAGCGCATACGGACAGTGCCGATGGCACGCGAAACGGTCCGCCTGCTTCAGGCCTTCATGCCTCAGGCCCGCATCCTTCCGGGCAGTTCGCATTGATGTTGATTGCGCGCAGAGGCAGCACCGCGCTGCCCGCGTTCAAGAAACGGTCGTGAGCAGCCATGCCCATTTTCCCAACACACTTCCTCGCAACACACTTCCGCGCAACACAATCGCAACGACGGCAATTGCAACGACGGCAATTGCAGGCGGGCCGATGCGCACGCGCGCCCAGTGGAGCGGTGTATGTTGAGCGAAGCTGACGAAATGCGCGATCTCGCCCACGCCAGCGCGCAGTGGCGGCCTTATGCAGGCACCACGCGCCCGGCGTGGGAGAGCGGGCGCGTGCGCGCGCTGCGCGAAGCCGAGGACGATGCACAAACGGTGCTGTCGTTGCTGATGACGGGCCTGGCGACGCATGCGATCGATCCCGCTGAAGTGCTGTGGGTGATCGACCTTGCCCCCGCAGAAGGCGAACGGGCATGGCGGGTATTGCGAGCGCTGGCCGGCCGTGCGCCGCGTGCCCCCCCGATCCGCTATCTAGCGCGCTGCGGCAATGCCGAACACCATGCACGTTTGACGACGCATCCTTTGCTAACACCCTTGATCGCGAGCGGCGACCTGTTTCTCGATCGCGCAGGGCGGGGCATTCCTTCGCACACCATACGCAATCCGATCGTCGTGTTGGCGCACGAGGGTCTGTCCTCGCAATCGCAGGGGGTGTACACCGCAGATGCGGGTGAACTGCTGGAAGCCTGGAGCGACGGCAATGGCCGCATGGATTGGCGGCCCACGACGCAGCGCGATGGCGTGATGCGCCTGCTCTCGGCGTACCGGGGATCGCTCGACGGTGCCACGTTTACGCTGCCGCGCGGCGCGATGGACACACTGTCCGCGCTGTTGCGCGCCAGCGGCGGGCGGATGCTGTTGCGTGCATCCGATCACGGCGCGATGGATCTCACCCAGATCCGCCGGGGCGCTCTGGAGTGCGGCGCACTGCAATTCAGGTCCGAAAGCCCGGTTGCCCGGCATGCAGACGATGTCCTGCGGGTTAATTTCGAAGCGCAGGCGCGCTGGCACCGCGCCCATGGCGCCAGCGTCCATCAGACCCAGCGCGACGACGACGGACGGGTGCTGCATGTCGCGCTCCACGATACCGCTGGCGGACGGCTGCAGGAGTGCCTGCCGGATGTGATCGGCCTGCCGCATCCGGACGATCACGCGCAGATGCTGCTGGCGTTCGAAACCCTGTCGGCAGCGACCCCGGCGCAGTGTCTGGCCCTGCTGCATACGCAGGGTGGCGACCCACGGGCGCTGCGGGCGTTGTCGCGGCACATGCCCAATGGCACAGCAGGCGCCGCGCAGGGGCAATGGCGCGACATGTTTGCATATTGCAGGGCGCTGTATTTTCCGCAGTGCGACGGCAGCGATGACGACGCGATGTCCAAACTTTTCGAAATGATATCCGGTGGACTTTCGGCGCTGCCGGTAACTACATCAGACAAACATTCTTCCGTGTGATGTTCCGCTCGGACCGGCAGGAATGTTGCCAAGAAAAATTCAGCCGCTATCTAACCTTACCAGGAGAAAAGACCATGTCAGCATCAAAATTATGGAAAACATTTGCAGCAGTTGGTTCAGCGGTTGGTACTCTCAGCCAGTTCCACGACGGCGCACAGGGGAAAGCGATGGGCTGGCCTGATATCGGCCCCCAGGCATTTCCAAAATTCACCGGTAAATTCACCGGTCAATTGCTCCACAGTCATAACATGCTAAAGCAGATGGAAGGAAACTGGGCCACCGCGGAACATCGCGCCAAACTGGTTGCAGAAACGCCTCCATTCACCACCAATTACCCCAATCGACCGATCATCAAGTATTGACGGATGGATACAGCACGCCTGCAATCCGCGTGGCCTCACTGGCCGCCCGTCTCCAGCCAATTGCGGCATCGCCTGAGACCGCCGACGCACAGCGTGGCCTGCTGATACACGGCCAATATGCGTTCGTGGCAGGCAGCGTAGATGAGCCACACTTCGGGCGCTCGATACATTTCATCAAGAGTGCTTTCCCGGAACAATCGATAAACGTTCGTACTCAGTTGTTATCAGAGGCACGAATATCATCCACGTCATTGTGCACACGAGAAGTTGATCATGAGTGATAAGCATGGCTACAACCTTCGTAAGAGAGCGAGAGATTCATCTCCCCAAGCTCCGGTTACTCAAGCTCCGCTCACTCAACCGCCAACCTCTCAATCCGCTCTCATCGGTCAGCGCCAATCTGCCACCTTGCCGCCACCTGTAAGCAGTGTCAACGCACCGCGCACAGCGCCAAAAATTCCCTCCGGCATGCCGCCACCTGAGTCAGGGTCCGGCACGCTTGCGCGTATGCAACGCGCATATGACCGTGGCTCACAAAGAACCACCGATGGCTATTCCGGCGATCGAAAACATGCTTTTGTCAAACGTATGGAACAAACGGTTGCTCCGGATTTCAGAAATAGTCCACGCACCATGAAGGACATCAGCACGCCTTATGGCCCGGTCAATCTCAGCAAGTTTCCGACCAGTGATCCCGCGCCAAAAATTACCACGGTGATGTCCAACTTCAACAATTCCACTGTCGGGCATAAATACACGGAGCTTACCCCGTCGCTGTTCCCTCCCGTCGGTAACGGCGGAAATCAGTCCCAGCAGGACGCCGGTATTGCTCGCGAGTTACTGGAGGCGATTCGAACCGACGAGCGGCCGGTAAAAAAGCAACGCCTTATTCAGGATGGCGTGCAATCCAACGCCGCCGCCAAGTTGATGACCATCGCTACGCTATCCGAACCAGAGCGTGTGTCTGGTAGCAGTAAATATTTTCGAGGCGCCTTGAGAAGTATTGAGCAACAAACACTAACGCCTCACGATGCTTTCGCTTCGGACAACCCGCTCTTCAGCATGGGCGTCACCCCAACATTGCAGCGTCGTCAGCTCAATCGGGAACACAAGAAGTTCACAAAGCCGCCCAGCCGGCCCAAGGGCTTTACCAGTTTCGGCGGCAATATGTCCGACAGCAGCGATGATGAGCTGTGAGGCCACAGGCATTCGATTCAACATCGGGTGGCAATACGACTGGTTTGACGGCTAGCTAGAGTTTCAGATCCAGCGCGATGCCATGCTTGCGCGAACTGGGAACAGCAATAACAGGCGTCGTTCGTTGATACGCAACCCTCCAAACCGCAGCAGGGAGTTCAGCCATGGATTCGAACAGCGTACGTCGCAACAGCGGCAGTTCCAGCAGCGGCCTCGAAAACAAGGGCCGTTCCGGCAGCGACCATTCGCTGTCGCCGATGCTGCAGCTTAAGCGCGAGCCCATCTTTCAGCAGGAATACGCGCGCATCGATGCTCTGATGACGCCGGCGCAGCCATCCATGGCTGCGTTAGCAGGCTGCTGAATACCTGCGGCAGCAGGTGTTCAGCAGCCTGCTAAGCCCGAATTCGACCATAGCTAAAACGAAGTTAAAAAATCATGTCAAACGATAGGGATAAGAAGGTACATCCAACGCTCAGACAGCGCAGCGCATCAGGAGAGTTTAGGCGTGTACCGATGAGCGATCTTCCCGCGCACGTCCGCCAGCAGACTGTGGGCGTGAGTATTGGGGTGCCGAATGTGGTAGCGCCCGACGCGCCGGAGCCTCACGTCGCTGCACCGACGCTGCGAGACCGTGCCCGAAGTATGGTCATGAGTGAACTTACTCCGCATTCGATTGTGGGCCGAGTCAGTACGGGATTATCGATGCTGCCTGGTCCAACGCATGGATGGGATGGCGAACATGCAAGACACCAAGGAAGCGTCGCGTATGACGAAGCGCGAAGTGCATTTTCAGCGCTATCGAGCGGAAACATAAGAGGCGCTGCGACGATGGGTCTCAGCGCGATGGCCAGCGGCGCGCGCGCGCTCACGGGCGTTGCGCCCGTGGCCGCCGCATTGCATGCCACGCATGTACCGATGGCCGCCGAGGTCGCGGATCGAGTCGCTCAGGCTGTACACGCGGTTGTCCCCGAGCCTGTAGGCCCGATTCGAAGGCCGGGCCCGAAGTTGAAAAAAGAATAGTCGCTCATTCAATGCGGAGCAGGGTCGTGCGATCGAGCGCCTGGAAGTACCGAGCGCGACGCTGGAATTGAAGGGCTCCAACCTTGTTGCGCGACCCGCAAGCATTGCGGTCAGCACGCGCAGCCTTACCTCCACTGAAACCAAAGCAGCGCCATCCATGAACATCGACAGGTCTCTTATGAACGAATCGACATCGCTGCGCAAGCGCAACTACGACGAGATGACGGCGTTGCCACCGCTTTCCCCGGGTGGGCGACCGAATCCGGAATACGGATTCCCGATGGCGTCGCCGGATGTGCTGATGAAGCGCAAGAAGCTGCAGGCTTCCAGGCCGACGTTGTCTTCTATGCAGTCGCCGCGCGATGACAACAGCTCCGGTTTCTCCCTCACGCCATTCGTGTTTCAACCGTCGCTGTCCCAGCCGTTCATGTTCCAGCCGCCATCGACGCAGCAGTTGTCGATGCAGCAGCCATTGACGCAGCAATCGTCGATGCAACTGTCGTCGATGCCGTCCATGACAACACCGCCATCGTTCGATTTCACCAGTCTGGATCTCAAGAAGAGTGTCAACGAAACCGGCTTGTGGCAGATGGGCGGCGAACGGCTGAAAAGTCTCAAGAAACAACTGCCTACGTTCATCAAAAGCAAGACCCCGAAATCCACCGACATTCGCATCAAAGCCATCACTCAAAGCACCGAGAACTGGGGCATCAGCGCTGACGAGAACGTGCGTACCGAGTTCCAGCGCACCAAGCGCGCGAAGATGAGCGACGACGAAGCCGAAACCGTTTTCAATCAGCGCAGTCATCAGGGTACACTGATCTGGAAAACAGGGTCGCTTAGCCTCAGCCAATATGGCGACAAGACCGACACATCGGAGCCGCTGAGCGGGCATACGCCAGGGATCAAGACCAAGAACGTCGGCGGCACCAGCGGCGCACTGACCAAGGAACACGGTACCCGCGATTCACGACGCGAAAAGATTCTCAGCAAGACCATCGAAGACCCCAAGCGTGGCGAACACGACGTTGCGATCATGTCGAAGTTAGCGACTGTGCAATTGTTCATGGCGCCGAAAGAAGAACTGGAGACCGTGCGCCCGAAGATCAGCAAATCGAAGACCCCGGTGTACTCGCAGTTCAAAGACATCAGCGACATCTCCGGCAGCAACGCCGGCAAATTCGACAAACTGATCAACCGCGTTCAGACCGTCCGCGAGATCGACAAGATGCACAGCGCGAGAAATCTGCTGAGTGGCGGGTACGACACGCTCGTGTCCGAGACCCACAGGGAGTTGCTGGTAAAGGCTAAAGGTGACGTCGGCGAAGCGATGAAGCTATTGCAGCAAGAAAGCAACAATCCGCAGTCGACAGTGAAGTTCAATACCTCGACTCACTCGCAGACGCCAAGACTGGATCTGCAGAGCCTGCGCGAGATGTCGCAGGATAAGAACTTGACCAAAAGGCCGTTGAGCCCGGTGCGCCGCATAGACGATCACAATTTCAAATTCTGAGCGCAGTGAGCGATGAGCGACAGCGGCCCGTTCTATCCTGGCGGTGTCGTGGCGCACAAGCCGCCGCGCGCGAACAGGCTGCTGGAATACCTGCGGCAGCAGCTGTTCAGTGGCCTGTTCATGCAGTCATGGCATGCAGTCATGGCACGCAGCCATGGCACGCAGCCATGGATGGCCGCGTTGGCGCAACAAGCGCGTCAGCGATTGATCATTCGGCGCTGTGCGCCTCACCCTTTGCTGCGTTCATGGCCAGCTTCGCGCGCGAGGCTGTCACCGTGAGCACAGCTAGACATGTACCAGACATGTGCCGGATGTGCGAACTGAGACCTCCTGGGTGGAGGTATTTCAGCAACCTGTTAGAGCTCAATAACAGGCGTCGTTCGCTGATACGCAACCCTCCAAACCGCAGCAGGGAGTTCTGCCATGGATTCGAACAACGTACGTCGCAACAGCGGCAGTTCCAGCAGCGTCCTCGAAAACAAGGGCCGTTCCGACAGCGACCATTCGCTGTCGCCGATGCTGCAGGTTAAGCGCGAGCCCATCTTTCAGCAGGACTACGCGCGCATCGATGCTCTGATGAAGGACAAATCGACGGTGATGAGCCATCTGAGCGGCTTGAATGCGCTGGTCGGGCAAGGCGTCAAGCTCAAGCACGCGCTGTATCAAACCGAACAGCAGCATGGATTTGCGCCGGAGATCGAACGTCTGCAGGGTGGGCTCTATAGCCAGGGCGAGTTCATGGGGATCGTCGGCAGCGGCCGCATGTTCAAGGACCGCAGCGCGGCGCCGGATCACGGCGAATATACCCATCGCCTGCAGTGGCACGCGGTAGCCAAGGATATGGAGATCAATCCCAAGCTCTACACCGCGACCCAGGCGTCGGATCTCTATCGCGGTTTAGCGACGCGGTACCAGCATGGACAAACAGCCAAGTACAACTGGATGTCGCTGTTCGACCACAACGACAACACCGGGGACTACCGTCAAGCGGAGACACTCACTGCCCACCTTAAACAGAACAACGATCTGCCGGCGCTGCAAACGGCGCTGAAGACTGAGCACTTGAAGCGGCGAGCGCTTGGAACGCTAGGCGACTTCAAAAAAGGGCCTGAACGCAACAAGTACATCAGTGAAATGAAGAAAAAAGGTATCAATCGACACGATGGCTTTCTGGTCACCGATCACGAGCCTACGCAAAGGCAGAAGGGGCAACAGCCTTCGACCCGCGCATTCGAGCCTGTGGCACTGGTTAAAGGCAGTTTGAAGAAAACAGACCTTTGACAAGACCGGCAGGCGACCGAAGCGCTCTGTTACAGACGCTGCGCTATCGGTCCGCGAATCCGCGTGATGCGGCGCGTCGGGTGTACCGATCGCTCTGGGCAAACGCTACTGTTCTAGCCTTCTACAGTTTCAGATCCAGCGCGATGCCATGCTTGCGCGATGCCGGCAGTGAATCGCTCACATCGCCGTTGATGGCCTGGCGCACGTCGGCCGGGACGCGGTACGACAGAATGGTCTGGGTGCGCGTCGGCAGCGGCTCGTCGATCGTGGCGGCGGCTTCGAGGCGCGTGGGCTGCTCGGTCCAACCCCAGTGGCCGGGAATCGAGGCGCGCCGGGTATCCTCTTGCGGATGCGCGATGCCCAGTTCGGGCAGCCTGTTGCCCTCACGATGAATCACGCTGACGCGTTCGCGGCCGTTGCGCAGGTTCAGTAGAATTTCCAGCAGCATCGTCCGTAGCCCTTGCGAGTGAATGGGCCGAGTATGCGAGCCGATCCCGGCCCGGGCAAGCGGCCGCCGACAAACGTTGAGGAGAGGGGATGGCCAGGGTGTATCAGACCGCACACATGGGTGAGGCCCACCTGCGCGTGGCCATCGTGGCGGCTCAGGGCCAAGCCGATCTGCTGGTACATCGGGTCGGCAGTTGGGGCATGGCCAGTGGCGATGCGCTGCAGCATCGGTATGGCCGAAGTACACGTCTGCTTTGTCGATCACTACGCCGAAGCCGGCTGGGTCAGGCCGCATCGCCTGCAGGGCCGGTTCTCGCGCTGATGCAGCTTTTACGGCGCGCCCAACAAGGCGCAACCAATCACCCGGCCGTCATCGCCAGCGCCACCGCTTGCGCCACTTCGATGCCATCGATCGCCGCTGAATAAATACCGCCGGCGTAGCTAGCGCCCTCGCCGGCGGGATACAGGCCGCGGGTGTTGATGCTTTGATAATCGGCGCTGCGGGTGATGCGAATCGGCGACGAGGTGCGCGTTTCCACGCCGGTCAGCACCGCGTCGTGCATCGCGAAGCCTTTGAGCTGGCGGTCGAGCGCGGGAATCGCTTCGCGAATCGCAGCGATGGCATAGTCGGGCAGAGCGGTGGACAGGTCGCCCAAGCGCACGCCGGGTTTATACGATGGCAACACCTCGCCGAAGTCTTTCGACGGCTTGCCGCGCACGAAATCGCCGACCAACTGCCCCGGCGCCCAATAATCGCCGCCGCCAAGCACGAAGGCCTGACGTTCCCAATGCCGCTGGAACGCGAGACCGGCGAGCGGGCCGCCGGGATAATCGGCGGGGCTGATGCCCACCACCAAGCCAGCGTTGGCGTTGCGCTCGTTGCGCGAGTACTGGCTCATGCCGTTGGTCACGACTTGTCCTGCTTCCGATGTGGCCGCGACCACAGTGCCGCCGGGGCACATGCAAAAACTGTAGACGCCGCGGCCGTTTTTGGCGTGATGGACGAGACGATAATCTGCGGCGCCCAGAAGTGTATGCCCGGCGAAGCTGCCGAACCGCGCGTTGTCGATCAGCGACTGCGGGTGTTCGATGCGGAAGCCGATCGAGAATGGTTTCGCTTCGATATAGACGCCGCGCGCATGCAGCATGTCGAAGGTATCGCGGGCGCTGTGGCCGATCGCCAGCACCACGTGTTCGCAGGGCAATTCTTCGCCATCCTTCAACACGAGGCCGCGCATGCGGCCATCGACGATGCGCACATCCTCCACCCGCGCGCCGAAGCGAATTTCGCCGCCCAGCGCTTCGATCTCCGTGCGCATTTTCTCGATGATGCCGACCAAGCGGAACGTGCCGATATGCGGTTTGCTGACGTATAGAATTTCGTCCGGCGCACCGGCTTTTACGAATTCTTCCAGCACCTTGCGGCCGTAATGCTGCGGGTCTTTGATCTGGCTCCACAGCTTGCCGTCGGAGAACGTGCCAGCGCCGCCTTCGCCGAACTGCACATTGGATTCGGGATCGAGCACCGCGCCGCGCCACAGCCCCCAGGTATCGCGCGTGCGTTCGCGCACCGCTTTGCCGCGCTCCAATACGATCGGCCGGAAACCCATCTGCGCCAAGATCAATGCCGCGAACAAACCGCAAGGCCCGAAACCGATCACCACCGGCCGCGATGTCATCGTGCTCGGCGCCTGTGTCACGAAGCGATAGCGCATATCCGGGCTGGACGCGACGTGCGGGATCGGCCGTTCGCCGACGCTGCGTTCCGCGATCGTATGCCCCAAGCCATCGCGCAGTTCCACATCCACCGTATAGATCAAGGTGATGGCGCTGCGTTTGCGCGCGTCGTAACTGCGCTTATGCACGGTGAACGCGACGATGTCCGCATCGTTCACGCCCAAGCGCTGCACGATGGCCGCGCGCAAATCGGCTTCGGGGTGATCCAGCGGCAGTTTCAGTTCGGTCAGGCGCAGCATGCGGCGTTTCGGAATGTGATTGGGCGGGCGAGGGCGCGAGGCGACTAGTGTAGTGCTTCACCCTGTTCGAGCCACTGCGAACGCCGCACTTGCCGTGTTCCATGAAGTGTCCCGCGATGTATTCCTTCTCCCGAAGGCCGGAACGAATAGGCACGCTTGCGAGGCATTGCCTCGCAAGCCGATGAGCGCCCGAGCGCTGCGCGCGAGGGCCGGGCGAAGACATGCGTTCCTTCTCCCCGCCTGCGGGGGCGAAGAGGCGCGCTTGCGAGGCACTGCCTCGCGCGCCGATGAGCGCCCGAGCGCTGCGCGCGAGGGCCGGAGGAAGGTGGCGCGCAGCGCCGGATGAGGGGCAGGCAGCCACGCAGTTTCTCTTCTCCCCGCTGCGCGGGGAGAAGGTGGCGCGCAGCGCCGGATGAGGGGCAGGCAGCCATGCAGTTTCTCTTCTCCCCGCTGCGCGGGGAGAAGGTGGCGCGCAGCGCCGGATGAGGGGCGGGCAGCCACGATGCGTCCCGAAGAGCGCCCCTCACCCGGCCCCGTATCGAGTACGGGGCAGGCTCTACGGCCACCCTCTCCCCGTGCACGGGGAGAGGGAACATCGTCGGGCGTCCTGGACGACATCGAATCTCCGACGAGAACCACAGGTGTTATGCGGTAGATGCATCCCGGCATCGTCATTCGCGGTGCCCCGCGCCGCCTACAATGACCGCCCGCACGACGCCCCGGACCCTTCACGATGACGGCCAGCCTGACCGCCGCCGCTGCGGCCGCAGCTTCTACCAGCGCGGCGTCCACGGCCGCTGCCCCTAAAGGTGCTGCCGCCAAGGGTGCGGCCTCCGAAAGTGATGCTGATGTCATCGTCATCGGCGGCGGCGCTGCGGGCCTGATGTGCGCCATCGTCGCCGGCCAGCGCGGGCGCCGCGTCCGCGTGATCGAACACGCGAACCGCTGCGGCAAAAAAATTCTGATGTCCGGCGGCGGCCGCTGCAATTTCACCAACACCGGCACCACTGCGGCGAATTTCATTTCCGCCAACCCGCATTTCTGCAAATCGGCGCTGGCGCGCTACACGCCGCAGCACTTCATCGCGATGGTGGAGCGCCACGGCATCGCCTATCACGAAAAAGAACTCGGGCAATTGTTCTGCGATGAATCATCGAAGCTCATCGTCAAGATGCTGCTCGACGAATGCGCCAATGCCGGCGTGCGCATCGACACCCAATGCAGCGTCGAGCGCGTCGAGAAAACAGACGACGGCTTCCGCGTGCGCACCAGCACGCAAGGCGAGCTGCGCACAGCATCGCTGGTGATCGCGACCGGCGGGCTGTCCATCCCCAGCATGGGCGCCACCGGCTTCGGCTACGAACTCGCGCGGCAATTTGGACACACCGTGCTGCCCACACGCGCAGGCCTCGTGCCGCTCACGCTCACCGGCAAACATCAAGAACGCTTCGCCGACCTCAGCGGCGTCGCACTGCCGATCACCGCGCAGTGCAACGGCCAAGACTTCAGCAACTTCATGCTCATCACCCATCGCGGCGTCAGTGGCCCGTCGATCCTGCAGATCTCGTCGTACTGGAACCTCGGCGACGCCCTGCATCTCGACCTAGTGCCGCAGGGCGATGCCTTCGCATTGTTGAAAGAGCTGCAAGCGAAACGACCCGCCGCCGAACTGCGGAATGCACTGGGCGAATTCTTCCCCAAACGCTTCGCCGAACGCCTCTGCGAAGTGTGGTTCGAAAGCCGCCCGATGCGTCAATTCAACGATCCTGAATTGCGCGCGATGGCGAAACAACTGCAGCAGTTCCCGCTCATCGCCAGCGGCACCGAAGGCTACCGCACCGCCGAAGTCACCCTCGGCGGCGTAGACACCGACGAACTCTCCTCAAGCACGATGCAATCCAAACGCATCCCCGGCCTATATTTCATCGGCGAAGTCATCGACGTCACCGGCTGGCTCGGCGGATATAACTTCCAGTGGGCCTGGGCATCGGGGCATGCGGCGGGGGTTGTGGTGTGATGGTGTGGAAAGCGAATGCGCAATACATCGCAGCACATATTCGTAGTCATGCGATGTTGTAACGCTTATGCATTCGACGACAACGTATGCGCCTGACGGCCATTACGCCCCCGGTCTTGTGTGTGGCATGTGGCCTTGTCCGGCAGCAGACACCCGCAATGATTTTTGTAGGGTGGGCTTTACGCCCACCATCGCCATGCAACCATTGGCGGAAATATTGATTGAAACTTAGCCGCCGCGATGAAGCGATTGATCGATGTTGTTTGGGTGATGTAGCGGTGGACATGAAGCCCACCCTACGGCCCTTATGCATTCGACGACAACGTATGCGCCTTACGGCGTTCGCGTTTCCGGACTTGTGTGTGGCATGCGGCCTTGTCTGGCAGCGGACACCCACAACGATCTTTTGTAGAGTGGGCTTTACGCCCACCATTGCCATGCAACCATCGGCGGGAATATTGATTCAAACTTAGCCGCCGCGGTGAAGCGATTGATCGTTATTATTTGGGTGTTGTAGCGGTGGGCATGAAGCCCACCCTACGGCCCTCGGTGAGCTCGTCGCTGTACAGCAGCATGTTGTCCCGAAAGCACAGGTACGCCAGAGTGTGCACGTAGCCCGGCTGCGTGCACACTTTCTGCAGCTCGGCCAGGATATCGGCTTCGTCGCCGGGCGGGGTAGCCGCAGGCTGCGGCGCGCGGCGAGGGATGGATTTAAGACGGGCAGGCTTCTTCATGGGACAGGGTAATAGCGGGCGGCAACGGCGCGCGCGTCGGTTTCTGTCTGCACGTCGTGAATGAACTTGCGTTTGGCGACCCGGAACAAGCACGGAATGCCAGACTCGTCGTAGACATCTAGGCGCGCCAGCCAGTCTTCGTTGAAGTCGATGTACACCGGGCACGTCGCATCAAGCCAGGTGCGTCGCGGACGCACCCAAACGTACTGGTGATGGCCGCGGTACGCTTCCGCGATGTCGCTTTCGATCTCGCGCAGCGAGCGAATGCGGCCGCCGCGGATCGACGCCTTGGTAACGGTTGAATCATCCTGCTGACATTCGGACAGGCGCAGGAAAATGCCGCAGTTGGCGCCATGCAGGCCGACGCCCGCGCGCTTCCACACCAGATCCTGGGCCAGCGCCGAGGTCGGATCCGGTAGCATGTGGTGGATCTGGAAATTGTCTCGGAAGGCGCTGCCATCGAGCACCCACACCAGGTTGCCATAAAAGGATTCGCGCGACATGCGTTCAGCGTCGGTCATTGCCGAGTGCTGCACCTCAATCACGATGCCCGTCGACGTCTTGATGTCGGCGCGATGGATCTCTCCGTCCGGCGCGACGTGACTGACTTCGCGGCAGTCCTTGGGGAACAGGTTCTTCCACGCTCGGTGCCAGGGTGTTTCGTTCTCCCACCACGGATCGCAGTCGCGGCGGCTGGCATGCGCCCAGTGGTGCATCACTCGCGGGCCGCACTTGGCCACCATCGCCGAGCCGCAGGTTTCGCAGGTGCCGCGCTTGCCAGCGAATGCTTCCGCGCGGCAACCTTCAACGAGGGCGTATTGCATTGGTCCGTCACGGAAAGAAGACGAGGGCAGGGGGCATCAATACATCCTGACATGGTGCCCTCGCAAGCAAGTAGGGTGGCCCCTTGCTCACCATCCAGACAACCCGTAAGGCGTGTATCCAAGAGCGGGGTCAGGTTCACTTTGTCGATGTCCACTCCGGGTCGCAAATGGACATCCACCCCTCGCAAATCCTAACCCATCAAAATACGCCCTCTCGAACTAGCGCCACCACTGTAAGAACTGACAGGTCAATCCCATGAGGTGGCACAATCTCTCGCTGCCACGAACATGCTCACATCCTGCCTGCGTCGCCGGTCGCCAGTCATGCCATTCCCCCGAAACTACGGCTAGACTGCCACTGCCCCCCACGCAAGGACACCGCAATGCCCACATCATTCGGACGAACGCGTTCACTCGCACATGCGATTGGTTGGGCGGCGTTGATCGCGGGCGGTTTAGCGGCCTGTACGCCGTATGGCGATGCCGCGAATTCGCGGCCTTCGGCGCCGCCGGGTGCAGGCCCAGCTCAGACGGTGGCTGCATCGACGCCCGGGCCGATGCCCGCGTCGCCACCGTCCGCGTCGCCATCGCCCGCATCGCCGCAGCGCGATGCTGAACTATCTGCGTTGTTGCCTGCTGGCGCCGTGCTCGGCCTAGTGACGCGCGGCGATCTGGATGCAGACGGCGACGACGATGCGCTGGTGGTCTACGCGCCCGCATCGGCTAACGACGATGCACCGCGTGCGCTGCAGGTGCTGCTGCGCGACGTCGACGGCCGCTTGCGCGCGTCGCTGAACAGCCCGAAGGCGATCCTGTGTCGCCGCTGCGGCGGGATGATGGGCGACCCGCTGCAGGCGATCCGCATCGGTCGCGGTGAATTCACGCTGCGCTTCGAGGGCGGTTCGCGCGAGCTGTGGTCGAGCGAATTCCGGTTCGAGTCCGCGCGCGCTGCAGGCGGCTGGCGCTTGGCCGGCATCGTGTTCGTCGGCTTCGATCGCGCCGATGGCAAGAGCGGCGAGCAGCGGCAGGGGCCTGCCGATTTCGGCGATGTGCCGCTGCAAACATTCGATCCGCAAACGTTCCCTGCGAATGCGCTGCCGTAGCGCGACGCGAATTGTTCACTTTTAACCAGGATATTGACCATGCCGACCGAAAACGAAATCGAGATGTTGCGCGCCGCGCGCGCTGCGGGCATTACCTCGCGCGAAGAAATGGCGAATTTTATGGGCCAAATGAGCCATGAATCCGGCGGATTCACGCGGATGGAAGAGAGTTTCCGCTACACCCGCAGTATCGACCAGATTCCGGTCGCTTCGGCGCGGCGCGAAGGCGACGAAGCCTTGAATGCTGCGCGGTTGGCGGCGCTCGACGGGCGTCCGCAGGAACTGGGGCGGCTGATGTACGGCAATCGCATGGGTAACGACGATGCTGGCGATGGTTATCTCTATCGCGGCCGTGGTTACACCCAATTGACCGGCGAGTCGACTTATCGCAACGCGGGCACGGCGCTGAATCTGGACTTGGTGAACAACCCCGACCTCGCCGCCAATCGCGATAACGCCCAGCGCATTGCGCTGTGGTACTGGCAGGAACGCGTGCCGCAGGCGGACCGCGACGATGTGACGCGCGCGACGGCCCGCATCAACGGCGGCGATAATGGCTTGCCCGATCGCCTCAATCGCGCCGATGCATGGCGTGCAGTGCTCACTCCGGAATTCGTCGCCGATCTCGATGCCGGCCGCGTGCGCGCGGGCGCTGGCGTCGCGCCTGCTGTGGGCCGCCCGGCGATGGAGGACGGCGCGCTGCGTCGTCTGGAGACCGGCGAGGAGGTGCGCCAGCTCAACGACAACCTGCGTGCGCTGAACATCCGTGCGGATCGGAACGTCCAGGTGCCGGCAGGTCAAACCTTCACGGAGCAAACCGAGCAGGCCGTGCGGCGTTTTCAGGAGCAACAGCAGTTGCCCGTGACCGGACGCGCGGACCCCGACACGCTGCAAGCGGTGAACCGTGCGATCGAGCAGCGACAGCGCGAACAGCCGCAGCAAAACGCTCCGGCGCAACCACCGGGCGAACAAGCGCCCGCGCAGCGGCCGGGTCGTCGCGCCGAGTCGGATGTGGTTCCGTTGAATGACGCCAATCACGTCAATCGCGAGATGTACGCCACCCTGTTGGGCGGCGTGCGCGAACGTGGCGCGACCCTTGGGTTGACGGCAAGTTCGCGCGATGAGGATCTGGCGGCGGGTTTAACCGCTGAGGCGCGCCAACGCGGCTTGACCAGCATCGGATTCGCGCAGTTCACGCCCGAAGGCAATCGCGTGGCGATGACGGACACAGCGAACCCGTCCGCAGAGTGGGCGAAGACGGCTGTGGGCGACGTGCCGCGTCTGGTGCAACAACCGATGGAAGATAGCAGTCGCCAAGTGGCTGAGGCCAACCGTGCGCAGGGACTGCGCCAGGATGCGCCGTCGCAACAGCAGACGCTCGACCAGAACCAAAACCAGGGCCAGAACACCCCGGTGATTCGCGGACCCTCACAGGCTTAGTGCCTGTGAGTCGCAGTGATTGCAGTTAACTTTTCACATCATCAAGGACGAGAAATGGACAAAAACATTTTCAAAAAAGAAGCTACAAAATGGCATGACTGGTTCTATAAGGGGCAAAAAAACTGGAGTGCAGTTCACCATGCGACCGTCTTTGGCTCAATCATTTGTAGCGTCACTGCGGGTGCACTCTTACAAGTGAAGAATCCCGAGATGATAGGATTCGCGACTGTTCTAACAAGCGTTGCTGCAGCGCTTACAAGCCTAGGTGCGTCAGGGGGCTTTGAGCGCAAATGGCGGAGTAATCGTCTCAGTCGAAGTCGAGTTGACGGCCTGCTCATTGACATTGAGGCGGAATCTCCAGATGTCAACGACCTTGCTAATCAGCTCAAAGACATCATCGCAAGCCATGACCAGGAAATCGTCAAAGAGGAAACTAAGAAGCCGACGAAGCAACAGGAATCAAAAACGGAAAATCACTAGCCCGCTGCCCAATCAACACAACAAGAGTTGAGCCCGTCCAGGCGGTCCTTTTTTTCGGCAGTGTCGATATAGACTCAACCCATAGATGGTACTAGCGATACAAGCCGCGAGGCCGCCAAGAACAGTGTTGATTTTTTGAAGTGCTTCACTAGCACGCAGTTACTGCCCCGCTGCGGGGCGGCTCAATTCAGGCGCGACCCCCACGTGCAATCGCACTGCAGCTTGACGCCTACGCTGAACAGCGCGACAGTCGCTCGGTCTCTGCAGGGGGACGCCTTATACACTGGCCGGAGGAGTCATCATGAGCCGTAGCAGCACACTGGACGAACGTATCGTCTACGCGAAAATCCACCCGTCGATCGGCGTCGCTCGGGTCGGCAATTCAAAGAAATCGGATGGTTTTTATATCGGTCCGCAGGTCGCCGAGCCCGCGCCGAAACCGCCGGGTGCGTATCGCGACAGCACGGGCGCGTTGAAGCGCGAAGTCGCCGAGTTCCGCATCTACGGCTACGACGGCGAAGGCCGTGTGGTGCGTGAGTTGCAGATGGGCGAGGGCACCGAGATCGAATGGACTGTGGAGTTGGCGAATCACAAGGCGGCTTGGTACAACTTCGAGCTTGCCTTGGATATTCCCGAGGCCGCGACCGCCCCGGCTTCAACGCGTCGCAACGCGACGGTGAAAGGGCCGGAACGCAAGAAGCTGTCGATCATGCCGGGTGCGCGCAGCGTGAATCGCCCCAAGGCAGAAGGTAAACAGTATCGTTTCGACGACGGCAAATTCATGGGCACTGCGGTGCCGCTGGGCGAATTGCGCACCGACGCGCACGGGCGGCTGCAGGTGTTCGGCGGGCTGGGTAAATCCGCGTCAATCGACAAGAAACCGCCGGTCACGTTCGCGAACAACGACGGTTGGTACGACGACACCAGCGACGGCCCGGTGACGGCGCGCGTCAAGCTGGGCGGTCGTGAATTGAAGGTTGCGCCGGCCTGGGTGGTGGTTGCGCCGCCGAACTACGGGCCGCAGCAAAAATCGGTGCGGACGATGTACGCACTGATGACCGATCTCGCGATCCAATCCGGGCAGTTGCCGTCGCCGACGAAACCGTCGTTCCAGCACGATCTGCTGCCGATCTTCACGGCGATGTGCGACTTGCAGTGGATGAACGCCGGCTTCGCTGCGGGCTTCGGTTATGGCATGCCGCAGCATTTTCTCGCGCCGAGTTATTTGAAAAAACTATCGATGCCGGGCGACACTTACGCCGAACTGCGGCGCTCGGTGGCGAATGCATTCCGCAACCCGAACGATGGCGACGTGTCGATGAAGCCATGGCCGTGGATCTACGGCGATGCGATGGACGTGCCGATGCCGCCGATCGAACGCGCAATGACCGCGCTGACGCCGACGCAATTAGCGATGCTCGATCGTTGGGCGACGGGCGAGTTCATCGCAGACTACGATGCCGACGCCAAGCCGCCGCGTTCGATCGACGAAGTGCCGCTGAACGCACAACCGGCGATGCTCGATCGCGCCGCGCTGGAATTCTGTCTCGCCGATGCCTTCCATCCGGGCTGCGAGATGACGTGGCCGGTGCGCCACGCGACGATGTACAGCGAGCCGTATCGCTGGCGTCATCGCGGCAAGGACGATCCAGAACCCAGCTACGGCAGTACGCTGACCCCAGCGGAGGCGCTGTCGTACAACGGCCCGCTTTTCAGCCAATTCGCCGGCTCGATCACGCGTTGGATGGCGATCCCCTGGCAGACCGATACCGCCAGTTGTCGTTCGGGCTACGACCCGCAATACGATCCGTATTTGCCGACGTTCTGGCCTGCGCGCGTGCCGAATCAAGTGCTGAGCGACGACAACTATCGCAAAGTAATGAACAAGAAACTCTCGCGTGATGAGCGTCTGGCCGCGTTCAACGACCGCTCGGATTGGGACCGCACGCTCGGCGTGGGCTACGAGCAGCAGTTGGAAACGATGGTCAAGCATTTCGACAAGCAGGGCATCGTCGAAGTGCGTCCCGGCATTGCCGACGATCCCGACTTCCCGCCGGTGATGCAGGTCGAAGACCGCGGCGGTAAGGACATGAGCGAAGCCGAGCGTCGCAGCACCGATAGCCGCATGCGCAAGCTGGCGATGTTGGGTACGCCCAAGCCGAGCGAATGATTGCAGCGAATGACTCGCGCGTGCGCATGAAAACAAAAGCAAAGCGCATGAAAGCATGCGTATGAAAGCATGCGTATAAAAGCATGGGACGTGATGGTCGTCGGCGCCGGACCTGCGGGTTCGGCGCTGGCATGTCGGCTGCGCCCGCACTGCCGCGTGCTGCTGTTGGATCGCGATGCGGCGTCGGCGTCGGCGTTGCCGCGCATCGGCGAATCGCTGCCGGGTGCGGCGCGCGTGCTGCTGCAGCGGATCGGCGCGTTCGATCGCTTCCTCGCAGATGCGCACGCCGAGCGCGGCGCGACGGTGTCGCAGTGGTCATCGCATTCGGACGACGATGAACCGATCTGGTTCGATCATCTGCGCGATCCGAACGGACCCGGCTGGCATCTGGATCGCACGCGATTCGATGCCAGCCTGCGCGAGGCTGCGGTGGCAGCGGGCGCGGAATTGATCGAAAACTGCGGCAGATTGCGCGTATCGCGATCGGCAGACGATTGGCAGATCGATCTTGACGGTCAATTGTTTGAACAGCATGCATTTGAACAGCATGGACTCGAACAGCATGCACTTGAACAGCATGCCCTTGAACAGCATGCCCAGACGCATCGTGCGCGAGTCTTAGTCGATGCCAGCGGACGCAGCGCCACCGTCGCGCGTCAACTCGGCCTAGCGCGTTTTGCCGAAGACACGCTGGTCTGCCTATACGCCTATCTGCAGACGGATGCCGACGACGAAGACCACTGCACGCGCCTCTGCGTCGATCGCAACGGCTGGTGGTACAGCGTGCGCGTACCGTCGGGGCAGCGCGTCTTGGCGTTTCATCTCGACAGCGATGACCCCGAACTCAAAGCGCTGCGCGATCCCGAACGATTGCTCGCGAAAGCGCGCCGGCAACCGCTGCTTGCCGATGCGCTCTCCGCATCGACATACGCACCGGCATTTGAGTCTATCCAGGTCCATGCTCGCCCGGCAGGCAGTGCCGTTCTCGATCTTGATGCGATGGCAGAAATCGCGCCCGGTTTCTTCGCCATCGGCGACGCTGTGCTTGCGTTCGATCCGATCGCATCGCAGGGTATTTTCCACGCGCTCGCCTCGGCCGAAAGCGCCGCACGCGCGATCGAAGCGCAGCTCGCCGATGCACCGATGTTTCGCAAACCGTATCTTGCGGAGATGCGCGCCGTTCATGCGCGCTACCGCGAACACCTGCAGGCGACGTACGCCGATGTTCTGCGCTATCGGCACGAACCGTTTTGGGCGAAGAGAGCGGCTGTCATGGCGTAAGCGGCGTGTCGGGTCGTTTGCGGACCAGATTCGCGCAGCGAAGGCGGTCGTCGCCGTTGAAGCGAACCGTTGAAGCTCGATTCGGTTCTGCGCAAGCATGCGCATGACGGCCGCTGAATATGTGTACACAGCATTCAAATTGCACACTGGCGGCCGCATCGGCATGCGCAATGCATGGTCATGGTCGTCTAATCGCGCTGTTTTTCGCGCGTCTGTACGTTATCTGACCGCTCAGCGGACGAAAGAATAGGAGCGGCTGCGTCGTGTTACCAATCATCCATGCATACTTCGTTATCCCCGCTACGGAACCGTCTACTCGCTGCGCTGCCCGACGACGCACGCCAGCGCATTCTTCCGCATCTCGAATGCGTACCGCTGCCGTTAGGCAAGGCGCTGTACGAATCCGGCGACACCTTGCGCCATGCGTATTTTCCGACCGATTCGATCGTGTCGCTGCTCAACGTGTTGGAGAACGGCGCTTCGGCGGAAATTTCTATGGTCGGTAACGAGGGCTTGGTCGGAATCGCCTTACTGATGGGCGGCGACAGCACCCCGAGCCGCGCGATCGTACAGAGCGGTGGCTTCGCCTACCGACTCTCAGCGCGAAGAATTAAGGACGAATTCATGCGCCACGGCGAGATGCTGCGACTGTCGCTGCGCTACACCCAATGCTTGATGACGCAGATGGCGCAAACCGCCGCCTGCAACCGGCATCACTCCATCGATCAACAACTGTGTCGCTGGCTGCTGTTGTCGCTGGATAGGCTCGCGGACAATCAACTGACGATGACGCAAGGGCTCATCGCCAACATGCTTGGCGTGCGACGCGAGGGCGTGACAGAAGCGGCCGGACGCTTGATGCGATTGAATGCGATCGAGTACAGCCGCGGCCATATCACCGTGCTGGACAGGCCGCTGCTGGAGCGGCTCAGCTGCGAATGCTATGCCGCCGTGCGTCGGGAAACCGATCGCATCCTGCCGCTGCGGTCGGTGGCTGCTGCGCACGAGCCCGCGTTGAACGTCTATCAGCGCGGCAGTCGCGGCATCGAGCACGACACGCAACGAGGAATCGTATCGGCATCGGCAGTCAGTGCGCGCCACTGACTCGCCAGATCGCGTTGCCGACATCGCACGTGCCCAGCGATCCGACACTATGGCAAGCACGTCTACAGCGGCCTGTGTTTTCGCCCCCATAGCGACGCGGTGAGGCGGCGGCCGTTCAAACTGGGGCCGTGTTGCGAGGCTCACCGAACCGACAATCGCGCGCTGTAGCGGGTACGATCCGTCGCACGCTATTCGACACATCCTCCTCATACACCGCCGTCGCAGCCCCGGAGCGCACCGCCATGCATCAGAACGCTACCGTCAACCGCCGCATCGTCCTCGACCGTCGCCCCGTGGGCGCGCCCACTGCGGCCGACTTCCGCATCGAAACCGCTGATGTAGCGCAGCCCGGTGCGGGCCAAGTGAGGTTGCGCACGCTCTTGCTGTCGCTCGATCCCTACATGCGTGGACGCATGAGCGACGCGCCGTCGTATGCAGCGCCGGTGGGCATCGGCGAAGTGATGGTGGGCGGCACGGTCTCGGTGGTGGATGCTTCGATGCATCCGGATTTCAAACCGGGCGATCGCGTGCTCAGCATGTCGGGCTGGCAAGACTATGCGCTGTCCGACGGCAGCGGCCTGATGCGACTGCCGAAGGACGATCCGCAGCCGTCGCGTGCGCTGGGGGTGCTGGGCATGCCCGGTTTCACCGCGTACATGGGTTTGCTCGATATCGGCCAGCCGCAGGCTGGAGAAACCGTGGTAGTCGCTGCGGCCAGCGGCGCGGTCGGTTCGGCGGTCGGCCAGATCGCGAAGCTCAAAGGCTGTCGCGCGGTGGGTATCGCCGGTGGCGAAGCGAAGTGCCGGTATGTCGTCGACGAACTCGGCTTCGATGCGTGTATCGATCATCACGCCGACGATCTTCCGGCTCGACTTGCAGCAGCATGTCCGAAGGGAATCGATGTGTACTTCGAAAACGTCGGCGGCGCGGTGTTCGACGCGGTGCTGCCCTTGCTCAATGCGCGCGCCCGCGTGCCGGTGTGCGGCCTGATCGCCAGTTACAACAACACCGACCTGCCGCCCGGCCCGGATCGTCTTGGATTGTTGGCAGGTACGCTGCTGCGTAAACGCATCAAGATGCAGGGCTTCATCATTTTCGAGGACTACGCGCCGCGCTATCGCGAATTCGCCACCGCAATGCGGGCCTGGGTCGATGACGGCAAGGTGAAATTCCGCGAGGACATCGTCGATGGACTGGAGCGCGCGCCAGAGGCCTTCATCGGCCTGTTGCAGGGCCGCAATTTCGGCAAGCTGGTCATCCGGGTCGCTGATGCGTGAGCGCGCCTGATGTGTCATCGATACCGTGAAGAGTAGCGGTGATGGGCCGAGTCGATATGCTGAAGGGTTCGCAGAGAATATGTTTACGCCGATCGCGAGTGCGATTCTCCGTTCGTTCTCTATGCTGACGCATGCCGCCGCTCGCCCTCGGTGTCGACGGCGAGCGCGCGCCGATCCTCGCGGTACTCGCGCATGCTCACCATGCGGCCGCTAGTCGTGATAAAGCACGAAGGTGCGGACTAGCGACAGACCGAGCAGCAGACTGCAGATCGCGCGCAGCGGCCACCACAGCGGCAAAGCCGCGACGAAGGTGGCATCCACGCGGAAAGTTGGTAGCGCGGCATGCGCTGGCATACGCCGTGCAGAAACGGCATGCGTGCTGGCGCAGCGTCACGCCGCTCGGCAAAGATGGCGATACTCCGATGAGCGTAGCGCGTTTTGAAAAGATCAAACGCGCACCACCCAGATTGAAATAGATTCGGTGAGATGTCTTCGGACACAAAAAAGCCGAACCCCTTTTTTCTTCGGGATTCCGGCCTTTCTTCGACTGTTCTTGCTGAAGGCGGCGTGGCCGCGCCGCCATACCTTTCAAGTTTGTATCAATTTCAAAAAATAGAACATGAAATTGTAATGATGCTGTGAGATGTTTGAGCACTTTTTTACATATCAAACGATCTGGGGCTTACATAATGAAATACAGCACATGGCGCCGTGCGGCGCTCGCGTTGTCGTTGACTTTTGCGTGGATAAGTGGGGCGCACGCGACCTCGTTCGTGCATCCGGACCACTACGAATTCGATGCAACGCTCCATGCGCCGCTGAAGCCCGTTGCCGGGCGTTTGCCAATCACACTGTATTTCGATTACCCGGCGGCCGGCGATGTCACCGCCGCCGCTTGGATATTAGAAGCGGTCGCGCCCAATGGGCGGGTTGTGCGCCAATGGCATGGCATCAAGAATTTGCCAAGGCAGCACGGCGTTCTGAAGGTGGAGTGGAACGGACGGGATCAAAAGAGCCTCGCGCTGCCTGCCGGATATTACACATTGCGCCTGCGCGCGACGCCGACGGTCAATGTCAGCACCGACGTGCGTTTGTCGCTCGCAACGCGAATTTCCGATGCGTTCACCGCCTTCGGCGATGAAGCGCATGTCCAAAGTGTCGATGTCATGCTCGGAACGGTTGCGCCCGCCAAAATCAAACCGCGCACCGCTTTGCCAGTTGGCTCCACGCAGGATGCGGCCGTGCGTGCGCAAGCGGCGCGCGCCAAGGTCGACATCGGCAGCCTGCCGTACACGATCTACTACGGCAACATGCACAGCCAGACCAACCACAGCGATGGCGGCAGCGCGCTCGCCAGTTGCAGCGGTTCGGAATCGCCGCAAGCAGGCGATTTCGGCCCGACCGATGCCTTTACGATGATGAAGGTGCAGGCCGGTGGCGATTTCTTGCTGACTTCCGAACACAATCATATGTACGACGGTTCGACGGGCACCAATACGTCCGCGAATCCGGCGACCGCGAACGCGCTGTTCGCTAGCGGTATTTCGGCCGCCAACACCTTCAACGCCACCAACCCGGACTTCCTCGCACTCTATGGCACGGAATGGGGTGTTATCAGTAACGGCGGCCACCTCAATCTGATTAACCCTGACGCATTGACCAGTTGGGAGACCAACAGCAGCGGTCAACTCATCGGTGGTGTTCTGACTCCGAAGAGCGACTACGCGGCGCTGTATGCGGTCATGCGCCAGCGTGGCTGGATTGGCCAGTTCAACCACCCCTCAACGTCGCAGTTCGCCATTGGCGGCACCGGTATGGCGTACAACGCCGACGGCGCAGAGGTGATGGTCTTGACGGAGATACTCAATAGTTCCGCGTTTTCGGTAAACACCACGCAAACCGAGACCAGCCGTAGCTCCTACACTGGCGCCTGGAACGTGTTGTTAGAGCGCGGCTACAAGGTCGCGCCGGCCACGAACCAAGATAATCATTGCGCGAATTGGGGCCTGAGTTTCGTCAACCGGACCGGTGTCTTGTTGCCAACCGGCACGACATTGAATCAGGCGAATTTTGTGGACGCGCTCCGCGCGCGGCGGACCTTTGCGGCCGAAGACAAGACCGGGCAGTTGGTGTTGACTGCCAACGGTCGTGTGATGGGCGAGACCTTCACCAATAGCGGGCCGCTCACGCTCTCCGCCGTCTACGCCAGCACGGGCGGGCAGACCGTGCAACGTGTGCAGTTTTTCGAGGGCGTGCCGGGCCGCAATGGCACAGTCACGCAGCTTACCGAAGGCAATGGCGATTACACCTTCACCCCGGCTATTGGTGCGCACTTCTACTACGTGCTGGTGACGCAAACGAACGGCCTGCGTCTTTGGTCCGCTCCGGTGTGGGTGACGCAGACGGCGGGGGCGGCGGACACCACGCCACCGACGGTGAGCGCCAGCACGACTGGCACCAGTGGCGCGATCACGCTATCCGCCAACGCGACCGATAATGTCGGCGTCACCAACGTCGAGTTCTACATCGACAACGTCCTGCGCGGTAGCGATGCCACGTCGCCGTACGCCATCGCTTTCGATTCCACCACGATCGCCAATGGCGCCCACACGCTCACAGCAAAAGCCTTCGACGCGGCGGGTAACTCGGCGACGTCATCCGCGGTGTCGTTCAATGTGAGCAATATTGCGCCTGTCGCGAATTTCACGGCCAGCGTCTCGGGAGCGACCGCGACCTTCACCGATACCTCAAGCGATGTTGATGGGACGATTGTCTCGCGGCTGTGGAATTTCGGCGATGGCACGACCTCATCTATCACGAATCCGAGCCGCACCTACGCGGCGGCGGGCACATACACCGTGACGCTAACAGTAACGGACAATAGCGGCTTGACCCACACCGCATCGCAACCTGTGACGGTTAGCGCGAGCGAAGTGCAGACTTACACCAACACCACGGATGTCGCAATCATCGACTTGGTCACGGTCAATAGCACGATCAACGTTGCCGGCCGCACCGGTGCGGCGCCGAGCAATGCTCTCGTCACCGTGAACATTTTCCACACCTACATCGGCGATTTGAAGGTCGATTTGATTGCGCCGGATCAAAGTGTCTACATCCTCCACAACCGTAGCGGCGGCTCCGCCGACAACATCTTCCGCACCTATCAGTTGAACTTGTCGTCCGAGCAGTTGAATGGCAACTGGACCTTGCGTGTGAGGGACAACGACCGCGCGGACCAGGGCCGTATCGACAGTTGGAGTATCACGTTCTGAGGTTCGGAACGCACCCGTTCTTCGCAACCCCAGATGTTCGCGTTGCGTCGGAAGCGGACACCACAGCTAGCCTGGCTGCCATCGGCTAGCAGCGGACGTTGTGTGTTGATGTCCCGTATCCCGGGTAAGGCCGCAGGCCACACCCGGGAATCTCGCGTCGTTCATCCTGGGTGCGCTTCGCTTGCCTGGGCTAGTTGCTGGCCTTACGAGTTTTTCCCAGAATTAAAGCCGGCGTGCAGCCGTGATCACGGATTACTAAGCAACCAAGCATTCATTAGGTTATCCGCAGCTTTTCGAATGGCTGCGACCAACGGCGCTCGTTTCTTTGCATTTGATTCTATATGCGCAAATTCAACCAAATGTGCAAGGTTCTTGTGAGCCGCATTCGTCGCGTTGTAAATTGGAACCCTCATGTGCTTGAAGATATCTCCCACCTGTATTGCGACGTTGTGGCTCTCGACATACTCAGCAACGACGGTCGAGTTGAGTAAGCCACACAAATAGTGCGCTGAGGCTTTGTCGTCAAACGCCACGAAAAAAATCTTATGGTCTGGGACGTATGGGCGCATGCCTGTCACAGGAACAGAAGCAGCGCCGGCCACGGCCGCGCTGAACCGGCCAGACATCTCAGCCCAAATCACTTTCCATGGCTTAAAGGTGAAATCTCCTACATTATAAACCGCATAGTGAGGCGCACCGTTTGCCTTCATCCGCCCTTTGTAGGTGGAGCGATCTTCCAATAGCGACTTGTAGTGCGCAAAATACCGCTTGGTCTTCGGCAGCGTGTTGAATTCCGCTTTGGTTGACTGGTAATCGGCTTGCCTTATTCCTGTGTTTGGCACTATTGCAAAGAGCGGCTTGACCGGCTTGAAATAGCAGGCCTCAAAATCGGCGGCGCCCTTGATCAGTGGATAGAGCCAGTTCGGCTCAATCCATTCCGTTCGAGTAATGCCGATATCCTTCTTGCCCGCTTCAGGACGGGACTTGATCTGGACCAGCCCCTGGCTGTTCTGTGCCAACACGGGCACGAAGTAAACGCCATTTAGGTCAGCAGTGATGCCCTTCCGCCCCTCCACCCAAGGAGTATTTGTCGGCTTCGACATAGGGAGCAACTGCTTAAAGCGCCCTACGGGTAGAATTGCCCAAGGAGAACCATCACCCGCCACTGGATTCGCTTCAAGTTTTGTGCGGTTTATCCTTCCGAGGACCTGTGTCAAGTCATGTGCTGGCGGAATCGTCCGCATCTTCGCCTTTGCATCCCATACTGTGTAGCTGACCGGGTACGATGC
Organism: Lysobacteraceae bacterium; assembly: GCA_031374725.1. GTDB lineage: Bacteria > Pseudomonadota > Gammaproteobacteria > Xanthomonadales > Xanthomonadaceae > Lysobacter_I. Next base: position 128,856 of record JANMGT010000028.1, on the reverse strand, counting down.
GAGCTTGGCGCTCTTCTTGAAAAGCACGACGGCAGTTTTATTGGCAGCATCCGGGAATGGCTTCAAGGCCTTCAAATCATCGACCGACAACGGCACCAAGTTTTGCGAGGTATTGATTCGAAAATTTCTGAATCCAGAAGAAGATGGATTCTGAAAAACTGCCTGGGTGATCACAAAAGCCAGGCGGCCGCCGAGCTTCAACCACTTGTCAGCGGTCGTGTAGGTGATCATCGCCGAAATATCGAGCTCATTGCCGCCGTGGTGCTTCGTCTTGGAAAAAATGTCGTATTCCTCACACGTAGGCTTGACTCGTTCGCGGTAGGCTTCAGGAAGGCGAGACCATCGAACCCACGGCGGATTACCAACGATTACGTCGAACTTTCCTGCGGTCGCGGACCAGAAGAAGTTCCGGACGATACGGAACCAGATTCCGTTCCAATTTTTCCGATGTAGGCCTAGGACCTGATCGTAGGTTTTCCGTAGCGGAGGCCCCCATTCTTTCGCCTCCGGCTTGGAGATGCGGCCTGTGTTGGCTAAATCCGCCATTACTTTCGTGAACTCGTGATTCAGTTCTACATGCTCACCCATGACTTCGAAAAACTGATCAAGCCGAGCCCGATCTAGCGCCAGTTCTCGGGGAAGTGTGATATTGAGATTAGCCACCTGACTGCCGATCTTGTATTCAACTATCTTGTCCTTACCCGAGGGCCCTGGGGCGGGTGAGTAGATCGCATCTGCTAGAAGCACCGGCAGTTCGATGTCAGTTCCAGGCGCCATTCTCAGCAAGTCAGCGATCTCCATGAGAAAATTCACCCGAGCCGTCTGCACAGCTAACGGGTTCAGGTCGAAACCCCAAGCCTCGTCGCATAGCATTGCTAACGTGTTCGACGCACTGAGCTTACTTTTCTCTGCAGCCAGCCTTTTCTGTCGTATTACCTCAACCAGGAATGACCCAGATCCGCAGGTCGGATCAAGAATCCGCGAGCCAAGCCATGACTTAGGCGCTGCCTTCGCTACCGTAAACGCAACAAGCCAGTCAGGGGTATAGAACTCACCGAGACTCTTGCGCATGCTTTCCGGAACTAAGTCCTGGTAGAAGTCACGAAGCGCATCACGTTGACGAGAAAGGCGATCTGTTCGGTAGAGAGCGAGCTTGCCGAGTAAGGCTTTTATCGAAGAAACGAATGGCTTACCGTAAGTAGCAGACCGGCCAACGTCAAGATACCAGCTGAATATGGCTTCCTCGACAAATCCCTTGATACCCGAGCCATTGAACAGGCCCGCCTTCTCGATTTCCGATTCCAACGAGTCGATCAACGCCTTCGCTTTCAGCAGTCCACACATTGCCTCAGCCGGTGCTGTGGATGTTGTTAACTTGTGGGCTGCAACGATTTCCGCAGCTAGCAGCTTGATTAGCAGTGAATTGTAGGTGTGAATCACAAACAGCCTCGCTGCCATTGCCATGGAAGCTTGGCCGTTCCAAGTAAAACGGAGTGCTTGGTCAATACTCTGTTTCTGATCAGCAGATAAGTCGGCGACCTGGCCGTAGAGAACGCGCCATTCCTCGAACATCATCTTGATCTTGGAAGACTTTGAATCGGATAGCGATGTCGCCAGGGAGTCAGCCAAGACTTGCATGATTGCAGTAGCAACTGGCGACGCATGTCCGAAGTCCTTAATCAGATTCTCGGCAGTTACTGCTGGCCTAGTACTCATTTGGCAGGCTGCGATCACCATGCCGACAGCCTGCTCAGAAAAGGGAAGTAAGTGGTTGTGTTTAATTTTTCCGTTATCCACTTGTGCAAAGCAAATGTGCTCGCCGTCAATCGCGATTCCAATAAAATCTTCTTCCGGCAGTCCCGTTTGATGCGCGGCGCGCTTGATGTAGGGTAGCAAGCGTTTTTGCATGGCTTCCTTGAACTTCGCGCTCTTTGCGGAATTCTTAAAGAGACCTGGGGCTTTGAATTCAATGATGACGTTGTTGTAGTTCAGGTCCTTCTTGGTCCGCTCCGCATCGAAATGCTCGCCCGTAGCCTTCTCCAACGCAGTGGCCCAAGCCATACGGACCTCCTCTTCGCCTTTCCAGGGCCGGGCTCGTTTCGCATCGATATATTTGTATGCATCTGTGTCAGCAGAATACGAAAGGGACTTTATGGTAGAGAATTTCTTTGCAACAGCCATCTGGCACCTATATTGGTCTTTTAGGGCTAGTCAGCCCATCTGCCGTAATTGTCTTCTAATGAAAGGTGTTCGTCACTGGTTTGAATGACCGTACGCCAAGTAAAGTGATCACTTATCGGTCTTTAACAGGCTGCTGAAATACTATTTCGTGATCCGAATATCAGGGCCAAGTTCACTTCCACCGAGCATTCGGCTTGCTCGGCTGAATATGTTCGATCCAGATGCCTTGTTGTCGAAACGTTACTTGAGACGCCACCGCTTGCCCCCTGCAGGGGGAGAGTTCCAAATACGGGCCGCCGCCTTCGGGAAGGCGCTGCACTTTGTCGGTAGGCATGGCCTTGCGCTCGGTGCGCGTTATTGTGGGTAACTTCAACCCGGGGCGGGCCTTGTTGCCCTCATTGTTATTCCCCAGTTGTCCGTGGATCGAAATAGATCCCATGGCATGTCTTCGGACACAAAAAAGGCCGAAACCCTTTTGCTGGGAATTTCGGCCTTTCTTGAACCACGTTGGAACTTGAAATGGTGGAGGTGGGGGGAATCGAACCCCCGTCCGAAGGTACTCCATGCCCGGCACTACATGCTTAGCTCACCGTTTAGTCTCGCCCTGCGGCAACACGGTGTGCGAAGCACACCGCAGGACATACCCGCTTTATCTGGGCTAGGGTTGACGGGTCGCCGCCTCAGCCGATCCTGTGATAATGACCCTACATCCACGAGCACAGGCACAAGTGGGTTCGGGGCTAGGCCTTAAGCGGCCAGAGCGTAGACGTCGTCGTTCGCGTCTGAGTTTTTGCCGCTGGATTATCGAGGAAAGCTGCCCCCTCGGCATGCGACGTGCGATTTCGCAACCCTCGTCGAAACCAGTGCACCCCCGAATTCGGGATTTCTGTATCGATGGAGTCGTTCTTTCGTTCGACGCGGGCAGTATGGGGGGTGGGGCAGGTCGGTTCAAGGGCGCTACCCTCACCCGGCGCTTCGCGCCACCCTCTCCCTCGGCGAGGGAGAGGGGACAGCGGCCTTGAAGCCGCGTTGTCGGCAATTCAACGGCATCAAGCGTTTTTGTTATGCCGGCGCATGACCCGCTGTTTCTCGCGGGCCCAGTCGCGCTCTTTCGCGGCATCGCGCTTGTCGTGGGACTGTTTGCCCTTCGCCAGCGCGATTTCCAGCTTCACATTGCTGCCTTTCCAGTAGATCGCGGTCGGGATCAAGGTGTAGCCATCGCGCTGGACTTTGCCGAGCAACTGGTCTATTTCGCGCCGATGCAGCAGCAGTTTGCGGGTGCGGCGGTCGTTGGCGACCACATGCGTCGAGGCTTGGATCAGCGGCGTGATCTGCGAGCCGATCAAAAACAGCTCGCCGTCGATCAGCATCGCGTAGCTTTCGCCGATGTTGGCGCGGCCAGCGCGAATCGCTTTGAGTTCCCAGCCCTGCAGGGCCATGCCGGCCTCGAAGCGCTGTTCGAGGTGGTACTCGTGTTTGGCGCGTTTGTTCAAGGCAATGGTCTTGACGGTCGGGGCCGCTTTGCCCGGCTTGTCGCCCTTTGCCTTATCCTTATCGACTTTCTGCTTATTCATTTCGCCATTGTCCCCGAACCGGGCCATTGAGGCGAGCCACGAGCGCCTATGCCTACGATCCAACGCTCCGCCCTGGTCGAACATTCCGCCGCCCGCATGTTCTCGTTGGTCAACGACATTGCCGCCTACCCGCGCCGTTTCGACTGGTGCGAGACGGCGCTGGTGCTCGAAGCGGACGATGCGAGGGTGGTCGCGCGGCTGGATTTGGGCCTCGCGGGCCTGAGTACGTGGTTCACCACCGAGAACACGCTGACGCCGCCGCATCACATCGACATGGTGCTGCGCGAGGGGCCGTTCAAACGGCTGCAGGGGCGCTGGCAGTTCCATGCTCTGGACGAATCCGCCTGCAAGGTCACGCTGACCCTGGATTTCGAGCCGAATACCAAGATGCTGGGGCCGGCATTCGCGCTGGGCTTCCAGACGCTTGCCGATCGGATGGTGGACGATTTCGTGCGGGTGGCGGACCGTGGCGACGAGTAAACCGTCTGCTGATTCGGTTATCGCGGGCGAGGGCGCTTGTATTCGCGTCGAAGTAGTGCACGCATGGCCGCGGCGGTTTGTCGCAACGGCGTTGGAATTGCCAGTAGGCGCGACCGTTGCCGATGCGCTGGCTCTGGCGCCGAAGTACTTAGCCGAGCACGCATCCGACGATGATTTTTCCGCCAGTGATCCTGCGGATAAGCAGGACGCTGCTGTTACCACTGTTGCGATTTTTGGCGAGCGGGTTGCATTGGTCCATGTACTGGCATCAGGCGACCGCATCGAAGTGCTGCGCCCACTGCTTGCCGATCCGAAAGATGCACGGCGGCGGCGGGCCAAGACGTAGCCATATCTCAGTAGCTATGTAGTGCTTCAAAAGTGTAGTGCTTCAAAAATGATGGCCACGTTCTTTGAAGCCTCGTTCTTTGAAGCCTTACTCCCTCTCCCCGTGCGTAGCGCGGGGAGAGGGTGGCCGAAGGCCCAGAGGGGCGCTCTTCGCAACGGATCACAGCGGCCTACCCCTCATGCTGTCTTCGCCCCTCATTCGTCGCTGCGCGCCACCTTCGTCCAGCCCTTGCGCACTGCGCTCGGGCGCTCATCGGCGCGCGAGGCAGTGCCTCGCAAGCGCGCCTCTTCGCCCCCGCTGTGCGGAGAGAAGGAAACAGCCATCGATGTTGCCAGAGCTACGTAAATCGCGGAGTCAGCGGCATTCAACATGGTTCAAACGGGATGCACCACTACAGTATGTAGCCATACCTATGTAGCCATACCTATGTAGTAATGTCTCGCCGAACGCTGCGCGAATTGGGCGGATGATGTTCGATCAAAATGTTTACAGCGGACAATGTTTACAGCTGACAATGTTTAGAGCGGGTCGTAGATCCGCTCTAAAGCGACTGGCTGACGTCAAAGCGAACGTCGATGCATGAACGGTGCTACGACAATCCGAATGCCGCCATCAGGCGTTTGATCCAGTTGTAACCGTCGCGTTCGCGCGCACGCTGCGCACGCGTGCTTTCGCGCAGCGATTCCCCGTAGACAGGTTGCGGATTCGCGGGCAAGTTGGCCCGGATCTGACCTTGGCCCGCAGTATCGACGTACTGCGGCGTGAGATCGGTGCCCTGGAATAGGCCAAGTGGCGTGTAGCCGGTGTAGCCGGGGAAGATCGTGCCGAGCTTGTTGTTACCCATCCGCCGGATCAACAACTCGCTGAACACGCGCCGGAAATCGGTGGTGACCGGAATGTCGCCGAAATAAGGCGACAGCACGCCGGGGTCGAGCCCGAGCCACTGTCCGTAGAAACGGCGTCCGTTGACCGGGCCACCCAACACCAACAAAGGACTGCCGTAGCCGTGATCGGTACCGCCGCTGCCGTTCTGACGCACGCGACGGCCGAACTCCGATTGCACGATCACGGTCACTCGGCCCATTTCGCCGGTGGCGTTCAGTTCGTTGTAGAACGCAGTGAGCGCCTGCGACAACTCGACGATCTTGTTCTGATACAGATTAAACCCGGTGCCGGCAGTGCCCTGAGATTCGTGGGTGTCCCAACCGCCTAAATCGATCGCCGCGTAGCGTAGGCCGAGGTTAAAGCGTACCGATTGCGCCACCGTCCACAATTGACGGGCGAACGTGCTGGTCGGCCAACCGGTGGGCAGGGTGGTGGTGTAGCCCTGTTGTGCGATGAGTCGCATCGATGCATCGGCGCGCAGACCCGCGACTTCCAAACCGGTCTGGCCCGACCAGAGGCTGGCCATCGTTTCGGTGACGCCTTTGGTGCCGACCGGCATGCCGGTGCGAAAGGCTTGCCACTGCGGCGCACCTGAGGTGATTGCGAAATCGCCAGGGCTCGGCATCGACAGCGCTTGGGTGGAACCGCGCATGTTGTTCGGCTGACGACTGGCGACGGCGAGCATCGGCATCGCGCTGCTGGTGCCGTCGGCAGGCTGGGTCTGCATCGCGCGCGTCATCCAGCCGCTGCTGATGTTGAGATTGCCCGGCGTGCCGAGGTCCAAAAATGCCTGCGCATCGAAGTGGCTGCGAGTGACGACGGTTGGCATGCCGCAGCACTGGACGATGGCGAGCTTGCCCTGATCCCAGATGTCGCGCAGCCCCACTGCTGACGGGTGTAGGCCGAAGCCGGTCGCGGCGCCGCCGGCGAGCGTCAACGGCAGTGCCGCGAAATCTCCGGTTGCCGCGATGTTGAGGCTAGGGCGCGCCTGCTCGTAGAAGCTACGATCATTGCCGCTCACCGGTGGCACGAGATTCAGACCATCGTAGCCGCCGCGAAGGAAGACCATCACCACAGTGTCGAAAGGGTTCACCGCCGCTTGCGCATCTTGAGAGAAAAGCATGCTCGGGCCGAGCGCGCCGATCGCTGCAGTGGCGCCGCAGCCTTTGATGAATTCGCGCCGGTCAAGACTTGGAGTGTTCATTGGTATTGTCTCCTCAGCGGGTCATGAATTCGGGGGACATCAGAATCATCGAGACCATGCTGCGCAAACGCTGCAGGTTGTAATGACGTTTGAGGTCGGTGGTGGCCGAGGTGTCGGTATCGGTGATGACATACGTGGCCGGATCGCCGTTTTGAGCGAGGAATGCGACCAAGATCTGACGCCGCGATGCGACCGGGATGTAACCGAGGAGGCGCTGGCACCAGTAGTCGACCAGATTATTCGCGGTCCAACTGGCGACATTCGCGCGACTGAGCGCGAGGATGGGCAGCACTGGCGTTACTGCGGCATCGGTGTCGGCGGTTTCTGTCAGCCAACTCAACATCTTCCAGGTGGTGACCATATTGTTGGAGCCCGACCAGGTCACGCTCACGTCTGGGTAGCCGTTGGGCGCTGCCCAGTCGTAAGGCGCATGGCCAGTACTGGCGAGTCGACTCATGAAATCGTTGCTGCGTGAATCGCTGCTGCTGCCCTTGATCGTCCAATTGCTGCCGCCAGCGCGCAGAGCCGCCGCCATCAGCTCGAACGGACGCCGGTTTTTCTGTCCCCAGCCATGGATGAAGCCATTCGAGAGCAGGATATGGCGCAGCGTGAGTCTGATCTGGTTCGGATTTTGCCAGTTGGCGCGGAAGACCTCGGCGGCGCTGTCGATCAGCGATTGATCGGGCGTATCTGAGACGAAACGACGGATGAGTTTTTTGCAGATGAATTTCGCGACCCGCGGGTGGGTAGCGAGCCGGCCATAGATGTCGCGACCGTCTTTCAACGCGGCCTGTTCTGGGTTGATATACATGCCGAGCACTTGCTTCGGACCTGCGTCGTGCATGGCCTGTCGATAGACGAAGGTGCCGTCGTTTTCGTTCGGGAAACCATTGCGGCCGTCTTTCACGGTCCAGCCGGTAAACGCGGCTGCGGTATCGTAAACGTCGAGATCGGTGTAACCGATCGGAAAGTTCGGATCTTCTGGCGCAGGCGGCACCTGACTCGGATTGACGAAGCCCAGGTAGTTTTCCGCGCCGAGTGTGTGCAGCTCCAACAGTTCGCGGGCGTAATTTTCGTTCGGGCCCGAGCGAGAATTGCTGGAATTGTTGAGGTAGTAAAGCATCGCCGTGCTTGAGCCGACGGCTTCGAGCATCGTGAGGAAATTGCCGAATACGTTGGCTCGGATCACATCGCGGTTGTAGTGCACGTAGACAGGCGCGGCGTTCGAGTTGGCAATCGCGACGTTGAAGTGGTTCTGCCAAAAATCGACCATGACTTCCTGCAACTGCCGCCGCGAATACACTGCGCGCACCAGCGCCGCGCGCTGGGTTTCGCGCGCGGGGGCCGAGCTATCGGTGGTGACGAGGCGATGATCGGTCCAGAGCTGGAGCAGCGATTTGTTCAGCGTGGTGTAGCCAGCGCCATTGAGCCGGGTGTCGAGCGCGCTGTCGTCGATCGCGGCAGGGTTGAGTTGCTGGTCGACGAAGGCGGTGAGGCGGGCAGTGTCGTTGGCGCCGAGCGCGTTGAATTCGGCGATCGACGCCGCATTCGCGCCAGCGGTCAAATTATTCAGAACACGCGCAGCGAACGGTGCCCGCTGCAGCGTGACCAACTGCGACCGCGAAAGATTCGCTGAGGTTTGACCTGCTCTAACCGGCGTCCCTGCGGAATTGGTGGACAGCGGGTCAGGTGGCGTCGCGACGATGCCCGGCTCGGTTGCGAAGTCGGGTTCGAACACGCGCTCAGGCAGCGGCTGGAAGCGGATTGGGCCTTTGATTCCATTGCGCTTGGCGATTGCGGAGAACAGCGCTTTGCGTCGTGAGAAGGGTGCGATTGGTCTAGCCATCGAGCATGCTCCTGTTTCGCGCAAGCCCGCTGGCCGCGCACGCTACATAGTGACAGGATCCCCATGGCAGGATGAGGCGGTGCCGGCGATCAAAGCGTGATCCGATGCACGGTCTTGATACGTCGATAGCGACCTTTACGAAAATTTCACTGCGCAGTCCAGCCGCCATCGACCGGGAACGAAGCGCCGGTGATGTTGTGCGCTTCGCGCCGGCACAGCCATAGCGCCATCGCCGCGATGTCTTCCGGCATCGACATGCGTTGACTGGGCTGTTTCTCGCTGACGAGCGCACGCACCCCGTCTTCGCGACTGCCGCCAACGCGGCGGGCCTGGATTTGCGGTTCGATCAGCGCGGTTTCCACCCAACCCGGGCAGATGCAGTTGACGGTCACGCCGCCCGAGTCGCGGTTGCCCATGGCCGCGTATTCGAGGCCTGCGACTTTGCTTAGGCCGACGATGCCGAACTTACTCGCAACATACGGCGCTTTATTGATCGATGCGACCAAGCCGTGCACCGATGCGATATTGATCACTCGGCCGTAGCCGCGCGCGCCCATGCCGGGCATCGCCAGCCGCATCGTGTGGAAAGCGGCGCTGAGATTGATCGCGAGAATATCGTTCCATTTCTGGGTCGGCATCTCGGCTAGCGGCACCGCGTGCTGGATGCCGGCGTTGTTCACCAACACGTCGAGCGGCGACCACGCGGCGATCGTCGCCATCATCGTCTCGATTTGTTCGGCGTCACGTAGATCGGCGCCGAAGTGGCGCACATCATCGGCGCCGGCTGCGCGCACCGCTTGCAGCGCGGCTTCGATTTGCTCTGGCGTGCCCAGCCCGTTGATCGCGATCTTCGCGCCCGCCGAAGCTAGCCCGCAGGCGATGGCGAGCCCGATACCGGAGGTGCTGCCGGTAACGAGAGCGGTGCGGGATGCGAGGAATCGATCGGACATGGCAAACTCGACGATGTGAAGGCGATGATGAGGACAATAGCGCCGTACATTCACGGCGCGAATGGGGAAGTATCAGGCATTCGTTCTTAGGAGCCTAGCTCCGCTAAGGTCGTGCACAGCAGGGCTGCACTGCTCGTCAATGTGCGAGGCTGCAGCAGATCTGCTGTGCACGTTATCAAGCATTCGGACCGGCCGCAGCGTCAGACCAAACCAGTCGCATAGAACACGCCGATGATGACAAACACCGCTGCGGTTTTGATCAACGTAATCGCAAAGATATCCTTGTACGCCTGACGGTGGGTCAGGCCGGTTACAGCAAGCAACGTGATCACCGCGCCGTTGTGCGGCAGCGTGTCCATACCGCCGGAAGCCATCGAAGCGATGCGATGCAGCACCTCCATCGGGATCTGCGCGGCGTTGGCGTTGGCGATGAACGTGTCGGCCATGGCGGCCAGCGCGATGCTCATGCCGCCCGAGGCCGAGCCGGTGATCCCGGCCAGTGAGGTGACGGTGATCGCCTGATTGATCAGCGGGTCGGGAATGGCCTGCAGCGCATTGGCGACGACCAAAAAACCGGGTAGGGCGGCGATGACTGCGCCAAAGCCATACTCGGATGCGGTGTTCATCGACGCGAGCAGAGCGCCGCCGATCGCCGACTTCGTGCCCTCGGCGAAGCTCGCGATGACCGGCTTCCAGGCCAGCAACACCACTGCGGCGATGCCAGCCAGCAGCGCGGCTTGCACCGCCCAGATCGCGGCGACTTTCGACACTTCTTGCACCACCGGCGCGGCATTGCCCATCACTGCGGGGACGAACTCATGGCTTTTGCCGTAGAACTGCGGAATCCACAGCCCCAGCAGCTTATTGACCACACCGACCAGCAGCAGCGGCGACAGTGCGATCAATGGATGCGCGAGTTTGCGATCCGAGGCGAACACGGCAGGCTCGTTCAGCAACGCAGCGGGATCGCCGTAGCCTTCGCCATTGCGCTTCGCGACGCGCCGCCGCCATTCCAGATATGCCATGCCTAGCGTCAGGATGAACACCGCGCCGATGCTCCCCAACCACGGTGCGGCCCACGCATCGGTGCCGAAAAATGAGGTCGGGATGATGTTCTGGATTTGCGGCGTACCGGGCAGCGCATCCATGGTGAAGGTGAAGGCGCCGAGCGCGATCGTGCCGGGAATCAGCCGCTTGGGGATGTCGCTTTGACGAAACAGTTCGGCTGCGAACGGATACACCGCGAACACCACCACGAACAGCGAGACGCCGCCGTAGGTGAGCAAAGCGCAGACCGCGACGATCGACAGCATCGCGCGCTCCGGGCCGAATAGTGCGATCGTCGCGCTGACGATCGACTTGGAAAAACCGGACACCTCGATCAGCTTGCCGAAGATCGCGCCGAGCAGAAACACCGGAAAATACAGTTTGAGAAAGCCGACCATCTTGTCCATGAACAGGCCGGTGAACATCGGCGCCACCAGCGACGGATCGGTCAACAGCACCGCGCCCAGCGCCGCGATCGGCGCGAACAGGATCACGCTGTAGCCGCGATACGCCACGAACATCAGGAAGCACAACGCGGCCAACACGATCATGAACGACATGGAAATTCCTTGCGGAGGGCGAATGTCCCTGCGCGCAGTGCGACCGCACTGCGCGCGAACGCCGTCGGCGGAGCCAGACGGACCGCGGCAGTGTCCTTTCCCGCGTGCGTCCGGCCCATTGTCCGAAGGTACAAGTGTCGTAGAGGAGCGCAACCCCTAGGCTTCGTCGCATTCTCGCCCGCCGAAGATCGGTGGCGCATGGGCTTGAAATCCATAACAACACGACGAGCACGAGGGGCGATGCAATGAAGGTGATGATCACGAAACGCAGCGATGCGATGCGGCGAAACGGCTTAAGTCTGAGCGTATGGTTGGCGCTGACTGTCGCGATATCGCCGGCGGTGGTGCAGGCCCAAGAAGCGGATGTGGGCGCACGCACCGACGATCAATCCACCCTCGACACCATCACCGTCACCGCGCGTAAACGCGAGGAAACGCTGCAAGATGTGCCGATCGCGGTCACGGCATTCACCCCCGACACCCTCGATAAGCTGAATATCGAAGACCTCAGCGACCTCGATGCACAGGTGCCGAACCTCACCATTTACGCAGCGCGCGGCTCCAGCAGCACGGTGACGGCCTACATCCGCGCCGTCGGCCAGTCCGACCCGCTATGGGGTGTCGATCCCGGCGTCGGCATTTATCTCGACGATGTCTACATCGCTCGTCCGCAGGGCGCGCTGCTTGATGTCTTCGATACCGGCCGCATCGAAGTGCTGCGCGGCCCGCAGGGCACGCTGTACGGCAAAAACACCATCGGCGGTGCGATCAAATACATCTCCAAACCGCTGCCGCGCGAATTCGACGGCTTCGCTTCGGTCACGGTTGGAAATTACAGTCAGCTCGACGTCAAGGCTGCGGTCGGCGGTCCGATCGGCGGCGAGAACAGTGGCCTACTCGGACGCATCGCCATCGCCAGCATGAATCGCGACGGTTTCGGCGAAAACATCAACAGCAAACAGCCCGCGAGCGATAAAGAAATCAACGCGCTGCGGCTGAATCTCGGCGGTTATTCGGGCGACAATTTCGATTTTCAGTTCGCGTTCGATTGGATGGACGACAAATCCGGCGTACGCGGCGCGCGCATGCTCGCCCCCAACCGCTTCGCGCCGGGCGTGCAGCCGCTGAACGCTCGCTACGACGTGCGCAACGGCATGCCCAACATCAACAATACCGAAATGAAGGGCGTGTCTGCGACTTTGAATTGGCGGCCCGGCGAGAATTGGTCGGTGAAATATGTCGCCGCAAAGCGCGAGTCCGACACCGAAACCAATATCGACTTCGACACGCTGCCGAACAAGATCGCCGATGTGAAGGCGTTCTATAGCGATGAGCAGGTCAGTCATGAGCTGCAGGTCAACTACGACGGCGGCGGCCGCGCTCGCGGCGTGGTCGGTTTGTACGCATTCGACGGCGAGGCCGGCGGCCAGGTGCTCAATAATTTCTTCAATCTGCTGTACGGCGACACCCAGGGTAAAGTGCTCACCGAAAGCGTTGCGATCTACGCGGATTGGACCTTCGATCTGACCGATCGGCTCAAGCTCGATGTCGGCGCGCGCTATACCGACGAAGACAAGCGCGCGAAGGTGCTGAATCGCTTTTACACCGATACGACGTACACCACGCTGCGCCCGTTCGCGCCGATCGCCGCTAATTTCAATAAGAGCATCAATTTCAAGAATACTTCGCCGAAGATCTCGCTGGACTATCAGCTCAACGACGACATGATGGTCTACGGTTTAGCCAGTCGCGGCTTCAAGTCAGGCGGTTATAACATCCGCGCGCAGGCCGTCGCCGTGCCGCGTTCGGCCGAGCCGTTCGACGACGAGCAGGTGGACAGTTTGGAAGTCGGCAGCAAGATGTCGTTGTTCGATCAGCGCCTGTTTTTGAACCTGTCGGCATTCCACAACAAATACAAGGACATTCAGCTCTCGGTGTTCACCGCGTACGACAGCAACGGCGACGGCGTGGACGACGCGTTCTTCGGCGATTTCACCAATGCCGGCCAAGGGACTGTCAACGGCCTCGAAGTCGAATATCAGTGGCTGCCGACTGCGAACTGGCTGATTTCCGGCAACGTCGCTTGGCTCGATGCCGAATTCGACGAATACATCTTCAAGAACGTCAATATCGCGAAGCAACAGACGTTTACCAATGCGCCGGAGTTCTCCGGCGCGGTAAACGTCGAGTACCGCATGCCGTTGTCGAACGGCGGCAATCTTTCCGCGCGCGTGGGCTATAGCTATCAGGACGACGTCGTCGCCACCACCGAAGTCGTGCGCGATCCGGTGACCGGCGCGACCGCAGTGCCGATTTCGCAGGACGGTTACGGCCTCATCAATGCCGGCGTGATCTGGAAATTCAACGACGCCTGGACCTTCTCCTTGCAGGGCAGCAATCTCGCCGACGAGGAGTACCTGACGACCGGTTACAACTTGGTTTCGGCGCTCGGCGTGCTGACCGGCTTCTACGGCCCGCCGCGGCAATACACGCTGAACGCGCGCTACGATTTCTGATCGGGTCCACCGCTTTGTCGTGAGCGACCTGAGCCGCGAAGGCCACGTTCTTCCGAATGTGGCAGTAATCACTCACAGAGTGCGCCTACTGCGCACCAGCAATTCAGAATGCTCAGAAATAGCGGAAATGGGTATGCTTCGGCCGTTCGGCCATGGTCTCTTGTCGATGCGCTGAAGGCAGCCGCGCCACGGGCGCAGCCGATGAAATACAGCGTGTCGCAGGCGATTGCCCAGAGATGCCAAACCGCTCTGAGCTGGTCGCGTCTGCGGCTCCGGCAGCGCACCGACTGTGTCCCAATCTGCGATATGCTCCCTGCGTCAGCACAACGGCGTCGGCAGAAATGGGGCAGATCGATCACATGTCTCAGATCATTTTCAAACGCAGAAAGATGAGCGCGGTACGATGCTGAGCAGCGGCGTCGTTATCTTCGCCGCACTGGTGTGGCTCGGCTTGATGTTCGCGGTTGCGCTGTACGGCGAACGCCGGCCGCAAGTCTTCGCTCGCGCATGGCCCGAGGTCTACACCTTATCGCTTGCGGTGTACTGCACGTCTTGGACCTTCTTCGGCACCGTCACCCAGGCTGCGCGCTCCGGCTGGCCGCTGCCGCCGACCTTCGTCGGCACGATTTTGCTGTATCTGTTCGGCATCGGCCTGCTAATGAAGCTCGTGCGCCTGGTGCGCGAGAGCAATAGCACATCGATCGCCGATTTCATCGCCAGTCGGCTCGGTCGCGACGGCTGGCTCGCAGCGGCGGTGACATTCGTCGCCGTACTCGGCATCGTGCCCTACATCGCGCTGCAGTTGAAAGCGGTGGCGATGAGTTTCGCCATGCTTGTCGGCGATAACGCCGCGCACGTGCCCGTATGGCAGGACAGCGCGCTGTACGTCGCGCTGACGATGGCAGCGTTTGCGATGCTGTTCGGCACACGCAGCGCCAGCGCGGCCGAACATAATCGCGGCCTGATTCTGGCGATGGCGTTCGAGGCGCTGCTCAAACTCGGCGCGATGCTGGCTCTGGGCTTGTATGTCGCTGGGTTGCCGACATCGCCATCCGCGATCGAACTGGTGCGCCCGCAGGCCGGTGATCTGTCCGGGTTCGCGCCGCTTGTCCTGCTAGGCGTACTGGCGATGTTCACCTTGCCGCATCAGTTTCACGTCGGCGCGGTCGAATGTCGCGACGAGCGTCATGTCCTGCGCGCACGCTGGCTGTTTCCGCTGTATTTGCTGCTGATTGCGCTGCCGATCCTGCCGCTGGCGCGCGCGGGCGACGCGCTACTCGCCGCGCGCGGTGTGCCGTCCGATCTGTACGTGCTGGCGTTACCGCTGTCGCAGGGAAACGAAGCGCTAGCGCTGCTGGCGTTTCTCGGTGGTCTCAGCGCGGGTACAGGTATGGTGATCGTCAGCACGCTCACCCTGAGTTTGATGATCGGCAATCACTGGCTTACGCCGGTATGGCTACGTGGCGCATGGTCGCCAGCGCGAAAGCATTCGCTGCATTCGCCTCGTGCGGCTGCGCATGCCGACGCTTTCGTAGGAATGCGCCCGAGTACGCTCGCGCATCCGAACATCGTCGCGACAACGAGCGACTCTGCCGAGCTCGCAGATCGACAGCACGAGCGACAGCACGATCGGCAGCACGATCGGCAGCACGAGCGACAGCACGATCGACCAGACTTACGCGGCGTTGTGCTGATCCAGCGCCGCATCGGCATCCTTGCGATCGTGCTGTTGGCTTGGGGCTATGGCCGACTCATCGCCGGCAACAACGCGCTTGCGGATGTGGGCGCGCTGTCGTTTTCTGCGCTCGCCTCGCTCGCGCCCGCGCTGGGTTTCGCGCTGTGGCGTCCGCAAACGCCGCCACGTGCGGTGTTGTTGGGCATCGCCGCTGCGGTGGCGATGTGGATCTGGTTGCTGTTGATGCCGGTCTTCGTCGAAGCGCTGCATCTTGATCCGGGCCTGCTGCGCGACGGACCGTGGGCCATGTCGATCTTCGCGCCGGATGCGTTTTTTGGTTTGACAGGCTGGAGTCGGCTCGGTCGCGCGGTCGTGCTCAGCCTGTTCGCCGGCGTCGTCGCAACGTGGATCGGGACGGCGTGGCGCAGCGCAACGCCGCGTCGTGCGGTAACGCGCGGGCTCGATCTGGAAACGCTGCGTGAAGTCGGCGGCCGTTTTCTGCCGCGCGATACCGTGCACGATGCATTGCGCGATGCACCGGCGCATGGCGCCGTGTCAGAAGCGCATGAGGCGCGGCTCGAACGCGAACTCGCCGCGGTGCTTGGTTCGGCCTCGGCGCGCCTATTGCTCGACGCAGCGCGCCGCGAAGTAGGCCGCGATTTCGATACCGTTGCCACGATCGTCGGCGAAGCCTCGCAGGATTTGCGTTTCAATCAGCGTTTGCTCGAAGCGGCGCTGGAAAATATGAGTCAGGGCATCAGCGTCGTCGATCGCCAGCTGCATCTGGTCGCATGGAACCGTCGCTACGCCGAGCTGTTCGGATACCCAGAGCAACTGCTACGCGTTGGCGTGCCGATCGCCGATCTGGTGCGCCACAATCTAGGAGAAGGTTGGCGCGTCGAGCCGATCGAAGACGAAGTCCAAAAGCGCCTGCAACATATGCATGCCGGTACGCCGTATGTCAGCGAACGCACGTTTCCGGACGGCGCTGTGGTCGAAATTCGCGGCAATCCGATGCCGGGCGGCGGTTTCGTCGCGACGTTCACCGATGTCACAGCGTTTCGGCTTGCCGAAGCCGAACTGATCCGTGGCAACGAAACCCTGGAACAACGGGTCGCCGATCGTACCGCGCGTTTGGACCTCGCGCGTGCAGACGCCGAGCGCGCGAACGATGCCAAAAGCCGCTTTCTGGCTGCGATCGGCCACGATTTGCTGCAACCGCTGCACGCCGCGCAATTGTTCACCGATGCCTTGCACGAGCAATTGTCCGACGATGCGCGTCGCACGATGACGCTGCAGATTCGCGGCGCATTGGATTCCACTGGCGATTTGCTCAGTGGATTGTTGGATATGTCGCGACTCGAAGCAGGCGGCCTCGTACCACAGCCGCGCGCGTTTCCATTGGCCGATGTACTTGACCCACTAGCATCGGAATTTCGCGCGCTGGCTGCGGAACGTGGATTGACGTTTCATTATCGACGCCCAGCGCTGTGGGCGCAGACCGATCCGCAACTGCTGCGCCGCGTGCTGCAGAATTTTCTCGCTAACGCCGTGCGCTACACCCAGCGCGGTGGTGTGCTGCTTGGTGTCCGTCGCGCCGGCGCGGAGGTGCGAATCGAAGTGCACGACACCGGCCCGGGCATCGCGCCATCGCAGCAGCGCGCGATTTTTCAAGAATTCCGTCGCGGCGATGGTGCCGCAGGCCAAGGGCTTGGGCTGGGCCTAGCGATTGCCGACCGCATCGCGGGCTTGCTCGGCGCGCCACTCACGCTGCGCAGCGTCGTCGGTCGCGGCACGGTGTTCGCGCTGCGCGTGCCGGTCATCGCTACGCCGGCGATGTCTGCGGTCGCCGCCGATACGAGAACCGATGGCGCCGCGCTCGATGGCGTGCGTGTGTTGATCGTCGATAACGATCCGCGAGCCTTGCAGGCCCTGCGCAGCATTCTCGAAAGCTGGCAGTGCCGCGTCGATGCGGTTGCCGACGGCGCGAGTGCGGAAGCATGCCTCACCGCGGGCGATGGATGCGATCTGTGGCTGTTCGACTATCACCTCGATCATGGCGATACCGGCGTCGCTCTGCGCGAACGCTTGAGCCAACGCTTCGGCGCATGCCCGACCTTGATTCTCAGCGCCGATAACAGTGGCGACGTGCGCCGCATTGCGCTCGAACATGGCCTCGGTTTATTGCCAAAACCAGTGAAAGCGCTGGCGCTGAAGTCGATGCTGCGGCGCTTGTTGACTGCGCGTACACGCTGATTCTGCGCTAGAACGGGCCGCCGGCCTGCTGCTCTTCGCCTTTGCCTCGTCACGAAAAAAACAGCGATCGTTGAACGAGCGGTTCAAACAGCCGCTCTGCCGAGACCTCATCACGGTAGAGCGGGTCTCCGACCCGCTGGTCTTTGCGATGGCCCATACACGCCGCAATGTGGCGCTTCGGATTCGCGATTCGCATCGCTGTTACAAGGCAACCGTATCGGTGCAGCAGCGGCGAAAGCCGCAATGTTGCGTCTTGAATTCGCCACTCGCGTCGCTGCTAAACTCGCGTCGCTGCTAAACGTCGCTCCGGCGCATCGCCGCGCTTTACAATGCGCTATCGCTCAGGAGTTCGCGCATGCCGTACACCCCCATTGTCGCTACGCTCGGTTATGTGCTGTCGCCCGATGGCCTCGACGTGCTGATGATCCATCGCAACGCGCGGCCAGAAGATCAGCATCTAGGCAAATACAACGGCCTGGGCGGCAAGATCGAAGCGGACGAAGACATCGTCGCCTGCATGCGCCGCGAACTGCGCGAAGAAGCGGGCATCGAATGCGACGAACTCTCCCTGCGCGGCACGATCAGTTGGCCGGGCTTCGGCAAACAGGGTGAAGATTGGCTCGGTTTCGTGTTCTTGATCACGCGCTTCAGCGGCACGCCGCATACCGCCAACCCGGAAGGATCGCTCGAATGGGTGCCGGTGGCGCGAATTCTTGAGCTGCCGTTATGGGATGGCGACCGCGAGTTCCTACCCTTGGTGTTCGACGACGACCCGCGCAGTTTTCACGGCGTGATGCCGTATCGCGACGGCAAGATGGTGTCGTGGGCGTATTCGCGCATTTGAATGGGCAGTGGCCGGATGCGCGCTTACGATCGCGACGTATGTTGAAATCTATCTTCGACTGACGCCAAAACTAACGCCGAGACTCGGTGTCGCTGCAGTAGCGGCGTCATCTCGCGACAACCGTAGGTTGAACAGCGCCGTAGAGCCGAAACGCCAGACGCGAGACGCATACCGATTGATCATGCATGTTGATCATGCATGTTGATCATGCATGCGCTGGCTTTAGCAAGAGCGGCTTCTGACTGTGCCCAGCCGCGACCACTGAATCAGTTCAAAGCCTGCCTTGGGCACACATTAGGAAGGGTTTTATAACATTGTCTTAATGTTGTCTTAGGAAGCCTCTGATTCACTCCGACATTAGCCGCCCCGTGAAAGGCGCGGTGCGATATCCGCAACGTGAACGTAGCAGTCGGCTCGAAGGTCGAGGCGCGCAACGCCGAGTGATCAAGCGGCTTAGAGCTTGATCTGTCGTGAGCGAACACAGCTTCGCCCGAGTTCGCGGCATCTGAAATTCGCCAAAGCCTGCCTTGTACTTCTTCCCGGGATGGCCTTTCCCAGACGTTCCATAGGTTCGGCGGTATAAGAGGTCAGTTGAGTGTGAATGATGAAATCCACATCGCAATGGCGAAAGTTCCAGAAGTCACGATCGGTTTCTGGGTCATCAAGATTTTGGCCACCACGCTCGGCGAGACGGGCGGCGATGCCGTCTCGATGTCCATGAATCTTGGTTATCTCGTAGCAACTGCCATATTCGCGGCTATTTTTGCTGCTACGGTGGCGGCTCAAATTAAAGCGAAAGTATTTCATCCTGTCGTGTACTGGGCCGCTATTATCGCCTCGACCACGGTCGGCACGACGCTCGCGGATTTCGCGACGCGTTCGTTGGGAATCGGCTACTCGGGCGGAACCGCGATTCTCGCAATGCTACTCACTGGTTCTCTCTTTGTGTGGCACCGAACCTTAGGTTCAATCGCAGTCGCTACGGTGAGTTCGCCGCGAGCCGAGGCGTTCTATTGGCTGACCATCATGTTTTCGCAGACGCTCGGTACGGCATTGGGCGACTGGACGGCCGACACCGCAGGGCGTGGTTATCTCGGAGGCGCCGCTATCTTCAGTGGTCTATTGGCGCTAGTGCTTGTCGCTTACTTTTTTACCAGCGTTTCTCGTACAGCGCTGTTCTGGGCGGCATTCGTACTGACTCGGCCGCTCGGTGCGGTCGTCGGCGATTACTTGGACAAGCCGATCGCAAAAGGCGGCTTGGAGCTGAGCAGGTATACGGCATCAGCGGCATTGATCGTATTGATCATGATGTGCATTTTCTTATTACCGAAGCGCGCCGCTCGAAGTGCGCACTAGCCGAGTCATACCGGGCTATCGCGCCGGGATTCGATATCGTCGGTCAATATCGTGCGCATCGCGCGAGGTTCTCGACAAATACATGCCGCCGTTGTCGTAACACCGCCGCCCCGATGCCGGATAGAGTGGCAAGCAGACGTGCGGAAAGAGATGCGTTCATCGCTGCATCGTCATGCGAAAACCTTCGTCCGATAGTACGTGAAACCGAAGCGGAAGAGGCCGGATGCAGCCGGGTTATTCGATGCATTGGCGACGGATTTCAGTGGCCTAGCGGCGAGTCAGCGTTGCCTAAATCCCGTTTTTCAATGCCGCATCGCCCCTGAAGATCGATTCGATGCTCTTCGTCAATCGCTCATTCTTCTCGCCGGGTCGGTAATCTCCAATTCCCGCAAAATCACGCTGGCCTGCGTGCGATTGCGCGCGCCGAGTTTCTCGAAGATCGCGCTCAGGTGCGCTTTGACGGTGCGTTCCTGTACGTCGAGACGATCGGCGATTTGTTTGTTGAGCAGGCCTTCGGCGACGAGCGCGAGCACGCGGAACTGCTGCGGGGTCAGGCTGGCGAGACGGGCGGCGAGGTCGGCGTCGGCGGGCGCGGAGGTTGCGCGGGCCACGGCCGGGCGTAGGGCGGGCGGCAGCCACTCTTCGCAGGCGAGCACGGTGCGGATGGCGTCGCGCAGTTCGTCCAGGCCCGCGCTTTTCGGGATGTAGCCGGCGGCGCCGTGGTCGAGCGCGCGACGGATGATCTGCGGGTCTTCGTTCGCCGAGACCAACGCCACCGCGACGGCGGGAAACTGCGCGCGTATCGCGGCGAGGCCGCCGAGGCCGTGATTGCCCGGCATGTGCAAATCGAGCAGCACCAGATCGATATCGCTGCGCGCTTCGAGTATGGCCAGCACTTCGCTCAGCGAGGCCGCTTCGCAGGTTGCGATATCGTCGGCGATTTCCGCTGCGGCGCCGCGCAGTGCGGCGCGGAACAGCGGGTGGTCGTCGGCGATCAGAATTTGCGGCATGGTGAAGGATGGCGGCGAAGCGAGTGACTGCTGAGTCTATCGCCGTTCGCACCTCAGAAACCGCGTCCGCAGCGGCTTGTACGAAGGTACGATGCGGCGATCGCGTCGCCCTGTTACGGTACGCAGATATGACTGCGCGTATCGATATTACTCACGATGTTCCCTCCGCTCTGCCGGTTGCGCCGCCCGTGCTGAGGCGTCGGTCCGCCGCGCTCGCCGCCGCGCTATCCTTGACTCTGCTGTCGTCTCTAGCGCTGGTCGCTAGCGCTGCGCAGAGCGCTCCCTCAGCGTCTTCCTTTTCCTCGCAAGGCCGCCGCATGCCATTAGCCGTATTCCGCGCCGAGCGCGTCACCGAGCATCGCGATGGCGACGATTTGCTCACGGCCGGTTTGGGCATCGCAGGCTTGCGCATGCTCGCGGCGCCCGCGTTCGCCGATCCCGCGGCGCCGACTGCGGCCGAGCTGCGGCGGCGCGCGATCTGGAGCAACTGGCGGGGCATCGCCGATCTTGCCGTCGGCGGCGGCTATGGTGAGTTCTACGGCAGCACGCAGACGGTGATCGGTCGTGAATACTCGGCATTGGCCACGCTGCCGGGCGCACGCTATCCGCATCGCGTGTTGGTGAAGGTGCCGGATGGTTTCGATCGCAAACGCCGCTGCATCGTGATCGCACCGTCGTCGGGTTCGCGTGGTGTCTATGGTGCGATTGCGGTGGCGGGCGCATGGGCGCTGCCGAAAGGCTGCGCCGTGGCGTACACGGATAAAGGCACCGGCACCGATTACTTCGATCTTGCCGCGCGCAGCGGCGCGCGTGCGGACGGCGCGCTGGGCGTCGCGGGAAGCGATCACGATTTGGCCTTCTCGCCGGGGGCGGAGGGCGCGAACACGGGCGTTGCGTTCAAACACGCGCATTCGCAGGACAATCCGGAAGCCGATTGGGGCCGGCATGTGCATCAGGCGGCGCAATTCGCACTGCATGCCTTGCATCGCGCGTTTCCCGACGACGCACCGTTCACGTTCGAGAACACGCTCACCATCGCGGTCGGCATTTCCAACGGCGGCGGTGCGGTCCTGCGTGCGGCGGAAATCGTCGATGGCCGTGGCGATAAGCGTTGGCTCGACGCGGTCGTCGCGGCCGAACCGAGCGTGCTAGTCGAAGGCAATGGCGCGCGCGCGCTCTACGACTACAGCACCGAGGCTGCGCTGCTGATGCCCTGCGCGTTGCTGCATTTGGACGATGTGCCGCAGCCGCCGCTGCAAGCGCAGGCGCGCGCGCTGTGGAGCGAGCGCTGTGCTGCCTTGCGTGGCGTTGGACTGGTCGAAGGCGATACGCCCGAAGCGCAGGCGCAGAATGGCTACGCGCGTATGCGCGCGAACGGATGGACCGAGCAGGCTTTGCGCGCGGGCGCGTTGAGTGTGGGTTTCGATCTGTGGCGTGCGGTCGCAGTGACCTATGCCTCCGCATACGGCCGCTATGGCGTCGGCGAACATCCTTGCGGGTATTCGTTCGCGGTCGTGGCTGCCGATGCCAGTGCGCGCGCTGCGACCGTGCAAGAACGCGCCGCATGGTGGAGCGATGCCAGCGGGATTCCGCCGGGTGCGGGCGTGGGGATCGTCGATGAAGTGTCGAAAATCGACCCCAGCTTGGAGCGTTTGCGCTGCCTGCGCGCGCTGTGGCAAGGCACTACCGCCGATGCCGATCGCGTGCGTGAGGGCATCGCCGCGACCCGCGCCGGTTTGCCGCAGCGCGGTCTGCCGATTACGTTGATTCACGGCGTCGATGACGGCTTGATTCCGATGGCCTTCACTAGCGCGCCTTATGTCGCGATGGCCAAAGGCGCCAAGCGCGATGTGCGCTTTTGGCAAGTCCGCAATGCCCAGCATTTCGACGCGTTTCTCGGCCTACCGAATTACGGCGCGCGTTATCTGCCGATGCTGCCGTACGTGTACGAGGCGCTGGATCGCACGCTGGCGCATCTCGAAACCGATGCGGCAATGCCCGGTGATGCGATCATCGACGCGCAGCCGCGCCAAGGAAAGCCGTTGACCCGCGCGCATTTAGCGATGCCGTGATGGAAACGCCTCGGTCGTTTGTGCGGAGTATCCCCCGACGATCGATCTTCTCGCCACATGCTTATATTCGAGATACGTACGTAGGAGTGCATTCAGGCCTGACGTTCCAGAGCGCGCCTACGAAAATGATCCGCGCCGAAGCAGCGCCTGTGGAAGCGGCTTTGCAGAAACAGCGGGCCCACGACCCGCTCTAACGCCGCTCGCTCGTGTGGTCGTTGATAAATCGAAGTGTGTCCGAACTATGGCGTTGCTGTCGCTTGCGCCGCGCGCTGCGGCACTTTCCTTAACTTGCTCACGTCATAACCCAAGCTGCGCAGGCGTTCGACGTGCGCGAGATAGTCGGCATCAGGAATTTGCGGCGTGCGCGCCATGACCCAAACGTAATCACGGGCGCTGCGGCCAATGACGGTTTGGGTGTAGTTCTCATCGAGATAGACGATCACGTATTCCGCTTTAATCGGCCAAACGAATTGCATGCCCCAGATCGCGTTGTTGCTGTTTTCGCGCACGGTGGCGACCGGCCGCATGGTGTCGATCGGTGCGTCGTGGCTGCCTTTGCGCTGGCGGAAGATCGTTTGAATTTTACCGTCGGGCCGCTGTTCGTACGTTTCGATCGCATCGTAAGAATTGCGTTCGACGAAGGTCGGGATGTTCGCGATGACATACCAATCGCCCATAAAACGCGGCAGATCGACGTTGGCCGCCGGTGGGATCGGCTCTTTGCCGCGCGCGCTAACGGATGCCGCTAGGGCGGCGACGGCCACTAACAGCACGAGTAAACCGACGATCTGCAACTTGCTCATATGGGCGTTCCTGCGAGTCATGACGGACGGACGAAGCGATAGTGCGCGACCAGCCATTCCTGGCCATCGGCATAACCGAAGAGTTCAGCGCAGGCCATCCAGAACATGCGCCAGCGTTGCGACCACAGCGCAGCAAGTTCGGCGCCATAGGCGTCGCGCAGTACGGCCATCACCTCATCGCGCCGCGCGTCTTGGTTTTCGAGCCAATGATTGGAGGTGCGCTGGTAATGGCGACCGTCCACATGCCAGCGCTGTTCGATCCGCAGCGCATTTTGGAACCACAGCAGCGTATCGGACGCGGGCATCAGGCCGCCGGTGAAGAAATGCCGGCCCATCCAATTGTCTTCGCCCTCGGTCTCGAACGGATACATCAGCGTTTTGTGCGCGAAGATGTGCACGAACAATTTTCCACCGGGACGCAGCCATGTGCCGATATTGCCGAGCAGAATCTCGTAATTGCGCATGTGCTCGAACATTTCGATCGAGACGCAGCGGTCGAACTGCGCTGGATCGAGTTCGAGCTTGTTCACGTCGGTGGTGATGATGCGCACGTTGCCGAAGCCGCGTTCGCGGCACTGCGTTTCGATATGCTCGCGCTGCGGTCGCGAATTCGACACTGCCGTGATCCGCGCATTCGGATAGTGTTCCGCCATCCACAGCGTGAGCGAACCCCAGCCGCAGCCGAGTTCAAGAATGTCTTGACCATCGGCTAATTCGGCGCGTTCGCCGTACAGCGCCAGCATCGCTTCTTCGGCCTGATCGAGTGTTTCGTTGCCGTGCGGATAGTAGGCGGACGAATACTTCAGACGCTTGCCGAGACAGAGTTTGAAGAACGCCGGCGGCAGCTCGTAATGCTGAGCGTTCGCCGCGTCGGTGTGGAT
Source organism: Lysobacteraceae bacterium (assembly GCA_031374725.1). Lineage (GTDB taxonomy): Bacteria > Pseudomonadota > Gammaproteobacteria > Xanthomonadales > Xanthomonadaceae > Lysobacter_I. The sequence goes on along the minus strand of JANMGT010000028.1, from coordinate 104,370 downwards.
CGCGACCGGGCTACGGCGCAGTTGCTCGATGCGTTCGCGGAAGCGCTCGGCTTGCGCGTCTAGACCGCCGTCCATTTCCTGACGCAGGCGATCCGCGCATTGACGGCGAATGCCGTAGCGGAGCAGGGCATCGGGCAGCAGGCCGCGTTCGGCGAAACCGAGCAGACCGGGGCCGGCGCGATCTTGGGCGAGTTCGTTGGGCATTGTGGTGTCGGTCATATGGGAAGCCGGATGAAGAGGTATGAATGATGTGAATCGATCATCGTGGAGCGTGGATTTTGGATTGTGAATAGAGAATTGTGCGTGGATAGAAGATCGAGAATCGAAGTTGTGAATCGGTAGAGCGGGTCTATGACCCGCTGGGGTTTCGCGGGGAATTTCCGAGCGGCTCGGAGAGCCGCTCTACAGTTCTTTACAGCGGCTCAGAGAGCCGCTCTACCTTTCTTTCAGCGGCGCAGAGAGCCGCTCTACCTTTCTTTACAGCGGCGCAGAGAGCCGCTCTACGTCTCTCTTGCATCGAGCATGCGCCTTTTTCAAGCTGCACGATGCGCATCCGCATGAATGGGCATTTTGAGCGATGCCGACCAATGCCGGACCAGCAGCGCCAGCACCAACAGCGCCACGCCCCAGCCGAACGACAATGCTGCGAGCGGCTGCCACTGCGGTGCGTTCAAAATCACCGCCGACCATGCGCGGCCCGCACCGAGATACGCCAACGGGCCAAACACAGCGCCCACGACGAACGCGATCGGGGGCCGTTTGATCAAGATGAACATCGAATGCCGCAGCGTGAGCGCGAACGAGGCCCACATCGCCAGTATCCACAGTGGCGCACCACCGCTGGGCAGCGTGACCGCGTCGCCCGCGTAATCGGCGAGGCCGCTGCGTGCGACTGTGCCGTCGAGCAATGTGCCGATCACGATCGCGACGGCGAGCAAACGCAAATCGATTGCGCGTCCCGATGCGTGCCGATTGCCGATCGCGATGTGCTGCAGAATGAAGATCGCGGCGGCGATCAGGCCCGGCCACCATAGGCCGCGGCCTGCGCCGATGATCGCGGCGAACCACACGATCTGATAGCCGACGGCATTGATCCAGAACGACACTGCGGGCGGAATCGTGCGCACGGTCTTAGGCCTGAAGCTCGTGTCGGCTCTGTTCGTATATTTTTAGCTCGGGCATCGGTGCCGGCGCGCGATGCCCGGGCTTCGCCATCAGCAACTGCGCGACGCCGATGGAGCGTTCGCGGAAACCGCCTTCGCAATAGGCCAAATAGAACTCCCACATGCGAATGAAGCGCTCGTCGTAACCCTGCGCGCGCACCTGCGGCAAGGCGGCGAGAAAGCGCTGACGCCAGGCTTCGAGCGTGCGCGCATAGCCGAGGCCGAAATCTTCGAGCTGGATCAAGGCCAGATCGCTGGTGCGCGACTTGGCGTCTAGCATCGAAGCGATCGATGGGATGAAGCTGCCGGGAAACACGTGACGCTTAATGAAATCGACCGACTTCAGCGCTTGTTGGTAGCGATGATCCTCGATCGTGATCGCTTGGATCAGCGCGAGGCCGTCGGGCTTGAGCAGGGCGCCGAGCTTGCCGAAATACGTCTGCAAATACTGCGCGCCGATCGCTTCTATCATTTCGATCGACACCAGCTTATCGTAGGTTCCGCTGAGGTCGCGATAGTCTTCCAGCAGCAGCTCCACGCGATCGCCGACGCCCGCGTCGGCCACGCGCTGTGCGGCCAGCGCGTGCTGTTCGCGGGAGATCGTGGTGGTGGTGACGTGACAGCCGTAATGCGTCGCCGCATACACCGCAAAACCGCCCCAGCCGGTGCCGATCTCGATTACGCGGTCGCCGGGCTTGAGATCGAGCTTGCGGCAGATGCGATCCAGTTTGCTGGTCGATGCGGCTTCCAGTGTGTCGTCGTCGCCGGCCCAGATCGCGGACGAATACATCAAATCCGGCGATAAGAATAGCGAGAAGAAATCGTTGCCGAGGTCATAGTGCGCCGAGATATTGCGACGGCTGCCGGTGCGCGTATTGCGGCGGCGTTCGTGCCAAAGCCGCATCGCCCAGCCGCCCAGTCGCGCGAGTCCGGTTTCCATGCCGTCGAGCAGATCGCGGTTGCGCACGAGCAGGCGCACCAGCGCGACCAGATCATCGCAGCGCCAATGACCATCCATAAACGCTTCGCCTGCACCGACGCTGCCGTTGGCGGCGACCGCGCGATAAAAGCCGGCATCGTCCACATCGATGCGAATACGCAGATCGGTGTCGACATCCGCGGCTTCGCCCAAGTCGATCGTGCCCAGCGCATCGCGCAAGATCAGACGACCATGGCGCAACTGCGCCATTTGCGCGATCAAGCGCTGGCGCAGGAAACGGTCGAATGCGCCGTAGCTATCGGCAGTTGCCGCTTCGGCTTGGCTGGCGAAATCGTTCATCGTGAACCTCTAAATGAAATGGCTTTGCTTGGATGGTCGTGAATGGCGACGCGTTTGAGCCACAGCCGCAGCGCCTGCCAGTGGATCGCGCCGACCACCTTCGCGGTCATCAGCGGATAGCGCCAGAGCACGCGGCGCAGCGATGCTGCGTCGAGCGGGCGGCGCTGCAAGCGCAAGGTGGCATCGAACTCGCGCTCACCGTCGTCGCCGAAAACATCCATCTGCACGTACAGATCGTCGCCCGGCGCAGTGAAGCGCCAGCCGTAATCGCGACGCATGCCGATAAAGGGCGAGACGTGGAATGCTTTGGCGAATTCCCAGTGCATAGCGCGACCGCGCGGCTGCGCGGTTGCGGCGTCGAGCACGTAGGCGTGGCGCTCTTTCCACGGTGTGTTGGTGATCTCGGCGACGATGCAGTCCAAGGTTTCTCCATCGGCGGCGTAGCAATAATAGAAACTCACCGGATTGAACGCGTATCCGGCGTAGCGCAGATGCGTCAACAGACGGATCGGGCCGCTCGGACGACGGCCTAACGCGCGTTCGACGCAGTCGCGTACCGCATCGGACAAAGGCCGCGCCGGATCGCCGTGGTAATCGCAACGGCGGAATTCGGCGAAGTTTCTGCCCTTCGCGGACCATAGCCAGCGCTCGTCGAAGACGCGATCGACTTCGTCTAGATCAAGATACAACTGGGCCATGCGGTAACGAAACGCATGCGCCTGCGGCAGATGCCGGCGATGGCGCACGCTGCCTTCGTAGACGGCGCTGGCGAGTGGAGCATCCGGATGCGTAATGCGTGTCGATTCGATGCGTGTCGATTTGTTGCCTGTCGAATCTGCACGCATCGATTCAGCGCCGGCCGCAGAACGAGCGTCAATCGGCCGCGTCAGAGTAGTCATCGACGTCACGACCGATGCATCGAAGGCGCGAGCGCGTTCGGCATCAGCATCGCCATAAGCGCGTTCGATCGTCACGCGCGCGCCTCTGCTGGAAGACCGAACGCGGTCATGTCATTGGATTCAGCCACAGCTACATGCGTTGCTGGTTGCCAGCGCACACCCATCGCTTCAACGGCTTCCACCGCGCTGCGAATACCATCTTCATGAAAACCCCAGCCCCAGTACGCACCTGCAAACCACGTGTGTCGTTGGCCCTGAATCTCGGCTTTGCGCGCCTGCGCGGCGACCGAGGCGTGGCTGTATTCGGGATGGTGATAGCGCATGCGCCGCAGAATTTTTTCTGGATCGATCGCCGCGGTGCGATTGAGCGTCACGATCAACGGCTGCGGCGAAGCGATCCCTTGCAGCAGGTTCATGCAATAGCTGACGGTGCAGACATCGGCCGAAGTGCTCGGATCGCTAGGATTTGACGCCTTGGGAATGGCGGCGTTCCATGCCGCCCAGGCCTTGCGATTGCGCGGCAACAGCCGCGCATCGGTGTGCAGCACGGTGTCGTTGGCCTGATAGCTCATTGCGCCGAGGATCGCGCGTTCGTTGTCGCTCGCATCCTCGCCGAGAATCGCTAGCGATTGATCGCTATGGCAGGCCAGAATGAGGCGATCGAAGCGCTCGCTACCTTGTGTAGTATCAATGCGCACGCGGTCGGCGTCGCGCGCCACGCGCAGCACCGGCGTGCTCATACGCGCTTGCACGCGCCAGCGCGACTGCAGTGCGCGCACGTAAGCGTTAGAGCCGCCTGTCACCACGCGCCACTGCGGCCGATCCGACACCTGCAGCATCTGATGATTGGCCATGAACTGCAGCAGATACTTGGCCGGGAAACTTAAAATCTTCGCCGATGGCGACGACCACAGCGCCGATGCCATCGGCACCAGATGCTCGTCGCGGAACGCCGCGCCATAGCGGTGCTCGTGCAGATAATCGCCGATGGTCGGGCCTTCGCCCGCCGTCTCCAGCAAGGCGGGTGCTTCGCGGTAAAAGCGGAAGAGATCGCGGATCATGCCCCAGAAGCGCGGCGACACCAGATTGCGGCGCTGGCAGAACAGCGAATTCAGATCGGTCGCGTTGTATTCCAAACCGCTGGCTTCGTTGCGCACCGAGAAGCTCATGGTCGTGGGCTGCGACGCGACGCCGAGTTCATCGAAGAATCGTGTCAGCAGCGGGTAATGCCGCGGATTGTGGACGATGAAACCGGTGTCCACCGCGTATCGCTGACCTTCCAGTTCGATGTCGTGGGTATGGGTGTGGCCGCCGAGGTAATCGTTGGCCTCGAACAGCACGACCTCATGAGCTTCGTGCGCTCGCCACAGCAGCCAAGCCGAGGCGAGGCCAGCGATGCCCGATCCGACGACCGCGATGCGCATCAGCGCGCCCTCGCGTGTGCGGCCACCCACGCGGGCACTGGTTTGAGATCGTAGACCAAGCGCAGCGCGGCCATGAGCCGTAATCCGTAATAGGTCAGATCAATTTCCCACCAGCGGAAGCCCTGACGCGCCGAACCCGGGAAGAAATGGTGATTGTTATGCCAGCCTTCGCCAAAGGTCAGCAGCGCCAGCCAGACGTTATTGCGGCTGTTGTCGCGCGTCTCGAACCTGCGCTTGCCGAAGCGGTGCGCAAGCGAATTGATGGTCACGGTGGCGTGGAACAGCGCAACGGTGGAGATGAAGAAACCCCATACCAGCATCTGCCCAGCGCTGGTGCCAAGTTCCGGCGCGACGCGTTCGAGCACGGCACCGATGCCGAACAGCGTCGCGGCGAGCGCGATCGGCACCAGCGTGTCGAAGCGATCGAGCAAGCGCAGTTCCGGAAAGCGGGTCAGGTCGCGGATGCGCTGCCAATCGGTGCGGAACCCGCTGCGGGTCAGGAACCAGCCGACATGGCTCCACCACAGGCCGTGAACACCTGGCGAATGCACATCGCGTTCGGTGTCGGCATGGCGATGGTGATTGCGGTGATGCGCCGCCCACCACAGCGGCCCGCGCTGTACTGAGGACGCGCCGATCAGTGCGAATACGAACTGCACCGGTCGCGAGGTGCGGAAGGTGCGATGCGAGAAATAGCGATGATAAAAACCGGTGATCGCGAACATCCGCACTGCGTACATCGCCAATGCGACCGCCACCGCGATGGGTGAAACGCCGACCCAAAATACCAGTAAACAGGCGAGATGCATGCCGATAAACGGTACGACCCTCAACCAGTCGATGCGCTGATCCTCGCTGTCGTGGGTCGCATCGCTATCGTCGATGCCGGTATCGAGCCAGCGCGCGAGTGCGGCGAATGGACGTAGCCACGCCGATACCGGCCGAGCGTCGGCAGCGGGCGATGTTTGATCGTGGGCGGATGAGTCCAGCATGCGTTCCTCCGTGTCGGTGCTTGTTGTACGCAATGCCAGCGCGTTCGGATGCACCGAGCGATGCGATCGCCCACCGCTGTTCACGCTCGAACGTCATGGCTGTCGGGTGTACTGATAAAAAACGAACGCGCCAGGGGGGGCAAGAGGCTTAGCGGGCTGTTGAAATACCTGGGTTAACAGGTTTTCGGTGGCCTGGTCGTGGAGTGGTATTGCCGTCGTGGCACGCAGCCATGGATCGCTGCGCCAGCGAAGCAAGCGCGTCAGCGATTGATGATTCGGCGCTGAGCGGCTCACCCTTCGCTGCGCTCAGGGCCTGCTTCGCTGTTCAGCCTCGCGCGCGAGGCTGTCGCCGTGAGCACAGCTAGACATGTACCAGATATGTACCAGACATGTGCCGGACGTGCGAGCTGAAAAAGCTCCTGAAGGGAAGTTTTTCAGCAAACTGTTACAGCGTGACGATATCGCCTTTCGCGACGACCGGCCCAGTGGGATTTCCCCGTGGCGCACCGCCCTGCGGTTCCAGCGTGATCGCCAGCACCGCGCCTTGATTCAGCGCCTCGCGCAGGCTATCGGGCACTTTCACCGTATGCGCACGATCGATCGAGACGACACCCAGCGACTTCGGCGATTCGCCGGGCGGGATCAGCCACAGCTCAGGGACACGTCCCTGGTCGTCCGCCTTCGACGGCACCGGCACCATCAGCACGGTGCCCTTGTCGCGGTCCACCGATGCCAGCCAGCCGGTGCGGCCATCGCCGCTCGCCAACGTGGTGACAGGCTTGGTCGCGTTCGGATCTTCGACCGGTGGTGGCACGGGTGGCTGGATCGGTGGCTTTACTATGACCACGCGCTCTGGCGTCGGCGCATCGGTCGCCGCACGGAAGTCACGGCCGAAGAAGAAAGCTGCAATGGTCGCGGCCGCAGCCAGAGCGGTCGTCGCGCGCCAAAAACCGGTTCGCTGTAGTAACGAGGACGGTGGTGCGACCGGTGCACTGAGCGTATCGGCATCACGCGCTGCGGCGGCCCAGCCCAGTTGGCTTCGAATTCTCGGCCAAACGTGCGCGGGTGGTTCAACGGTTGTTGCCGAATCGAGCCAAGGCGCAAGCCGCATTTCCCAGTCATGTACCAAACGCGCGAAGCCGGGGTCGTGTTCGATGCGTGCCGCTACCTCGCGGCGTGTATCGGCATCAAGCACGCCGAGCACGTATTCGCCAGCGAGAATATCGGCCGAAGGCGGCTGGTCGCCGCCGAAATCCTGTTGATCGAGATCGCGAATGCTCATGATTCCAAACACCCCCGCAGTTGCAGCAGACCACGGCGGATCCAGCTTTTGACCGAACCTAGCGGCGACGCGCTGCGGTTAGCGAGTTCTTCGTAGGTCGAATCCTCGAAGAAGGCGGCGCGGATCAGGGCTTGGCGCTTGGGTTCTAGCTGCGCCATACATGCCTCAAGTCGGCTGCGGTCGTCTGCGGCCTCGGTATTGCGCAGCGGCGATGGACCGCTATCTGGAATCTCATCGGCTAATTCGATCGACGCTAGGGTGCCGCGCGCGGGCATGCTACGCAGGCGGTCGATCGCCTTATTCCGCGCCACCATGGCCAGCCACGCGATCGCGCTGGCGCGTTCAGGGTCGAATTGACCGGCTTTATTCCAAATGCCAGTGAACACGTCCTGTAGCACTTCCTCGGCGTCGGCGCGGTCAGGTAACACGCGCAAGCAGATGCCGAACAATTTGGACGATGTCGCGCGGTACAGCGATTCAAACGCAGCGCGATTGCCGCGTGCGACATCGACCAGTAGCTGGTTCAAGCTGCCAGTGTCGTGGTCGATCGGAAAAGTGGGTGTATCCGGCATTCGGGGGGATGCTCGATCAGCGAAGCGGATGCGCATATTCAGGGACAGACGCGTTTGCGGCAAGGGGGACGCGTCGCCGAAACCGGAATCAGCGATCGATAGGACACGCCAACCGCGCAACGACCACGCTGGTTGCGGGTGACGCTGAGACTGTTGGCCCACCACGCACGGCCGCACGCCGCCGGAGTCGGTGCGGGATAGTGAGGACAATCTGAGTGCGTTGGATCGCATTGGTCGGGTGTGTCGGTGGGGGCGTGGACGCAACATTGCGTGTGAACATGTTTACGGCCCCAGCCTGGTTTCGGATGCACATCGCCCGCGCGCCAGATGCGCCTCAAGGGCGGGGCACGCGAGTTCGCAAACGATGAAGGCCCGGAAAACCGGGCCTTCGTGCGCGACGCATTGATCCTGAACGCTTACCAGATCGCGATCCGTTTCGCGCCGTCGCGCACCATTGGATCGCCGGCTTTGCACTGAAACGCGGCGGCGAAGGCCGGATGGTTGGACGGCGCGCCGATCGCGCGGAAATTGGCCGGCGCGTGCGAATCCGTCACCAAGCGCACTTCCAATTCCTGCGGCGTGAAGTTACGGCGCCACACCGTACCCCAGTTCATGAAGAAGCGCTGATCGCGGCTCAGGCGGTCGATCATCGGGTCGGCCTTGCCGGCGGTGGCGCTCTTCATCGCATCGTAGGCGACGGCCAAGCCGCCCAGGTCGGCGATGTTCTCGCCCAGTGTCAGGTTGCCGTTGACGAACTTGCCCGGCGTCGCCTCGTAGGCGTTGAATTGCGCCACCAGCTTGTCGGTGAGGGCCTTGAAGCCCTTGGAGTCGGCTTCGGTCCACCAATTTTCAAAGTTGCCGGTCGGCCCGAAACGGCTGCCCTGGTCATCGTAGCCATGGATCATCTCGTGGCCGATGACCGCACCGATACCGCCATAGTTGCGCGGCTCATCGGCCCTGGGGTCGAAAAACGGCGGCTGCAGGATCGCGGCCGGGAACACGATCTCGTTCTGCTGCGGGTTGTAGTAGGCATTCACCGTCTGCGGGCTCATGCCCCATTCGGTTTTATCGACCGGCTTGCCGATCTTCGCTAAATTCCAGCGGTAATTGAATGCGTTAGCGGCTAGGATGTTCTCGACATAGCTTGCGCGCGTGGTGTTGAGGCCCTTCCAGTCGCGCCATTTGTCCGGATAACCGATTTTCGGCGTGAACGTGGACCATTTTTCCAGCGCTTTCTTTTTGGTATCCGGGCTCATCCAGGTCAGATTTTCGAGACGTGTCTTCAGCGCGCCGCTGAGATTGCCCACAAGCGTTTGCATCTGCGCCTTGGATTCGGGCGGGAAAGCGACTTGCACATACATCTGGCCCAGTGCTTCGCCGGCCTGGCCTTCGATCGTATCGAGCACGCGTTTCCAACGCGGCTTCATTTCCTTCTGGCCGCGCAGGGTTTTGCGATAGAAGTTGAAATTCTCCTGCACGAACGGCTCGCTCAGGAACGGCGAGGCGCCGTCGACGGTGTGGAAACGCAGATAGCTCTTCCACTGCGCTACCGGCACGTCGGCGATCATCGTGTTCACTTCTTTGTGGAAATCCGGAATCGCGAGCGAGAACATCTTCGGCGCTTCGAGACCTTGCGATTCGAAGAAGCGCGTCCATGAGAAATTCGGCGTCAGCTTATCGGCCTCGACCGGGCTGATCGGGTTGTAGTACAGCGATACATCGCGCGAAAGCTCTTCGCTTGATTTAGATGCTTTTGCCAAGCGGGTCTCGAACGCGATCACGTCCTTGGCTTGTTTCGCGGCATCTGCGGCGCCGACGCCGGACAGTTCCAGCACTTTCGCGATGTGCTGCTCGTAGGCGGCGAGCTTTTCTTTATGCTCGTCCTTGCGGTAGTACTCCACGTCCGGCAGGCCCAGGCCGCCTTGGTCGACATAGGCGATGTTCATCGAAGAGTCTTTGAAATCGGCGCTCGGGCCGAAGCCGAACACAGCGTCTTCGCCGCGGGCGAAGGACTTGCGCATGAACTCGACCACGCTTGCGCTATCGCGCAGGCCGTCGATCTCGGTCAGGCGGCTCTTGAGCGGTGCGATGCCCTGGGCATTGATCTTGGCTTCGTCCATGCCGGTCGCCCAGAAATCGCCGACGATCTTTTCAACGCCGGTGCTTTTCGCCTTGCTGGCGGCCTGCTCGGCGAGCTGGCGCTGCACCGAGATTGAGCGCTCGCCTAGCATCTCGAACGCGCCCCAGGAGGTGCGGTCGCTCGGGATCGCGTTGCTGCTCAGCCACTGACCGTTGACGTGGCCGCCGAAGTCGGCGCATGCGTTTTTGGAGGTATCCAGGTCAGTGACGCGCAATTGATTGAAAGGCGGCAGCTTGCTCTGATCGAGCGTTAACGCGCTGGTTTTGCCGGCTTTGGCGGCGTCTGCGGACTGCGGGCTGGCCAGCAGAGCGCCGCCGATCGCGGTGGCGACGGCCAGCGACAGCGCGAGAGTGCGCGGAAGGGAAGACTTCATGGCTTGGGCGTTCACGATGACTCCGGCCCGGAGGGCGGTTTGATGAGTGGAATGTGCCCACATGGGCGACCTTCAACTGTAGCGCGGCGCCTGTAACGATTCATTTGTCGAGTCATTTGTCGAGGGTCATACGTCTGCCGCCCATGTCCTGTTTATCCACCGTTCCGCGTTTAGCTAGGTTGGTCACAGCATTGCGCTGGGCTCTCATATCCAACATGCCTTGGGGAATCAAACGTGAAGAAACCTTATCTGCTTGCAGCGATGCTCGTTTTGTCTGCATCGCTGTCATCGATGAGCATGGATGCCGAAGCCGCAGGAAAGCAGCGCACGCCCCGCGGCGAATTGGTCCACCGCATCGTCATGAAGTGGGGCAGCCACGTTCAGGAGACGTATCGCGCCGATGTGGGCGAGTGGGCCTCCGCGATGGTGCCGGTATTTTCGAAGGCTTCGCTCGATACGCTCAAGCGCGCTGCGAACTCGCCGACGTTCGACTTGATGAACGATGCGTTTCTGGTCGATAGTCGGGGCAGTAGCGTCCACACTAAATTTTTGGACGCCACCAACGCGGGCACCCTGGACGGCGGGTTCGCCTCACGCACGCTTGGTGAGCCCTCGAACGATTTGGTGTTCGTGCCGATCACGCCTTGTCGGATCATCGATACCCGTTTGGCGGGTGGAGCGATCGCCGCCAACACTGTCCGCTCTTTCGATGTGACCGCAGTAACCGATTACAGCTTCCAGGGTGGAGACGCTAGCAACTGCAGCGGTGCAGGCGCTGCCGGTTCGTTCGCCGCAGCGGCGCTCAATTTGACGATTGCCGCGCCGTTTTCAAACGGGTACATCACAGCGTTTCCGTTCTTGGCCGCGCAGCCTTTAGCGTCCAATCTGAACTACGTGGCGGGCCAGACCGTCGCGAATTTCGCCATCGTTAGGCTCGACCAAGGCGCCTCGGCCAATGAGCTGAGCGTCTACAGCTTCGCGCAGACCCATTTGATCGTGGATATGGTCGGTTACTACATCAACCCAGCGCTCGGCGAGCTCGATTGCGTAGAAACCTCCTCCAGCAACATCACCGTGAATGCCAACTCCACCGGCACCGGCTCGTCGCCAGCGTGTGCTGTCGGTTACACCATCGTCAGCGGCGGATGCACCATGTCGACCTTCGACGGTCGCATCGTCTCCAGCCGCAGCTTCCCGAACAGCAATATTCACTTTTGTGCCTTCCGCAACGAAAACGCAAGTGCGTCGAATCTCGGCGTCGTCTACGGCCGCTGCTGCAAACTGCCCAGCGGGCGCTGATCTTCCTCGTCACAGCCACCTCTCCTCCTTATGCCGCGCGCCCTGGGGCTCAGCGCGGAGCATGCGGAGATCGTGAACAGGCTCTCAAAGGCCCGCGAAAGCGGGCCTTCCTCTTGCCGATAGCCGTCACTTCGGCGATGGTGCATACATCCTTCACTCAAGGAGTAGCCGCAGATGCGCGTTCTCTTCCACGGCGCCGCCGGCGAAGTCACCGGCTCGCTGCATGAAATCGAAGCTGCCGGAAAGCGATTGCTGCTGGACTGCGGCATGATCCAAGGCAGCGCGGATGCGGAGGCGCGCAACGCAGACGCCTTCCCGTTCGACCCCACGCAGATCGACGCTCTGGTCATCAGTCATGCGCATATCGATCACATCGGCCGGGTGCCGCTGTTGGTCAAGCGCGGGTTCGAGGGGCCGATCTACGCCCAGTCGGCCACCGCCGATCTCATGCTCATCATGCTGATGGACGCTGCAGGCATCGCCGAGGGCGAAGCGATGCGCGCGAACCGCCATCGCCGCCGCGGCGAGCCCGAAGCGGTGCCGTTGTACACCCGCGACGATGCCCGCGCTGCGATGGCGCGGGTGCAGCCAATTCCCTACGACCAGCGCACCGAGCTGTTTTCCGGCGTCGAAATCGCGTACCGCGATGCCGGCCATATCCTCGGCTCGTGCAGCATCGAGTGCTGGGCGGACGATGCGAAAGTGGTGTTTTCCGGCGATATCGGCCCGAAAGGCACGCCGATTCTGCGCGACCCGGTGCCGATCGCCGAGGCCGATCTGGTGCTGATGGAATCGACTTACGGCGACCGCCTGCATCGCGACCGCGCCGACACCATTCGTGAGCTTGGCGAGATCCTCGACGACGCCTGGCATAGCGGCGGTTGCGTGCTGATTCCGGCATTCGCGGTCGGCCGCAGCCAAGAATTGCTGTATTGGTTCGCGCGCGAGTGGGACGCCTGGAAGATGTCGCGTTGGCAGATTTTCTTGGACAGCCCGATGGCAGCCAAGGTCGTCGAGGTCTACGACCGCCATCAGGAATTGTTCGACGAGGACGCCAAGCGGGTCTGGCGCGAACGCCCAAACCCGTTTCATTTACCGAATTTGCACATCACCGAAAGCCAAGACGAATCGATGGCGATCAATCGCATCGAACGCGGCGCGATCATCATCGCCGGCTCCGGCATGGCCAATGCCGGCCGCATCCTGCATCACATGAAGCATCGCCTGCATCGGCGGCAGACGCACATCGTGTTCGTGGGCTATCAAGCGGAAGGCACCATCGGCAGGCGGCTGGTGGACGGTGCGAAATGGGTGCGCATCCACGGCAATGACGTGCGCGTCAATGCGCAGCGGCATACGGTCGGCGGTTTATCGGCGCATACCGATCAGCGCGGTTTGATGGAGTGGTACGGCCACTTTCAAGGCCGGCCGCCGCTGGCGCTGGTACACGGCGAGGACAAGGCGCGTGAAGCCCTGGCCGGCGAAATAGGCGAAGCCTTCGGCGTGACCGCGATACTGGCGCGGCCGGGGCTGCAGTTGGATGTGCCATTGGTGGATAGCGATGGTCAGCGCAACGACGAGGCCGGGGATACGAGCGGAAGTGTCTTAACCAGCTCGGCATAAGCTCACAGCCTCGATTGATGGAGAGGGCGGTGTTGCAGTGCGTTTGGCAGCGCTGTAAACGCCGTTATTTGGCCCATCTCCGCGATGGTCGTGCCGTGGAGCCGCCGATTTCGATGGCGTTACCGGCCGTTTTCGCGTACAGTCCACCTCGTTTCGCGCACGGCTGGCCCGTTTTCCAATGGCAGCCCGCTGCAGTTCCCGGCCTTGACCTACGATCTCAGCCCGGCCCCCGCAGCACTTCTCCGCACGTCTTTCGTCGCGCCGAACACGACCCGCCGTCCGGTGCGTCGTCAGTTTGTTTGCTCGCAGCGCGGCAGGAAAGCTCCGAGTGATACACCGCTACGTGTCGTATTGACACCCCAGTGGTGCCTTCCGCTTTGGAGCCACTATGAATTTTGAAACCCTCGGGCTTGTGCCCGCGCTACTGCGCGCGCTTGCCGATAATGCTTACACCGTACCGACGCCGATCCAGGCCGAAGCCATTCCGCTCGCCCTGGCCGGGCGCGATCTGCTCGGTGGTGCCCAGACGGGTACCGGCAAAACCGCAGCCTTCGCGCTGCCGCTGTTGCAGCGTCTTTCCGAAGACGGCAAGCCGGCGATCGGCCCGCGCAAACCGCGCGCGCTGATTCTGGTGCCGACCCGCGAACTCGCGGTGCAGGTCGCCGATAGCTTCCGCAGCTACGGTAAGCACATGCGGATGAACGTCACCACGATCTTCGGCGGTGCCGGCATGCAGCCGCAGGTGGACAATCTGCGTCGCGGCGTCGATATCCTCGTCGCCACCCCGGGCCGCTTGATCGACCATTTGGAGCGTGGCTCGGTGAAGCTCGACGCCGTCAGCATTTTGGTGCTGGACGAAGCCGACCGCATGCTCGATATGGGCTTCCTGCCGGCGATGAAGCGCATCCTCTCGCGCGTGCCCGCACAGCGCCAGACCATGCTGTTCTCGGCGACGTTCGAAGCGCAGATCAAGCAACTCGCGCTGGAATTCATGCGCGATCCGCAGCAGATCCAGGTCGCGTCGCAAAATGCCGTTGCCGACACCATTTCGCATCGCGCGCATCCGGTCGACGGCTCGCGCAAGCGCGATTTGTTGATCGACATCCTGACCAAGCGCCACACCGAGCAAGTGCTAATCTTCGGCAAAACCAAGCACGGCTGTAACCGTTTGGCCGAACAGCTTGAAGCTGCCGGTCTGCCAGCAGTTGCGATCCACGGCAACAAGAGCCAGGCCGCGCGTCAGAAGGCTTTGAATCAGTTCAAGAGCGGCAAGGCACGCATCCTGGTCGCGACCGACGTCGCGGCGCGCGGTTTGGATATTCCGAACCTGCCGTTGGTGATTAATCACGATCTGCCGATGGTCGCCGAAGACTACGTGCACCGCATCGGCCGCACCGGTCGCAACGGCATGAAGGGCGAAGCGTTGTCCCTCGTGTCGCCGGACGAAGGCGGTTTGCTGCGCCAGATCCAGCGCGTGCTCAAGGCCGATATCGTGCTTGAGCCGATCGCCGGTTTCGAACCGAGCCGGCCGATTCGTCTTGACGGCAATTCGCCCGGGAGCGCTCGTCCAGCGGCTGGTCGTCCAGCGGCAGGTCGTCCGGCCGGTCAGCGCCCAGGTGGCGGTCAGCGTCCGCCGAGCAAGCCGGCGCATCGTGCCCACGGTAAGCCTGCGGATCGTGGCGCGCATGCCCACGCCCACACCGGCCAGAAGCAAGGCGCTAACCGCAGTGCAGGAACGCAAACCGACAGCGCTCGTCGCGAACCGCGTGGCGAGCGCAGCGGCCGTCGCGCCTGATGGGACGCATCGATGCGACGTTGCATCGATGCGCCACCAGATGCAGTGACAGACAAGGGCCCGCAATGCGGGCCCTTATTGTTTTGCAATGAATCCTCGCGAATCAATCTAGTGCGGTGCTTCACCCTGTTTGAACCACTTCGGCGCCCCACATGTTCGCGACTTGCGTCGCTCCCACAGGGCAGGACAGGTTAGACCAGGACAGGTTAGAGCAGGACTGGCTGTTGTGGGAGCGACGCAAGTCGCGAGGCTAGAAAGTAACGTGGTCATTATTTTTGAAGCACCACATTTGATGTCGATGCTGCCCCAGGCAACAGATTTCTGCGGTGTCGCGAATGGTCGCGAGCGCCTTCGATACGACTATATATAGATATAGCTGAAAGGCTTCTCGCCGAGCGGACTGCTGAGAGCCTGTTCACGATCTCCGAATACCGCAATCGCTTTGGCATTGTAGGAGGGCCTTTAGGCCCGATCCGGCGGCATCTAAGCTGGTTTTCACCATGGTCGGGGCTGAAGCCCAGCCCTTTCAAGGTCTTTGCTTATGGCTATTGGATTCAATAAGTTACTGAATGAAAGACCGCAGTAATTCCTGTGACTGCCGGCCTGCGTTTCGGCGCTGGCAACGGAAGATCAATGGGATACAAATACGCTTGCATCAAAGACCTTGAAAGGGCTGGCCTTTAGACCCGATCCGGCGGCATCTAAGCCGGTTTTCACCATGGTCGGGGCTAAAGCCCCTCCTACAAAGCAAACACCATTCGACGCAAGGCGAAGCATTCGGAAATTTTGAATAGGCTCTAACCAGGCTCTAAGCTGGGCCTATGTTTCGATAGTTCGCGCGTTTGCGTTTATTCATTTGAGTGTATTCAAATGAATGCGGATGCCTGTCACAGTTGTTCGAAAAAGCAAAAATGTCGCTGTTGTTTTTCCATCGAATTGATTTTCATGATTTTTTCCGTATGACGGATGTTCACAATGAGCGATAGACCCTGTCAGATCTGACAGGTGCACCTCGACAGTGCCATCGATGGGGCGTAGACCAGAGGCTAGGCACGGATGCTCATATGGAGTGCCGTGTCGCCATCGTGTCGCAATAAACGGCACATTCGGCTAATTCAACAAGGACAAAGGAGTTGGGACGCTATGCGTATGCGAAGGAATTCAAATCCGGGGCCTCTGTATCAACGGGTACTTGCCCCCGCTACCGCGCTGCTGATGACATGCGTACTATCCGCATGCGATCTGCCAGGGGCGGCACAGAAATCTGGCGACAGTTCAACAATGGCGGTGGAGGCCGATGATGTTGTGTCGCAGTCCGTATCGACGACAACCATCGCGCGAGGAAAGTTCGATCTCGCCGCGATCGAAAAGGAGCTAGAGCCTAAGGAAGTGGATAATCCACCAATTCCATCCGATGTCGAACTGACGCCGATGGAGAACGCGGGCCTTCCCGATGGGAATGCTGAGCTCGCAGTTCGCTATGAGAATGCGGAAAGTCTTGGGGAATCAGTCATTCTCGATGGCGATAAACGCAAGTACGTCTTGAAGCGCGACGACCGGGACCCGAGCCGTTTTGCGGGCATGATCGATTTCGATTTCGATCGGTTCCAAGAAGAACAAGAGATCCGCAGGCGCATGATCGCTGAGTCGAAAGAGTCGAAGTTCGATGTGTTTGAAGGTCGCGAATTAGTCGCGCAAGAAGAATTCGGGTTCATCAGCCGGGAGCAATTGCAAAATGCACGAAACGAATCTGTAGCGCTTCGTATTCGACCGAATTTGATCGCGATTCCTCCGGTGGGCTTGGGCCTTGATCCTGCGAAGACGCTGATGATCACGGATCTATCGGTGGTGCAAGATCCGGAGCGGACTTTCGATATCTGCGGGAACGTCGGCGACCCCGATGGCGCATGGACGTTCAAGACGCTGATGACCAATATGGCCAATCAATCGGCGACAGGCGTCGATCCTGCCGATTTCGTCGAAGACTGGCTGCAGTCGTGGAACACCACTCATACGATCAACACCTTTCCGGTCCCAGCGCGTACGCGGATCAATGCAAAGGTACTGAATCCTTGGCCGCGTGACAACAACGGCAAACTCGATTTGAATCAATCGCCGTTGCGTTTGGTTGCGATCGTCAACCGCGTGGATCTACGTAAGAGTTCGATTAGCTCTTCGAGGTATGGCGGTGGCGGCGGCATTCCGTTGGATGCTGGCGAAGGGCGTTTCGTGTTCGGCGTGGTCGATCGCAATAATAATGGCGGCTGCTCGACCATGGAATTCACGGTGATTCTTGAATATAAAGTTCCGATCGCGCAGTGCACTGCGGCGCGAAGCTATGCCCAGCAATGGCTCGGATTGGACACTATCACGCTCGGAAGCGCGGCTTTCAATCCGGCGCTGCAGGCGATCACCGATCAGTTCACGGTTGCGGGTGTTGCCGCAGATAGGCCTAACGGCAGCGCCATCAGTCAGATACGCACCAACGAGATCGCATTGTCCGGCGGCTATCGAGGCGAAATCGAGATCGACCCATCGCCCGAGCTTGCTAGTCGCATGGCTGCGATTCCACAGGCCAGCCTATGGGAACTCAGAGAATTTCATCTGCGTGCCGACCACATGCTGCATACCGTCTCGACTGAGAATACGCCGCACCATACCTGGAACAACACCGCGCTATTAGCGAGCTTCATCAACTCTGGGATAGCGGCTGTTCCAACGACGTATCAGGGCCAGCCTTTCTTGACTGGCTCGACGCTTAATTTCTCAGTTGCCGATAACGCGGTTTGGAATGCGCCGGGCGTGAGCAATTCAAGACGGCATAACATGTCTTTGAATACATGCAATGCTTGCCATGGCGGCGAGACACGAGACAATACTGTGGGTAGTCTGGACACACGCTTCGTCCACATCACGCCTCGGAATGCTGGTGCAGTCAGCGACCTGTCCAAGTTCTTGATCGGCAACGGCACCTTGTCGGTTCCGTTAAACTACTCAAAACCTGATCCGATCTTTGGCGCACCGACGCGTCGTTTGGGCGATCTTCGCCGTCGTCAGATCCTATTGCCGCAATTGGCCTTCGGCAGTTGCCAAGCAACGGGCGTCTTACAGGAAGCATTGTTCCGCCAGCTGCCGATGGTGCATTGATCGTGCCCCGAACTTGCAGTTGCTAGTGTTTCAAAGCAAGAAGGGCCGGCATATCGCCGGCCTTTCTTCTTTTCGAGCAGTCAGCCGACGCGTTGAAAGCGCAGGGCATCGCTCATCTCGACGGCGTGCATCTCGACCGCGTGTTCTTCAACGCTGGCTTCGGCCGCTTCCAACCGCTGGACGCGGTCACTGCCGAAGAATTCGATGCGCATCCGGCTGCCGCCTGCGTCCTCCAACGTTTTTCCGAGTGACCTGCAGAGCCTGTTCAAAATTTCCGAATGGATCGCCTTGGGTCGAATGGTGTTTGCTTTGTAGGAGGGGCTTCAGCCCCGACTATGGTGAACACCGGCTTAGATGCCGTCGGATCGGGCCTAAAGGCCCTCCTACAACGCCAAAGCGATTGCGGTATTCGGAGATTTTCAACAGGCTTTCAGTGCTTATCGTCTTCGCAATCGTCGCCGCCGAATAGCCCGCCGATGAGCCCTTTTTTCTCGCATGTCGGCTTCGCCGCTGGAGCAGGGCGGTTGCGTGCATCGGCGGCGACTTGCGCGAGCCGTTTTTTCTCGCGCGCTTCCGCGAGTTTGGCGCGGATCTGCGGCATCGCCGCCAGCGCGGCTTTTTCGCCTTCCACAATGGCGTTGCTGCGCTGCTCGAAATCGACCGGGCCGATGTCGTTGACCTTGGGCCGGATGATGACATCGGCGCGGCTCATTTCCTGCTCGCCGAGTTTTTGGCCCATGATCATGATCGACTGATTGACCACGCCGAGCAGGCTGTCCGGCGTTTTGCCGGCGGCTTTGCTGGAGATGTCCACAGCGATGACGAACTCCGCGCCAAGCTGGCGTGCGGCGTCCACCGGCACCGGGCTGACCACGCCGCCGTCGATGTAGTGGAAATCGCCGATTTTCACCGGTTCGAATACGCCGGGAATGCTGCAGGACGCGCGCACCGCCTGACCAGTGTTGCCGCGGGTGAAGACGGTGCGCTGACCGTTCTGCAGCGTGGTCGCCACCGCCGCGAACGGCAGTTTCATTTTTTCGATGCCGCGGCCGCCGACCATCGTATTGACGTAATCCTGCAGCTTCTGGCCTTTGACCAAGCCGCCGCCGAACAGGCCGACATCGCGAATGCTGGTTTCATCCAGTGCCACTGCGTTTTTCTGCAGCGCAAACACGTCCATGCCGCTGGCGTACAGCGCGCCGACCACGCTGCCGGCGCTGGTACCGGAGACCACTTCGGGCTGAAAACCGTTCGCCTCCAGCATTTTGATCACGCCGATATGCGCGAAGCCTTTCGCCGCGCCGCCGCCGAGAGCCAAACCAATTTTGATCTTCACCGGTTTCGGCGGAGTAGGTTTGATCGCTTGCGCGGGCGGCGGCGTGGGTTTGGTCGGTTGGCCGCAGCCGGCGGCGAACAAGGCGAGGGCGATGCCGATTGCGAACGTGCGAGGCGACAGCATGATGGTGTGTGACTGTAAATCGGCTTTTAGCCAGTTGCGCCATGATCGCAGCAAGCAGGCGGCCTGAACACATGACCATCGGCCTTATTTCGATCGGCCTTGTTTCGATCGGCCTTATTTCGATTGTATTTCGACTACGGCTTGTAAGCAGCGTCCCTCGCCCTGACTTCTGGTAAGCCGCATCGCCGGCAGTTCGTGCACTGCGATGCGCCATCCCCCACGCGAAGGAGCATTCCATGTCCGCAAGTCCGCAACTCAAGCCGGTATTGATCGTCCTCACCAGCCATGGTCTCAAAGGCGACACCGGTCAGCCCACTGGTTTCTATCTCGGTGAAGTCACCCATCCGCTGGCGGTGTTCGAACAAGCGGGTCTCGCCGTTGAATTCGCATCGGTACAAGGCGGCGAACCGCCGGTCGATGGCCTTGATCTGGACGACGCCACCAATGCCCGCTACTGGAACGACGCGAATTTTCGCGATGCGATCCGTACGACGCCGAGCGTCGAGACGATCGACCCATCGCGTTATTCGGCGGTGCTGTATGCCGGCGGTCACGGCACAGTGTGGGATTTCCCCGAAAGCGCGGGCGTGCAGCGCATCGGCCGCGAGATTTACGAGGCTGGCGGCGTGGTCGGTGCGGTGTGCCACGGCCCGAGCGCGTTGGTGAATCTCAAACTCAGCGATGGCCGCTATCTGGTCGAGGGCAAGGAACTTGCCGCGTTTACCGATGAAGAGGAACGGGCGGTGAAGCTCGAAGAGGTCGTGCCTTTCTTACTCGCCAGCACATTACAACAGCGCGGAGCGATTCATCGCCCGGCGCCGAATTGGCAGTCGCAGGTCGTCACCGACGGTCGGCTAGTGACCGGGCAGAATCCGCAATCGGCAGCGGGCGTGGGCGAGGCGATGCTGAGCTTGCTGCGCGAATAGCGTCGCTGGCTGCGCACACCGATCGGTCGTCGGGCGGCCTCTGTACGACATCGTCCGAATTGGAATCGCCCCATGTCCTACTATCGCCTGCGTTTTGCCCTGCTTTCGAAACTGTTGATTGCCGTCACTGCGTCCGCGACTGCGTCCGCCGCCGAGTTGTGCAGCGTGCGCAGCGGCGCGCAGACGATGCCGCTGGTCGAGTTGTACACATCGGAAGGCTGCAGCAGTTGCCCACCTGCGGACCGCTGGCTGACGCAGCGACTCGCCAGTGATGGCGATGCCACGAACTGGTTGGCCTTCCATGTCGATTACTGGGACGACCTCGGTTGGCCCGATCGTTTCGCATCAGCGCAGTACACCGCGCGCCAACGCGAGCGCGTCGCTGCGCTGGGCGGCTCGACGGTGTACACGCCACAAGTGATGGTGGGTGAGAAGGTGCGCACGCAGTGGCATAGCAATTCTTCCTTCGCGCGCGCATTGGCTAACGCGCGCACGCCTGCCACCGTCGGGCTGGCGTTGTCGCTGCAGCGCGAGGCGGGCCAGCTCGAACTGCGGCTCGGCGCGGCCCGCGTCGAAGGCCGCACAGCCACGCCGGCCATGCTGTGGTTGGCCGAAACCGTCGATGGTCAGACCACCGATGTGGGTTCCGGCGAGAACGGCGGCGTTCGCCTGCACCATGATCGCGTGGTACGCAAATTGTGGGGGCCGTGGCCGCTCGGCACTGCAGCGCTCTCGCAGCGCGTGCAGATTCCAGCGGGCTCGGCATCGGCCGATTTCACTGCGTTCGTGCAGGACGGGCAGGGCAAGACGCTGCAGTCGCTGCGATTGCCGAGTACGTGTCGCGAATAACGTCGTAGCGTCTCCGCACGTCTGCTCTGTGCCGATGAGGCTTTCAGGGATTGGCTGCTCTGATGAATGCGAGAAGGGTATCGACGCGTTTCGATAGATCGAGTATCGAGAAATCCGTCTCGTGTTCGCAAACTTTCTTGGCTACTTTAACTTTGTCGGCATCCTTGTAAGGGTCGGCCACGCCTTTCTTCTTAAAATGAAGGGCATGGTCGTATTTTCCAGTTCCGTCCAATTCTTCGAACTTGTCTGGGTAAAGTGCTTTTAAAGCACTTTCGATTACTTGCGGCGGGGTGTAAT
Source organism: Lysobacteraceae bacterium (assembly GCA_031374725.1). Taxonomy (GTDB): domain Bacteria; phylum Pseudomonadota; class Gammaproteobacteria; order Xanthomonadales; family Xanthomonadaceae; genus Lysobacter_I. Next base: position 82,851 of record JANMGT010000028.1, on the reverse strand, counting down.
TCTCGATCTCTCGACCGGCTGTTATCCAGGCTAGATCTTCACCGAATTCGTCGCGAATACGCTTCTTTGTTTCGTTGATCGGGTCCCGTACGGACTTTTGATCGCTATCGATCATGATCGCGATATTGCGGTTTAACTTACGTAGCGAAATGAAATCATCGATCTCAAGATCGTCAGCTGTGAGATGGCTTAACAGCCTGCCGCCGTAGAACATGATCGAATAATCGATGCCTTCGGTCAGCTCCGGTGCTTTCTGCTTGATCCAATGGTTCAGATAGATGCGGTCCGACGGCCCCTCGACCCAGATGATCGCGTTCGATTGCAGCAAATCGGATGCGCGATAGCCGAGCGTCTGGCAAATCTCGTGTCGGTCGGACGGCGTCTCAGCTAGGCGCACAACCGTCTGCCCATCGTGATTGGTCACGCTAAACACTGCGGCCGGAACTGCGTCGATCAGGCTGGCCGAGTGGGTGGCGATGAAATACTGGTTGGTGGTGTTATCTCGCAAATAGCGGATGAATTTGCGTTGCAGCAAGGGATGCAAATGGATTTCCGGTTCTTCGATGCAGATGATCTGGTCGTCGTATAGCGTACAGAAGGCGGCGAGCATGATGACTTCGTGAATTCCTGTCCCTAGAGACGACAAAGGCAATACTTTACCGTCCATGTTTACCTGTACGTACCTCCGGTCATGAGGCACTTCAATCATTGCTTCACTGCACTCCGTTGTTATTCTTAAGAATTCATTTATTTTGATAAATTTTTCTCTCAAGTAGAGTTCATCATGAGCCGGGTTTTGAATTGTTGCAAGCTTGTCGATGAGGCCTCGACCACTGAAATCATCGAACTTATCGCCTGTGTTCCCAATTTTTCGTATCGCTTGAACTAGGTTCACATTTGGGTAAGCGATATTCATGATATCAGCGAGTTTTTCTATGCTTTGAGGGATCCAGTGTTCGTCAATGCGGCCGCCGCTTTTTCCTGTCAGGCGACTCCAAAGAATATTCCAGTCGTAAACAACAAGAGAGCCTTTAATTAAATTTATTTCACTCTTTTCAAATCTAATTAATCCGTTAGTAGCATCTGGAAAAAACCAAATTAGATCGCCTTCGGACAAGGAGTGAAGTAATTTTTTGATTACATGTTCTTGTTCTTTTTGTTTTTCAATTATTTTTTCTAGGGCATAATTAAAATCTATACCGATGCCGTATTTTACAGCAGTACCCTTGCCTAGGTGTACGTCAAGCCCTTCAAACCTCCTATTCCAGTCAGCGCCGCTTATGCGCCTATTAGCAGGTGAGCGATCGTCTTTTTTGTGAAGGTGGTCGCTTAGAAATGCGAGTATTGATGATTTTCCAGCATTATTCGGCCCGATGAAGAAATTGATATCTTGAAATGGTCCGATTTTTTGCAAGTCAGGCCCGATGCCGCGATAGTTGGCCAGCGCCAGTCCGTGTAGAAAAGTCTTCGCCATGTATTGCCCCCTGGATTGATGCAACGTTCCGATGTTGTCGTACCAAGGGTAGCGCTGCCGTCGAATGGGTGAAACCCCTCAATAGTTTTAGGGCTATTGTTCTGGCTCGGCGATGACCAGAAAAACGAAAGCCACGCATAGGCGTGGCTTTCGTTTGAATGGTGCCGAAGGAGGGACTCGAACCCTCACGCTTTTAAGGGCGGCGGATTTTGAGTCCGCTGCGTCTACCGATTCCGCCACTTCGGCGCGGGCATGCAGTATAGCGGAGGCGGCGCGATTCACAAACCCGTCATCGTGGTTTGGCCGGCTTGCTTACAGTTCCCGCACTAGCCGGAAACCAACGTCATCGTAGCCGCGTGAGGCCTCTAGCGCGCGCCCTGATGCGGCGGTCGTGCGCCAGCCTTTGCCGTTGGTGAGTCGCCGGCCGCAGCCGCCAGCGCCGCAGTCGCTGACCCATTCGGCGACGGCTTTGCCGCTCTGCGATTTCGCGACCGTCTGCGCTTCGGAAGCGGTCGGTAGGCGATAGCGATATTTGCTGCGTTGGCTCTGCCAGCGGGCATAGGCTTCGGCGTCTTGCCAGGAGACGCAAACGACGGATTGGCTGTTGGACTGCTCGAACCCCGGCGATTCCCAGGTCCTGGGCGCGAGCACGCGCAGCAGCGAAACGCGCTCGCGGCACAATGCTGGCGCGCGCTGCGTCGATTTCGCAAAGTCGGCGTAGCTGTCGCGGCTGATTGGGATTTGCGAGATGGCCACCGCCTTGCCGTTGGCGGCGGTCACGGTCATTTCGCCGCTCTGATCGGCAATGCGCTCTCCGGGTAGGGGGCTCATCTTGGTGGACTTCGTCTGCAGAGCGGCGATCTGGGCCTGGGGCAGTTCAAAGGCTTTGGCGCTGGCGACGATGGCCTTCGCGGCCTTGCGATCGGTTTTTCCCTGCGCTTCGCTCATGCGAGTGTTGAGTACCGTGCCCAGTTCTTTGCGCAGTTGCGCGAGCCGCTGTGCATCGCGATCGTCGTTGCGCTGAGAAAGTCGCTCGGCGCGATCGACCAGCTCCTTGCCGCTGGAATCAGCGCCCAGACGCACTTGGCGCAGGGTTTCCGAACACAGCGTATCGACAAGTTTCGTGGTTAATTCAGCCAGCGACGGGTGGCTGGGGTCGGTGCGCCACGCCACCATCACGCTGTCGTAGGCATTGTTGCCGGAGGGCGAGATCAAGCGCCGCTGCTGTAATTGCTGCTGTGCAGCGCCGACATAGGCCTGAGCGGCGGATTCGGGGGCGGCGCGAAGCAGGGCGCCGGTCGGGTCGGGCACCGGCGCGCCGAGCGTGGGATCGAAGCCACCGTCGTCGCCGACCTTGGGCGTGGATACGGTGGAGGCGCTCGTGGAAAACATCAGACTTTGTCGCGGGCGTTCCGGTATCAGGGTGAAGCCCGCAATCGCGATCGCCGCGACTGAGCCTGCCGCCATCAACCATTGCCGGGTTGTGAATGTGTTGCTCAATCGAGCGAACGCGGCGCGCATCGGCTGCTCTTGCGCATGCGGCACCTGATTCATCGCTTCGAGCATGTCCTGCGAATCGGGGAAGCGGTCGATCGGGGCTTTGGCCAGCGCACGATCGAAGAAGCGCTGCCAATGCGCGAGTTCCGGCGGCAGCCGCGGAATCGGATCCTGCACGTGTTTCAGCGCCATCGACAGCGCATCGGTAGCTTGGTAGGGCAAGGTGCCGACCAGCATTTCCCAACCCAGCACGGCAAGGCTGTAGAGATCTGCGCGCAGATCCACTTCGGTGCCGCGGGCTTGCTCAGGCGCCATGTAGGCCGTGCTGCCGACCGCGACGCCATCGGTGGTCATGCGTGCCCCGTAACCGCGTCGCAGGGCGATGCCGAAATCGGTCAGCATCGCGCGGTCCGCTTCGTCGAACAGGACGTTCTCGGCCTTCACATCGCGGTGGATCACGCCGCGGCTATGGGCGAAACCCAGGGCCGAGAGCAGCGCTTGCAGAATGGTGCGAACCCTGGATTCGTCCAGGGCGAGATGGCGCTTGCCGATATGCCCGCGGCGCAGCACCGCCATCACGTAGTAAGGCAAGCCCAGCGAAGTGCGCCCGACTTCGTGGATTTTCACGATATGCGGATGCTCCAGCCGGGCGATGGTTCTCGCCTCGTTCTCGAAGCGGCGCCTGCCGATTTCGTCGGCCAGTGCATCCGGCAGCATGACCTTGATTGCGACCTCACGGCCGAGCGAGAGCTGCTGGGCCAGATACACCGTGGACATCCCGCCATGGCCGAGCACGCGCAGCATTTTGTAGCCCGTGATTTCGGGCAACGGCGGTTCGTTCAGCTTTTTCTGAATCGGCATCGTGTCCCTTTCCCCTGTTACCGCAAAGCATATTACCGCTAGGCAGATTATTGAAAAACGCACCTCCTGTCCGTTTTCCACGTCGCGATTCCGACGATTGCTCCAAATCGTTCGCTATGAATCAATGACTTAGATCGTTCGAGCGTCGTCTGGCCCGACGTGGCCGCATACCCGGGCGGCGTGAGTGCCGCCCGATTCGCCAGCATAACCGGCGATCGCGGCGACGTGAATGCGTATGAGCGCGCAGTTGTTTACGGCGATCGCAGCTGGAAGTGGACGGCATCCGAAGCGATTCTTGGCGCACTAGCCTGGTGTTGGCTGGAATGCCGGGCAGGGCGATGCGCTCGCGATGGCGTTGGATGCATCGCCGTGCGACCTACGTTTTTTAGCGCGGACCGACGCTCGTTGCGTCCGCACCGGATGGTTCGGGCGTGTTGGATTGACCGCTTCTAGGCTTGCGTACTTCGGTTGTATCGCCTGGGCCTTGAGCGGCTGTATTCGGTTCATAACGGGCTTTTTTGCGCTTGACGTATAGACGCTTACGTACGCGGGCCACGATCTCACCGTCGCCGTCCATCACGTCTGCGTTGAACCAATGCAGATGTTTTTGGCCGTCGGCGGTCGCTCCGCGAATTTCGTGGAGCGCGTCGTCCTGCAGTTCGAATACTGCGCGCACGGTGCCGCGGCCCGGTTTGAGGAATTCGATCGCGCCCTCACGATCCCAAACAACATACTCCCCGCCCAGCACGTTCATCGTCAGCAGCATCCAGAACGGGTCGGTCATCGCGAACAGGCTGCCGCCGAAATGCACGCCGACGTAGTTGCGGTTCCACCAATGCGCGCGCAGTTCGACTTCGGCCCGCCGCCAATCTTCGGCGATCGCGACGATGCGGATGCCCGCGAACAGATAGGGCGGCCACAGATTCATCAATCGGCGCAGTTTGCGCGCCGTCATGCGCCGGATCACGCGCGATCAGACCAGCAACAGCGAAGACATCTTGCGGCGATAGCGGCCGACGATATCGTTGTCTTCGATGATCCGGAACGCATCGATCAGCGTCTTGCGCGCGAGGCCATCCTGGTAGGCGCGGTCCCGGCGCAGCATTTCGAGGAATTCCTCCAAGCCAGCTTCGGTCTCGCCAGCGACGATCCGATGCACTCCGAGCAAATGGCGCGCTTTGAGATCGCCCGCGTCGGCGGCGATCGCCGCTTCTAGCGCCGCCGGTGCCGGTGCATCTTTCAGCAGCGCAGCAAAGCCCAGCCGCGCCCGTGCGCGCACTGCGCGGTCGTCGGTCGCGAGATTTGCGGGTAGGGCATCGAGAATGGCCTCGGCGTCGCGGGTGTCGCCGACGTGCAGCAGTGCCAGGGCGAGATCGAGCTTCAGTTCGTCTTTTTCCGGCTCGGCGGCGATGGCCTCGCGCAGTCGCGCCACGTCGGCCTGTGGATCGACTGTGGCTTCCGCCACTTCAGCGACGTCTTCCTCGACCTCGGCGGCGGGTTCGATGCCGTGCGCTTTCAGGAATTCGCGCAGTTGGCCTTCCGGCAATGCGCCTTGGAAGCCATCTACGAGCTGCCCGCCTTTGACCAGAACGACCGTGGGGATCGAGCGGATCTGGAAGGCCGCAGCCAATTCCTGCTCGGCTTCGACATCGACCTTCGCGAGTTTAAATGCGCCGTTGTATTCGGCTGCCAGCTTTTCCAGGACCGGTCCCAGGGTCTTACAGGGATTGCACCATTCGGCCCAAAAATCGATCAACACCGGCGTTTGCAGCGAGTGCTGGATCACATCGGCTTCGAAGCGCTCGGTGGTGGCGTCGAAGACGTTCGGTGTTTGGGCGGCGTGTGACATGCGAAGGGCGTTCCGGTGGGAGAGGCTGGAAGGTGGAATTGTGCCATTCAGCGGCGCGCGAATGAGGTTTGCAACGTTCAGGCGGCGAAATCGCTGGGCATGCAAAGGACACGTGTGGGGCTGAACAGGCGATGAGACGTGGTGCATGCGCCCGAATGTCGTGCCCGGGCGCAGCGATCGATCGTTTCCGCGCGGACGGCGATCAACTGACGGCAGCGATCGCCCAAATCGCGAGTAGATGCGCTGGGTAGTAGACGTAGAACAACCAGCGCGTTCTGGGAACGTGGAACGAGTAGCGGGCGAACGTTACCACCAACGGAACCGCAGCAAGCGACCAAATTCCGTACTGCAGCGGGGCCTGGTAAAGCAGCAGTCCCTGCAGCGGCAGCGCAAGCGCGTGCAGCACTAGCCAAGTCATCAAGGCCCAGGGCTGGCCGGTGCGCAAGAACCAAAACATACTCACCACGATGGCGATCCCAGTCCAGTAAAAGTCCACCACGGCGCCGCATATGAGGAACGCCGCCAACCCTGCTAGACGTCGGCGCCAATCATCGGATGCGATCAACGCGATGATCGCGATCGAGGCGAGGAAGGTGAACATGATGTTCAAAGGCAGCCAGTGAGCGCCCAACAGGCCCGGCGCGACGAACACCACCGCAGCGATCGCCCCAAACAGTGTGAGCCGCAGCGATGTGCGTTTGTAGGCGATATTCGCGCCGGGGCGCGCCAAGTTGTAAGCCAAGACGAAGGCGAACAGCGGAAATGCGATGCGGCCGGTGGCGTAGAGCATCGGCATCGCACCTTTCAGCAGATAGGTGTTGATGTGATCGCCGGTCATCAGCACCAGCGCCAGCCATTTCATCGCTTCGAGCGAACCATCGGGAACGTTGAATTCCGGCTTTGCGTGGGTCATTGATGGCGTCCGATCGCGATAGTCGTCGGAGTATGCCAGCCATCGACGCCATCGCCGACGGTCGAGGAATGGGCCGTCCTCGCAGCATCGCCCTTCACTGTGCAGGTAGTGCCGAGGTGCTTCGCGCAACAGAGCGCCGGACCTGGCGATCAACCTATTCGGGAGATATTTCAGCCTCAACGGCGCGAGCGCGGCGCCGTGGCTTCGCGTCGTGGCTTCGCGCCAAAGGCTGAGCGAAAAATCTAAACCCGACCTGGCTAAGCTCATGCACCAAGCCGGGTGCCAGCCGTTTTGCCTGAGCATGCGCCACCAATGTCAGGTCTAGTTGACATGCTTTGGGGAAAATGTAATCTTCAATTTACATTTTGTTCGCCAGAAGATACATCAATGCGTAGCGTATTCCATCGAAATGGGTTGAGCCTGGGAATCCTCATGGTGCTTGCAGGCCTTTCGCTGTGGCTGCTATTGGCTGGCCCAGGCCGGCTGTTTGGCCTGCAGACCGGCGATTTTGGCGTGTTCGTGCTGATGGCCGGAACCTGGGCCTTGCTCTATGCCGTGTCGCGCATTCCGCGCGAGGCCCTCGACGCCGCAGCGTCTCCAGCCGAATGCAAGGCCCGCGCATGAACAAGCACGAGTATTCGGCGTGGTGGCGTTTCGTTTTGTCTGGTTTGTTTGGCGCCTACCTTTGCTGGTGGCTGTTCTTCGCGGATCAGACTGTCGTAGAAGAAGCATGGGAAGGCGTTGGTGACGTACTGAACTTAATGTTTTTAGTGATCATATGGGTGTGCAATGCCCATTTGCGACGACGTAAAGGGATTGCCCAGGATGAAAGAGATCTTGCGATCTCTGGGATCGCAGCGCAGACCGCATTGGTGGCTTTGGTCGTGCTCGTGATGTCGACGCCGATGATCGTCAATGGCGGCGGCCGCTGGAAGGATGAGATCGTGCTCAAAAGGCACTGGTTCGACTTCTACATGTTTGCGTGCATTGCCTTCGCGGTCTGGATGGAGTCCGCTGTCACCGTATTCCATCACTGGCGCGATCGTCGATGACCGCGACGCCGATCGCCAATCACATCCGCCGCTTCCGTTTCGAGCGCGGCGAGATGACCCAGGAGGCGCTGGCGCAGGCTTGCTGTGTGACCCGGCAGACGATCATCGCACTCGAAGCTGGACGCTACGCACCCTCGCTGGAACTCGCGTTCCGGATTGCGCGGACGTTTGGCGTGAGTGTCGAGGATGTGTTCCAGTGGAAGGAGGGGGCATGAACCGCTTTGCGCGCATCGCCGCTCACGCCGCGTGGCTGGTCTTCCTCGCATCCGCTGCAATCTTCGGCGCGATCCTGCAGACCCAGCACGACGGTTTCTCGCACCTCACGCATCCGCTGGCTTGGTTGGGTGCGCGCGGCGTACCCGGTGCGATGGTGTTCAATCTTTGCGGATTCGTACTGCCGGGAGTGCTTGCGGCATTCGCGCTGTGGTCGATTCGCGGGGCCATGCCGAAGAACACGCCGTGGGCTGCGCGTATTGGTGCGCAGTTGGCGGTGCTGTCGGCGCTCGCTTTCGCCGCGCAGGGGCTGTTACCGCTCGATCTGGAGGATCCGAACGGCGGCCCGCATACGCTGGCATGGACGCTGTGGTGGCTGTCGTTCGTTCCCAGTGCGGCCTTGTTCGCTTGGGGCCTGCGCCGAACGTCGGCGCGCGCTGGCGTGGTCGCGCTGTCGGCGATCGCTGCGTTGGCACTGCCGCTGATGATCTTTGCGGCCCCACTCGTAGTGCCCATCGCGGTCGCGCAGCGCGCCGCGTTTCTGATCTGGTTCGCATGGGTCGCCTGGATGACCACGCGGACGCGTGTATGGATCAACCAAGCGCCGCCACTCAGCCGTGTTTGAGCTTCATCGCCAGAATCGTGCTCGACAGCAGTAGCGTCACGATGTTCGCCAAGATCATCGGCATCGAACCCAGCGCGATGCCGTAAATAAGCCAGAAACCGATGCCGATCGTGAACACCACGTACATGCCCAGTGAAATGCTGCGCGTGTCCTTGCTGCGGATGATTTTGAACGCCTGCGGTACGAAGGCGATGGTGGTCATGACTGCGGCGATGTAGCCGACCCATTCCATCGTCATGCTCACAGTGCCTCTGGGCGCTTATAGATCGCGCCGTCCTTCATCACGAAATCCACCTTCAGCGTTTGGCCGATGTCGGCGATCGGGTCGCCGGGCATCGCAACGATATCGGCGCGCTTGCCGACCTCGATCACGCCCTGATCGTCTACGCCCAGCACCTCTGCGGCGTAGATCGTGGCCGATTGCAGCGCATAGCTCGCCGGCATTCCGGCTTCGACCATCAGCACGAATTCGCGCGCATTCTCGCCGTGCGGACTGACGCCGGAGTCGGTGCCGAAGGCGATCTTCACGCCGCCGCGATAGGCCTTTCCTGCGGTTTGTTGAATCTGAGCGCCGATGCGCGCGGCTTTCGGCCGCACCACTTCGGGGTAGTAACCGTCGATTTTCGCTTTGTCGGCGACGAAGCGGCCCGCGGTGATGGTCGGCACGTACCACGTGCCTTTTTGCTTCATCAGCGACATCACCTCATCGGTCATGTAGGTGCCGTGCTCGATACTGGTTACGCCGCCGAGCACCGCGCGCTTCATGCCCTCGGTGCCATGCGCGTGCGCTGCCACTCGGTAGCCGTAATCGCGCGCAGTATCGACGACCGACTTGATTTCCTCGACCGTGAACTGCGGCGCATCGCCGGACTTGGCATAGCTGAGCACGCCGCCGGTGGCGGTGATCTTGATCACATCGCTGCCGTCTTTGTAGCGCTGACGCACAGCTTGGCGCGCGTCTTCCACGGAATTGATGACGCCTTCGGTTGGGCCGGGCGGCCCGATCAAATGCGACAGTGCGGAGCTGTAACCGTTGGTCGGATCGGCGTGGCCGCCCGTCGTCGCGATCGACTTGCCTGCGGCCCAGATGCGCGGCCCTTCGATCAGCCCGGTGTTGATCGCATCGCGCAAATGCGGCGTCACTTCGCCGCCGAGGTCGCGAACGCTGGTGAAGCCGGCCATCAGCGTTTTGCGGGCGTAGCTCACGCCGCGCAGCGCGAAATCGACGTCGTCCAGGCGGAAGCCTTCCTCGTAAGAGCGCGGGCTGGACTGCTGGCCCAGATGCACGTGCAGGTCGGTCCAACCAGGGGTGCACGTGCGGCCGGCGAGATCGACAGTCGTGGCCCCCACGACATCGCTCCGACCCTCGCGCACCTCGGCGATTTTGCCGTTGCGGACGACGATCGTACGTGCGCCCAGCAGTTTGCCGCTGCGGCTGTCGAACATCCGCTCGCACTGCAGTGCGAGGGCCTGATCTGCCGCGATACTCGCAGCGCTATGCAGAAGCAGTACGGGCAGTGCAATGACGAGTGCAGCGATGCGCGGCATGGATGGAGCCTCCGGAAACAGAGGCCCGGATCATAGCTCGTCGGGCGCTGCCGCGCGCGTGGCTAGCGCGAGGCTCCGACGCCGCTAGCGTTAGGCATTGATCTCCAACGGCTTCACCTCGGTCTTCGGCAGCAGGCGTGCGGTGAAGTACTTGTCGTTGAAGTACTTGATCTTGTCGCACAGCACCGGATTGGGAATGCCTTCGTAAAAGAAGATTTCCTTGTCGAAGCCGATCGCCTTCAACTCTTGCGGAAGCATCAGCGCGCGACGTTCTTCGGACTCACTGCGACTGAACTCGCGCCCGCGGGTGAAGCTGTCTTTGCGCACCGTGGTGTAGCCGAGCATTTCCGAGTAGTCGTTGGCGTCCTGCTGTTCGCGCGGCGCGTAGACGATTTGCAACGCATGGTTGGTGATCATCGTGCGCGATATGTCCTTGCCGTAGGCCGCATCGAGCTGCGACATGCTCTGGATGATCGGCAGCAGGCGAATGTTGTAACCGGCCATGTACGACACCGCAGTGGAAATGATGTCGACTTTGCCGATCGAGGTGAATTCGTCCATCAGCAACAGGCACTGATGCTTCAGCTCCTTGTTATTTTGCGGCAGTTCTTTGGTGTTCTGATTGATGAGCTGGCTGAAGAACAGATTGATGATCAGACGGCTTTCGGCCAGCTTATTGGGCTGGATACCGATGTAGATCGTCATCTTTTTCTTGCGTACGTCGGTGATCAAGAAGTCGTCGGCGCTGGTCACGGCGTCGAGGATCGGGTTGATCCACGCATTCAACGGTTCCTTAAAAGTGCCGAGGATTGACGCGAAGGTTTCGTCCGCCTGCGACAGCATGCCTGCGAATGCCGTTTTGGCATGGCTGCTGAGGAACGGCCGTTGCGACAGATCCTTCAAGAACGGCTTGAGCTCGCTCTGGCCGTCGCCCGAAGCGAGACGGTAGATCGCGCCAAGCGTTGGCTTCTTCGAGAACGGGAAACCGATCTTTTCGTCGTCGTCGAATTTCTCGAATAAGTACAACGTAAACGCCATGAACGCATTGCGGGCCTGGCTGACCCAGAACTTCTGGTCCTCGGCGCCGTCCGGGTACAGCATCGCCGCGATGCTCATCAGATCCGAGACCCGAAACGCCGTGTCGGCCGAAACATAGGTCAGCGGGTTCCAGCGATGGCTGCGGCGGTCTTCGGCGAACGGGTTGAATAGGTAAATTTCATGCCCGACGCTGGCGCGCCAGCCGCTGGTCAGATCGAAGTTTTCCTGCTTGATGTCCAACACCACGATCGATTCCTGGTAATCGAGCAGGTTCGGGATCACCACGCCGACGCCCTTGCCTGAACGGGTTGGCGCGGCCAGGATCACGAACTGTTGGCCGCCCAGACGAATGATCTTGCCGCCGAACTTGCCGATGACGATGCCGTTTTTGTGCGGCTTGAACATGTCTTTGCCGGCCAAATCGCCGCTGCTGGCGAAGCGCGCATCGCCATGTAGCGTCTGCCGCTTGGGCATGAACACCAGGATCAGCATGCCTGCCCAGACGATGAACGGTAGCCCAAAGCCGATGAGACCACCGATCTTAATCTTCTTAGCGTAGGGCAGGTACTGAGGTGCGTCGATGACCTGGAAGTACTGGAACCAGGTGTTCCATCTCAGGCCGGCGGTCGGCACCTTCAGCATGATTTGAGTCACGTAGCCGGACATGTACAAGCCCGCGACCGCGCACAGCAGGCCGATGACGAGGAAAAAGAGAAGCTTACCGACGATCTGTTTGCTATCGCTCACGTGTGGGCAACCTGTGGTTCTGGCGGGTTATGCGAGGAAGTGATGGGTGTGGCAAGTGCTGGGTGCGGCAGGTGCTGATTCTGAATTGGTGCCACCTCACCCTTGGCATGGCTGAGGGCAGCGCCAGAGAGCAAGAACCTACAAAACCGGCTGTCCGTAGTCGAAACTGCTCATCGCAGGTTCGACCGTGCCTAGCCCCCTGTCTCCCGTTGGCGATCTTACGACATCGCCATGGCGGCATGACAGAGGTGCCCGAGCATCGAACGAATGTCCAATCCCGGCCAAGCCATTTTGCAATCCAGACGCGCAAACCGGGGCGAGGCAGAGGCGATTTGATTCTGAACGGTTCCCATCAGTCGCCCTTGCCTGCATCGTCCCGATTGACACAACTGTCGGGCGTGTAGACTATTAGAGCCGTAACTAGGGGAGGACATGGGATGGCCCGAGCGGCTTCTATATTGAATATTTGGCGAGCCGCTGGCGCGTTGGGGAGGGTTAGGCTTTGTTGCCCGGGATGGAACTGATGGGTTGCCAGGGACTTGCGGTGCCTGCTCAGGTCATGCATCACATCGTCCGAGTAGAGTCCTCTTTCAATCCGTACGCGATCGGCGTAGTTGGTGGACGGCTAGCGCGCCAGCCCAAGAATCTCCCGGAAGCGCTTTCGACCGTGCGCATGCTCGAAAGCCGCGGCTATAACTTCTCGTTGGGCTTGGCCCAGGTCAATCGCTACAACTTGCAGAAGTACGGGCTCGGTTCGTACGAGCACGCTTTCGAGCCTTGTTCTAATCTGGTCGCGGGTTCGCAAATTTTGGCCGAATGCTACCGTCGATCAAGCGCTGATTGGGGCAAATCTTTTAGCTGCTACTACTCGGGAAACTTCACTACGGGTTTCCGTCATGGGTATGTTCAGAAAATATATGCTTCCATGCGTCAGGGGCGCGATGTGGAGCTGGTGCCATCGATATCAGCGATTGAAGTAGTAAGTCGCCAGTCGCGGCGTACGCTGCCTGTGAGCCGCTATCCGCTGTATGCCGATAACGGAACTGGCGTCGCTTCTGCGCCTGTCGCGACTGCCGCAAACGCTAACACCGCGAGTACTTCTCCTGAAAAGCTGCCGGCCGTCTCCAGAGTTCAGCAGATCCCTAGTCGTGTCGTAATTGATTCACCTGTCGCCGCCGTCGATCGTCAGCCCTACGTTCAACCAGTGCCGTCTGCTACACCTTCTCAGAGCGCCCCTACTCAGTTTGTAGCATCTGTCGCCGCTGCGCAGGCCGAAATGCCTCGTAACCAAGTTGCACTTGCTGTTTCTCCTGCCCCAGTCATCGTCGCACCGGCTAGTGTCCAGCCCGTACCTGCTCAGGAATCCTCGACGCCCGCAACCCGGTCGAGAGGCTCAAGAGACCCGGCACTCGTCGGTGGCCAGGTTCCGGAGCGAGACGGAGCTTTCGTTTTTTAGCCCGCACGCCCTTTCCGTTTAAAATCGGCGTGTATTGATAGTAGTGTCCCACCACCACCCACCACCCACCACCCACCAAGGAGTGTCCCATGAAGAAGTTGTTCAGCGATAACGCGATTCGCGATTCTAAGCGCCAGATCAAAGCCGCCCTGTACGCAGTACTGTTTGCCACCTTGCTTGTCAGCCCCGAGTTGCTGGCGGGTGGTACGTTCACCTGCGCCCAGGCCGGTACTAACATCAAATCGTTCTTCGAGACCATCAACGGCATCCTGGCGATCATCTCGCTCGCCATCGTCACCATTGCCATTTGCTTTGCCGGCTATCAGATCGCGTTTGCCCACAAGCGCGTTTCCGACGTCGCTCCGGTCCTGATCGGTGCCTTCCTCGTCGGCGGCGCAGCGGCCATCGCTTCGATGCTGGTTTCGGGCGGTTCCACGACTGGCGCTGCGGCTGCCTGCTGATCGTGCATAAGAACGTACTATTCCGCGGTTGCACCCGTCCGGCCATGTTCATGGGCGTACCGACCATACCTTTCTTTATAGGTGCGGGCAGTTGCTTCATGTTGGCGGTTTACATTCATTTCGTGCTTATTTTTCTCACGCCGATTGTCATCTTCATCTTGCGGATGATTGCTCGGCGCGACGAAATGATCTTCCGCCTCATTGGTCTGAAGTTGCAATTCAACCTGAAGGCACGGAACAGGCGCGAACATGGCGGGATGCTAGTGTTTTCGCCCCATGTGTATCGCTTGAACCAGCCGCCGGGTAAAGCCCGCAACATGAAAGGCCCATTCGTGATCACTGGTAAGATGACGCGGTAAGGGTCTAAGTTTTGCGAAGCGGAACGTGATACAAACGCTTCAGACTAAGTCAAAATCCGAGATCAACGGTACGGTGTAGGATTTAGACAAACCCATGGTCCCCGCCCCGATGTTCGCATCGGGGCAGGGATTTGGTGTTTAGGGGCCATGCGATCGATCTCAATCCGCGCGATCCAGACGGTATCCAATACGCTATTCACCGTCCAGTCGTCCAAAATCCCATTCAAAACAGTCAGGTTGTATGTTTAATCCCGATACTCCCATCAGCGAGTTCATACCGTTCTCGTCGCATGTGTCTCCGACGATCATTAAGACGCGTGAAGGCGACTACGTGATGACGTGGCACCTCGAAGGCTTGCCCTTCGTCGGTCGTGAAGAATGGGAGATCGAACATCGCCACAACACCTTTAATCGTCTGCTGCAGACACTGCGAGCCCCCGATTTCGTTAACGTCGCTTTTTGGGTGCACGATATACGTCGCCGTCGGCGAATCACCACCAAGCCTAAGTTCTCGCATCGCTTCAATCAGGAGATGTCTGACGCGTACTACACAGCGCTGTCGTCCCAGAAGATGATGCAGAACGATCTGTATATGACGATGGTTTACCGCCCGATCGTGAGCGGCAAGAGTCTGATGGAGAAGACTGGCGACCACGCCAAACTGAAGTCAGAGCAGGATCAGGCGATCACCAAGCTCAACGAACTTGCAGGCAATGTCGAGGCCGTAATCAAGGATTACTCGCCCTATCGACTAGGTATGTATGAAGGCGCCAACGGCGTCGTCTTCTCCGAGACCCTCGAATTCTTCGGTTACATTTTGAACCGTATCGAAGAACCCGTGCCGGTTCTGCATTCGCCGATTTACAACTATCTCGCGGTTAGTCGCCATATGTTCTCGGCGAAGAGCGGCGACTTTGCGATTAATACGCCAAATGGTGTGAATCACTACGGCGCGATCCTGAACGTCAAAGAATACAGCGACGGCACCTACCCCGGAATTCTCAACGGGCTGAAGTACCTCGATTTTGAGTACGTCATCACGCACTCATTCAGCCCTATGGGGCGACAGGATGCGCTCAAGGTGCTCGATCGCACTAAGGGAATGATGATTTCATCCGGCGATAAGTCGATGACGCAGATCGCTGAGCTCGACTTTGCGATGGATCAGATCGCCTCTGCTAACTTTGTGCTGGGTGAATACCATTTCTTGATCGCCATCTACGCTGACAGCCAAGAGAAACTCAGCCAGCAAGTCGCAGGAACGCGCGCAGAACTATCGAACTCGGGCTTCGTATCGGCGAAAGAAGATCTTGCGATTGCTTCCTCGTTCTATTCGCAATTGCCGACCAACTGGCGCTACCGCACTCGTATCGCGAACATTAGCTCGCTGAATTTCCTGGGCTTGTCGCCGCTGCACAACTTTGCATCGGGCAAACGCGACAACAATCCCTGGGGTGAGTGCGTTACCACGCTGCAGACCACCAACGGCCAGCCTTATTACTTCAACTTCCATGCCACGCACCCGGCTGAAAACTCGCTAGGCGAAAAAGCCATCGCTAACACGATGGTGATTGGTAAGTCGGGTACCGGTAAGACTGCGCTGATCAACTTTCTGCTCAGCCAAGTGCAGAAATACAATCCGTCGCCGACCATCTTCTTCTTCGACAAGGATCGCGGCGCCGAAATTTTTGTGCGCGCGTGCGGCGGCAATTACCTTTCGCTTGAAAACGGTCAGCCTACAGGCTTCAACCCATTCCAGTGCGAACGCAACGAGGGCAATATTCAGTTCCTCGCCGAGCTTATCAAAGTCTTGATAGGCAAAAAGCAATACACGGCGCGCGACGAAGAGGATATTTTCCGTGGTGTCGAGAACATGCTCGACACGCCGATGCATCTGCGCAGCATGACAAACTTCCAGAAGAGCTTGCCTAACATGGGAGACGATGGTCTTTACTCCCGGATGCGCAAGTGGACCGCAGGTAACTCGTTGGGCTGGGTTTTCGACAATCCGAAAGATACGATCGATCTCCAAAAAGCGAACATTATCGGTTTCGATTACACCGACATCATCGAAAACCAGGAAGTCCGGGTACCGGTGATCAACTACTTGCTGCATCGCTTGGAATCATTAATCGACGGTCGTCCGCTTATCTACGTGATGGACGAATTCTGGAAGATTCTCGACGGCGAGGGTGGCTTAAAAGACTTCGCCAAGAACAAGCAGAAGACTATTCGTAAGCAGAACGGCCTCGGTATCTTCGCGACTCAGAGCCCGGAAGATGCGCTGAAGAGCGACATCTCGGCAGCTTTGATTGAACAGACCGCGACCATGATCCTGCTACCTAACCCGAACGCCAACCGAGACGATTACATCGAGGGCCTAAAGCTCACCGATGCTGAGTACCAGGTAATCAAGGGCTTGGATGAGCGGTCTCGTTGTTTCCTGGTCAAGCAGGGTCACTCATCCAGCGTATGCCAGCTGAATCTTCGCGGCCTCGATGATGGTCTTGCGGTTATTTCGGCTTCGACCGATAACATCGAGATACTGCACCGAATCATTGACGAGAAATCTACCGAAAAAGGTGTCGCGCCCAATGACCTGGTGCCAGCGGACTGGCTTGACGACTTCTACGAGCGCCGGAAGGGCTCCGGCAAAGGCCAGGCTAAGTCCGGATCTTCCGGAGGCGAGTCGGCCAAACGGGCCTGATTTTTTTTGTTATGCCTGAATCGGACTTGAACTGCGTTTTGTCTTATTATGCAACAGCTAAGCCACTGCCTATTATCAGAAAATTGCTCTCGAACAGACCATAGTCCTTAAAAATCAATAGTTTACGATCCGCCACATCGGAGGTGTCATATGAAGCAATCTAAGCAGTCTTCCCTTACCCGCAAGTCGTCAATCTTTGCGAGCCTCGCGCTGACCTGCGCCATGTTTACAGGCAACGCTCACGCTTTAGTCGTGGTTGACCCCACCCATATCTCGGCTCAGGTCTACAAATTCAGTCAAGACTACCTTAAGTTCGCTAAAGACATTGCTCACTTTAAGTCCCAGGTCGATCACATGACCCAGCAGTTGACCGATATGAGTAAGATCGTCGATACGGCTACGATTGGTTTGGGTGGCGGTGGAATGCTGTCGAATATCCCCAAGCGGGCGGCAGCCTACGGCATCGAACGATGCGACCAGAATTCCGGTGGCGGCGGTTTCAATCCTTTGCAATTGCTTAGTGGCTTCCTCGGTGGCGGCAGCGGCAATTACATTCAGAAACAGAAAGAGCTTTGTGAGCAGACCGTCTATCTTGAAAACGCGAAGTACAACGAACTGGTCGATTCGCTAAAGCGCCTTCGCGATATGAAAGAGAAAGGCGTCGATCAAGTCACCCAAAATGCGAAGAGCAGCTCTAAGAACGGCCAAATGGACACCACAGGCGTGACCGCGACGGCCGTATTGGGCCAGGTTCAGGTCGAAACCGCTTATGTCAAGGCGTTGCTTCAAACGTACGATGGCATGATCGCGGCGACCAATCAGGAAATCAAAAACGTTGCGCAAGATGCATTGAGGGGCAAAAAGAAAAATATGCTCGAATCGATCGTCTCTGATGTGGCCCAGACGGTACTGATTTCCACAGCGCTGAACGCTCAAAAGTCGACCTGCCCGAGTGGTTTTACCTGCAATTGATCTCGCTTGACCGGCACGATCCAGTCAATGGATTCGTGCCGGCTTGCAAAATCGAATGGCAGTGAGTGCATAGCAGCGGCAGCTATCTTCAGTAACCCTGCCAAAGGTCCCGGGCCTTGTTGAACAGATCACAATCCCTGCAAACAATGATTCACGATCAGCTACGCTGGAGGTGTCACATGAAGCAGTCCAAGCAATCTTCTATTGTCCGTAAGTCGCCGGTGCTCACGAGCGTAGCGCTAGCCTGCGCATTGTTTGCGGGTAATGCGCATGCAGGCTGGCCTGTGATTGACCCCACCCATATCGCGGCCCAGGTGGTCAAATTCGGTCAGGACTACGCTAAGTTCGCGAAAGACATTGCTCACTTTAAGTCCGAGATCGATCACATGACCCAGCAGTTGACCGATCTGAGTAAGATCGTCGATACGGCCACCATAGGGTTGGCTGGCGGTGGGATGCTGTCGAATATCCCCAAGCGGGCGGCAGCCTACGGCATCGAACGATGCGACCAGAACTCTGGTGGCGGCGGTTTCAATCCTTTGCAATTGCTTAGTGGCTTCCTTGGTGGCGGCAGCGGCAATTACATTCAGAAACAGAAAGAGCTTTGTGAGCAGACCGTCTATCTTGAGAACGCGAAGTACAACGAACTCGTCGATTCGCTAAAGCGCCTTCGCGATATGAAAGAGAAAGGCGTCGATCAAGTCACCCAAAATGCAAAGGGTAGCTCTAAAAATGGCCAAATGGACACCACGGGCGTGACCGCGACGGCCGTATTGGGTCAGATAGAGGTCGAAACCGCCTATGTTGAAGCGTTGCTTCAAACGTACGATGGCATGATTGCAGCGACGAATCAGGAAATCAAAAACGTCGCGCAAGACGCATTGAAGGGCAAGAAGAAGAATATGCTGGAATCTATCGTATCTGACGTGGCTCAGACTGCACTCATTTCTACAGCGCTCAATGCTCAAAAGTCGACCTGCCCAAGTGGCTTTACATGCAATTGATCTAGCTTGACCGGCACGATTCAGTCAATGGATCCGTGCCGGCTTCCAAAATAGGATCGGCAGCAGCGCATGACAGCTGCGGCCACCATCAGTAACCTTCCCAACAGCGGATGACACATGGACAACTCGATTCTAGGTCTGGCCTTCGGTAGCGGAGCGAATCTCCTCGATGCCTTGACTGGGCCGTCTGGCGCGAATGCAAATCCTAGCCTTGGTCAGCTGCTGTACTTTAGTCTGATTTACGACTTCATCCGTTACGAAATCAAAGTCCTCGGCTTCACAATGATGCAGCGGGCTTCTTATTTTGCCGCGTTGTCTGCGGCCGCAATTGTCACGATGTGGGTGTTCTACCAGGGAGTTCGCATTATTTCCGGTAAGGGCGATTCGATCATGGCATTGGTCTTAAACGCATCGCGCGTCGCCTTTATCGTTACCGCAGCAATTACCATGGGTGTGTCTGGTTCAGCGATATACGACACGGTAGGCGAACGTCTTCCGAACATCATTACCGCATACGTTACCGACAGCGGTACTACGGCAGAGGAACAGATCGACGACAGTCTGGCGGCTATGCAGTTCGCACTATCCAGTATCGATGTGATCAATGTTGCGACCGACCCTACGGTCGATGACGACAAGAATCGGGCGATGTATTTGGTGGCCCTTGGTACCGCTGGGCCAGCAATCACCGCTGGTGCGATGTTGCTTTTTTATCAAGTGGCAATCGCACTTTTCCTCGGCCTTGGGCCAATCTTCATTCTCTGTCTGATATTCGATCAGACCAAGGCGATGTTCCAGCGTTGGTTGATGTATGGCATCAGTACGATGTTCTCATTAGCGATACTCGCGGCAATGATCTCGATTTGCCTGAAGATAGTGATTGCGGTCGCGATCGCGCATTGGGTGCAGACCGGCGTGGCAAGCCTGTTTGGCCTAAATCTTGGCTCTGGTATCACTTCAATCGCAATGCAACAGGGCGGTATCGGGTTATTGATGACGTTGTTGATCGTCAGCACGCCATCTATGGTCGGCAACTTCTTCCAGGGCACCTTGGGACAACTCTCGACGTACGGCCAAGTAGGGGGCGGTGGTCCAACGCAGGGCCCAACCAATCAGCAGAGTCGTTACGAGACTTCTTCTTCGCAGCAGCCGCCACCGAACATCGCCCGTGCTGCTGACGCGGGCGACGCGGGTCGTCGCCCTAGCGAAGTTCCCATAGCCAGACCCACTTCTCCTCCTGAGGAGGGTGGCATTAGAACTCTAGATCAAACCCGGACAAATGATCGAGGTACACGGGCGTGAGAACTATCTTTCAGCTAGTTCTTTTGGCCGCGATATCCGGGATGGTACCGCCTACTTATGCTGAGGGCCGCTGCCCGGATGGCTACTTCCCTGTTGGCGGTGGCAATAATGGCTGGGAGGGTTGTGCTCCAATGGATGGAGGTTCTGGCAATAATCAAATTTCTCCACCGAATCCTGGGCCTTTATGGCAAACCCGTTGGGGAGCGATAGCCGCTGACGGCAATACTGGTGCTTTTGGTGTATCCAATGATGTCCCGAGCAAGCGACAGGCCGAAAAAAAAGCGACCGCTATGTGCAAGGCCAAGGGCGGTAAGAAATGCAGGCTAAGTAGCGTCTTTTATAATCAATGTGCGGCTCTTGCTTGGGGGGACGCTAGTTATACGACATTCCGTTCTCCTGAGATTGATGACGCTAAAATTAGCGCCGTCGAGCATTGTGAAAAGCGCACGACGAATTGTCGTATCTATTACTCCGCTTGTAGCTACCCGGTGCAAGTACGCTGAAATAGCAGCGGTGATAGTTTAGTTATCGCGTTGAGCAGCAGACAACCGGAGCATAAGCCAACAGGCAGACTAAGACGCTAAATCATCTTTGGCGTCACTTCAACGAAGCTGTCCCCATCAACTGACATATGGCGTCTGAAACACCATCGGACTTCCTGATCGTTTAGATCGCAGAAGTAAAGTGAAGTAATCTTGTTGTCGAAGTCCATTGAGCCGACTTGATGTTTGGCTAAGTCGTAAAATAGCAGAGCCGTATCAGCTTATTGACGACTTCAGCACGCCACGAATGGTCGGCAAACTGATTGCCAAAGACAGCACACGCACAACCAAGAGATCCAGGTAATACAGCATTATCGTTATGCGATTCACATCTGTTTTGATATTGCTATTTTTGGCAATCGGCTCGGCATGGGCTGAAGGTCGTTGTCCTGAAGGATATTTCCCGATCGGTGGGGGAAGCGCAGGCTGGGAAGGCTGCGCGCCGATGGACGGTGGAGTGGGTAGCGCATCTCAGCCTCCAGCCAATCCTGGGCCTTCTTGGGCGACACGTTGGGGCGCTATAGCCGCAGGTGGAGGTGGGTTTGGTACTCCTGAAAATGCATTAAGCAAGCGAAAAGCCGAAAAAGCAGCTTTAAAACAGTGTAAGGCTACCGCGGGAACGTCTGGCTCTGCTTGTAAAGTGATTACGTCGTATTACAACCAGTGCGCCGCGATTTCATGGGGCGATAATGGCAAAATGGGCTGGGCCAATGGGCCACAAGTTGCTGATGTTCAGACGGCTGCGCTGAACACATGCGGCAAGGTTACGACTAATTGCAAACTCTATTATGCTGGTTGTAGCTATCCTGAACGAGTGCGTTAGTTAAATTGCAAATTCTTCCAAAATCGGCGCCCCTTGCAGAGCGCCGATTTTTGTTACGGACATTGCTCATTTAAAGCCCTAATTGGCAACGACTGTCATCTGACGGAATCAGTCGCAGTGGATGAGGTGCCGAAGTGGTCAGTGCGATTATCAGGGCGCCGATGCAGCGTGGGTAGATCGAAGCGCCGGTTGAAGCGGTAGCAAAATGCCGCGAGATACCGCGCAGCGTATTACTGGAAGTTGAAGGCATGGTGGCATCCAGACAGGCTTGTTTTGAGATTGCCAAGAAATCGTGTTGATCCACTTGAACTGAGGTACGTCCTTGGGCTTTCCCCCTGCGATGACCGTCGGCAGATGGGAGCAACCAGTCGCTGTCATCGTTAAGCGTCTTGCCGCGTTGGTTGTTAACAGGCACTCGCGAAGGATTGGCTCTTGTCGTTCAGGCGTTTGGCTACCAGCGCGCACGTGGCGCAATCCTTAATAGGCTGAACACCGAGTAACTATAGGCGCTAAGGCGCGTGCTATTTGAGCCGCCAATATCAACTGTTACTCACGCATGTGTAAGGCTTCGTCTGAGTAGCTTATTGAGCAGGCTGTGGGGGCCACCTAAGGCTGCTAGTTAACCTAGCTCGTGCAGTCGGAGGGCTTGCAGATCGTGGCGACGCACGCATTCAGCGCATGGGGCTTTGAACGGCCTGCCATAAAGCAAGCTGCGCCAGAGGCTGCTGTGCCCGCCAGGGTTGCTGCGGTTGGAGTGAGTAGTGGCATGCAAAGCCCTAAACGGATGAGTGAGATGCCGGAGTCCGTCTTTAGCCAGCTAATTTCGGTCTTGGCGACCGATGCCGGTAGCGAATGGAAGGGGTGTGATGGAATCGGGGGCATCGTTTGGCGGGAGCCGGCTCCACTCAAGTGTCTTGACGTGGCCCAACTGCATCGGGGCTACAGCCGAACTGCGACGTTCGCGCTCACGGGGTTCGGCGAGGTAGCGCTACCCGATTTCGGCGGCGATGGTTGCGGTGGATTTCGACTCGGCAACGAGGGTGAGTGCAGTCTCAGTATGAACGGAGACTCAAAAACAGTGCACGAAGTCGTCATCGTCAAGTATTATCCATGCAAGGAGGTCGGCAGCGTTCTTTGTCGACAGCTACCCGAGACGGCTAATTTGGAGTCTATCGACCTGAATGGGTGGGTGGGCGACGACCAAGCTGATGCGTTATACAAGATTAGTTTTTCGGACGGCGGCACTGTGTTTGCCGCCATCATCTGCGATGAAGGAGGCCGTAGCGGTCCCGGTTTCACCACATTCGTATTGACTAGAAACGATCCGCGGCAACGGATCAACGAAATGCGATGTCGTGAGGAGTAAACACAACTAAACGACATCCGTTGAATATCCATTTGGAGACAGCGTAATGGCTGATATTCGACAGAAGGCAGTGGCCACTGCCTATGATTACGATCAGGGGCGCATCGCCGTATTGAACGACGATACAACCCGCAGGCTGGTCGCTTCCGTCGTGCTCACCGAGAGCCGCGGAGGAGATCCCGAGTTGACGAACCGGCAAGGCTTCGTCGGTAGCTTTCAGCATGGTGCGCAGGCGCTGGCGACGGCCGATTTTGTCGATCCAGGCAAACTTGCGACTGCAATGGCCGGGTTCAAGTCCGAATGGGCTTGGGCCAATTCGGGCGGTATGACTCAGTTTCTCGAAAACCGCGAGAACTGGAAGCAAGGTTTGAGCCTCGATCAGTTCAAACAATCCCCCGATTTACAAAACGAAGTCTTCAAGCGCAACGCGGAGCGCGCCTATGAGCGCGCCGTGTCCGAAGGTGTGCTGAAAGAAGGCGATAAGCCCGAAAAAATCGCGGGCTTTCTTAAAGTCGAACACGTCATGGGCTATGGCCACGCAAAAGCGGCGGCCAACGGCGAGCGCGTGTTCCGCAGCCCCGATGGCGCCAGCAATTACGATTACATGCACGACATCACGCGCGATCGCGACGGGCTTAACAAGCCCATGGCATTGGCGCGCGAACAATCGTCTGCGTCGCTGGTAACGGCCGCGGAGCCCGACGTGATGCTGTCGAATCCGAATCATCCTGGATTCAAGCGCTTCCGGCAGACATACGATGCGCTCGGCGCGACGACCGCGTTCGATACCGATGCTAAACAGATCAATACGGCAGCCTTCATCACGATGAAGTCGATGGAGCTTGGCATGCATGTCGATAAGGTCATCGAGAACAAGGTTGGCGAACTGTTTCCCATACAGGATCCTGGCAAGGCCTACGAGAAGATCTTCAAGGTCGATCGCGCAATGGCCGAAGCGTTTCCGATCGCCGATTCCACGAAACAGTTCGATGAGTTGAGACGCAAAGTCGCAGTCGCGCAGGAAAATCCACAGCAGACCCGTACGTTCAGCGTCTGATCGATGTTTCGTTGGCCGATGCTGTTGCGATCGATTGGCGTCGAATCGAGCAGAGCGTGATCGGTGACCAGATCTATATCCCGCTTTTATCCCGCCGCGCTGCGAGTGCTGCGGATTCAACCATAAAAAACCAGTAATGGTATGAACTAATATCCGAGGAGGCACAAAGTGATCGTCGCAGTACATTTTTTGAAGCAAGTGCGTTACCGAAGCGTGGCCATCGCATTGATGCTGACCTTCGCATCCGTAGCCTGTAAACCGACTATATCGGCAGAGACAGCGGCTAAAGCCGCAGAGTCCGCGCCAGTCGCGCAAAACGCATCCGCTGTTGTTCCGGCGGTTAGCGCACCTGGCTCGGCGACACCTTCGGCGTTTGTCGAGCCGGCGATCAAATCGGTGCTTTCCGAGGGAATGGCATACGCCAACTTGCGCAAGACGCTGCTCGACGCCGGCTGGTTGCCGCTGCGCGATCCGATGTGTTGGGAGAACGTCGGCGGTGAGGCGGCCGTGTGCTACCAACTGCCGGAAGTTGAAAGCTGCAGTGGCGATGGTCGATGCGCGATGCGTTTCGCGAACGAGAAAGATGGCGCAACTGTGCGCGTGACGACATACGGCGATTATCGCCGTTGGAACCGTAGCGGCGAAGAGTCTGCGTTCCCCGTCAAGTCGGTTTCGTTCGCGCCTGTCGCGACGGTGTCGGCATCGCCGGCATGCCCTGCGCGGCAGTTCGATGCGTTCTTGAAGGCTTTCGCGTCAGATCGGGCGGTCCAACGCGGTTTTACCGCAGCGCTCGTGAAAGTCGCTGAAATCGGCGGAGGCGAAGATGGCGATGATGCCGTTCCCGTTTACATGCTGGGCGCGGATTACGCAGGGTTTAATGTCGAACACAGCGGGGGTGCATTTCATTTCGTAAACGAGAAGGGCAAAAAAGACGCATCTGCGTTGGAGTTGAAGATTGAAGAGCGCGATCAAGGCGTTCGTGGTGTGGAGTATCGGTATGGGATGTCGGAAGGAAACTCATACATATTCGAGGAGATAGAAGGTTGCTGGTATTTGACAGAAGACCCGCAGCCGCCGAGCCCTTGATCTTCGATCGAGCGCTTTGCATGTGATCGTCTTTGAAGTACGAAAATGAGCGATTCTCTTTAACTGCTTCAAGATTGAGATTGCTCTTCCTCTAAACGTGTTGCTAAATGAAGGAATACACAAAATGGCAAGAATCAGCATCGTCGAAAGCGTCGGCGGCAGTATCCAAAACGTCACCAATTACCGCGACCTAGAGAATCACCATCCGAGTCAAGCCTTGCAGGAGCGCGGCCGCGTCTATGCGCGGGTCGGCGGCGAGTCCGAAGAGATTCTCGGAGACTACAGAGGTACGGCGGTGCTCACCTCCGGCGGAAACTACATGGTCAGTAAAGACATGGTGCTCAAGTCGCCGGGTCTTGATAACAGTCAGGTGCCTATTCCATCGCCTGCAGCCGGCGTGATCGGCAAGATCGATCGTGCGGACGGCGTCATCACGATCAACGATCCGAAGACCGGCGACACGATGTTCCAGATTCGTCACGCCAAGATCGACCCCAATCTCAAACCGGGCGATAGGGTCGAATACGGTCAGCCGCTCGGCTTGCAGCATGGGTATAACAACGGCAATCCGCAGGCCTTCGGCGACCACGTCCATTTCGATGTGAATACGAAGTACATCGCACAGGCCGATAAGTGGATCAAGGACATGCATAACGGCACGATCACGACCGATCGTCGCCCGGGGCCGACCGAAAACATCGTGACTGAGCGCCCGACGTTCGTACCGATTTCAGGTAACTTCCCCAAGCCTGCCGATCCGCCGCTCGCTGACGGCAAGCTGAGCCTTGGCGAGAAAGGTCCGGAGGTCGAGAAATTACAGAAAGCACTCGTCGCCGCAGGAGCGCGCGATGCCGAGGGCAAAGCGATCAATCCCGATAGCGATTTCGGCAATCGCACCAAGCAGGCGGTCGAGAGCTATCAGCGCACGCATAACCAGCCGGTGACTGGCGTTGCCGACGATAAGATGCTCCGCGAGCTTGGCGTGATCGGCCAGCAGCAGAACAAGCCTGCACAGCCGACGCCAACGCCGACCGAACAGAACACTACGCCGACGCAGCCGAACACGCCGACGCAGCCTCAGCAGCCTACTGGCAATAGAGTGCCGGGCGGCCCGACCGATTTCGGCGCGAACAACACGCTGGGCGCTTTGATTTCGAGCGGCGAGGGCAACTACAACTCGTTCAATCGCGGCCGCGCTGGCGATTCGGGCGGTAAAGAAATCGACTTCTCGCAGATGACCGTGGCCGAGGTGATGCGCCGCCAAGATCTGGCCAGCGGCGATCCGAACCGGTTGTTCGCGGTCGGCAAATATCAGGTGATTCCGGGCACGATGGAAGAAGCGGTCAAGGCGCTTAATGTCGACCCGAACGCCAAGTTCACGCCGCAACTGCAGGAACGCATCTTCGCCGACTATTTGATCGATGAGAAACGCCCATCGGTAAGGGATTACATCACCGGCAAGACCGGGCCAGAAGGTCTTGGGCGCGCCCAGCTTGCGCTTGCCCAAGAGTTCGCCAGCGTCGCCGACCCGCGCACGGGCAAGAGCTTTTACGACGGCGATTCTGCGGGCAATAGCGCATCGATTTCGGCGAAGCAGGTCGGTGATGCGTTGAATCAGATGCGCGAGCAATACCAGCAGAACGTCAAGAGCGGTTTGAGCCCGTCGGAATCGTATCGCGCATTGAGCGGCGATCCGACTGCGCCGATGCACAGCACTGCGCTGGCCGACGGCAAATTGAGCCAAGGCGAAAAGGGTCCGGATGTCGAAAAATTGCAGAAGGCGCTCGTCGCTGCAGGAGCGCGCGATGCAGAGGGCAAAGCGCTCAATCCCGACGGCGATTTTGGCGGTCGTACCAAGCAAGCGGTCGAGAATTATCAGCGCGCGAATAACCAGCCGGTGACCGGCGTTGCGGATACGAAGATGCTGACCGATTTAGGCGTGATCGCGCCGCAGCAAGCCCAGCCACAGCCAAACACCCCACAGCCGAACACGCCTGCGCCAAAGCCGAACGACCCCGTGGAGGCCAAACCAAACGCCCCGACCACCAACACCCCGCAGCCGACCGCGCCCGAGAAACTCAGCGGCACCTATCAGGAAGGCGACAGCGGTGAGGGCGTGCGCAAGCTCCAGGAGCGGCTGAACGAGCGCATGGGCCTGAATATAGCGACCGACGGCAAATACGGCCCGCTCACCGAAGCGTCGGTGCTGTTGTACCAGCATCAGAATGGCTTGAAGACGGACGGCATCGCCGGCCCCAATACGCTCGCAAAGCTCAACGAGCCGGTGCAGCAGGCGGCAGTGTCGAACAGTCCGCCGAGCATAACCGAAACCCCGCAGGCGCAAACCACGAACGCCACGCCGAATGCGCAGACGGCGTCGACCAACACAGTGACACCTGCGGTCGAACCCACCAAGCCGAATCCCGCACAGACCGAGCCGGTGAAACCATCCGCACAGGACGGGTTTTCGATCAAACCCGGCGATACCGGCCCGGCGGTAGTCGAATTGCAGAAAGTCATGCAGACGCATGGTTCGATGTGCAGTTGCGGCACGCACGGTTTGACCACCGACGGCAAGTACGGTCCGATCACCGAGCAAGCGGTGAAGACGTACCAGTTGCTGAATGATATTGCCCCGGCGAACGGTGTCGCGAATGAGGAAACCCTGAAAAAATTGGGCCTCGATCCGAAGCAACTGCAGGCGATGCAGGCGCAGCCGAACAAAGATGTATCCGCAGTGCCCAACGACAAGGTGTTGATGACGCACCCGGATAATGCCGCGAATCCGCGCTTCAATGAAGTGATGAAGGTCTTCGACACGCTGCCGGCGGGCACGTTCAAGAGCGATCAAGAGAAGACGACCAAAGCTGTGGATGCGGCGGCGGAATCGCTCATCGGCGAGCGCAAGTTGGACAAGGTCGAGTCGGCGAAGCTCGTTAACGGCACGATCTATCTAGGCGACAAACCTAATATTTCCGATCAGACCACTAATCTGTCTTTCGTGTCGCTGGCGTCCAACAGGTCGATCGAAGAAAGCTCGAAAGCGGTCAACGCGGTCAATGCCGCGCAAGAGAAACCTGCTGAAGTCAAGGGCGATCAGAAGGCGCAGGACAAGGTTCCAGACCCGACGTTGGTCAATCCGGCCATCGAAAACAGGCCGAAGGTTTACATGGCCTGATCTTGACGATCGCGCGCTGACGACAAGCCATGCGCTGTCGTCAGCGCACGAATATCGCGACACTCAACCGGCGCTTGCCCAACAAAAACCCCCGGCCGCAGGGCCGGGGGTTTTGATTTGGTGGGCGGTGCAGGGTTCGAACCTGCGACCCTTGCCGTGTGAAGGCAATGCTCTACCGCTGAGCTAACCGCCCGATGTTCGGGCCGCGTATTTTACGGGCCGTGCCTCGGAGAGGCAAGTCTTACCCGAATTGCGCGTCGTGGCACGGTATCGCGATTACTCAAGCTGTGATTTAGCGTAAGCCACATCAAGCGCTTCCATGGCGTCGACTGGTTTGCACTTTGCGGCTTTCTCGTACGTGGCCGCGGCCTCGTCCTCTCTCTTGGCGCCGTGCACCAGCATCAGCAGGTTGCCGTGTTCGATATGCGCGATCGGTGAGTCCGGCGTCAGCTTCAGTGCTGTTTTGATGTGCTTATCCGCCTCGGTGGCCTTTGCGCCGTAGGTCAGGCCGCCGATCATCGCACCCACCTTGCCGATGATTTCACCGTGGTAGATCGCCATCGCCGTATGCGCCTCGGCGTGCTTGGGCTCCAGTTCGAGCGTGGCGTCCAGCGCGGTGCGGACCTTGCCGGCGATCCCGTCTTTCAAGGCTTTTGCGATCGACAGGCCTTGGCTATAGCGGCCCAGTGCGAAGGCGTAGCGATAATGGCTATTGGCATCGTCGGGCAGGGCCTTGATGGCCGCCTCGGCGAGTTTGGCGGCCTGCTCGAAGCGTTTGAGTTTCTCTGCATCGTCATCGACCAGATACGTCGCATGGATACCGATCGCCTTCACCGCGACCGAGGCGCCGACCGGACCCAGGGCTTCGCCTGCGTCGAAGGCGGCCTTGAAATCACCGCGATGGAAGGCGCGCCAGGCCTCTTGCAGCGCGTCCGCGAGCTTGTTCGCGTCCCAACCCTTCGGCGCCGCCTTGCCGGCTGCATCGATCAGCGCGGCGGCGCGCTTGCTGTCGGGAAACGGCTCGGCGTCGCCAGCATGCAGCTTAGGCCAGGCTTTTTTCAGGGCATCGCCAGCATAGGCGAAGGTTTTGGCATCGTGCGGAAAAGTGGCCCATGCGGATTTGGCCATGATCGAATCCTCGCGTCGTGTGCGAATCGGAAAGAGGACGACAGCATCCCGCGAGTCGCAGGATCAAGCAAGCCCCAGCGCAGCGACATCGACTGCGGTGATATCGGCATTGTTGCGGGAAGTAGATATAGCGAGAAATACAGGCGCAGCGTCGTCGCTCTGTCGCCGATCAGCGCGCATGGACCGATGCGCATCGATCGAGACCTGCGTTGTCGGCAGTTGCTGACTTGCGTGCATTGAGTGAGATTTAGCGTCTCGAAGAGACGATAGAAAATTTGATTGATCCGGCCTGAAAAGAGGCTTCAGCGAGATGGTTTTACCACGCCAAAAGCAGGCTTCAGTTCCGATCATGAGAGTAAGACGGTGCGTATAGACAGGTCGAGCCGAAGGCTTACGTATGAGCGAATTTCGAGTTCAAACGTCTCTTGGCTAGCTCAATAGTGTGTTTGCTCGGCACATCCTCGGCATGATGGTATCAACTAAAACCGGCCCACTGGCCTCAACAACGGAGCAACCCCATGGCACGTAAGAAAACCACCCGTACCCGGACTGCTAGCATCCGTACAGATGCCAGCCCCCGTCATTTGTGGCTCGCCGGTCTCGGCATTGCCGCCATTGCTAGGCGTGAAGGCATGGCTGCCGTTTCCGGAGCCGCTCAGCGCGTTGTTCTTGCTCGCAAGCAGGCGATCGCCGCTGTCGGCCAAGCGCAGTCGAACGTGCGTTCCACAGTCTCCGATCTGCGCAGTCAGATCGTAACCGGCGCGGGCGAGATCGTCAGCAAACTCGAATCGACGGCTCAGCCGCTGATCGCTAAGTTCAAACCCGCAAAGACCAAGCGCGCTACACGCCGCGGCCGTCCGGTGGGCAGCAAGAACGTGCGTCGCGCAGTGAAGCAGACGAAGGCGAAGAAAGTCGTGCGTCGTAGCCGCAAGGCGTAAGCGTTCGCGCGATGCAAGATGAAGAAAGGGCGCTAATGGCGCCCTTTCTGTTTGTGGGCTCTGCGTATCCTTGCGCTGTACTGAATCAATCCCGAATGTTATTCATCATCGCAATGCGTCCGCCTTTTGCGGGTATATAACCGTAGCGGCATATCCAATAACCGTTTTCGCAGTCGACTTCGGGATACCCAGAGAGAATACATTCGCGATATGCCGCATCGCATTCGCGACGCGTGCCTGCATTAGCATTATTCGCAGGGATCGTCATCAAGATGGCGATTGAGATGGTGAGAGCGGCAGTTTTCAGTAGTGTGTTCATTGGAAATTCCTTTAATTACTCGTACGAGTGAAGCCGCGCTGGGTGCATGCACGTCATCGAACAAAAGGCCGCCGTTTCGCCGAACATCGTTCGGCGAATGCAGTGCATTCTATTGCGGATGATGCTCGCGCGGTAGTTTTTTGCGAGCAGAGATACTGTTAAGGACTCTGCTGCAGTTCTGCCATTCAAGGAATCGGGCAGCCGACAGAAGCGAGGCAGTCTTCGTATCTTTCGTAACAGACATAGATATTCGTGCCAGTGCTTCGGCACTGCAGATACGCGCGGTAACAGTTACTGCAAGGATTGCTTCCAGCAGCAAACGCTGTGCTGGACAGCAGCATGGCCGTGGCGAATAGCGCTGCGATGGTTTTTGGTACGATTTTCATGATGGATACTCCTTGTCCTTGAATCGATCCCCTGCAATGTCGATCCTATTCCGATGGAGTGCTGCTGTAAACACGCAAAGGTAATTACGGCGTCTCAATCCTGATATGCGCGGATCAGCGTATTCAGATGCACGCGTTCGGCATCGCGCAGGAACGGTGCCAGCAGCATCATCACTTGGATGATCCCCTGGCGGATCGCGGTCTGTTCGTCGCGATCGCCGCGGGCTGCGGAGTAGTTCAGCCAGAAGGTGGAGAGCACCAAGACGTTGGTCGCTGCAGCGTTCAGCTCATCGGCGGAACCACGCATGATACCGGCTTGATTCAAGCCGCGCATAACCAAATGCGCGCGTTCGTCGGCGCGTTTGAGGATGCGGGCGAAGCGCATGCGCAAACGGCGGTTGCGGCTGAGAATTTCGACCAGATCGCGATACAAGAACCGATAGTCCCAGATGCACTCGAACACGAGGTGTAACTGCAGCCAGATGTCTTCAAGTTCTGGCAGGCGGCCGCTAGGCGCGGCGAGCGCATTGTCCATGCGCTCTTCGTAGCGCGCGAACAACTGTTCGATGATGTCGTCTTTGTTGCGGAAGTGGTAGTACAGATTGCCGGGGCTGATTTCGAGCTCGTCGGCGATATGATTCGTGGTGACATTCGGCTCGCCCTGCGTGTTGAACATCGCAAGTGACGTATCGAGGATGCGCTGACGGGTCTGTTTCGCCATCTGCGTGGGCGAGAGAAGCTGGTCGTTTAGACGACCAGCTTCTTCACCATATCCACGTACTTTTTCATGGCGTCTTCTTGGCCGGTGCCTTTGAGCTTGGCCCACGCTTCGTATTTGGCAGTGCCGACGAAATCGAAGAAGCCGGGCTTATCGCCCTTCACGTCGCCTTCTGCGCCTTGTTTGTAAAGGGCATATAGGCGTAGGAGGGTTTCGTTGTCGGGGCGTTCCTTGAGGCTTTGGATATCTTTGGCGGCTTGTTCAAAGCGGTCTTTCAGATCGGACATGGTTGGGATCCTCCCGTTGATGAGGCATGACACCATGGGACGGCAGGTCGGTCAACTGGCAGCGAGGTAGACGATCGATCGGGCGCGATCCATCCGATGCTGGCCCTGCCGCAACGGCGGGTCCGTGATCCCCGGCCGGCTGCGACGAGTCGCCCCGGATCATCCCCGCATCGCCGGAGCAACTGCGCAATACGCACCCGTCTGGGGGCAACGGCCCACCTGGGGCGGCGCTGATCGCCGGCCGATGCGTCGTTTCTTGCCGGATAAGTGCGTAGCGATTGTTCTGATCGGCCGGCTCTGGCAACGTAGCGGGTCCGGGCTGTGTGTCGGCCCATCGGCTCCATTCTCATGAGGGTGAGGAGATGAGTTATTTCGTTACTGGCGCCACCGGCTTTCTCGGGCGCTTCCTGGTCAGCAACTTGCTCAAGCGCAAAGGCACGGTCTACGTGCTGATCCGCAAAGATTCTCAGAAAAAACTGGATGCGCTCGGCCAGAAGATGGGTTGGGATATGAAGCGAGTGGTCCCGATCGCCGGTGATATGACCACTGCCAAGTGCGGAGTGAGCGCCGCGCAGTTGCGAACGCTGACCGGCAAAGTCAAACATTTCTTCCATCTGGCTGCGATCTATGACGTCACCGCCGACGCCGAAAACCAACGCAGATCCAATGTGGACGGCACACAGCACGCGCTAGATTTGGCCGCCGTCATCGCCGCAGGTTGCTTCCACCACACCAGCTCGATCGCCGCAGCCGGTTTGTATCCGGGGATTTTTCGCGAAGACATGTTCGACGAGGCCGAAGGTCTGGACGATCCGTATCTGCGCACGAAGCACGACTCCGAAGGTCTGGTACGGGCTGAGAAGCGCATTAAATGGCGCATTTACCGCCCCGGTATGGTCGTCGGCCATTCCCAGACCGGCGAAATAGACAAGATCGATGGGCCGTATTACTTCTTCAGCTTCCTCAAGAAGCTGCGCGAAATGCTGCCGCCGTGGATGCCCACGCTAGGCTTGGAAGGTGGGCGCATCAATATAGTGCCGGTGGATTTCGTCGTTGATGCGATGGATCACATCGCGCATAAGCCCAAGCTCGACGGTCACTGCTTCCATCTCGTGGACCCCGAACCGATGCGCGTTGGCGAGGTACTCAATACCTTCGCCCGCGCCGGTCACGCGCCGGAGATGACCATGCGCATCGACGCGCGCATGTTCGCCTTCGTGCCTAGCAGCATCCGCGGCGCAGTCGGCAGTCTGCCGCCGGTGAAGCGCTTTATCGGCATGATGCTGCGCGATTTTAAAATTCCCAAAGAAGTGATCAAGTTCATCACCTATCCGACCCGCTTCGATAACCGCGAAACCGAGCGTGCGCTCAAAGGCAGCGGTATTTCAGTGCCGAAGCTCGACGACTACGCCTGGCGCTTGTGGGATTACTGGGAGCGCCACCTCGACCCAGATCTGTTCATCGATCGCACGCTCAAAGGCAAGGTCAAGGGCAAGGTCGTCGTGGTGACCGGCGGTTCGTCGGGTATCGGTCTGTCCACCGCGCAGCGGGTGGCCGAAGCGGGCGCGATCACGGTCATCGTCGCGCGCGGTGAGGAAGAATTGTTCAAAGTGCGCGATGAGATGAAGAAAACCGGAGGCAAGGTGTTCGCGTATACCGCCGACCTTGCCGATATGGCCGACTGCGACCGTCTGGTGGCCGCGATTCTTAAGGATCACGGCCATGTCGATATTCTGGTCAACAATGCCGGCCGTTCGATCCGTCGTTCGATCGAACTGAGTTACGACCGTTTCCACGATTTCGAGCGCACGATGCAGTTGAATTACTTCGGCTCCTTGCGTTTGATCATGGGTGTGATGCCGACGATGATCCAGCGCCGTAAGGGGCATATCATCAATATCAGTTCGATCGGCGTGTTGGCGAATTCGCCCCGGTTCTCGGCCTATGTGGCTTCGAAAGCGGCGCTGGATGCGTTCAGTCGCTGTGCGCAGGGCGAGCTATCGGGCAAGGGCATCAGCTTTACCACGATCAATATGCCCCTGGTGCGCACGCCGATGATCGCACCGACCAAGATGTACGAGAGTGTGCCGACGCTAAGCACGGATGAAGCCGCGGATTTGGTGGTAAAAGGCATTATCGAAAAGCCAAGTCGCATCGCGACCCGCCTTGGCATTTTCTCGGCCTTGATCAATGCGGTGGCCCCGAAGGCTTACGAAGTGGTGATGAACACTGCGTTCGAGTTGTTTCCCGATTCGGCCGCTGCGAAGGGCGATAAGAGCGTATCGAAGGAATCCGCACCGAGCCAAGAGCAGATTGCGTTTGCATCGCTAATGCGCGGCGTGCATTGGTGATCCGAGGAGCGCATCGGCGACGGGATCCGTGAGTGGTTGACGGCCTCCCACAAAAGACGAAACAGGCAGCCTTTGGGCTGCCTGTTTCGGTTGAGGTCGATCGCAGCAAAGGGCTGTCGACGAACACTTATGTATCTAACTGGAACGAGGTGTGACTCACGCAAAGGTGAGATTAGTGGCTTGATCGTGCGACGGCGCGTCTGTCCTCGTTCTACGCGGCAAATATCGCTTTTCGCGGCAAAAAAAATCCCGCCAATCTGAAGTCGGGAGGGGAGGGGAGCTCTGACTTCGAAGCTAGATTGGCGGGTGAAGGCGGTCTTGCGACCGTCGATTGGTGTGCGCTGTCGCCAGCGTAGGAGAGCGTTCGTACTGGCCGCGAACGGCTGTGAATCGCGCTTTAGCTGGAACGAGCTAGCATAGTAAAAGCGGCGCTTCCGTGTTCTAAGAACGCGGAAGCGCCTAACGCAGAATTACTCAGCAGCAGCAGCAGCGGCAGCCTGCGCCTTCGGCTTACGGCCACGCTTCGCAGCGGGCGCTTTGCTTGGAGCGGCAGCTTTACGCGGCGCGGCGGCTTTGCGAGCGGCTGCGGCCTTGCGTGGCGCAGCGGCCTTTTTCGTCGCCTTGCTGGTAGGAATATCGCTGCCTTGACTGCGCAGTACGTCGGTCAGGGTTTCGACGCGGGCACTCAGGTCGTTCAGATCTTCGCGGCTCGGCACGCCGAGCTTGACCAGCGCGCGCTGGACGCGGTCTTCGAACACTTTTTCGAGTTTGTCCCACGTGTCTGTGGCGCGCTCGCGGGCCTGACCCACTCGGTTTTCGACCACATCGCGGACCACTTCGGCGCGGCCGCCGGCGAATTTACGCATGGTTTGTTCAAGCCCCATACCTTCCTTCACCAGACCCTCGAACAACTTAGTGCCTTCGGCTTGTGCGCGCGAAAATGCGCCAACGCCTGCGAGCCAAATCTGCTGTGCGGATTCGCTGATGGACTTGGTGAGCTGCTCGGCCTGTTTGGCTTTTGCAGCGGAAGCGGAAGAAGTCTTCTTACCAGCGGTTTTCTTGAACTTAGCCATTGATGCCTCCCAAAGGGCGCGTGATCGATTGCGCAGCAGGATGAGGCACTTGTCTAGAGTATTCACACGAAGAAACAACGGTTCCGCGCGATCGCATTGCGTGGGGTGTCGATCGTGTCGTTGCGGCATGCGCATCGATATGCGTTTTTCGGTCATCGGTTAGATCGACCGATAGCGCGCGCCATCGAACGGATGCGACCGAAACGCGGCTAGGGTAGGTAGAGCGACCCTTCGTGCAGCGAAGCATCGCGCAGATGCGCGAAAAGCGGGGCGAAGACCCGCGCAACCGATTGGATTAGTCTCCGCTGCGATTGCGCTTCGCGATCAGATGCTCGGTCTCGTTCAGCGCGCGGCGCAGGCGGGCGGTTGTTTCGGTGCTGCGCGGCGGCGCGGCGCCGAGGCCAGTGAGGATGGTGCGGTTCCGGTCGGTGATGATGTCTTCGCGCAGATGTACGCCATGGGCGGCAAGCACTGGGCCGATGGAAGTGGCGCGGTTGCGCAAATCCTGCAGGGTGTTGCGATAGCCCAGCTGGCAAACTCGGCGCCGGTTGGCGAAGCTGAAGGCGTTGCTGAAAAACATTTCGCCGTCGTTGGAATTCGGCTCGAAGATCATCTGATCGATATGCGGATATTGCTGCGTGTACTTCGCCAAACCCACCTGCATGCGCGACTGCAGCAGGGTGCGGAAGGTCTGCGACATCACGGCCGGCAGGCCACCCTGCCAGATGCGATGCGGTTTCTGCGACGCATCGGCCAGCCCAGCGTCGCTGTCTTGTTTGGTGGAATCGAACGGGACCAATGGGTTGATGCCGATCAATAGATCGATACCGCGTTCGAGCAGCACCGAGGCATGCATGGTCCGGCGCAGGGCACCGTCGACATAATGTCTGCCGCGAACTTCCACCGGCGGGTACAGGCCGGGTAGGGCAGAACTGGCCTGCACCGCTTTAGAAATCGGAATATCTGCCCAATCAGCGCCGCCGAAGCGGACGGCTTCGCCGCTGTCCAGATCGACCGCCACGACGTACAGCTCGCGATCCAGCGTGCGGAAATCGTTGCTGCGGCCGCGGCGGGAGAAAATTTCGCGCAGGAAGCGCTCTACTTCGGCGTTGTCGAAGAGGCCTGCAGGCACTAAACCGCCAAAGCGCATCATCAGGTCGGACAGCCGCGCGTCGCGCTGTGTCAGCAAGGTGCCCCACCATTCCAGCGTCAGTCGCGGCAGCGCCGACGCGCGTCGCATATATTCGAACAAGGCCGGCCGCAGGAAGGTTTCGGGGCGAAAGTGCACGTCGTCACTGTCGCCGGTGATGAAAATTCGGCACAGTTCTGCGGTGCTGATGCGGTTGACTAAACCTGCGGCGATGAAAGCGCCGCTGCTGACGCCGACGTAGCAGTCCATGCGCGTCAGATCGATGCCATCCAGGGCTTCGTCCAACGCGCGCAGGGCGCCGAGTTCGTACATTGCGCCGATCGGCCCACCGCCAGCGATCGCCAGGCCGATGCGGCCGGTGGCGGTGCTGGGGCGTTTGCGCGATGGCGAAGTCTTGGCTTTCGAAGAGCGTGGGGCGGCGTGAAGAGAGAGCATACGGACGGCACGAAAGGAATCAGCCGAGTGTAGCCGAAAGCCTTAGGCGACAATTCCCGATGCCGGCATGCATTCGCCCATCTCTGCGTTCATCGCATTCAACTGATTGATTTTTTTGGTGATCGGTGATGGCGTTCGTGTGGTTATCGATCCCGTTTGCTGTGATGCAGACGGCTGTTCGCGCGCATGGGCTTGTGATGACGCGACGCTGGCCTGATGATCGTCAATATGAAAATCGTGACTCCCAACCCGTTACTCGGCCGGCAACGCATGACCAAGCGCGAGCTCGGCGAACATCTCGCACGCCGCCTCGCCTGGCATCGACATGTACATGATCCCGAACGCGAACCGCGTAATCGCGCGCGGTGGCTACCGGAAGTTAGGCGCTGGCAGGCTGCTCGGTTGGCCGCGAGTTTCGAGGGCTTTATGCAAGACCCGAAGCGCAAACCGGCGGCCGAGTTCTTCCTGACCGATCTTTACGGCGATCGCGATTTCAGCCGTCGCGATGCCGATATCGCCCGGGTAGCGCCGATGATGCTGCGGCTGATGCCGCAAACGCTGGTCGAAACTCTGGTTGATGCGATCGAGCTAGGCACGCTCAGTCATGCCTTCGATCTGCGTATCGCCGAAGCGCTGCAGAACATCGCGCCGCAGCGCAAAACGCTCGACGACGCGCTGTACTCGCGCGCGTACCGCGAGGTTGGGTTGCAGCGGTTGCGTACGCATCAGATCGACTTGATCGTGGTTGCAGGCTACGGCCTGGGCCATGCCTTGCGCTCGCGCGGAGTCGCGACGCTATTGGCGATGCTGCGCGGGCCGGCGCGCGCAGCAGGCTTCGGCGAATTGCAGACCTTTCTCGAACGCGGCTTCGGTGCCTATGCCAAGTTGGACGACGTCGCCGATTTCATCGCCGATATCGAGCGTAGCGAACGCGAAGTGACGCGGAGGATCTTCGCCAAGCACCCCGAGCCATTCGCCCCGCTGCCCGATGCGCATCCGCCCAAGCGCTCGCAGCGGAAGGTCATTCGCGATCGTTGATGACGTGGGGGCTGGGAGATCAGGGAGCAGGGACCAGGGACTATCAGCAATCGGCAATCGGCAATCGCATCGACCCGTTGCAGCAGGCGCCTTGCTGCGTTCGGGGCGACTTGATGCAGGGAACTGAACGTGTTCATCCTGTATCAGGTGCGGGGCAGGCTCTGGAGTTAGCCCTGTGGTTGCGAGTTCGATACCTGTCCGAACTCGCTGTATGCCCGATATTTGTTCGCTGCATCCGTGCATCGAACGCTCGCGATGCCAGGGCCGACAGTCGTCCTGGCGCCCCGTTGATCGCCGCGCCGCTACCGCAAATCAATCGTTTACGTGATTTATTTGCGTGATTTATTTACGTGATTTATTGACGGGCGGTATTGCGTGCGCCGCGGCAACGCTGTTTTTTCAGCGTTACCTCATGATTTCTGCCGAATGTTTCTGTCGATTGCCGACCTTACGCCCCGAACCGTTGGTCCAGCACCCGGCGGATTTCCTGCTCGATCGGCCCTTTGAAAGCCGACACGAAGAAGCCCAGTTTGGCAGTGACATGCAGTTGTTTGGGTGCGAGCGCGATCTTTCCGTCCACTCCGGATCGGCTAAATAGAAGATCGTCGCCGTCCCACTGATAGTCCATTTCAAAGCGTTCGGAGAGCTTCTTCGCGACCTCCTCGACCGCTTCGCGCGCCTTGGCGTGCGTTAGTGCGTGCGAATGGCGGATATCGATTCCTGACATGGGGCCTCCCGGGGCGGCCTTTAATGATGTGGCCGTATTCTGCGCATATCGGGCGCGCAATCAAGCGATCACGCGCCGTGACCCGCAGATGGGCCATGCATGCCCCATGGCCGACCCGCCTTGATCGACCCCATACACGGTCGTGGGCATTGATGTGCGAAGTGTTCGGATGATCGCCGCGAGCATGCTAGATTTGCGCGGCATGGATCGTCTGAAACTCCGCTTCCCCGAACATCACCACCCTGAAATGCCGCTCTCGGGCGGCGTGCATGCGTTTGGCCGTCTGGGCGACACCGTCGGTTTAGTGAGCGAGGCCGACGCACCGTTGATCCGTTTGTTCGTCGATCGCCGCGGCGTCTGGATGACGGTCGCCGAAGGCGCGCGCGGCGTTCACGTCAACGGTCGTCCGGTCCAGCGCATGGCGATGCTGCGGTTAGGCGATTCGATCTATCTGGATGGTGTGGAAATGGTGCTGATGTCGGAGCGCAGCGCCGAGCCGCTGCCGGATGCCCTGCGCCATATGCCGGGTGAATTTCGCGGCGATCCGCGAGTAGTGGTACGCGGCGTCGGCGGTCAGCATCACGGGCGCAGCTTCACGCTGGATGCGCCGCGATTGGTTGGGAGCAGCGAAGACGCCGATATCCGCATCGACGACCCCGCATTCGCCGAGCGCCATGCGCGGATCGAGATGATCGGTGAACGCATCATTCTGCGCGACCTTGGCGCAGGCGAGGGCAGCGTGGTCAACGGCGAGCCGATGCGCGATGCGCTGCTCGCGCCGGGCGATCAGATCGTTTTCGACACCCACCACCGCTTTGTGATCGAAGCGCCAGCGCCGACAACGACTCAGTTGGCGCGCACCAAGGCCAGCAACGACGATGCCTCCACACCCGAAGTCGTCACCAGTAAACGTAAACGGGATCGACATGTTCCGTGGCTTCTGCTCGCTGCAGCGTCGATTGCAGCCGTGCTGGCTGGTCTTTTGGCCTGGGGTGGCGATTAGCCGCCCCCGAAGGTGATCTGCGGCGGTTAGCCGCCCGCGCTTGGGCGGATCAGTGCGAGGCAG
This sequence comes from Lysobacteraceae bacterium, assembly GCA_031374725.1. Taxonomy (GTDB): domain Bacteria; phylum Pseudomonadota; class Gammaproteobacteria; order Xanthomonadales; family Xanthomonadaceae; genus Lysobacter_I. The sequence goes on along the minus strand of JANMGT010000028.1, from coordinate 43,105 downwards.
GGACTTCGTGAGAAGCAGGCTGGTGGGGCTTATCTCGGGCTGGGCCTATCTGAGGGATGTGTTCGGGCGCGTTCGGTCGAGCAGAAGACGAGGCCGGCAGGCCTGCGGTTGCGTCCGCCAGAATTTTTTTTCGCTGGCATGGATTTCAACGCCACTTTGATGCTGCGCTGCGGCATACTCGCCGGCCCATCCCTCATGCCATGGAACGATCCGATGTCGCGCGCTTTCAACTTCAGTGCTGGTCCCGCCGTCCTGCCCGAGAGCGTGTTGCTGCAAGCGCAGGCCGAGATGCTGGAGTGGCGAGACTCGGGCGCCTCGATCGTCGAGCATAGCCATCGCGGGCCGGAATTCATTTCCGTCGCCGCCGAAGCCGAGGCCGACTTACGCACGCTGATGTCGATCCCCGACGATTACGCCGTGCTGTTCCTTTCCGGCGGTGCGACCACGCAGCAGGCGCTGATTCCGCTCAATTTCGCCACAGCCGGTCAGGCCGTCGATTACGTGGTTACTGGCCACTGGGGCAAGACTGCGATCAAGCAGGCCAAGCCTTACGTCGCGGTGAACACGGTCGCGACCAGCGAATCCGGCGGTTTTCGCGATATTCCGGCGCGCGACACCTGGCAGTTGTCGAAAGATGCGGCCTACGTCCACATCACCGCGAACGAAACCATTCATGGCGTTGAGTTCAGGCCGGTCGATGGCGCCGATGCCCCCGATGTCGGCGATGTGCCGCTGGTGGCCGATTTCAGCTCCAGCATCGCCTCTGAGCCGGTCGATGTGTCGAAGTACGGCGTCATCTATGCCGGCGCGCAGAAGAATCTTGGCCCGGTCGGTATTACGGTGGTGATCGTCCGCCGCGATCTGCTTGAACGCGCTGGCCAGAACCGCGCCGACATCTTCGACTACCGCTCGCATCTCAAGGGCGAGTCGATGCTGAACACGCCGCCGACCTGGAACTGGTACATGCTGGGCCTCAACGTGAAGTGGATGCTGGCCGAAGGCGGCGTCGCCGAGTTCGCCCGCCGCAATGCCGAAAAGTCGAGCACGCTGTATTCGGTGATCGACGCTTCCGGCGGTTACTACCGCAACGAAGTGGCTCCGGCCGTGCGCTCGCGCATGAATGTGCCGTTCTTCCTGCACGACGAAGCGCTAGACAAGCCGTTCCTGTCGGAAGCGAAAGCGGCCGGCCTGATGGCGCTCAAGGGCCACCGCGCCCTCGGCGGCATGCGCGCTTCGATCTACAACGCGATGCCGGTGGAAGGCGTGAAGGCCCTGGCCGCGTTCATGAAAGACTTCCAACAACGACATGGCTGAGCGTCCGCGCTTAGCCGATGCCTTATTGGCATCGGCTACGGACGCGAAGGCCCGGCCACGGATGGCCGGGCGGGCGTATCCGAAAGCCGAGCTGTGCCGCCACGGACGGCAACGTGCTGTGGCGACACAAGCGGGGACAGCCGATGCCCCGCCTGCGATAGCTTCAAACAGCCGATGAAGTCGAGGCCGCGCGCGGCTTGTGATGCTTAAGCTTTAATAGCATCCATCGAATTGAGATTGTCATCCCGAGCGCAGCGAGGGACCTGCTTGAGTCGCCAATCCAACGTCAGTAATACAGGTTCCTCGCTGCGCTCGGAATGACATGTACTTAGATGTTCTAAGTGTTTTCTCGGCTATATCGCATCGGCAACGCTGCAACCGCAGGTGAAGGATTGCAATGACACCACAACCACCGAAGCCCACAGCGCCCAAGCGCAGCAAACCCGCAGCGAAGACGTCACTAGCGAAGCTGCCCGCTGCAAAAGCCGCCGCCGCTAAAGCCGCCGCAGCGCCAAAACCCGCGAAACGCGACGCGGTCGCCAAGGGCGCCGTGGAGATTCCCACTGACGCCCAGGGCAAACCCGATTTGCTCGCCGTGCGCGCGCAAATCGACGGCATCGATCACGAAATCCAGAGTTTGATCGCCGAGCGCGCGCTGTGGGCGCATCAAGTCGGAAAGGCGAAAGGTAAGCTGGCCGCTGCGGTGGATTACTACCGCCCGGAACGTGAAGCGCAGGTGTTGCGCCGCGTGGTCGATCGCAACGAAGGTCCGCTGTCCGACGAAGTGCTAGTGCGGCTGTTCCGCGAAATCATGTCGGCGTGTCTGGCGCAGCAAGAGCCGCTGCGGGTGGGGTATCTCGGCCCCGAGGGCACCTTTTCGCAGCAGGCGGTGTACAAGCATTTCGGCCACTCGGCGAAAGCGCTGCCGCTGGCGACGATCGAAGAAGTGTTCGACGAAGTGGTCGCCGGCCATGCCGATTTCGGCGTGGTGCCGGTCGAAAACTCCGGCACCGGCACCATCCAATCCACGCTCGATCTGTTTCTGACATCGCCGCTGATGATCTGCGGCGAAATCGAACTGGCGGTTCATCAATATCTGCTCTCGCGCACCGGCCGTATCGAAGATATCGAGCGCGTGTATTCGCACGCGCTGTCGCTAGCCCAGTGCAAATCTTGGCTGCGGCAGTGTTTGCCGAAAGTCGAAAAACATGCGGTGGTCAGCAATGCCGAAGCCGCGCGCCGCGCCAAGAACGCCGACGACGCCGCAGCGATCGCGGGCGAGAACGCGGCGCATGTGTATGGCCTCAAAGTCGTCGCCGGCCCGATCCAAGACCGCTCCGATAACACCACGCGCTTTCTGGTGATCGGCCGCGCCTCGTTCCCGTCGTCGGGCAACGACCGCACGTCGTTGTTGGTGTTCATTCGCGACCAGCCCGGCGCCTTGTACAAGATTCTCGAACCGCTGGCGCGCCGCGCGATCAGCATGAATCGCATCGAATCGCGGCCTGCGCACGGCAAACTTTGGCAGTACGCGTTCTTTATCGATGTGAACGGCCATGCCGAGGAATCGCCGCTGAAAGACGCGCTTGCCGACATCGACAAATACGCCGGCGATGTGCGCGTGTTGGGTTCGTATCCGGTGGCGGTGCCTTGAGCCCTGGGAATCGTCGGTATCCTCGCCAGATAGGCATGCGCGATGCACTGTCGTCTCGGCGCATGTCCACTGCGGCTCTGAATAATTTGGATGCGCGTCGCTTTTCCCTTCTCACACCGGGAGAAGGTGGCCCGAAGGGCGAGATGAGGGTTGGGCACGCTCGAACATGTTTGACTCTTCTCGTTGTCGCCGACCCTCACCCCCAGCCCCTCTCCCGGCGGGAGAGGGGCGCAACGCGAAGCTCGGCTCTTTCAGGATTCGCCGTCCCCGACGGGCGCCTCGGCGCTTTCGCCGTCATCGCCGCTTCCCGCCAACAGTTCCCGCAGCTCGCGGAACAGTTCGCGGAACGCATGCGGCGGTTTGTTGCGCAGCTTCTCCTCGTGCGCATTGCGCGCGAGCTGGCGCAGGTGCTGGCGGTCGGCGTGCGGGAAGTCGGTCAGCAGTTCGGTCAGCGCCGCATCGCCGTCGGCGATCAGGCGCTCGCGCCAGGCTTCAGCGCGATGCAGCATCGCCGCTTCCAGCCGCGCGGGCTCGCCGCTGCTGTCCAGCGCGTCGCGGATCGCGTGCAGGGTGTCGTCGTCTTCCCGCCGCATCTGTTTCGCCAGATACTGCAATTGGCGCTTGTGCGCGCCGTGCGACGTGATCCGCCGGGTGTCGTCGATATGCGATATGAGTCCCTCGGGCACCGGCAGTCGCGCCACCTGCTGCGGCGTCAACGCCGAGAGCTGGCGGGCCAGTTCGAGTACTTCAAGGGCCTCGCGCCGCTGCTGACTGCGGCTCGGGGACAGAAAATCGCCGGTTTCGGTGTCTTTGCCTCTCATGACCACAGGATAATGCATTGAACGCGATCGCTTCCTCCCCGTCCGCATACGACGACGACAGCCAGGCCCGGCTGGACCGCCTGTCCGGCCTCGCCCGCGACCTGCTGGCCCGCGCCCGCGCCCAGGGCGCCTCCCAGGCCGAGGTGAGCTGCGACGAGGATCGCGGCCTCAACGTCAATGTGCGCATGGGCGCGGTGGAAAGCGTCGAATCCACTCGCGACCGTTCCATCGGCATCACCGTCTATTTCGGCCAGCGCAAGGGCAGCGCCAGCACCGCTGACCTGCGCCCGGAGAGCCTCGAAGCCACCGTCGCCCAGGCCTGCGCCATCGCGCGCCATACCGAGGACGATCCGGCATCCGGCCTCGCCGACGCCGAGCGCATGGCCACCGATGTGCGCGAATTCGACAGTTGGCACCCGTGGCGGCTGGAGGCCGACGAAGCGGTGGATCTGGCCCTGGCCTGCGAAGCCGCCGGACGCGACGCCGACCCGCGCATCGCCAATTCCGACGGCGCTTCGGCGTCCACCGGCGAATCCATCGGCGTCTACGCCAATTCCCATGGTTTCCTGGGTCGCGAGCGCGACACCCACCACAGCATTTCCTGCGCATTGATCGCCGGCGAAGGCGACGACATGCAGCGCGACGGCTGGTACAGCCTCGCGCTGGCCCGCGAGGATCTGGAAACGCCCGCCGCGATCGGCCGTCGCGCCGCCGAGCGCACGCTCGCGCGGCTGCAGCCGCGCACGCTGCCGACCGGCACGCTGCCGATACTCTTCCAGGCCGAGGTCGCACGCTCGCTGTTCGGCCATCTGCTCGGCGCGGTCTCCGGCAGCGCGCTGTACCGCGGCGCCAGTTTCCTGCTCGACAGCGTCGGCACCCAGGTGTTGCCCGACTGGTGCGTCGTCCGCGAGCGTCCGTTCCTGATGCGCGGCATGCGCTCCAGCGCGTTCGACGCCGAGGGCGTGGCCACCCGCGAGTCCGATCTGGTTCGCGACGGCATTCTCCAGCGCTACGTGCTGGGCAGTTATTCCGCGCGCAAGCTCGGCCTGCAGAGCACCGGCAATGCCGGCGGCGTGTTCAATCTTGAGGTCGCGGCGAACGCCGGGGGGCTCGATGCCCTCGTCCGCGACATGGGAACCGGGCTGCTGGTCACGGAATTGATGGGGCAGGGCGTGAATGCGATTACCGGCGACTATTCGCGCGGAGCCGCCGGGTTCTACGTCGAAAACGGCGAAATCACCTACCCGGTGGATGGGATCACCATCGCCGGCAACCTCCGCGAGATGCTGCGCGGGATCGAGGCGATCGGCAGCGATGTCGACCTGCGCTCGCATCTGCGGGTCGGTTCCATCCTGGTCGGGCGGATGACCGTTGCGGGCGATGTTTGACGTTTGTGTATGCTGATGCCGTATCTGCAAGCCTGAGCTTGGCGCTCACGAGACGGGTCCACCGACTAATGACTGGGGAGTTGAATCAATGTCCGACATGAACGATTACACCGCCGCGCCTGCGGCGCCTTCGGGTACGCCCAATGCTGAAGAGAGGCAATGGGGCATGCTCGCTCACCTGCTCGCGTTTTGCGGCGTGGTGATTCCATTCGGCAATGTGATCGCTCCCCTTGTGGTGTGGCAGATCAAGAAAGACACCCTGCCTTTCGCGTCGGACCAGGCCAAGGAAGCGCTCAATTTCAATATCACGATGGCGATCGCCGGCATCATCTGCTTTCTTCTGACTTTCATATTGATCGGCCTGATCCTCGCGCCGCTGTTGGGCATCGCATGGCTCGTTCTCACCATCGTGGCGGGCCTGAAAGCGAACGAAGGCATCGCCTATCGCTATCCGTTTGCATTGCGTCTGATCAAGTAAGTCGGCAACAATATCCGCACTCCGAAACCCCGGCGCCCAGGCGCCGGGGTTTTCTTTTGGCCGCTGCGCGTCAACCCGCCATCGCCGCAGACGTTGACGGTACTGTATTCCGACGCTGGAGCGCGACATGGGCGGCATCACCGCAACCGCAGCGGTCAATCGTTTCGGCCTGGGCGCCATGCCGGGCGAACTCGCGCAGGCGGGCGATCCGCGCGGCTGGCTGCACGCGCAACTGCAGGCGAAACCAGATCTCGCGCCGTTCGACGGCCTGCCCGACAGCCTCGACATCATGCAGCGCGAATCCGAATACCGCCGGCAGCGCCGTGGCGCGCGCGCCGCCGATGCGTCCCCCAAACCCGCCACCACTCCGATGATCGACGACATCGAGCGCACGCCGCTGCAGCAGGCGTTGCGCCGCGACGCCATCGCCGATATCGGCATCCGCTATCGCGTCGCCGCGAACACCTCCACCCCGTTCGTCGAACGCCTGGTCCGGTTCTGGTCGAATCATTTCGCGATCTCCATCGACAAGAACAGCGCGCGCCTGCTCGCCGCGCCGATGGAGCGTGAGGCGATCCGTCCGCAAGTCACCGGGCATTTCGCCGATTTGCTGCTGGCGGTGGAAACTCATCCCGGGATGCTGCTGTATCTGGACAATGCCGCATCGGTGGGCGGCGACTCGATGCTCGCGCGTCGCGTCGAGCGTCGTGATGCGAAGCGCAGGCTCGGCCTAAACGAGAACCTGGCGCGTGAAATCCTCGAACTGCATACGCTCGGCGTCGACGGCGGTTACGCGCAGCGGGATGTCGTCGAACTGGCGCGCGCGATCACCGGCTGGGGCACCCCACTGCGCCGCGATGCGCAGAACGGCGCGACTTCGGCCTTCATCTTCCGTCCTGGAGCGCACGAACCCGGCGCACGCAGCGTGCTGGGCAAACGCTATGCCGAAGGCGGTGAAGCGCAGGGCCGCGCGATCCTGCGCGACCTCGCCGTGCATCCCGCCACCGCGCGCCATCTCAGCCTGAAGCTCGCGCGGCATTTCGTCTCCGACACGCCGCCGTTGGCGCTGGTGGAACGCATGTCCGCGGCGTTCCTTCGCAGCGGCGGATCGCTGCCGGCGCTGTACCGGGCGATGATCGACGACGATGCCGCGTGGTCGGCCGACGCGCGCAAATTCAAGACGCCGGACGACTTCGTGGTCTCGGCGATGCGCGCGGGCGCGATCCGGCTCGATCGCCAGCCGCGTGCGTTGACGCGTTTGCTGCAGGGCCTGGGGCAACCGACGTTCACGCCGCGCTCGCCGGCGGGGTTCCCCGATACCGCCGCTGACTGGGCCAGCGGCGACGCGCTGCGCAAACGCCTGCAGGCCGCGGCTGCGCTGGCCGGGCAGGTGTCCGTCGCGCGCAAGCCGGTCGAACTCGCGGCCGATGTGCTGGGCGCGGAAGCGGTGCAGGGGGCGTTCGCCGACCTGCTGCGTCGCGCCGGTTCGCCTCAGGAAGGCTTCGCGCTGCTGTTCTCCAGCCCCGCATTCCAGTGGAGAGTGTGATGACCCGTCGCGATACCGATCTCACCCGCCGTCGTTTCCTCGCCGCGCTCGGCGGTACCGCGATGCTCACGCTGTGGCCCGGGCTGTCGCCGGCCGCGTCGGGTGGACAGACGCGGTTGGTCGTCGTGCTGCTGCGCGGCGCGATGGACGGCCTGCATCTGCTGCCGCCGCAGGGCGACGCCGATTACCTGCGCGCGCGCGGACAGCTCGCGGTGCGCGACGCGCTGCATCTGGACGGCAGCTTCGGCTTGCATCCGAAGATGACCTTCGCGCACACGTTGTATGCCGACAGACAACTGCTGCCGCTGGTCGCGGTGGCGCCGCCGTACCGGCAGCGCTCGCATTTCGATGCGCAGGATTGCCTGGAGAACGGCACCGCTGCGCCCGGCGGTGCGCGCGACGGCTGGATCGGCCGCTGCATCGAGGCGATGGCCGCGTCCGAGGGCGTCGCCATCGCCCAGGTGATGCCGCTGGCGATGCGCGGCTCCGAACGCGCTGAGATCTGGTCGCCGCCGCTGCCCCGCGATCTGCCCGATGCCCTGATGCAGCAGTTGCAGCCGCTGTACGCCGCCGATGCGCGCCTGGCGCCGGTGTTCGCGGATGCGATAGATACGGCGATGACCGATATGGGGGCGCAGCGCGGCGCCTTCCGGCTGCCCGACGCCATGTCTGCCGCGGCCAAGCGCATGCGTGGCCCGGACGCGGCGCGGATCGCCTTCGTCGAAGACAGCGGCTGGGATACGCATCGCGGCCAGCAACTGGCGCTCGATCGAAAATTCGCCGAACTGGACGCCGGCCTGCGTGCGATCCGCGACGGTCTGGCGGAAGAATGGACGCGGACCGCGGTGGTGGTGGTGACCGAGTTCGGACGCACCGTTGCCGCCAACGGCAGCGCCGGCACCGATCACGGCGTCGGCGGCGTGGCCCTGCTCGCGGGCGGCGCGGTCCGCGGTGGGCGGATCGGCGGCGATTGGCCTGGTCTGGCGCCGGGCGTGTTGCTCGACGGCCGCGACCTGCGCCCGACCACCGATCTGCGGGCGGTGTTCAAAGGCTTGCTCGCCGGGCATCTCGCGGTGCCGGAATCGGCGGTGGAGACGCGGATCTTCCCCGACAGCCGCGCGGTGCGGCCGCTGGAAGGGCTGGTGCGCGGTTGAGATGACGCGGTATGCGTGCCGGGTATGTCTTTGGTTGGCTTGTGCGCGCCGCCGCAAGCCTCATCTTGTAGGGGCGCCGGACGGTTCCGGACGCGCAAGGCGGGAGTTTTCCCCGCGAGGACAACGCCATGAACGACACGCTTCCGACCCTCGACACCGCTTCGAGCGATTCCAGCGCCCGCACCTGGGCTGCGGGCGCGCACCTGGCCGCGCTGGTCGCCGCCTTCGCGACCTCATGGTTCGCAGGCATCGCCGGCGCCGTCGCCGCACTGGTGGTCTGGCTGTTGATCCGCGACCGCTCCGCTTTCGCCGCCGCGCATGCGAAGGAAGCCATCAACTTCAACGTCAGCATGTTCCTGTACGCCGTCGCCAGCATCGCACTGGTGATCTTCACGCTGGGCCTGGGGCTGCTGGTCGCGGTACCGCTGTGGATCGCGCTGGCCGTCGCCTGGGTGGTGCTGACCATCGTCGCCACGGTCAAGGCTTACGACGGCGAGACCTATCGTTATCCGCTGACGATCCGGTTGTTCTGACGCGTCCGTAGAGCGGGCGTAGAGCGGGCTTCAGCCCGTTACCCCGTTTCCGGAGAGGTGTGGCGGGCTGAAGCCCGCTCTACGACAACAACATCACCGGTCGCGCTCGACGACCTGTCTCGCCAACGCGGCGAGCAGGTCGGCGCGATCGCCGAACGGGACCAGCGATGCGCGCATCGCGTCGGCGAGTTCGACGAGTTTCGCGCGCGATGCCTCCACGCCCAGCAGTGCCGGAAAGGTGGCCTTGTTCTGCGCCATATCCTTGCCGGCGGTCTTGCCGAGGGTCGCGCTGTCGCCTTCGATGTCGAGCAGATCGTCGCGGATCTGGAACGCCAGCCCGAGCGCTTCGGCGTAGCGGTCGAGCGCGGCGTGTGCGTCGCGGTCGGCGTTGCCGGCGATCGCGCCCAGGCGCACCGCGCAGCGCAGCAGCGCCCCGGTCTTCAGAGCGTGCAATCGTTCAAGTTCGCACAATGAGATATCGCCGCCGCGGCCGGTGGCGTCGATATCGAAGGCCTGGCCGCCGCACATGCCGGCGGCGCCGCTGGCGATGGCCAGCTCGCGCACCATCGCGATGCGCGCGTCGGCCGGCAGCGGCGCTTGGGCCAACTGCTGGAACGCCAGCGATTGCAGCGCGTCGCCGGCCAGGATCGCGGTGGCTTCGTCGAAGGCCACGTGCACCGTCGGCTGGCCGCGACGCAGCGCGTCGTCGTCCATCGCCGGCAGGTCGTCGTGGACCAGCGAATAGGCATGGATGAGTTCGATCGCGCTCGCAGGCGCATCCAGCGCGGCGATGTCGGCGGCGAGCAGCTCGCCGGTGGCGTAGACCAGCAGCGGACGCATGCGCTTGCCGCCCAGCAGCGCGGCATGGCGCATCGACGCCTGCAGGCGCGAACCGGGCAGAGTGCGATGGCTCAGGGCGTGTTCGAGCGCCTCGTCGACGCGCCGACGCCAATTCGCAAACGTTTCTGCGTGGGTCGCGGCGTGGGTCGCGATGCGATCCGCCGACAGCGGATCAACCATTGCCGCTGGCGGTGTCGCCGAAGGGCTCGGCGCTGTCCGGTTGCTCCGGGTCGCTGAGCAGGCGCACGCGCAGCTCGGCCTGTTCCAGCGCTTGCTGGCAGCGGCGATACAGACCGACGCCGCGTTCGTAGGCGGCGAGCGAATCCTCCAGACTCATCTGCCCCAGTTCCATCTTTTCGACCAGATGCTCCAGCGCGTCGAGCGACTGTTCAAAGTCGGCCACGGGCGATGCGCCCGGGGCGGTGTCTTGCGTGTCGGATGCGGTCTTTCTGGCCATGGCGGCAGTGTAAGCCTTCGATGTTTCAGCCGACAGGGGCTGCGACGCGGATTGCGATCATCGTTCGGTCATCGGCTGCTCCACACCAGCCGCGCACCCTGCGATTCCAGCCATTCCCCGAAGCCGGCGGAACGGATGCGGTCGCCCGCGGCAAGCAGGGCGCCGTCTGCGGTGCTCAGTAGCGGCATGCGCGCGCGCTCCCATGGGGCGATACCCAGTTCCTGCAGCACATGTTTGAGGGTGTGATGCTGGGCGCGCCCGGGCAACAGGATGCGTTCGCCGCCGCGTCGCGCATGCGCGAGCAGCGGCGAAGGAAACTCGTCAGCGCCCGCGAGAGTCCACGTATCGCCGTTGGGCAGGATCAGCGGCTGGCGGCCATCCCAGTGACATGACCACGTCGGCGGCAGCGCGCGGTCGGCGTCGATCGCATGCAGCGCGTCGCGCCAGCGGCGGATCTCCACGCTGCGCCAGGCGAAACGGGGCGTTCGCCCGTCGCTGGTGCCTGCGCAACGCGAGCCCAGCAGGTCGGCTTCGATCCGGACGACGCCCTCCGCCGGCAGCGGCGGCCATCCGAGAGTGGCGACCCAGTGGCGCAGCACGCGAGCGCGCTGCGCGGCCGGCAAGGCGAGCAGCGCTGGCACCGAAATCGCGTTGCTGCTCGATTCGCGCACCGATGCCAGCAGCGTTTCGTCGTGCGTCGCGAGAAGCCCGCTCGCGTCCGCGGCCAGCGCTGCGGCGCGGGCGAACGCATCGTCGGCATGCGGCCAGCGTTCGCGCAGCAGCGGCAACACCCGATGGCGCAGGAAATTGCGGTCCAGCGCGGTGTCGTCGTTGCTCGGATCCTCGATCCAGTCCAGACCGTAGTGCGCGGCGTAGGTCGCGAGTGCGTCGCGCGGCGTGTCCAGCAGCGGGCGCCACATCCATCCGTTGGCGAAGCGCCGCCAGGGACGCATCGAGCCCAGACCGTCGGGCCCGGACGCGCGCAGGGCGCGCAGCAGGAAGGTCTCCGCCTGATCGTCGCGATGCTGCGCCAGCGCGATCGTCTCGTCGCTGCGCAACGCCTCCGCGAACGCCTGCCGCCGCGCCTGACGCGCCGCGGCTTCCGGGCCGAGCCCGCTGTCGCGGCACACAGTGGCCTTCGCGACATCGAGTGCGATGCCCCAAGCCAGACAGCGTTCGGTGCAGTGTTCGGCCCAGGCATCGGCGCGTGCGTGCAGACCGTGATGGACATGGATCGCCCGCAGCCCGCGTTCGCGGATCGCCGGATCGTGGGCGAGCAGGTGGAGCAGAGTGGTGGAGTCCAGTCCGCCGCTGAAAGCGACCAACACCGGGGAGGACGTTTGCGTGGCCGTCTCCGACGGCTGCGCACCGGACGGATCGGCCCCGGGAGGAATCAGGCGAATGACGGGGGCTGCGGACATGCCGTCCATGCTAACGGTTGGAGCCGGACACGGCCGGGACTGCGCGCGCGCCTGTGCTCAGCCTGCGCCCGCTGCGGCTTCGCGGTTCGCGATCTCGATCCATTCGCGCTGTTCGCGCTGGTAGTGCTCGGGCGCGACACGCGAGCGCTTGAGCACCGTATTGAACACGTCCGTCGCCTGCGCGACGCGGCCCTCGCGCTTCAGCCGCAGGCCGAAATGCACCCGCGCCTCTTCGCCCACGAAACCCTCCACCAGCGCCTCGTATTCGTGGATGGCGGCGGCGGTGTCGCCGGATGCCTCCAGGCAGCGCGCGTACAACAGGTGGCCTTCGCTCGATCGGAACGCCGGATTGGCCGCGATCAGCGCATCCAGGGTCTGCCGCGCTTCGGCGTGCAGATTCAGCGCGAACTGCGAGCGGGCGAGGCCCAGCATCAGCTCCGGATCGGTCGCGTACAGGCCACGCAGGCCGGAAAGGTACAGCTCCGCCGCCTGCTGATAGTCGCCGCTGTCGAAAGCTCTCCCTGGCCAGACGGCGGCGATTGTCGAGCGTGTCGGCGACATCGAGCTGGCGCGTGGCCTCGCGCTTGCGGCGCTCCGGGTCGATGCGGTCGTGCGCGCCGCGCAGCGCCTGCCGCGCCGCACGGCTATGGCGCAGGTCCGGCAGCACTTCGGCGATCACATAGACGGCGACGCCGATGTAGGAGCCCGCCAGCAGGACGAACAGCCAGTAGATGGGACGGCGGGTGCGCACCGTATGCACGGCGCAGCCGATCTGCAGCGCCAACGACAGTATGAGCGATGGATGCATGACGGCCCTCCGGCCGGTTGCGACGCGTGCGCGCAGCCGCCGAGTGTAGTCAGCCGTCGCGGCGCCCTAACCGGCCGCGCGTGCCGGCCGGCGGCCTGCTATGGTTTGCCCGCCCGGGCGCGCTGCGCTCTTCCGGTTCACGGGACAGGATCCGAACGATGCAGCATCATCAGACCGTTCCCTTGCCGCCGATGACGCCGCTGTCCGACGATGCGCGCATCGCCGCGGCCCGCGATTTCGCCGACGAACTCGCCCGTCGACGCACCGTCCGCGAGTACGCATCCACGCCGGTGCCGCGCGCGGTGATCGAACACTGCCTGCGCGCCGCCGGCACCGCGCCCAGCGGCGCGAACCAGCAGCCGTGGCGCTTCGTCGCGGTGCAGGACGCTGCCATCAAACACCGCATCCGCGAAGCCGCCGAGGCCGAGGAGCGCGAGTTCTATCGCCATCGCGCGCCGGAAGAATGGCTCGAAGCGCTGGCGCCGCTGGGCACCGACGCCGACAAGCCCTTCCTCGAGACCGCACCGTGGCTGATCGGCATCTTCTACGAACGCTTCGCCTTCGACGCCGACGGCGAGAAGGTGAAGCGCTATTACCCGCACGAATCCGTCGGCATCGCCAGCGGCCTGCTGATCGCCGCACTGCACCGCGCCGGTCTCGCCACGTTGACGCACACCCCCAGCCCGATGGGTTTCCTGAACGGGATCCTGGAGCGGCCGAAGAACGAAATGGCCTATCTGCTGCTGGTGGTCGGCCACCCCGCGCCCGACTGCCGCATTCCGGACATCCAGCGACTGCCGCTGGATGCGTACGCGAATTTCCTGTGAGCGTGATCGACATGCATGCAGCCCCCGCAATCGGCTGGCGTTTCGAGACGCCCAGGCTCCAGGCGCGTCTTGTCGACGTTCGCGATCGCGGTCTCTACCGCAGCCTCTACACCGATGTCGCGGTGATGGCGCATATCGGCGCGGTGATGAGCGAAGCGGAAGCGGATGTCGTCTTCGGCAAAGTGCTCGGCTACAACGCGGAAACCCCGGCGCGGGCGCGATACTGGCGATTGTCCGACCGAAAGACCGATGACGCGATCGGAATACAGTCGTTCATCCGTCCCTTGGCGGATCCGGCGAGCCTTGAGCTGGGCATGATGCTGTTGCCGCAGAGCCAAGGCCTGGGTTTGGGGATCGAAGCCTCGCAGCGTTTCGCCGATCTGCTGCTGGGCAACCACTGGGGGCTCGATATCGAAACCGTTTTCGCCCGTCATGCCGATACGAACGTGCGTGTCGCTCGCATGGGCGCGACGCTCGGTTTCGATCATGTGGATCGGACTGTCGAACAACGGGCGTCTGTCGAACAGCCGGTCGAGCGGCCCGCTTCGCCGCCCGAGGAATGGCGCCTGAGCAGACAGGAATGGCGTGTCCTCCGCGGTAAGGCGCGCTGATGCCGGCGCTGGGCGTGCAGGCGAACTGATACATTGCGCGCACGCAATCATAGAGTGTCCGGCGATGCAGCAAAGCGGCAGTTTCGTGTGTGTGGGGCCGGGTATGATGTTGGGGGCGCATATCAGCCCGCGCGCACGCAGCGAGATCGAACAGGCGGATGACGTGTTCTGCCTGGTGTCGGATGCCATCGTCGAACTGTGGCTGCAGGACATGCGGCCGGACATGCGCAGCCTCCAGCCGTACTACGCCGAAGGCAAACGTCGCACCGAGAGCTACCGCGAGATGATCGACGCGATGCTGGGGGAAGTCCGCGCCGGTCGGCGCGTCTGCGGGGTGTTCTACGGTCACCCGGGGGTGTTCGCCCAGGTGCCTCATCATGCGATCGCCGAGGCCCGCGCCGAGGGCTTCGACGCCCAGATGCATCCGGGCATCTCGGCCGAAGACTGTCTGTATGCCGATCTCGGCATCGACCCCGGCACCTACGGCTGTCAGCATCACGAAACCAGCCAGATGATGTTTTTCCGACGGCGGATCGACCCCTCCGCGTATCTGATCCTCTGGCAGATCGGCCTGGCGGGCGACCGCACCCTCGCGCGGTACGGCACCGGTGCGCCGTATCGCCGGCTGCTGCTGGAGCTGCTGGCCGAAGAGGGTTACCCGCCGGAACATGAAGTCATCGTCTACGAAGCCGCGACCCTGCCCATTTCGGTGCCGCGGATGGAGCGCATGCCGTTGAGCGCACTGGTCGACGCCACGCTGTCCGTGCAGAGCACGCTGGTGCTCCCGCCTGCGCGACCGATGCAGCGCAACGAGTCGATGCTCAAACGCATCGCCGAAATCGATGCGGCCCTGAATGACGCGTAGACCTGAACCTGCCGGTCTGCGGGCAGTCGGCCGCGTGGCCAGAGTCCATGCGGATCGGCCTGCCGGATGTCCCGACATTGATCGTTTGCGGAAGCCGCAGGTGCAGGATACTGAACGAAGCGTCTCCTGACTCAGTGAGATTCCGGAAATGAGCGGCTCCGACCTCCCCAGGATCGGCAGAAGTAATTGATATGGATGGTTTTTTCGCATAGCCTGAACTGCTGGCAGGGGTGCAGGGCTGGTTGCTACGGTGAAACGCGTTCCATTTAAACACTTTGCGCAACCTGTACCTGCAGTAAATCGCAATGGTATTGGCCGATAAACGGCTGAAGCCACGTTAAATCATCAAGCAGAATGGGAATCTAATGTCGAATGTGATCAAGCAAAGGGCTGAAGCCACGTTGAATCATCAAGCCCAATGGGGGAATCCAATGCCGAATGTGATCCAGTTTCTCGAATCGATGGGCGGCAATGCCGTGATGGCGCGGATGACAACCGCCGATTACGAAGCCGCAATTGCGATGTTGGATGCGGATGATGAGTCCCGCAAGGCGCTCAAACTTCGCGATCATTCGAAGTTGAACGACCTGTTGAATGGTCGCCAGAAAATGATGTTCGCCGTCGCTGCCCCCGAAGAAAGGCCTGCTGAAGAGAGCCCGAGCGAAGGGGCTGGGGAAGACGAGAAAAAGCAGGCCGAATGAGGGTCGGGTCGTCAATCTAAGGGGTAAGGGTCTTATGCAGTGGAAGCTCATTACACTTCTCGTCGTTTTCTTTTGCGCGGCGAATATCCAGGATGCCCGTGCGCAGAACTCCTACGATTACTTGTTGAAGGAAGCGGATGCGGCCAGGAGCTCCGACCCCAAGCGATTCACGGAGCTGCTTGAGCAGCTCCGTAACCACAAGCAGAAGACGACGCTGCTGCAGAAACAGCGCCTGAAATACTTTCAGGCCTACGAAGCGGCGATCTATCGCGACCAGTTGAGCCAGGGTTCGAAACTGGCTCAACGACTCTTCGATGAAACCAAAGATCCCAATCTGAAGTATCGGGCTGGCGGCCTGGTCGCGAGTTTTTCGGCGCTCACCCGGGACTTCACCACCGGATTGCGGTATCTGCAGAAAGCCCAGGCGATCCGCAAGGAAGTCACGGACAAGGCGATCCATGACGAAGGCCTGGCCGCCGGTGCGCTGCTCTACAGCGAGATCGGCCAGCATCGGATCGCGTTGCGCTACGCGCAGCAGATGCTCGATGGAGATCCCGCGCCGCGGATCGAGTGTTTCGCTGGTAATTTCAAAGTGGTTTCCCAGTTCGAACTGGGTCTGCTTCCAAAAGACAGCGCGCCGATCGAAGCAGTTATCACCGGTTGCTCGCGGTTGAAGGAATACATACCAGCGAACGTGACGCGCGGCATCCTCGCCCGCAAGCTCGCAAGCGACGGCAAACCCGAAAAAGCGGTCGAGCTGCTCGAAGCGACGCTCCCCGAAGTCCAGGCGACCCGCTATCCGCGGCTGATCGCGGGGCTTCACGCACTGCTTGCCGATCTGAAACTGAAACTGGGCGACGTACCGGCAGCCGAAGCGCATGCGCGCATGACGATTGCCCTGGGCGAGCAGATCAAGTCGTCCTCTACCCTGGTCAGCGCCTATAACACGCTGTATCAGATCGCGGCCACGCGCGAGAAGCCGTCGGTGGCGCTGGAACTCTACAAGCGTTACGCCGAATCCGAAATGGCGCACCATAACGACGTGAAGGCGAAAGAGCTGGCCTACGAAATCTTCCGGCACCAGACTAAACAGCAGGCGCAGCAGCTCGCGCTGGAGCGCGCCAGCACCCAGAAGGCGCGACTCGTTGCGGGATTCCTCCTGGTGATGCTGGGTGCCATCGTTTTCTGGATGATCAATATCAAGCGTCATCAGGGGCAACTGCAGCGTCTGGCGCAGACCGACACGCTGACCGCGCTGGGCAATCGCCATTACTTCACCCTGAATTCCGAGCGCGCGCTGGTCGAGGCCGCGCGTGCGGGCGATTCCGCCGCGCTGGTCATGTTCGACCTCGATCACTTCAAGGCGATCAACGACACCTACGGCCACGGCGCCGGTGACTGGGTGCTGAAACAGGTCGGCAAGACCTGCAATGCGCACTGCCGGAAGATCGATTACATCGGCCGCATCGGTGGCGAGGAATTCGCCGTCCTGCTGCGCGGTTTCGATCTCGCCGGTGCCGCCCGTCTTGCCGAAGACTGTCGCTCGCAGTTGGCCCAGATCGATACGCGCGAGTGTGGATATTCGTTCGTGGTGACCGCCAGCTTCGGTGTCAGCTCGACGGCGCAGTCGGGTTACGACCTGTCGCGTCTGCTCTCGCACGCCGACCAGATGCTGTATCGCGCCAAGAACGAAGGCCGCAACCGCGTCTGCACCTACACGGCGGAGGCCGCTGTCGACCACAAATCGCCGAAGCGCTCGCCGAGGCTGACGGTGATCAACGGCTGATGCATGGGCTGGTTGTCTGTAGAGCGGGCTTCAGCCCGCTGCGGTGTATCCGTAGATCGGCAGCGGGCTGAAGCCCGCTCTACAGGAGCCGGCTCCGCAACAGCCCGCCTCGACGGTTGGCGTTATTTCCGCAGGACCTCGGCTTGATCGCAGGTATCGACATCCCGGAGCTTTCTTCGCTACCAGGCGAGCAACTGAACGCGTTGCGGCAAACCTACGCGTCTCCACCTCGCGCCTATCATCACTTCGGCCATGTCGAAGATGTGCTGTCGCATTACCGGACCGTCGCCGAAGGGCCGGGCTGGTGTCAGCCGCGCGAAGTCGGACTCGCTGTCCTGTACCACGATGCGATCTATGTGCCCGGGCGTGGCGACAACGAAGCCGAGTCGGCGCGTCTTGCGATCAAACATATTGCCCGCTGGTGGCCGCAGGCCGAGATCGACAGCGCACGCGTCTCCGAGCTGATTCTGCTGACAGCGCGCCACGGTGCCCTGAATGCGTTGGATTTCGACGACGACGCGGCTGCCGAAGATAGCCGGCGTTTTCTCGATTGCGATATGGCGATCCTCGGTGCCGAGCCGCAGGCCTTCGCGGAATACGATCGCGCCATCGCCGAGGAGTATCGCGCAGTGCCGCGCTGGTTGTACCGGATCAAACGCCGTCGGTTCTTCAGGAAACTGCTCGCTTCGAAGCGGATCTATCTCAGCGATTTCTTCCGCGACCGTTTCGAGGCGCGGGCGCGGGATAATCTCCAGGCTGGACTGGCCGGCTGAAATCGCGACATGAACCCGAACGCTTCGAGAAAAGATGCTCCGATCAAGAATGCCCCGATCAAGAACATCGCCGCCTATCATTTCGCGCCGGTGGCAGACCCGGATGCGCTGGCCGTGCAGATCCAGGCGCGCGCACAAGCAGGCGAACTCCGCGGCACCGTCCTGGTGGCGGACGAGGGGATCAACCTGTTCCTGGCCGGTGAAGCGCCGGCCATCGACGATTTCCTTCTGCATCTGCGCGAGGACGCGAGGTTCGCGGACCTGACGGCGAAGGTCAGCGTGTCCGACGCGGTGCCGTTTTCGCGGCTGAAAGTGAAGGTCAAACCGGAGATCATCAGCTTTCGCCAGCCGCAGTCTTCGCTTGAATCCGGGCGCGCGCCGGCGGTCTCCCCGCAGGATCTCGCGCGCTGGATCGAACGCGGCGCCGACGACCACGGGCGCCGCCTGGTGCTGCTGGACACCCGCAATCGCGAAGAAGTCGCCTACGGCACCTTCCTCGATGCGATGGTGTTGCCGATCGACAATTTCACCGAGCTGCCGGAGGCCGTGATCGAGCGCCGCGAATCGCTCGCGGACGCGACGGTGGTGAGCTTCTGCACCGGCGGCATCCGCTGCGAGAAGGCGGCGCTGTGGATGCGCGCGCAGGGCATGGATAACGTGCTGCAGCTCGATGGCGGCATCCTCGGTTACTTCGAGGCGGTCGGCGGGTCGGGGTATGCCGGGAATTGCTTCGTCTTCGACGATCGCATCGCCCTGGATCCCGCGCTTGTGCCCATTGCGGCTCCCATTCGGCCTGTGGAAGAGGCAGAATCCGCTATCTTTCCGGTTCTGCGTTAAGCGCGGCGTTCATCCGGACATATCGATTTCGCGCGCCGCGCCTGTGGCGCTTACATGACGAAGGAGTTGGCGGTGGCGGAGATGGGTTGGATCGGTCTGGTGATGGCTATCGTTGCGGCCTATTTCGCCATCAAAGTCGTGAAGTTCGTATTCAAGCTGATCCTGTGGGCCGCGGTGCTGGGCGGCGCGTACTGGTTCTTCGCACCCATGCTCTGACCCGCAAGCCGTTCCGACGGCGGGTGCGTTGATGCTCGAACGGGCCCGGTGTTGTTCCGGGATGTCCGGATCGACGCGTGCGTCGCGCATTGCGCAGGCAAATCCCGACCTTGGGAACCAGAAACGCCTGTAGAGATGAAACCGCGGCGCATGCCTCAGGGCGCAGACGGTGGGGACGCATCCGTACGCAGCACCGGATACAGCCCGTAACGCTCGTCCCAGGCGGTATGCAGGCGATAGAAGAAATCCAGTCGCGCCTGCGGGTTTGCCGCGAAAGCCGCATCTTCCTTCAACTTCCGCTCGAAACGCTCGCGCAATGCGGGATCTCGCGCCAGCATGTCGCGGGCGACGTCCTCGGCGACGTAGTCCTCCATGTACTCCTTGCGCTCGAAGGCGTTGTTGAAATGCCCCCACGCCAACAGCGAGTCGGGCGCCAGTGGTTCGAGCAACGTCATCGCCAGCCGCGCCTTCGGCTGCGCGATCGGCACGAACAGCGCGCCCGGGCCGATGTCCTGCGTCTCGCGCTTCCATTCGCCATCGACCGTGAGCCGCTGACGGCCTTCGGAGGATCCCGCTGCGAACGTCGGCGTCTCGTCGCGGAACGCCTCGACCGGCGTTCCCGGCATCGCGCGCGCGATCCGGTCGAAGGCGATGCCGTGTTGCCGCAGCTTCGTGCCGACCGATGCGGCGTAGGCGGGCGATACGAAATACCCGCCTTTCGGTGCGGCAACGGTCAAGCCGGGCACCATCTCATCGCGCATCGGTACTGACCAGATCTGCGGTTTCGTATCGTCGTAGCGCGTCATCAGCGCGCCCGATACTTCGGACGGTGTGCGGGTATAGGCGTAACCGCGGAAATCGATGGTGCGCACCCTGTCGCTCGCTTTCCAGGTCAAAGATACCGACTGGCCGCCGAGGTTCTGCGCGCGGAGGTCAGCTGCCTGCGCGGTGCGGCGCCAGTCCGCGCCGTGTCTGGCGGCAAGTTCCAATACGGCGATCACGGTGTTGCGGGTGATCCGGACCCGGGTCGGATAATCCTTCCAAGCATGTGTTTCCACCAGCATCGCCAGACGATTGCGCATCAGGAAGTAGCCTGTGGAAAAGCGCGGCGGCGATACGTTGTCGTAGAAACCCGAGGCCGGGTTGTCGTGTTCGAGGAATGACGGGTAGAAGGGCACCGGCAGCGAACCCTGCGCGCGCAGGCGTTCGATGGTGCCGTCGCGCAGCGCCAGGCCGGCAGCGCGCATCGAGTCGTCACCGGCGTGCAGCGGTTCGACCTGGATCGCAATATCGTGCTCGAACTTGGCGCCGTTGGTGACATGCAGGTCGATGGTCGCGATCGGATCCCACGCGTTCTCCAGCGCCAGCATGGCCTGCATTTCCGGCGTATCGGCCTTGGCGTAATCGCGGTTGAGATTGTAGTTCTGCGCGGTGACGCGCCAGCCCATTTCGGCCGGCCCGTTCTGGTTCGGCCGGTTCCACGCACCGAAGCGTTCGTGGCCGTCGATGTTGAACACCGGCACGAAGATCAGCACCAGTTTGTCGAGAGCGCCCTGTGCTGCCTTGCCGTCCAGCACTTCGCGAAGGGCGAGGAAACCGGCGTCCTTGCCGTCGATCTCGCCGGCATGGATTCCGCCCTGGACCAGGACCACGGGCAGGTCGGCGCTGCGGGCCTGCTCAGGCGTGCGCGCGCCGCTGCGGGTGACCACCAGCGCCTTCATCGGCCGGCCTTCCGGCGTGGTGCCGAACTCGATGCAGCGGACCGCATCCGGGTAGCGCCGTGCGAACGCATCGCATAGCGCGATCACTTCGTCGTAGCGGCCGGTGCGGGCGTAGCCGCTGCGTTCGGCGGTGGTAGAGAGGTCGGTCGCGGCGTATGCGGGTGGCACGCACGCAGCGGCGACAAGGGCCAACATCAGCGAACAAGAGAGCAGGGCAGGGCGCATGCGTATGGGTTCCGGGGCGACCCCGCATTGTGCCGGCAATGATCCTGCGGTGAGTAGGTCGATGGTCACGCGCAAGGCCTTGGGCAGCATGCGAAGATTGCTGCTTTGAATGCCGGAGCCGTCATGTCCCGTTCCGAATACACGCTGTACTACGCCCCGGGCGCCGCCAGTCTGGTCGTGCATTGGCTGCTGCTCGAAGTGGATGCGCCGCATGCGCTGGCGCTGGTCGATACCGCCGCGGGCGCGCAGAAACGCCCGGAATATCTGGCGCTCAATCCGAATGGCGTGGTGCCGACGCTGGTGATCGACGGTGCGTCGCACTACGAAGCCGCAGGGCTGTCGATGCATCTAGCCGATGCCTTTCCGGTGGCGGCACTGGCCCCGTCGCTCTCGGAACCACAGCGGATGGACTACACCCAGTGGATGTTCAATCTCGCCAACATGGTGCAGCCGCTGTTCCGGCAGTGGTGGTATCCGCACGAACCGGCCGGCGAGGGCAATGCCGAGGCGGTGCGCGAGCACGTGCAGCGGCGGATCGAGGCGGAATGGCAGCGGATCGATCACCACCTGGCCGAACACGGCCCGCATCTGCTGGGCGAGCGCCTGAGCGCCGGCGATTTCTATCTGGTGATGCTGATGCGGTGGTCGCGGAACATGCCGAAGCCGGCCACCGAATGGCCGCATCTGTCGGTGCTGGCGTCGCGGCTGAAGGCGCGGCCTTCATTCGCGACGCTGTACGAACGCGAAGGGCTGACCGAGTGGGCCTGATCCGTCAGGCCTGACCCGTCGGGTCTGACGGCGCTGCCCCGATCATGCAGCGCCGGGGCGCGTGCTGGACGGCGCTACCGCCGATGGAATGCCCGGGGCCATGCGCCTGCGGCGTGTTCAGCACTACACTCCCGGATCGCAACGCGAATCCGAGCCCGTCGCGCCCGCGGCGGCCCCGTTCATCCATACGAGATCCGTCCATGACTGCAGCCGCTGAAGCGAAGTACGCCGGAGATCCGGCGAAGCTGCCCCGCCAGATTCCCTACATCATCGGCAACGAGGCCTGCGAACGCTTCAGTTTCTACGGGATGCGCAACATCCTGGTGCAGTTTCTGATCAGCAGCGTGATCCTGGCCTACCTGCCCGCCGCCGAACGCGAGGGCATGGCCAAGGAGGTCTTCCACAGTTTCGTCATCGGCGTGTATTTCTTCCCGTTGCTCGGCGGCTGGCTGTCGGATCGCTTC
The DNA here is from genome assembly GCA_031374725.1 of Lysobacteraceae bacterium. Taxonomy (GTDB): domain Bacteria; phylum Pseudomonadota; class Gammaproteobacteria; order Xanthomonadales; family Xanthomonadaceae; genus Lysobacter_I. Next base: position 20,897 of record JANMGT010000028.1, on the reverse strand, counting down.
TTCGGCAAATACAACACCATCCTCTGGCTTTCGCTGGTCTACTGCGTCGGCCACGCATTCCTGGCGTTGTTCGAGACCAATCGAACCGGCTTCTACACCGGTCTGTTGCTGATCGCGCTGGGTTCCGGCGGCATCAAGCCGCTGGTCTCGTCGTTCGTCGGCGATCAGTTCACCCAGGCCAACAAGCATCTGGCGAAGATCGTGTACGACGCGTTCTATTGGACGATCAACTTCGGTTCGTTCTTCGCGTCGCTGCTGATGCCGATTTTCCTGCGCGAATACGGCCCGGCGATCGCGTTCGGCATTCCCGGCGTGCTGATGTTCATCGCCACCGTCATTTTCTGGATGGGGCGCGCCAAGTACGTGAACATGGCGCCCGCGCCGGCCGATCCGCATTCGTTCATGAATGTCGTCAAGACCGCGCTGCGCGGCGGCAGCGACGGCAAGGGCGCGGGCAGTCTGGTCGCGATGGCGGGCGTGGCGATCGCGGTGGCGCTGCTGGTGGGATGGGCGCTGTCGCCCGCCTGGTGGCCCAAGGGCTTCGGCTTCGTGATTTCGTTCTGCCTCGCGCTGGGTGCGGTGCTGCTGTTGGGTGGCGTGGGCACGGCGATGCAGTTGGACCGCGCGCGCGGCGCGCATCCGGATGTAGCGGTCGACGGCGTGCGCGCGGTGCTGCGCATCCTGATCATCTTCGCGATTGTCAGCCCTTTCTGGTCGCTGTTCGACCAGAAGGCGTCCACTTGGGTGCTGCAGGGCAAGACCATGATGGTGCCGCACGACATGTGGTGGTGGCCGAGCTGGCTGGTCAAGGAAGCCGGGCAGATGCAGGCGCTGAACCCGTTGATGGTGATGGCCCTGATCCCGTTCAACAACATCGTGCTGTATCCCCTGTTGACGAAGCTCGGCTTCAAAGTCACCGCGCTGCGCCGGATGGGGTTCGGCATCGGATTCTCGGGCCTGGCCTGGGTGGTCGCAGGCATGATCCAGCTGTCGATCGACGGCGGCGACCCGGTGTCGCTGGCGTGGCAGATCGTGCCCTATGCGCTGCTGACCTTCGGCGAGGTGCTGGTCTCCGCGACCGGCCTGGAATTCGCCTACAGCCAGTCGCCGCCGCCGATGAAAGGCGTGATCATGAGTTTCTGGATGCTGTCGGTGACCTTCGGCAACGTCTGGGTGCTGCTGACCAATGCCGCGGTCCGCAACGAAACGGCGATGGCGCAGATCGCGAGTACCGGATTGAGCGAGAACGCGTTCCTGATGTTCTTCTTCGCGGGCTTCGCATTCCTGGCTGCGTTGATCTTCGCCTGGTATGCCAGACGCTATCCGCTGCAGGATTACTATCGTGCCGGCTGATCGTCGCGCTCATTCACCGCCGAGACCCGCATGAACGGCTATATCACCTTGGCGCTGGTCGCGATCACCGTGCTGGTGTCCTGGCAGGCCTGGGAACGCCCGAAGCTGATGGATCGCCTGATCCTGTGGCCGCCGGCGATCGATCGCCACAAGCAGTACGACCGTTTACTGACGCATGGCTTCATCCATGCCGACGGCATGCACCTCGTCTTCAACATGGTCACGCTGTATTCGTTCGGCAGGATGATGGAAGGCTATTTCGGCGCGAGGATCGGGCCGGTGGGCTTCCTGCTGTTCTATCTGTCGGCGGTGGTGATCGCGATCCTGCCGACGTTCATGCGCCACCGCCATGACGCTCGCTATCGCAGTCTCGGGGCATCGGGTGCGGTATCGGCCGTCCTGTTCGCGTCGATCCTGCTCGACCCGTGGTCGGGGATCTATCTGTTCTTCATCCCCATTCCGGTGCCGGCCTTCGTTTTTGCCGGCCTGTACATCTGGTACAGCATCTGGATGGACAAGCGTGGCGGCGACAACATCAATCACAGCGCCCACCTGTGGGGCGCCCTGTACGGCGTGATGTTCACCTTGCTGCAGCAGCCTGCGCTGGCGCCGCATTTCCTGCAGCGTCTGGTCAGCCCCGACTTCGGCTGACCAGGCGGCCGGCCGCCTATGCGGCGTAGCCGCCCCGGGTGATCTCTCCGCCGTAGGTCTGCTGCAGGCGTTTCTGGATCACGTAATCCAGCAGTTCGTACTCGCGGTTCGTGGTGTCGCCCTCGCGGGACAGGTCATAGATCCGGGCGACGACGACATCGTCGCTGACATTGTTGGCAGGCGCATCGAACTGCATTGGTAACTCCTCTTGCATGGAACGAAGGTGGGGCCTGGGAACACGCTGCACGCGTGTTTGAAGAGTGCTAAAGCATGAACCGTGCCAGCGTCCTGGGCGGGTAGCCGGGGGAGCGGATCTGCCGCAATGCGTCACTCCCCACCGGTCGCCGGCCGCTGCTGACCGGCTGGGTCGCACATTTCGACGGGACTTCCCGAGTGCCGTGTCATCGGCCCCCGTTTCAGGAAAAACCACTGTATTCATGCGGGTTCCCGATTCGCCATACCGGTATGCGGGGCGGGATCTGGCCGCTTGACCCTCGATGCTCAAAAAAGTTCCGCTCCCCACTTCCCAAAACGGTGACGTTGTGGTGTAAGGTGCGCGTACTGTTCCAAGCGGGATCACGGTACATCGTGGCCCGATGCGGTAGATCCAAGGTTGCAAGCCGGCAGCGGCCTGTCCTGTAGCATCCTCTCCGGAGGGCTTTGCAGGCGGGGTTACACTCGGTCAAGCCCAGACGATCCGCTCATCGTTCGCGTTACCCCTGGCTAGACAGTCGCGGTGCCGAAAGGCTCCGTGTATCCACCCAACTGTTTATTTGAGGAGTAACACCCCATGTCCGATCGTCAAAACGGCGTCGTGAAGTGGTTCAACGATGCAAAGGGCTTCGGCTTCATCACCCCGGAAAGCGGCCAGGATCTGTTTGTCCATTTCCGTTCGATCCAAGGCACCGGTTTCAAGTCCTTGCAGGAAGGCCAAGCGGTCTCCTTCAAGGTCGTGCAGGGCCAGAAGGGCCTGCAAGCCGATGAAGTGCAGCCGCAGTAACATCCATCATGACTGGGCCCTGGGCGCAAGCGCCGGGGCCCTAGCTATTGGTTCGTTTCCTGTTCCATCGGATCTTGCATTCACCCTTACCGGGCCGCGGATCCATCCAACAATTTTCCAGGAGTAATTCAAATGTCAGATCGTCAGAGCGGTACCGTCAAGTGGTTCAATGATGCCAAGGGCTTCGGCTTCATCACCCCGGAAAGCGGTCAGGACCTGTTCGTCCACTTCCGTTCGATCCAGGGCAACGGCTTCAAGTCGCTGAAGGAAGGCCAGCAGGTCACCTTCAAGGTCGTGCAGGGCCAGAAGGGCCTGCAGGCCGACGAAGTCCAGGCGCTCTGATCCAGCGCTTTCGAGACACGACCCCGGGCGTTCGCGCCCGGGGTTTTTATTGCGCGTCGTTTGCCGCGCATGTCCGTCCCACGTTTCGCTGCCGATGTCCGTTATCCTGATCGCACACCCGATCCGGGTCGGGTAAGGAGACCCGCCATGCGTCCACTCATGTCCATGCATTCGAAGTCACCGCGCACGCGTCCTTCTTTCATGCTCCTGGCGATATTGGCTGCCGCACTGATGCCGGCCGCCTGCAAGAAGGACAAGGATGCGCTGCCGCCTCCATCCGCTGCGCCTACCGCCGTCGCGCCGGTACAGCCCGCACCGATCGAGCTGAAGGACGTCATCGAACAGGATGCCCGTTACATCATCGGCATCAGTTACCCGCGCGAAGCGAACAAATATCCGGGTCTGGCGGAAGAACTCCGGCGCTACGCCGAGGGCGCGCGCGCCGAATTGCTCAAAGCGGTTCAGGCCAGCGATGCGGCCAAGCAGCCTGGTCCGTACGATCTCACCCTCAATTTCACGCTGCTCGCGGAAACGCCCGAGCTGGTGGCGGTGGCCGCCGACGGCGCCGCGTTCACCGGCGGCGCCCACGGTGTGCCGCTGGTCGCGCGCTTCGTGTGGCTGCCGCAGCAGGACAAGCTGTTGTCCGCGAACGATCTGTTGCCCGATCCTAAAAGCTGGAACACGATTTCCGATTACGCGCGCGAGCAGTTGCATGCATCGCTGTCGCAGCGGGTCGATGCCGACGAGCTGCCCGCGGGCGAGCGCGCCGAAGTCATGCGTTCTGTAGGCCGCATGATCGACGAGGGCACCGAACCGGTGCCGGCCTCGTTCGCGGCGTTCGAGCCGGTGCTGGCGCCCGACAGCGACAAACTCATGGGCCTGCGTTTCGTGTTCCCGCCGTATCAGGTCGGGCCCTACGTCGATGGCGTGCGCACGGTCGAAGTGCCGACTGCGGTGCTGTTGCCAAATCTCGCCCCGGCCTACCGCGCGATGTTCGTGGTGGCCAAGCCGGCGCCGGCGCCGCCGCTCGACGAAACCGTCGCGCCTGCGGTGCAGCCGACGCAATAATCTCAGGCGGCGGGGAAGGCGGCCGCAAGCACTTCGCTGCAGTCGCCGCCCAGTTTCAGATCGACCAGTGCGTCCGCGCGGGTCTGTCCGCGATTGAGGATCGCCACCGGCATGCCGCGCTCATGGCCCATGCGCGCGAAGCGGAATCCCGAATACACCATCAGCGACGAACCCACGACCAGCACCGCCTCGGCCGCATGCAGCGCCGCGAGCGCCTGCGTGTAGCGCGCAGCCGGCACGTTTTCGCCGAAGAACACCACGTCCGGCTTGAGCATGCCTCCGCAGAGCATGCAGTGCGGAGGCTCGAACGCCGCCACCGCCGCGGGATCGATATCGGCATCGCCATCCGGGGCAGCCGACGCATCGCGTGGGCGCCAGCCGATGTTGTTCGCGGCCATCCGCGCCTGCAATTCATCGCGCGGACGCCCATCGCCGCAGCCGAGGCAAACCGTGGCGTCCAGTCGACCGTGCAGATCGATCACCTCGCGGCTGCCGGCGCGCTGATGCAAAGTGTCCACGTTCTGGGTGATCAATGAGGTGATGCGTTGCTGCCGCTCGAACGTCGCGAGCGCGCGATGCCCGGCATTGGGCAGCGCGGTCGAAAACATGGGCCAGCCGATGAAACTGCGTGCCCAGTAGCGGCGATAAGTGGCGACATCGCCCACGAACGCCTGATAGGTGACCGGCGGCGGACGTTTCCACGCACCGTCGGTATCGCGATAGTCGAGAATGCCCGAGCCGGTGCTGATGCCGGCGCCGGTGAGCACGAACACAAGCTCGAAACGATCGACCCAGGCGCGCAGGCTGCGCGCGGTCGCGGCGTTGTCTTCCGATGGATGCGATTGCGGCATTGATACAGCTTATGTGATCGCAAGGCGATGTTGCATCGCCATCTGGATACAACACCGCCCGGGCATGCCGGGCGGTGTTGGTGCAACATGATGCGAAGAACTTACTTCGCGGTCAGACCGCGACGTTCCAGCAGCGGCTGGATCTCCGGGTCGCGGCCGCGGAAATCGCGGAACAGTTCCATCGCGTCCTTCGAGCCGCCGCGGCTGAGCAGCTTGTCGCGGAACCAGTCGCCGTTCTTGCGGGTCAGGCCGCCGTTTTCCTCGAACCACTTCACGCTTTCCGCATCCAGCACTTCCGACCAGATGTAAGCGTAATAGCCGGCCGCATAGCCGCCCATGATGTGGCTGAAGTACGGCGTGCGATAGCGCGGCGGCACCGGGGCGTAATCCACGCCGATGTCCTTCAGCGCCTTGGCTTCGTACGCCATCACGCCCTTGGCGTCGGGCAACTGGTCTGCGGACACCTGGTGCCAGCGCTGATCCAGCATCGCCGAGCCCAGATATTCGGTGGTGGCGAAGCCCTGATTGAATTTGTCGGCGGCCAGCACCTTGTCCAGCAGCGCCTTCGGCATCGGCTCGCCGGTCTGGTGATGCTTGGCGTAGTTCGCCAGCACTTCCGGCCAGGTCGACCACATTTCATTGACCTGCGACGGATATTCGACGAAATCGCGCGGCACATTGGTGCCGCTGAAGTACGGGTACTTCACGTTCGAGAACATGCCGTGCAGCACGTGGCCGTATTCGTGGAACGTGGTGTTCACGTCGTCCCAGGTCATCAGCGCCGGTTTGCCTGCGGCCGGCTTGGTGACGTTGAGGTGCAGCGCGACCACCGGCTTGTTGCCCATCAGTTCGGACTGATTGACGTAGGAACTCATCCAGGCGCCGCCGCGCTTCGACGGACGCGCGTACGGATCGACCAGAATCAGCGACAGCAGCGAGCCGTCCTCGTTGGAGATCTCGTAGACGCGCACGTCTTCGTGATACGTCGGCAGATCGGTGCGGCGCTTGAACTTCAGGCCGTACAGTTTCTCCGCGGCGAAGAACATGCCGTTCTCGAGGACATTGTCCATTTCGAGGTAGGGCTTGAGCTGGGCTTCGTCGAAATCGTATTTCGCCTGACGCACTTTCTCGGTGTAGTACGACCAGTCCCAGGCTTCCAGCGCGAAGGTGGGCTCGCCCTTGGCCTTCTGTTCCCGGTCGATCATCGCCTGCAGCTCGGCGGCCTCGCGCTTGGCGTTGGCGACGGCGGGAGGCGCCAGCTGCGTCAGCAGCTTGTTCACGGCTTCTGGCGACTTAGCGGTTTCCTCGGCCAGGCTGAACGCCGCGTAGTTCGGGTAGCCCATGATCTTGGCGCGCTCGGCGCGAAGCTTGGTCACCCGGGACACGATGTCGGTGGTGTCCCACTGGTTGCCGCGGCTGCCGCGCGCCATCGATGCCTTGTAGATGCGCTCGCGCAGCGCGCGGTTTTCCAGCTGCGCCACCAGCGGCTGGCCGGTGGTGTTGAGCAGGGCGATGCGGAATTTGCCGTCCTGCTTGTTCGCCTTCGCGGCTTCCGCCAGCCCTGCGATCTGCTCGTCGTCGAGGCCTTTGAGCTCATCGCGCGAATCGACCACCACCGCCGAATCGTTCACCTCGTCCAGCGTGTTCTGGCCGAACTTGGTGGCCAGCGTCGCCATCTCGCTGTTGATGACCTTGACCCGGGTCTTCTGCTCTTCGGTGAGGTTGGAGCCGGCGCGGACGAAATCGGTGTAATAGCGCTCGATCAGGCGCACGCCTTCGGCGTCCAGACCCAGCGTGTCGCGCTTCTCGTACAGCGCCTTGATTCGCTCGAACAGCTTGGGATTGAGATAGATGCTGTCGCCGTGCGCGGCGAACTTCGGCGAATATTCCTCGTCCAGCTTGTCCAGGGCATCGTTGGTGTTGGCGCTGGTGAGGTTGGCGAACACCGCGATGGCGCGCGACAGCAACTGGCCGGTGCGCTCCATCGCGAGGATGGTGTTCTCGAACGTCGCCGTCTCGGCGCTGTTGGCGATCGCCTCCATGTCCTTGACCTGCTCGGCCATGCCGCGGTCGAACGCGGGGCCGAAATGGCTGTCCTTGATCTTGTCGAACTGCGGGAATTTCAGCTGCAGCGGGCTTTCGACGAAGAGGGGGTTTTCCTGGGCGGCGTCTGTGGGCATGGCGGCCTTGTCGGAAGTAGTCGGTGCGGGCGCGGAGTTCTTGTCGCAGCCGACAAGCGCGGTCGCGGAGATGGCCAGCGCCAGTGCGCAGGCGAGAGGGCGATTCATGAAGTGTTCCTCGGCAGGGACGGAGCGGGTGTCGTGGTGCGGATGTTGGGCGGGCATCAGGGTAGCGGATGGGGTGCTGCCCCGGCCCATGACGAAAGGCATGCTTCGGCCACGCATCGGCCGATCCGGGTGTGCCGTTCCTGCCGTTTCGACAGACCGGGCCGGGCGGATCACGAATTGTTTACAATCCCGCCCGGATTGGGTGCAGTACAAGAGCGGTCGCCCCTGTCGGCCGCAAGATGCCCGCCGATCGCCGTTTGCCAACGCCCTTTTCTCCCTTCCAAGGAACCCATCGCCATGCCTCATTCCAACCGTCCCGGTTGCCGCACTCCGCGCGTCGGCGCCCTTGCCGTCGCCGTCATGCTCGCACTGCCGACTCTGGCCCAGGCGCAGGACGCCGCCACCGCGCCCGACGCCCCCGAGCTCGACGCCATCACCGTCACCGCCCAGCGGCGCGTGGAGAACATCCAGGACGTGCCGATCGCGATCACCACCGTCGACCGCGAAAAGCTCGAGGTGCTGACCGCCAGCGGCGACGACATCCGCCTGCTCTCCGGCCGCCTGCCCAGCCTGAACATCGAATCCTCGTTCGGCCGCGCCTTCCCGCGTTTCTACATCCGCGGCCTCGGCAACACCGATTTCGACGTGAACGCCTCGCAGCCGGTCTCGCTGGTGTACGACGGCGTGGTCCAGGAAAACCCGATCCTCAAGGGCTTCCCGCTGTTCGATCTGGAACAGATCGAAATGGCCCGCGGCCCGCAAGGCACGCTGTTCGGCCGCAACTCGCCGGCCGGCGTGATCAAGTTCGAATCCGCGCGTCCGGAGGAAGATTTCGGCGGCTACGGCCGGCTGGGCTATGGCTCGTACAACACTCTCAACGCCGAAGGCGCGATCACCGGCGCGCTCAGCGACACCGTTTCCGCGCGCGCGTCGGTGCTGCACCAGCAGCGCGACGACTACGTCGACAACACCTTCAACGGCAGTGGCGACGACCTCGAGGGCTACGAAGAAACTGCGGCCCGCGTGCAATTGCTGTTCCAGCCCAGCGACAAATTTGAAATGCTGTTCAACGTGCATGCGCGCCAGTTGGAAGGCACAGCGCGCCTGTTCCGCTCCAGCATCATCCAGCCCGGTACCAACGAACTGGTCGACGGCTTCGATCGCGACGAAGTGTCGATCGACGGCGTCAACGAACAGAAGCTCGACCAGCTCGGCGCCAATCTGCGCATGCGCTGGGATCTGGGCCGCGTCAGCCTGTACTCGATCACCGGCTACGAAAGCGTCGACGCCTTCAGCCGCGGCGATATCGACGGCGGCTCCAGCTATGTCTTCCCGCCGGATGCGCCGGGCGAAGCGCTGTTCCCGGCCGAATCCGCGGACGGTCTGCCGAACCACCGCCAGTACAGCCAGGAATTCCGCGTCGAGTCCAACGAGTGGGGCCGCTTCGACTGGCAGGCCGGCCTGTTCTGGTTCGACGAAACCATCGACATCGACAGCGTCAGCTACAACACGCTCGCACCGGGCAACCCGCGCAACGGTTACGCCACCCAGCGTCAGGAAAACACCGCGTGGGCGGTGTTCGCTTCCGGCGATTTCGACGTGACCGACAAACTCAAACTGCGCGGCGGCGTGCGTTATACCGACGACAGCAAGAAGTTCTCCGCACAGCGCGTGATCGGTCCGTTCGGCCCGCCCATTGCGCCGATCGAAGTCAGCCCCAGCGACACCGACGTCAGCTGGGATCTCAGCGCCGTGTACGCCATCAACGACAACGTCAACGTCTATGGCCGCGTCGCCCGCGGCTTCCGCGCACCGAGCGTGCAGGGCCGTCTGATGTTCGCCAATGCCGCGCTGTTGCCCAACGAACTGGTCACCGTGGCCGACACCGAAACCGTGCTGTCGTACGAAGCCGGCGTGAAGGCCACCCTGTTGGACAACCGCATGCGCCTGGGCTTCGCGCTGTACCGCTACACCGTGGACGACCAGCAGCTCACCGCCGTAGGCGGCAACGCCAACGTCGCGCGCCTGGTCAACGCCGATCGCACCGTCGGCCAGGGCGCGGAACTCGATCTGCAGGCGTGGCTGAGCGATCGTCTCTACGTCACCCTGGGCGCCAGCTACAACGACACCGAGATCCAGGACACCAGCCTGGCGGTGTTCGGCTGTGGTGGCGGTTGCACCATGCGCGACCCGGCCGGTTCGGTGGCGGGCACGTTCCTGATCGACGGCAACGCGCTGCCGCAGGCGCCCAAGCACGTCTACAACGTTACTGCGCGCTACGGCATCCCCACCAGCCATGGCGAATTCTTCGCGTACACCGACTGGGCCTATCGCAGCAAGGTCAACTTCTTCCTCTACGAATCGACCGAATTCACCGGCGATGCGATGCTGGAAGGCGGCCTGCGCGCCGGCTACAACTGGAACGACGGCAATTACGAAATGGCCGTGTTCGGCCGCAACATCACCGACGAAGAAGCCATCGTCGGCGCCATCGACTTCAACAACCTCACCGGCTTCCTCAACGAGCCGCGCACCTGGGGAGTGGAGTTCAAGGCGAGATTCTGATCGCAACTTGGCGTTCGGCTGCAACTGACGCCCATAAAACAAAACCCGGCCTGCATCGCTGCAGGCCGGGTTTTTTCATCGCAGGCCGAACGTGTCCGCTATTTCTTGGGGAAAGCAGCGTTCACCGCGGCTTGCATCGACTCAGCGCTTGTCGCTGCCGGTCTTGTTGCCGCCGGTCTTCTGGTCGTCGTGCTTCTCGCCCAGTTTCTGGTTCTGCTGCGACGGATTGGCGTTCGGATCCTTGGACGGCGCGTTCTGGGTGTCTTTCTTGTCGTTCTGATTGGTGGTCTGGTTCATGGGTATTCCTCGTGGGGGATGCGTGAATTACGCACATGTAAGCCATGCACCAACCGTGCCAGGCGCGGATTCCATATGAATCAGTGGCTTGCGATCAAGTTGCGCGCTGCGAATGATGCAATCTGCCAATCGATCATGCGGCCTGTTCATCGATATGCCGCCTCAGAGCCTGTTTGAATTCTCACAATCTTTGACCAGATCCATGCGCGGAGCGGAGATTGCCCAGGAATCTTCGTTCTGGACTGCGGCGTTGGTGAGGCCCAAGCCGGTGCCCGGCGACCAGTTGCCCAGCGAGACGATGTTGTCGACCCGATCGGGCTATGGCTGATCACGGCGTTGGCGACGGTGAACGCGTATGAGAACAGAACCAGCCCGATGGTGTCGTAATGGTGCCGGGCATGCGCGGTCAGGCCGGTGAGTGTGGCCACCCGACCGATGGTGCGTGCGCGTAGAGGCATGGGTGCCTTTTGGCGAGTGGACCATGCTGTAGGCCTTGAGCCTGACGTGGCGTCAGGCTCAGGCGATTCCGACGCTTGCCATCGCCGGCGGCGACCGGATGCGGGCAAACGGGCTAGACTTCGGCACTGGCTGGCTGCGCATCGCGCGGCCCGGTCCGAGCAGCAGGGGGCAACACTTCATATGTATGGGAGATGGATATGAACCGCAGTGGTTTCCTTGGCCTTCTGTTGGCGTTGGCGTTGCCGCCAGGCGCGGCGCACGCGGCGGAGACGATCGAGTACATCGCCCTGGTCGATGGCGGCAAGCAGGCCGGCCACCAGATCGTGGTCCACGGAGACGACGGCGTGACCCGGGTCGACTACCTCTTCAAGGACAATGGCCGCGGGCCTGAGTTGAAGGAGGAATACACCCTCGCCGACGACGGCACCTTCGCGACCTACGCGGTGAAGGGCCAGTCGACGTTCGGCGCGCCGGTGGACGAGAGCTTCCGGGTCGAGAACGGCGTGGCGCGCTGGAAATCGACCTCCGATGCCGGTGAGCAGCCCGCGGCGCCGGGCGCCGCCTACTGGTCGCTGGGCGGTACGCCGCAGAGCATGTCCGCCGCGCTGGCCGCGCTGGCCCGTCGCGGGGACGGCAAGCTGCCGCTGATCCCCAGCGGCACGCTGAGCATGCGCTCCGTCGCGCAGATGGACGTCGTCAACGGCGCCGAGACGCGCAAGGTTCAACTGATGGTGGTGACCGGGGTCGGCTTCACGCCGACGTTCGTCTGGACCACGGCCGACGCCCAGCCGCGGTTCTTCGCTTTCATCTTCCCCGGTTATCTGCAACTGATCGAAAAGGGTTGGCAGGGCAACGCCGACACGCTGGAAGCACGGCAGAAAGAGGCCGAGGGCGAGGTCCTGAGCGACCTGCAGCGCCGGCTGTCGCACCCGCTGCGCGGCACGACCCTGATCCGCAACGCGCGCCTGTTCGACAGCGAGAACGCGACCGTCGCCGCGGCGTCCGATCTGCTGATCGAGAACGGCCGGATCGTGTCTATCTCCGGCGCGGGCCAAGGGCGCGCGTCCGTCGATCAGGTCGTCGATGCCGGCGGGCGCATGCTGCTGCCGGGCCTGTTCGACATGCACGGCCACATCAACGAGTGGCAGGGCGGTCTGCATCTGGCCGCGGGCGTGACCACGGTCCGCGACATGGGCAACGACAACGCGAGCCTGCAGGCATTGATGGCCGATGAGCGCGCCGGCCGCGCGCTCTCGCCGGCCATCGTCGCCGCGGGCTTCCTCGAAGGCGAAAGCCCGATGTCCGCCCGCAACGGTTTCGTGGTGGCCGATCTTGCCGCGGCGAAGAAAGCGGTGGACTGGTATGCGGCGAACGGTTATCCGCAGATCAAGATCTACAACTCGTTCCCGAAAGAGATCCTGCGTGAGACCGTGTCCTACGCGCACAGCCGCGATCTGCGCGTGAGCGGTCACATCCCGGTGTTCCTGCGCGCGCAGGACGCGCTGGATGCCGGCTACGACGAGATCCAGCACATCAATCAGGTGCTGCTGAACTTCCTGGTCGAGGACACCACCGACACCCGCACCCTGGAACGCTTCTATCTGCCTGCCAAGCGCATCGCGGACATGAACTTCGACGCCAAACCGGTGCAGGATTTCATCGCCCGGCTGGCGAAGGACCAGATCGCGGTGGATCCCACCCTGGCGACCTTCGATTTCATCCGCCAGCGACCGGGCCAGATGTCGAAGGCGTTCGCGACGGTGGCCAAGCATCTGCCGCCGGACGTGCAGCGCGGGCTGGCGGTCGCCGAATTCGATATTCCCGACGACGCCACCGCCGCACGTTACGACAAGTCCTACGAGAAGATGGTGGACTTCGTGGGCCGGATGTATCGCGCCGGCGTGCCGATCCTCGCCGGCACCGACGGCATGCCGGGTTTCACGCTGCAGCGCGAACTGGAACTGTACGTGCAGGCCGGCATGACCCCGGCGCAAGCGCTGCAGGTCGCGACCTGGAACGGCGCCAAGTATTCGCGCACGCTGCCGGATCGCGGTTCGATCGACGTGGGCAAGCGCGCCGACCTGATCCTGGTCGACGGCGACCCCACCGTGAACATCGCCGACATCCGCAACGTCGCGCTGGTGATCAAGAACGGCACTGCCTACTATCCCAGCGACATCTATGAAGCGTTCGGCATCAAGCCGTTCGCCGCGCCGGTCAAGGTCGCTGCGGCTGGCGCTGCGCCGGCCGTTGCCGCGTCGCCGACGCAGCCCTGATCGCATCCGCCCACACATCAGCATGGAGACGCCGACATGACCACCGCTTACGATTTTTCCGCCATCGATATCGACGGCCACGACAAATCGCTCACCGAATACAGCGGCAAGGTGCTGCTGGTGGTCAACGTCGCGTCCAAGTGCGGCTTCACGCCTCAGTACACCGGGCTGCAGTCGCTGTGGGAGACCTATCGCGAGCGCGGTCTGGTGGTGCTGGGCTTTCCCAGCGACCAGTTCGGTCACCAGGAACCGGGCGACGAATCGGAAATCAAGAATTTCTGTTCGCTCACCTACGACGTCGACTTTCCGATGTTCTCGAAGGTCGAGGTCAACGGCGGCAATGCGCATCCGCTGTGGAAGTGGCTGAAGGACGAGAAGAGCGGCCTGCTGGGCATCGGCGCGATCAAATGGAACTTCAGCAAATTCCTGGTCGGCCGCGACGGCAAGGTCATCAAGCGCTATGCGCCGACGGACAAGCCGGAGTCGCTGACCAAGGATATCGAAGCGGCCTTGGGTTGAGCGGAGCGCCGACATGGATGTCGATGTCGATCCCGCGCGTTTCGATCCGGAGAATCCCGGTTTCGAGCTGATGCTGGATCTGGAAAGCAGCGGCCTGGTGGCGAACGTCACCGGCAGGATCGACGGCATCGAAGCGCTCATCGCGATGTTCACGAGCATCGCGACCGAGCTGCGCCGCACCGGTCTGCGTCAGGTGTTGGTGATCGATCACAGCTTCGGCGTGGTGCCGCCCGAGGACCAGTTGAAGCGACTGGTCGATTCGGTGGGCGGGCAGGGCTTCGCGGATGTCCGGGTGGCGTATGTCGACGCCCGCGGCACCGCGATCAGCCGGATGGAGGTGGGCGAGATCATCGGCCGCGAACATGGCTACGAATGCCGCGTCTTCGACAACGAATCCCGCGCCCGCATCTGGCTGCATTACGGCTAATAGCGCTGACTGTAGAGCGGCGTTCACGCCGCTACCGCGCTCACTGAACCGCCGAACCTCCACTCTTCACATCCACCTTCCGCAACACCTCGCCCATCGCCGGCGACCACACCGTCCACGTATGCCCGCCCTCGCGCACCAGCACCTGATCCTGCGGCAGCGCCGGGATCAGCTGCGGGAACGCTTTGCGCAGGCGATCGCGATCGCCATAAGCCAGCCAAATCCGGCCGGCCTGTTCGGGATCGCGCGATACGCGCTGGATGTGACGCCAGAGTTCGCGTTGCCAGCCATCGGTATCCGCTGCCTGCGGTGGCGCGGCTTCCCACTGCGCGACGCCGCCGGCGTCCACGATCTCCTTCACCAGTCCGGCGTCGCCCAGATACGGCGCCAGCAGCACCAGCCCGTCCATCTCGCCCGGATACAGGCGGTCGTACATCAGCGTGCCCATGCCGCCCATCGATGCGCCGGCCAGCCAGACTTCGCGATACCGGCCGCGTTCGCGCGCCGGCACGATCACTTCGGCATGCAGCCGTTCGGGCGCGTCGCCGCGCATGTAATCCCCCAGCGTGACTTCGGCCAGCAGCACGTCGGCATCGGGCCACGCGCCCTGGATCGCTTCGGCCATGCCGCTGCGGCGCAGGGCGTCGAGATCGTCGGCGCGTCCCGGCAGCACCACGACCAGACGTTGTCCAGGCTGCTGCGCCGCGATGAGCTGGGTGGCGATGGGTTCGCCCGCATCGCGGGTGGGCAGACAGCCGCCGAGGACGAGCAGCGCAGCGACGACGAACGCGAGGCGCGCGAGGCGATGGGCTATGACATTACGGGGCGTGAGCGTGGCGCGCATGGTGTTCTCCGACCTGACTACTGGTCTACGCAGGCGCCGGGCCCGCGGATGCAGCGTCGTCGCCGGCGTCTCAACCGCCGGCCGGTCGCTGCAGGACTTCCGGCGGCAGAAGGTCCGCGATTTGCTTGACGAAGACCTTGATCTGCTCTTCGCTGTAACCGCGATGCACGTGGGCGACGCGGCCCTCGCGATCGATGACGAACATGTTCGGCAGCGTGTCCACGCCGTAGCGTGCGCTGGTCGCGCCGCTGACGTCGTGGACCCAGGTCAGGGCGATGTCCTTGTTGGCGCGCACCACCGCGTTGTAGTCGCTCTTGGGCTCTTTGACGTTGACCGCGATGATTTCCAGATGATCCTTGCCGACCACGCTCTGGAATTTGCCGAGCACCGGCAGCTCGCGGCGGCAGGGGCCGCACCACGACGCCCAGAACGTCACGATCACCACCTTGCCCCGATGCATGCTGACCGTCTGCTCGGTGCCGGCGCGGTCCTTGCCCAGCGCGTCGGGCGGCAGCTCGCCGACGGCGGGCTGTTTCCTGGGTTCGGCGGCGGTCGCCAGCATCGCGACCGACAGCAGGGCGGTCATGGCCCAGAAGAAGGCGGCGCGGCGCGGTTGGTGGCGCATGGCGGTGCGCGTGAAGATCGGCATGTTCGGGTCCGGCGGCGGTTCTATGTGCGGCGGACCAGTCTATGCCGGGCGCGCGTTCATTTGCAGCCGCGCTCATTTGCAGCGCGCTCACTTTTCGACGAAGGCGCGCTCGAACACGTATTCGCCGGCGGTGCCGATCCGCGGCGACGCGACGAAGCCGCGGCCGTCGAGGATCCGTCGGAAATCGGCCAGCATCTGCGTGCTGCCGCATATCATCGCGCGATCGTGCTTCGCATCCAGCGGTTCGATGCCGAGGTCTTCGGCCATGCGTGCGCTCTCCAGCAGGTCGGTGATGCGGCCGCGATGCGAATGGCCGTCGAACACGAAATCTTCGCGGCTGACCGCCGGGTAGTACAGCAGCTTGCGGGTGATTTCCTCGCCGAGGAATTCATGGTGCGGCAGCTCGCGCAGGATGTAGTCGCGGTACGCCAGATCGGCCGCACCGCGTACGCCGTGGACGATGATCACGCGTTCGAAGCGCTCGTAGGTGGCCGGATCCTTCACCACCGCCATCCACGGCGCCAGGCCGGTGCCGGTGGACAGCAGATAGAGATTTCGGCCGGGGTGCACGTCCGAAATCAGCAGGGTGCCGGTGGGCTTGCGTCCGATCAGGATGGTGTCGCCGGGTTGGATGTGCTGCAGGCGCGAGGTCAGCGGGCCGTTCTGGACCTTGATGCTGAAGAATTCGAGCTGCTCTTCCCAGTTGGCGCTGGCGATTGAATACGCGCGCATCAGCGGCTTGGCGCTGCCGTCGTCCTGCGGCACCTCCAGCCCGATCATCACGAACTGGCCGTTGTCGAAACGGAAACCGTCGTCGCGGGTGGTGGTGAAGCTGAAATAAGAGTCCGTCCAGTGACGGACGTCCAGCACGGTTTCGGTGCCGTAGGGAGAGGCCATGGGGAATTCGGGGCGGGGGTGATGCAGTGGGCCGGTATTGTACCGGCACGCTGCGGCGGACGGCCCGGGGCGGGCCGCGCGCCGGCGCGATCCTGGGATAGGCGCTCAGAGCGCCAGGCGGTGCACGACCTGGGTGCGGTCGTCCGGATCCGGCGTGGTCGTGAATCCAAGGTGATGCGCGAGGTGGGTCATCTCGCTGTTCTCCGCGAAATCGAGCGACACCATGCGCTTGATCCCGCGTTCGCGGGCTGCATCGATGAGTGTGCGCATCAGCGCGGTGCCCAGCCCCTGGCCCTGCCACGCGTCGAGCACGGTCACCGCGATCTCGCATTCCTCGGGAACGCTGCCGACGGCATAGCGGGACACGCCGACGATCCGTTCGCAGCCGTCGACGGTGGCCAGCGCGGCGAAGGCCTCGTCGTTGGCGTGGTCGACATCGACCATCTGCGCGACCAGCGCGTCGCTGGGCGCGGAGAACTGGTCCTGGAAACGATAGCGGCGCGCCTGCGGCGACAGGCCGACGATGAAGGCGCGCTCGTCCTCGGCGTCGCCCGGATGCATCGGGCGGATCAGCACTTCGCGGCCGTCGGCGAGAACGACGGCGATGTACGGCAAGAACGGGGTCTGCGATTCGGTATTCGCGGCGATCATGGCGGCATTCCTTGGAGAAGAATGCGTCCAGTGTGGTGCCGCGGCGCCCGGTCGATATTGATCCTGATCAGATTGCGCGGATGTCGCGGGATTGCCTGTCGGCCGATCCCGCCTCACCGATAGCCGGCGGCCTGCAGCTCGAACAATTCGGCATAGCGCCCGCCCTGCGCCATCAGCTGTTCGTGGGTGCCGCTGGCCTCCACGCGCCCGCCGGCCAGCACCAGGATGCGGTCGGCCATGCGCACGCTGCTGAAACGGTGCGAGATCAGCACTGCGGTGCGGTCGTCGGACAGATCCTTGAAGCGCTGGAACACCTCGAACTCGCTGCGCGCGTCCAGCGCGGCGGTCGGTTCGTCGAGGATCATCACCTGCGCGTCGCGCATGTAGGCTCGCGCGATCGCGATCTTCTGCCATTGGCCGCCGGACAGATCCACGCCGGTCTTGAAACGCCGGCCGATCATCTGCTCGTAGCCCAGCGGCAGCGATTCGATCAGACCGTCGGCCATCGCCCGCTGAGCGGCCCATTCGATCCGCTCGCGGTTGCCCAGATCGTCGATGCTGCCCACGCCGATGTTCTCGGCAGCGCTGAGGTGGTAGCGCACGAAGTCCTGGAAGATCACGCCGATGCTCGCGCGCAGATCGTCCAGGTCGTAATCGCGCAGGTCGCGGCCATCGAGCAGGATCCGGCCCTCGTCCGGTTCGTACAGCCGCGCCAGCAGTTTCACCAGCGTGGTCTTGCCTGCGCCGTTCTCGCCGACCAGCGCCAGCACTTCGCCGGCGCGCAGCTCGAACGACAGCCCGCGCAGCGCCCAGTTTTCGGCATCGGGATAGCGGAAGCCCACGTCCTCGAAGACGAAGCCCTGCGCGATGGGCTTCGGCACCGCGATGGCATCCGGCTTCGAGGCGATTTCCGGTTCGATCTCGAAAAAGGAGTACAGATCGTCAAGATACAGCGCCTGCCCGGCGACCTGCGACAGGCCCGACAGCAGGCTTTCCAGCATCTGCCGCAGGCGCCGGAAACTGCCGGCGAGGAAGGTCAGGTCGCCGATGGTGAAGTCGCCGCTCACGGTGCGCCATGCGATGTAGCCGTAGGCGACGTAATAGCCCAGCGTGCCCAGCGCCGCCAGCAGGCTGCCCCAGAACGCGCGTCGCCGCGCCAGCGCGCGGTTGGCCAGGTAGAACTTCGCCGACATCGTGCGGAAGCGCTCGATGAAGAAACGGTTGAGGTTGAAGATCTTCACCTCTTTCGCCGTCTCCAGACTCGCGCCCATCTGGCGGATGTATTCGAGCTGCCGGCGCTCGGCGGTCCACTGGAAATTCAGCGAGTAGTTGAGCGCGTTGAAATGCGACTCGCCCACGAACGCCGGTATCAGCGCCACCGCCAGCAGCACGATGAGCCAGGGCGCGTAGACCATCAGCCCGATCGCGAAGCTGATCACCGTCACCATGTCCTGCGCCTGCCCGAACAGCATGCTCAGCAGGTTCATCCGTCCCATCGTCTGGCGGCGCGCGCGGTCCAGCTTGTCCTGCAGATCCGGATCCTCGAAATCCTCCAGGTCGAGTTTTGCCGCGTGTTCCATCAGGCGGATGCTGGTGGCGTTGGTGTAGCGCTCCGACAGCAGCGCGTCGGCGTAGGCGATGATCCGGCCCAGCACGTCAGACAGCACCGCCAGCCCCAGTTCCAGCAACAGCAGCCACAGGATCGGGTCCAAGTGGCCATCGCGCCACGCGGCGACCAGCCCCGCCGGCAGATCGGTGCCGGCGATGCGGATCGCCTCGTCGATGATCAGCTTGCCCACGTACAGCGTGATCACCGGCAGCAGCGCGCGGATCAGGCGCAGCCCCAGGCTGACGCTGGTCAGCGCGCGGCTGGTCGCCCAGATTTCGCGCAGGAACGGCGGCAGGTTGCGCAGCGCACCCATGCGCTGGCGCAGGCTGGGCGAGGGACGGGCGACGGCGGGACCGGGCATGGGTTCAGGCATCGGCGCGGCTCAGCGCGCAGCTGCGGCGCCCATGTCGGCCAGCCCCTTTTCGAAATCCTTGCCGATCATCGTGTCCATGCTCACGAAGGTATCCATCAGCTTGGAGACGTAGAGGTTGGGCCCCTGCATCGTCCAGGTCACTTCGGTGCCGCCGTCCTTGGGCACCAGCAGGAATTCGCTGACGTTGTTCGATTCGAAAGGCTTGATGAAATCCAGCTTGATCCTGATCTTCGACGGAGGCGTCGATTCGAGGATTTCCATGCGGCCTTCGCCGACCGCGCTGTTGCCGGTCCAGGCGTAGGTCGCGCCGACGCCCGTGGCGGGGCCGCCGAAGGTGCGGGACATGGCCGGGTCGAGCTTGTCCCACGGAGACCATTCGTTCCAGCGGCGGAAGTCTTCGATCATCGCGAAGATCTTCTCCGGCGGCGCGGCGATCGCCGCCTTGCGCTGCACCTGGAAGGTGTCGGGTTTGGTCGCGGCATAGCCCAGCACGCCCGCGATCGCGATCAGCAGCACGATGAGGATCTTCTTGAGCATGGTCTTCTCCTAGAAAATTGTTGAAAAACGTACTTCCTGCACGTTTTTCAAGTCGCGAGTCCGGCACCGCCGGACTAGTACCCGGCGAATCAATCGCTTGCGCGCTTGCTTCGCCGTCGCAGCGTTCCATGGCTGCGTCAGCAGGCTGTTTTCCAACATCCTGCTGGGGATGGCGGTCCGGGCATTGTCGGCCGATTCCAGGCGTCCGCAAGCGCCGGCCGCCCGGCGCGCGGTAAAATCGTGGCCCCTTACGCCACGACGGTTCCCTCCGTGTCCGCAGCCAGCACGTCCTCCGCAGATGCCTCCGCCATGCCCGCCGAGCGCCGCCCGGTGTCGATCCGCCAGGAAGACCTGATCCAGTCCATCGCCGACGGCCTGCAGTACATCAGCTATTACCATCCGGTCGACTACATCAGGAACCTCACTGCCGCCTACGATCGCGAGGAAAGCGCCGCGGCCAAGGACGCCATCGCGCAGATCCTGATCAACTCGCGGATGTGCGCCGAGGGTCACCGCCCGATCTGCCAGGACACCGGCATCGTCACGGTCTTCCTCGAAATCGGCATGGACGTGCGCTGGGACGACGCCACGATGGGTGTGGAGGACATGGTCCACGAAGGCGTGCGCCGCGCCTACAACCATCCGGACAACAAGCTGCGGGCCAGCGTGCTGGCCGACCCGGCGGGCAAACGCACCAACACGAAGGACAACACGCCCGGCGTGGTCAACGTGAAGGTCGTGCCCGGCAATACCGTCGACGTGATCGTCGCCGCGAAGGGCGGCGGTTCCGAGGCGAAGTCGAAGTTCGCGATGCTCAATCCGTCCGACTCCATCGTCGACTGGGTGCTGAAGACCGTGCCGACCATGGGCGCCGGCTGGTGCCCGCCCGGCATGCTCGGCATCGGAGTCGGCGGCACGGCCGAGAAAGCCATGCTGATGGCGAAGGAATCTCTCATGGAGCCGATCGACATGTCGGACCTCAAGGCGCGCGGCCCAAAGAGCAAGCTCGAGGAAATGCGCATCGAGCTCTACGACAAGGTCAACGCGCTCGGCATCGGGGCGCAGGGGCTCGGCGGCCTGTCCACGGTCCTCGACGTCAAGATCCTCGACTACCCGACGCATGCCGCGAACAAGCCGATCGCGATGATCCCCAATTGCGCGGCCACCCGCCATGCGCACTTCGTGCTCGACGGCTCCGGCCCCGCGATGATGGAGCCGCCCTCGCTCGCCGATTGGCCGAA
>JANMGT010000099.1:0-21899 GCA_031374725.1 Lysobacteraceae bacterium | reverse complement strand
TGTGACTTCTAACGATAAATCGGACTCCACAGCGGTTTAGTGGACTAAACAACGCTCAATTGGACTGAAGAGGCAGGATGCCAACCAGGATTCCCCGGATCAAAGAGTTTCCCAAGGACGGTCGGATCTGGCGGATCGACTGGCTTGGTGCCGTGCATCGCACCGCAGCCGAGGTACTTATTGATGTCGTTTTGAGCCCGGTTATTGATGGCGTTACAGAGCCGCGCAAGCAGGAGCACTTCGATAGCGAGTCACCGCAGAAAATCCGAATCGGAGTGGGACAGATACCGTTTCTGTCCATAGGCTCGTTGTGGCGCGATGGCCGGCGCTTGAAGCAATCAGCAGGTTTCCCAAGGGAGCTTGTCGGCGTCGACATTGGGCGAAGCCAGGTCAAGCTCATTGATGCCGGGACAGTGCTCTCGGAAGCACCTGATAAGCGATGGCTCATTCCGAAGTTCTCGCATCGGCTACCGATGTCCGTCTGGCCATCTCGTTGTTTCGCGATCGAGTACAACGGTGACCCATATGGCATCGTTCTTCCTGTCGCTGAGGCGATCCGTTTTTACTACGCTGTTTCCACAGACTTGGCGCACATCACGTTCGATGGCTCTGTTCAGCATCACTTGAACAGCATCATCGATCCTGACGTGAGCGGATTGTTGGCTGATTCATCGCGAATGGTCTTGAGGCTACGGCAATGGTTGGCGGATGACGACGGTTGGGTAATCGGCCGTCTACTTGCCAATCAGGATGCACGCGAGGGCATCATGCGGGTCTACGACTCGCTGATGAAAAGCAGTGCCAATAGTGCGGCTACATTCCCGGAATGTGGCTTGCCATTTGTGGGGCGCACGCAATGGAGTACGCGAGGCGTTGAGCTGCCGGGAGAAAAAGGCGGGCCAAAACGCTGGCTAGTCCAAGAGCTGACGTTCTGCACAGCACCTTTTCCGTTCGAAGACCTGGAAGTGATGCGGGACAATGATGGCCGGCAGGGCGACTCAAGCACGGATATTCCGGACGAAGAAAAAAAGCCAGCATGGACACGGCCAAACAAGACCGCCTCGCTAGAGTCTGACGCGGAGATACAGAGCGATGAGCCGCCGGAGAAAACAACTGAAGTCGTGGAGATACCGCTCGCCGGTGATCGGTTCGCTGCGCTGACAGGAAAAAAGGTCATCAAGTCGGATAAGGCGCAGTGTAGGTATAAAGGCGCATCATTCCGTGAATCTCAAATCACTGCGTTGTTAGGAACAGGTGAAGCTGAGTGGGCAGAGACTGACGTCGCTCCACTTAATGTTACGTGGCAGCGTGAGACTGAAAGGCAAAAGAGCTTGCCTGCTTCTTTCGAGACAATCATCAAAATTGTAGACGAATTGAATACACTGGCTGCAGTAACAGCTAATATCAGAACTCCTACATCAGGGCTTGAATTTCTGCCGCTTTTGAGTCCACGGCGGATGCATCAATGGGGCTATCTAGACTCCAAGCAAAAAAAGATGCGCGCCGTAATAATGGTCGATATTACGTTTTGCGAAGCAACTGCTGTATTGGTTGAATTCGAGCAAAGGAAAAGCGAAAAATTTCAAGCAGCGGTTTTGCTGTCGACGGATTTATCAGGCATCAAGGATGCGGTGATGAAAGATGTTTTTCGCAACCTTGTTAACAAGGAAGGTGTCTGGATAAATATTCAAACACATCCGCACAATATTTCGATCGAACCACTCAAGCACACACGAAAATCAGCGGGCGATTTCGCAAAGGCAATTTTAAACGTGATCTCAGGGGCGGCAGCTTCTCGGTAAGCTGTTAGACATTCAAAGGCAATGGCTGAAGTCAAGGGGTGGGTTATGGATCCGAAGAAAGTTGATATTGAAGTTGGCTTGCTTTCGGTTGATCTTGGGAATTTTCGAATTGGCGACCAAGAAACAACACGAGATGCCTATCAGGCGATGATTCAAGAGGAAGGCGAAGATCTCGCGAATCTCGCTGACGACATAATTTTATTGGGCTTGAGTCCAGCAGAACTATTTATCGTATGTCCGGATCCGGACAAACCAAAACACTATATCGTCTGCGAGGGAAATCGCCGGCTTACCGCAATTCGACTTCTTGAAACTCCGTCCTTGACATCCGGGACAGCGGTACATAAGAGATTTATCGCTTTATCAAAGAGCTATGCGGCTAAACCGATTCGAAAGGTTAGCTGTGTCGTCATGAATGATAAAGAGACAGCATTTCAATGGATTGAGCGTAAACATTTGGATCTTGCTGGCCGCGGTGTTGCGAAATGGGGGGCGACAGCTACTGGGCGAGCGGAAGCCTTTCGAGGAAAAGTTAGGGCATCGAGAGCAATCCTCGATCATCTAAAAAATAAGCGACTGCTCACTGCCGCACTAGATGACCTTGCCCTCGAATTGCGTACCCCATAACTGAGGTCATGATTGTGCTTGTTTGGCCTGGTCGGTCAGCCATTGTTGCTCGAACTGCATCGGGCTGACGTAGTTCAAGGTGGAGTGTAATCGCGACTGGTTGTACCAAACCAGCCATGCGAAGGTTTCATCCTTGGCATGGCGACGGGTGATGAAACGCTGGCCATGCAGCCGTTCCACTTTCAATGAGCCAAACAGTGTTTCACTGCAGGCGTTGTCCCAGCAGTTGCCTCGCCGACTCATCGACGCGACGATGCCGTAGTCCTTGAGCACGTCTCGGAAGTCCTCGCTGGCGTACTGACTGCCGCGATCACTGTGAAAGATCAGCCCTGCTCGCTTGTCGGGATGGCGCTTGAACCATGCCATGCGCAGTGCGTCGATCACGATCTCGCGCGTCATGTCCGCACGCATCGACCAACCCACCACCTGACGACTGAACAGGTCGATCACTACGGCCAGGAACAGCCAGCCTTCGTCGGTGGCAATGTAGGTGATGTCGCCGACCCAGACGGTGTCCGGCTTGGTCACGGCGAACTGACGATCAAGCAGGTTCGGTGCGATGGGTTGATCCTGGTTGCTGTCGGTGGTGACCTTGAACCGCCGCTTGCCCTTGGCCCGAATGCCGTGCTGGCGCATCAACGTCTGCAGCCGCTGCTTGCCCACGCGCACGCCGTTGTTGCGCAGCTCCCGCCAGATGCGTGGCCGGCCGTAGGCATGCTTGCTCTGAGAGTAAACCGCCTTGACGTGCACCAGTAGCGTCTCATCACTCAGGTGCCGTCGCGGTGCGCTGCTGGCTCGCCGCGCCACGTGCGTGTGATAGCCGCTGACGCTCACGTTCAACACACGGCACTGCACCGTGATCGGCCACACCCGGCAGTGAGACTGGATGAAGGCGTACCTCACTTCGCACCCTTGGCGAAGTACGCCGTCGCTTTTCCCAAGATGTCACGCTCCATCTTCACCCGGGCCAGCTCGGCACGCAGCCGCGCAATCTCCATCTGATCGGCGCTCACGGGTTTGCCATCGACGCCCTTGAGCTGGCCCTGCCGGCTCGCCTTAACCCAGTTGAACAGTGTCTGCTCGACCAGCCCCAGCGTCTTGGCCACCGAAGCTTGACTTTGGCCACCCTCGACCAGCCGCACCGCTTCTTGCTTGAATTCGAGCGTGTACCGCGCCCGCGTTGTCTTCGTCATGTCGTTCTCCTTGCGTGGATTGAATCACATGGCAAGGGATACGTTTCTCGAGGGCAAGATCATTGTGCCAATACTATCGAGCGTGAGATTTGGACGCGTAGCTATCTTCGCGCGCTCGAAGCCGCAAGTCCGGAAGCGGCATCAGTTGTTGCGGACAGGGCCGTCGCCCTATTTGAGAATCGTTGGCGGCGTAGGGCAGAATCCAGCCAAGAAATTCACCGCAGTAACTCCGTGATTGCGGCTAGGCTCGTTAGTGGAATACGCTTAAAGGATCTTACAGGCTTTTAGGTGTGCGGCGGAGAGTGCTGGAAGGTGGGGGATGCGAAGAAGCGGGAGCTGCAAAAACAGCACTCTGTCGTAGCGATTTCGCCGCGCTAGTGCCAGCCTTTGCCTCTGGGGCTTCCATCAGCGCGGCGACCTCAGAAACGAACGTCTCGATGTCGTTGGTGTTGCGAAGGAGATGACTACATGTGCCCGTTGCCATGACGAGTGATCGCGTAGATCGATTTCTGTTGCGGCACATGAATTTCACATAGGACTGGAATTCGCTGATGGGTAAGCCTAGATCCATTCGGCTCAATACACTCGCATCTTTTGATCCCGGTGCGCAGGTTATGTGTGTCTTTTTCATCTGCATCATGTCTAGCGTGGCGGAGTCAATAGGAACTGCCCAGACCTCACCTCGCGCCGATTCGTCGGGCGCGGCAGTATCGAATGCAAAATCGTAGTGGGCTAGAAGGCTGAGGCCATTGGTGATGTCAGCACCAGGTTTGATTCCACCCCTTCGGAATGCAGTCAATAAATACGGACTGATACAGATGTTATCTGAATGATTGGGGTAGGCAGGGTCAGCTTTTTGCCAATAGGCAAAGTGATGACATCGCAGAGACTGCCAGATGCGGAGTTCGTCTCCGCCAAAAGCATGGTCATGAGGGGTTTCGTTTAGACAAGCTAGTTCGGCACGTAGTGTCGATATTGCCTTTTTTGGCTTGGACTCTCGTCCTGATATGATTGCATTTGTCCATTCTTCTTCGATCTCTGCCGATGATGCCTTCACCTCCAAGAGAAAAAACCGGGTGTCGTCTTCTAGTATTAGGTCGCCCAAGAATCCTTCCGCAGTCTTTCCGAGTTGGATGCTGAGATCGGGACCCTTCTCGCTAAGCGGCGCTTGGCGGCGCCACTGCCAATTGCGGATCTGTTCTACAACTGAAACTTCGCTCGGGCCACGTGTTGACGATTTCGCCACGGCGTTCTCTCCGGTTCGTATTTCTGCTAGTTTTTAAAAAGCATGTCTATCGTTTCAGATCTAGGGTTTTGCAGTAGCACTGTGATTGCCTGCCTGGTGCTTTCAATAAAGCTAATTGCTCGCAAGCCCGGAGAGTTGAATGCGGTTGACGAAACTCCGTTTAACTTCTCCTGCGGAGTGAACTCGCGGCTATACACCGCGTGGTGCTCATCATCGAGCTCATGCCCCACGATCTGCGCGCGCATCTCAGATGCCACGCCTTTGCCTTGCATCTCCTGAATTACTGTCTTGCGCAGTGAGTGAAAACCGCGCTTGGCTGGCGGCCAGTCGGCCGTCACCTTCTTCAAGTAGTTGCCGAATGCCTTGGTGATCCAGTTACCGCGGCCGTTGATGGCGTCTTGCTTGCCCTTCGGAAACAGTTCGGACTCGTTGGCTTTGATCAAGGACTCAACGTGATCGAGAAACCCGAGTTCTATCAGGTGCGGATGGATCGGCACCACCCGGGCGCTCGCGCCGGTCTTCAAACTCTGGTGATCGCCGTCATCGGTGAGGTTCAAGCACGGGATGCCGTCGATCTGCATGATGTCCAGCAGGCGAAGCTGGCCGATCTCAGAGACGCGTGCGCCCGTGTAAAGCCCCAACAGACACGCCCACCGGGCATGGAAGGAAAGCTTGGCGAAGTTTGCCGGGTGGTAGAGCGTCTGGATTTGCTCGACCGTGAAAGCCTTGAACCCGAACTTCTTGCGTTTGCGCTTCTCGTTCGCCGAATAAGCGATATGCCCTGCGGCTGGATTGCTGCCCTGGGGGTAGTAGCCGGACGCCATGGCCCAAGCAAAGAAGCCGTTCCGACCGCCGATGTAGGACTGCTTGTTGGTCAGGGTCGGTGTGGCGATTTGTTCATCGCGAAGATGCTGATACCACTTGGCAAGGTCTACACGGGTCAGGGTATGCAGCTTGCGCTTGGCTCCGATAAATTTCACGAGCCCGTCGATCGCCGACGCCTTGATGGTCAGGGTCTTCTTGGTGGTGCTGGGCGTGATCGATTTCAGCCAGGCGTCGCGCGCTTGGCGCATGGTGAGCTCTTCGGCCACCGTCGGGGCGGGCGAGGGCGGCAGATCTTGGCGGGGCAGGAAGCTCACTGCGCCGATCTTGGAGAGCGCATCCATCGCCAAGGCGTGATCTTCGGGACCATCGACTTTCAGTCGCCCAGTCGACAGATCCAGCTCATAGGGCCGCATGCCATGCTCGGCTACGCTGCGCTGAACATTCTCTGGCGTGAGCTTCTTGCGCATCCCCTGCCGCTCGATCTCCATGAAGAGCCGAGCATAACGGGAGGCGAGGTCCAGCGCATCGATTGTTGCCTGACGCGTATCGGCGGTGCGCAACGCGCGCTTGATGACCTGAAGGCCCAGCAAGGGGCGCAGGCTCAATGGCACCCGCAATCGAAAGGTATACAACCCCGACGCGGTGCGAATGAGATAGTGAGGAATACGCATCGGAAAGTGTCCCGATGAGTGTCCCGTCAGTGATTTCGAATCCAAGAAAAAAGCCGTTGAAAATCAACGGCTTATCTCATCTGGCGGAGAGAGGGGGATTCGAACCCCCGAAGCGCGGTTTAGACGCTTACACACTTTCCAGGCGTGCTCCTTCAACCACTCGGACACCTCTCCGTGTCTTTCCCGATACCGGCATCCTGCCATCCGGGACCCGCAATTCTAGCCGGCCCGCCGGCCGCGGACAAGGAAGCGATTCTCGCGTGCCGGGCGAACCGCCGCCCATGGCAGAATGTACGGATGTCCTATCTCGTCCTCGCCCGCAAGTGGCGCCCCAAGCGTTTCGCCGAACTGGTCGGGCAGGAGCACGTCGTCCGTGCGCTCACCAATGCCCTCGATACCGGCCGCGTGCACCATGCGTTCCTGTTTACCGGCACCCGCGGGGTGGGCAAGACCACCATCGCCCGGATCTTTGCGAAGTCGCTGAACTGCGAGCAGGGCACCTCGGCCGAGCCCTGCGGCGAGTGCAACTCGTGCCGCGACATCGATGCCGGGCGGTTCATTGACCTGCTGGAAATCGATGCCGCCAGCAATACCGGCGTGGACGATGTGCGCGAGGTGATCGACAACGCCCAGTACATGCCCTCGCGCGGCCGGGTGAAGGTCTATCTGATCGACGAAGTCCACATGCTGTCGAAGTCGGCCTTCAACGCGCTACTGAAGACGCTGGAAGAGCCGCCGGGGCACGTGAAGTTCCTGCTCGCCACAACCGACCCGCAGAAACTGCCGGTGACGGTGCTGTCGCGCTGCCTGCAGTTCAATCTGAAGCGTCTGGAAGAGCCGCAGATCCAGGGGCAGATCGCCAAGATTCTTGAGGCCGAGGGCATTCCGGCCGAGGCCGGCGCCATCCGTCAATTGTCCAAGGCCGCCGACGGCAGTCTGCGCGACGGCCTGTCGCTGCTCGATCAGGCCATCGCCTACACCGGCGCCAGCAGCACGCTGGAAGGCGGAAGCGGCGCGACGCTGACCGATGCCGGCGTGGCGACCATGCTGGGCACGGTCGACCGCATGCGCGTGGGCGCGGTGCTGAACGCGCTGGCGGCGGGCGACGGCGAAAGCCTGCTGACCGAAATCGCGGCCTTGGCCGATTTCTCGCCCGACTGGGCCGGGGTGATCGACGCGATGGCCGAGGCTTTGCATCGGATCCAGGTCCGCCAACTGGTGCCGTCGGCGGAGATCGAGCCCGATGGCGTCGAAATCGATGCATTAGCTGGTCAGTTGCGGCCGGAAGTCGTGCAGTTGTGGTACCAGATGGCGCTGCACGGCCGTCGCGATCTGGGCCTTGCGCCCAGCCCGCGCGGCGGCTTCGAGATGACCGCGCTGCGGATGCTGGCGTTCCGGCCGGCCGAAGCGGGCGCGACGACCGTCGAATCGCAGACCGGCGCGCCGACGCGCGGCCCCGATGCCGCCCGTGCGGCGCTGGATACGGCCGTGAGTCGTCCGGCGCCGCGGCCGCTGCCGACGGCTGCGATGGAAAACCCGGCGGCGCCAACGCGTACGCCGCCGCCCGCTTACGAACCGGCGCCGGCACGACCGGCGCCGGCCATCATCGAAGTCGTCGCGCCGGTGGCCGCACCCGCCGCTGCGCCGATGGTCGACATCGACAACGATCGCTGGCTCGAACTCGTCGCACACACCGGCCTGCGCGGCCCCGCGCGGGAGCTGGCTGCGCATGCGGCCTTCACCGGTTACGCGGACGGCGTGCTGCGGCTGTCGCTGTCGGCCGAAGATGACCATCTGCGCAGCCCGTCGCTGGTCAAGGCGCTGACCGATGCGTTGTCCGTGCAGCTCGGCGGTGCGGTACAGCTCAAGTTCGAGACCGGCAAGCCGGCCAACGCCGAGACCCTGCACCAGCGCGTCGAACGTCAGCGCGACGCGAAACAGACCGCTGCCGAGGAACATTTCATGACTCATCCCGACGTGCAGCGGCTGATGAGCCAACAGGGCGCGAAGCTCGTGCCCGATTCCATCCGTCCCTTCGAAGACTGAAACGAGAGATCGCCCCCATGCGTGGAAATATCGCCCAATTGATGCAGCAGGCGCAGAAGATGCAGGAAAACCTGCAGCGCGCCCAGGAAGAACTGGCCAAACTCGAAGTCACCGGCAGCGCTGGCGCCGGCATGGTCAGCGTCACGCTGACCGGCCGCATGGAATGCCGCAGCGTGAAGATCGACCCGAGCGTGCTGTCCGATGTCGAGATGGTCGAAGACCTGGTGGTCGCCGCGATCAATGACGCCGTGAACAAGGTCAACGCCGAGTCGCAGACCCGGATGTCCGGCGCCACCGCCGGCATGCCGATTCCGCCGGGAATGAAGATTCCGGGGATGTTCTGAGATTTCGGTAGCGCGGACTGTAGAGCGGACTTCAGTCCGCTGCTCTGCTTATGAAAAGAACAGCGGCCTGAAGGCCGCTCTACCGGGTGTATGCGATGACGGTTTCACTGCTCGAACAACTCATCGAAGCTTTCCGCATCCTGCCCGGGGTTGGCCAGAAAACAGCGCAGCGGATGGCCTATCACGTGCTGGAGCGCGACCGCGACGGTGCGCAGCGGCTGTCCGAAGCGTTGGCTGCTGCGGTCGACCGCATCGGCCACTGCACGCGTTGCCGCGATTTCAGCGAGTCGGAGCTCTGCGCCACCTGCGCCAGCGTCTCGCGCGATGCGCATATCCTGTGCGCGGTGGAATCGCCGGCCGATCGTCTGGTCATCGAACAGGCCACAGGCTATCGCGGCTTCTATTTCGTGCTGCAGGGTCGGCTCAGCCCGCTCGATGGCATCGGCCCGCGCGAACTGGGTCTGGAAAAACTCGCCGCGCGGCTTGCGGAAGGCGATGTGCAGGAACTGGTGATCGCGACCAATCCCACCGTTGAAGGCGAAGCCACCGCGCACTACCTCGCGCAGCTTTCGCGTCAGCACGGCGTGAAACCGACCCGGCTCGCGCACGGCGTACCGCTGGGCGGCGAACTGGAATACGTCGACCGCGGCACGCTGTCGCATGCGTTTGGCACGCGCGGCGAAATGCCGCTGTAGAGCTGGCGCTCTTGGCTTCGCGGCCAGTCCATTGCAGACGCGTGGCGAACTGCTTTAGCGCAAGAGCAAATCCCCCCGTCATCGCGTTGCGACGCCGACCCCGTTTTTCAAAGGGGGCAACAGCAGGTGTCGGCGCGGGTGAATGAAAGTCACGTTGCTTTCACTGTCTTTTCAATCAAATTTTCCGGGATGATCTTCCGGATGGAGCGGCATTCGCTGCATCGCCGGTAACATCCATGCCCCCTTTGGAAAAGGGGGCGGGTAATCGCATAGCGATTGACAGGGGATTTGCTCTTGCCCGCCCGGCGCCACCTCTGCCCGCACGCATGTTTACAATGCTTTTGACCCCCAAGGAGCCTCGCCATGCCGGACACCATTTTCCACAAGATCATCGACCGCAAGATTCCCGCGAGCATCGTCTACGAAGACGAGCATCTCATCGCCTTCCGCGATATCGCCCCGCAGGCGCCGGTGCATGTGCTGTTCGTGCCCAAGGTGACGGTGCCCACGCTCAACGATCTGAAGCCCGATCAGGCCGACATCATCGGCCGTCTCGCCATCGCCGCCGCGAACTATGCCAAGGCCGAAGGCTTCGCCGAGGACGGCTACCGTATCGTGATGAACTGCAACGACCACGGTGGGCAGACAGTGTTCCAGATCCATCTGCATCTGCTGGCGGGGGTGCCGCTGGGGAGGTTCGGGTGAGCGATCACGACAATCCCTACCAGGCTCCCGAGTCCAGGTTGACGGCGTACGATTGGTGGATTCCGCCTGCGCTGCATCCGCTGAAGTGGATCGTGATCTGGATGATCTTCGTGTTCTGCGCTTACTATTCATTCAACGAGACCCAGCGCATCCTGACTGCGAAAGTAGACTATCAACTGAACTATCTCGATAGCTATTTGCCATCTCTGCGGTATGTGGTTTTGATCGGGCCTTGCGCGCTGATGCTGGGAAGTTTCCTGCTGTTGTTGCAGAAGCGAAAAGCGATGAACTGCTTTCTTGTGGGCTTGTTTTTCCCGACCGCCACGGGGTTGTATGTCGACATTCGCGCGTTCGACCCATGGGCTGTCGGGATCCTGGGGATCGTATTGTTCACGCGATATCTGATGCGGCGGTGGGATCTTCGCTGAGTCATACGCTGTGCAGTATCGAACGTAGCGCTACCAGCGGATCACACCCTCCACCACCGTACACACCCGTCCACCCGACCACACGTCCCCCTCCTTATCGACGGTGAGTTCGATGATCGCGTCGTGGCCCACTTCGCGGCCCTGACTGATGCGATAGAAACCGCTATCGCCGGGTAGCGCATCCTGCGACGCCAGCCAGGCGGCGAGGGTGGCGTTGGCGGCGCCGGAGGCGGCGTCCTCGAACTGCGCCGGTGCGCCGACCCAGGCGCGGACGGCGAGGTAGTAGACCGGATCGTCGCTGCGCGCATAGGCGCAGATGCCCATGCTTTCGGTCGACTGCGCGAGGATGCCTATCGCGTCCCACGGCGGCGTTGCGGTGCGCAGCGCGGTTTCGTTTTCGAGTTCCACCAGCCACCAGCGGCGGCCGCCGTCCATCAGCGCGGGGGGCAGCTTGCCCAGCGGCAGATCGCGCAGTGCGTCGCGCAGGCGCGGGTCGTCGGCGCTGGCGATCTCGCGCACGCTCGCTCGCGGCGTGCGCACTGCAATCGTTCGTGTGCTGCCTTCGCCGGTCACGCGCAGCGGCAGTTTCCCGGCGATACCGTCCTGCACCAGCAGGCCGTCGCGCGGCGTCGCCAGCCCGGCTTCCAGCACCGCATGCGCGGTGCCGACACTGGGGTGGCCGGCGAACGGCACTTCACGGCGCGGGCTGAAGATGCGGATGCGATAGCTGGCGTCGTCGCTGGTCGCAGGGAATACGAAAGTGGTCTCCGGCAGCCGCGTCCAGCGCGCGATGGCCTGCATGTCGTCGTCGCTCAGGCCTTCGGCTTCAAGCACGACGGCCAGCGGATTGCCGGCGCCGGGTCGGTCGGCGAAGACATCGACTTGAACGTAGCGGCGGCTCATCGGCGGGGCAGTCCTTCGTTGGGCCGCGCAGCTTAGCAGCCGTCGGGCCTGCCGGGAGTCAGTGCAGAACGCCGCTGCCGCCGACTTCGGGCGGCCAGAGGTGGAACAGGAAGCATTCGCCGTGAGCCAAGGCTTCGTCGTAGGCGTCGAGCATGTCGGGCTCGTCTTCGTACAGCGCGCGTTGGACCTGTTCCGGACCGCTCTCCAGGTCGACCACGATCCAATCGGTTTCCTCGAAATACCGTTCGGCCGCGATCTGCGCGGCGGCCGCGTCGTCGGCCTGGACATAGCACAGGGCGAACGCGCCGCCGGTGGTGGCGAAGTCTTCGCTGTGCGGCGCCGGGCGCAGTTCGTAATGGATGAAATAGATGTTCGGCATCGGGCGCGTCATTCCCAGCGGACGGTGCCGCGAATGATGGGATGTACCCTGCCTCCGATCCAGACCTCGCCCTCCGCATCCACGTGGACGCTGACCCGGCCATCGCGGCCGACTTCGCGCCCCTGGCTGCCGACATAGCGCCCGTCGTGTCCGGGCAGTCGCCCGGCCGCCGCGAGCTGTGCTGCGATGCCGGCCTGGACGCTGCCGGTCACCGGATCTTCGGGAATATTGTCGGCCGGGCAGAACGCGCGCACCGCGAGGTGATGGCCATCGCGCGGATCGGCGGCATGCACCGCGAGCCCGACCGCGCCGGTCGCCTCAGTCAGCGCCGCGATGGCGGCGAGGTCGGGCTGCAGGCCGCGCACGGCATCGGCGTCGGCGAGTTCCAGCAGCCACCAGCGCGGGCCGTTGTCCCACAGCGCGGGTTCGAGTGCGCCGAGCCGCATGTTGCGGACCGCTGCCGGCAGCAGCGTCGGCGCCGGTTCGACGTCGCGGATGCGTCGCGCCCGCGGCGCACGCACGTTAGGCAGCCGCTCATCACCGAGGTTGTCGATCCGCACCGGCAGCAGGCCGGCCGCGCACTCCTGCACCAGTCGGGTCTTTCCGGGCGCGACCAGTCCGCCATCCAGCGCCGCCCAGGCCGCACCGACGCTGGGGTGCCCGGCGAAAGGCAGCTCCTGGCACGGCGTGAAGATGCGGACGCGATAGTCGGCGCCGGCGTCGGCGCCAGCGACAGTCGGCGGCAGCAGGAAGATGGTTTCGGACAGATTCGTCCAAGCCGCGAACGCCTGCATCCGAGCGGGATCGAACCGTTCGCCATCGAACACGGCGCCCAGCGCATTGCCGGCGCCCGGGCGATCGGCGAAGACATCCATCTGCAGATAAGGAAGGGCCAGCATGGCAGCGGTCCGGGTCGAATAGAATGGCGGGTTCCGGCCCTGCGCCGGCTCCCCCAGTCTAACCAAGCCCGACTTCCGATGCCCGAGACGCACTCTGCCGATACGCGCTATGCCGATGTGCGCTGGATCGTGCTCAAATTCGGCGGCACTTCCGTGTCGCGCCGCCATCGCTGGGACACCATCGGTCGGCTGGCGAAGAAACGGGCGGACGAGGGCGATGCGCACGGTTCGAAAACGCGCGTGCTCGTGGTGGTATCGGCGCTGTCGGGCGTCACCAACGAATTGACCGCAATTGCGGACGGCCGCGAGATCGATACGCGCATCGACGCGCTGGTCGAACGCCATCGCAACTTCTGCGCAGAACTCGATCTCGACCCGGACGCCGTGCTCGGCGAGCGCCTCGCGATCCTGCGCGCACTCGGCAGCGATCCACGCGCGGCCGCGCGCAGCCTCGACTGGCAGGCCGAAGTGCTGGCGCAGGGCGAATTGCTGTCGTCGACGCTCGGCGCTGCGTATCTGCGCACGCAGGGCCTCGATTTCGGCTGGTGCGATGCGCGCGACTGGCTGTCGGCGGTGTCGCTGCCGAACGCCAGCGCCTGGGCGCAACGACTCTCGGTCAACTGCAGATATCGCGACGATGCCGGGACGCTGCGGGATGGCGTCGAACCGGATTTCCCACAGCGATTCGCGACGCAGCCGTCGCGGATGCTGATTTCTCAGGGTTTCATCGCCCGCCACGCCGACGGCGCCACCGCGATTCTGGGCCGCGGCGGTTCCGATACCTCGGCCGCCTACTTCGGCGCATTGTTGAAGGCGCAGCGCGTCGAGATATGGACCGACGTGCCCGGCATGTTCAGCGCCAATCCGCGCGAAGTGCCAGACGCGCGCCTGCTCGCCCGCCTCGACTATGCCGAAGCGCAGGAAATCGCCACCACCGGCGCCAAAGTGCTGCATCCGCGCTCGATCGCGCCCTGCCGCGACAGCGGCGTGCCGATGGCGATCTTCGACACCGAGCGCCCCGAACTGCCGGGCACGCGCATCGATGGCAGCGCCGCGACCGTGCCGGGCGTGAAGGCGATCAGTCGCCGCAACGGCATCGTGCTGGTGTCGATGGAAAGCATGGGCATGTGGCAGCAGGTCGGCTTTCTCGCCGATGTGTTCGAGCGCTTCAAGCGCCACGGCCTGTCGGTCGATCTTATCGGCTCGTCGGAAACCAACGTCACCGTCTCGCTGGATCCCAGCGAGAATCTGGTCAGCAGCGACGTGCTCGCGGAGCTGTCCGCGGACCTGTCTGAAGTCTGCCGGGTGAAGGTCATCGCGCCGTGCGCAGCGATCACGCTGGTCGGGCGCGGCATGCGTTCGCTGCTGCACAAACTGTCGGACGTGTGGGCGACCTTCGGCCGCGAGCGTGTGCATCTGATCTCGCAGTCCTCGAACGATCTCAACCTGACCTTCGTCATTGACGAAGCCGACGCCGACGGGTTGTTGAACGAACTCCACGGCGAACTGATCCGGGGCGGCGCGATGCCGGTGCAGGACGCGACCGTGTTCGGCCCCAGCTGGACCGAGGTCGCGCACGGTAAATCGCAGCGCGAAGCGCCCTGGTGGCTCGCGCACGCGGCCGATCTGGTCGCGCGCGCCGCTGCCGGTACGCCGCGTTATGTCTATCACCTGCCGACCGTGCGTGCCCGGGCGCGGATGCTGCGCGAAACCACGGCCATCGACCGTCGTTTCTACGCATTGAAGGCCAATGCGCATCCCGAGATCCTGCGTGCGCTGGAAGCCGAAGGTTCCGGCTTCGAGTGCGTGTCGCTGGGCGAAGTGGAACACGTCTTCGCCACGCTGCCGGACATCGATCCGCAGCGGGTGCTGTTCACGCCGAGCTTCGCACCGCGCGCGGAATACGACGCCGCATTTGCGCGCAGCGTGAACATCACCGTCGATAGTGTCGAAGCGCTGCAGCGTTGGCCCGATACGTTCCGTGGCCGTTCGTTCTGGCTGCGCCTGGACCTCGGTCGTGGCGATGGCCATCATGCGAAAGTGCGCACCGGCGGCGCCGAAGCGAAATTCGGCCTGCCGCTGGCCCGCGTCGACGCTTTCCTCGCCGAGGCGCGCAAGCTGGACGCGAAGATCGTTGCCCTGCATGCGCATCTGGGCAGCGGCATCGACAATCCGAGCCACTGGCGCGATGTCTACGCGGATCTCGCCGGCCTCGCGGAGCAGATCGGCACCGTCGACACGCTCGATATCGGAGGCGGCCTGCCGGTGCCGTACACGCCGGATGCGCGACCGTTCGATGTCGTCGCCTGGCGCGCGGGTCTGGATGAGATCAAGGCCGCGTTTCCACGCTTCCGTCTCGCGGTGGAGCCCGGGCGCTATCTCGTCGCCGAATCCGGCGTGCTGTTGCTGCATGCGACCCAGGTGATCGAAAAAGACGGCCTGCGCCGCGTCGGCCTGGACGGTGGCATGAACGCGCTGATGCGGCCGGCGATGTACGACGCCTACCACGGCATCCACAATCTCTCGCGCATCGACGACGACGCGACGACCGCGTTCGACGTGGTTGGCCCGATCTGCGAAAGCAGCGACGTGCTCGGCCGCGCACGCACCTTGCCCAAGGCCACGGCCGAGGGCGATATCGTGCTGATTGCCGATGCCGGCGCCTACGGCATGGCGATGGCGCACACCTACAACCTGCGGGCGCTGCCGGCAGAGGAAATTCTTGATGTCTGATGTCTCCATTCCCGTGTGGGAATTCCAGCGCGACGACATTCGCGCCTTCCGTTTCGTCCGCTGTGGCTTCGATGCGCAGACCGGTGTCGCGCAGCTTGTGTATGCCTTCGACGACGGTCCCCAGTTGATCGAAACCGTGACCGTGCCCGGCGCGCCGTTCGATCTCGATGATGCCCGTGCCACGGCCGCTGGACAGGCGCTGCGGCTGCTGCACCTGATCGCCGGCGTAAGCTACTACAAGGCCGCGGTGCCGCAGGACATCCGTATCGACGGTTACGACATCGATGCCGACACCGCCGCGCTGCTGGAAACGATCTACCTCAACGGTCTGGGCGAGTTCGCGTACCGCAACGGCCTGAACCTGCACGGCAAGATCACCTTTCCTGTAGGAGGGCCTTCAGGCCCGAGCTCTGACGAGATTGTGCCGTCGGGGAAAGGGATCGGGGCTGAAGCCCCTCCTGCAAATGCCGTTTCGCTCGGTCTGCGCGAACACGCGCTCGTCGCGATCGGCGGCGGCAAGGATTCGCTGGTCAGCATCGAGGCGCTGCGCGGCATTGGCATCGAGCAGACCGTCACCTGGATCGGCGGTTCGCAGCTGATCAAGGCCTGCGCGGAACGCACCGGGTTGCCGACGCTGAACATCGGTCGCCAGTTGGCGCCCGAATTGTTCGAGTACAACCGTCAGGGTGCCTGGAACGGCCATATCCCGGTGACTGCGGTCAATTCGGCGATCCTGGCGTTCGCGGCCATACTCGTGGACGCGGATCAAGTGGTGTTCTCGAACGAACGCTCGGCCAGCTACGGCAGCATGATCATGTTCGATGACGGCAGAGGCACCGGCGAGGTGAATCACCAGTGGTCCAAGAGCTGGGCATTCGAGCAGGCGTTCGGCGATTACGTGCAGCGCCATGTCGCCGCCGATCTGAAGTACTACTCGCTGCTGCGCCCGCTCAGCGAGCTGGCGGTGGCGCGGCAGTTCGCGAAGACCGACCGTTACGACGCGCAT
The DNA here is from genome assembly GCA_031374725.1 of Lysobacteraceae bacterium. GTDB lineage: Bacteria > Pseudomonadota > Gammaproteobacteria > Xanthomonadales > Xanthomonadaceae > Lysobacter_I. Next base: position 5,397 of record JANMGT010000099.1, on the reverse strand, counting down.
TTTTCCAGCTGCAACCGCAATTTTCACATCCTCGGCGAGCGCCCGGTGAACCGGTGGTGCGGCGTCTGCCCGAAATGCCATTTCGTGTTCCTGGCGCTGGCGCCGTTCATGCCGAAGCCGCGCCTGGTCGGCATCTTCGGCCGCAATCTTCTGGATGACGCATCGCAGATCGGCGGATACGACGCACTGCTCGAATATCAGGACCACAAGCCGTTCGAGTGCGTGGGCGAGGGCAAGGAGTCGCGCGCGGCGATGGCCTGGCTCAGCGAACGCCCCGAGTGGCGCGAGGACGAGATCGTCGAACGTTTCGCCCGCGAAATCCGCCCACAGCTGTCGCCGCTGGAGCAGCAGATCGCGCCGTTGCTGATCCTCGACGACGAACATCGCGTGCCGTCGGCCGTCTGGGAGCGTCTACGTGCGCAATTCGCCGCTTGACGGCCTGCCGCACAGCATCGCGCAGCTCGACGGTAAGCGGGTCGCGCTATGGGGCTGGGGGCGCGAAGGTCGCGCGGCGTATCGCGCGCTGCGTCGTCGTTTGCCGGCATTGCCGCTGACCCTGTTCTGTTCGACCGCTGAACTCGCCGAGGCGCACGCGCTGGGCGACGCGCTGTTGACCGCCGACACCGATGCCAGCGCCGAGCGCCTGTCGGCGTTCGAGGTGGTGATCAAATCGCCGGGCATCAGTCCTTACAGGCCGGAAGCCCTCGTGGCCGCCGAACTCGGCACGCGCTTCATCGGCGGCACCACGCTGTGGTTCGCCGAACACGCCGACGCGCGCACGATCTGCGTCACCGGCACCAAGGGCAAGAGCACCACCTCGGCGCTGCTCGCGCATCTGCTGCGCGCGGGCGGCCATCGCACCGCGCTGTGCGGGAACATCGGTCTGCCGATGCTGGAGTTGCTGGATGATGGCCGGCTCGATGTCGACCGGTCGGGCGTTGCGCAGCCTCCGGAATTCTGGGTGATCGAACTGTCGAGCTACCAGACCCGCGATGTCGCCGCGTCCGGGGTGTCGCCGGAGATCGCGGTCGCGACCAACATTTTCCCGGAACACCTCGACTGGCACGGCAGCGAAGCGCGCTACATCGACGACAAGCTCGCGCTGCTCACCGCTGCGAAGCCGCGCGTCGCGATCCTCAACGGCGACGACCGCACGCTGGCGGCGCTGACGTTGCCGGACAGCGAGGTGCGCTTCTTCGGCGGAACCGACGGCTGGCATCTGCACGGCGACGTCGTGCATCGCGGCGAGCGTGCGGTGTTCGACACCCGGGACGTGCCGCTGCCCGGGCGCCACAATCGCGGCAACCTGTGCGCGGTGCTGGCCGCGATCGAGGCGCTGGGGCTCGATGCCGAAGCCCTGGGGCCATACGCGGCCACATTCCAGCCGCTGCCGCATCGGCTGCAGACGCTGGGCGTGCGCGATGGCATCACTTACGTCAACGATTCCATCAGCACCACGCCGCACGCCACTCTCGCGGCGCTGGACTGCTTCCGGTCGCGTCGCGTCGCGCTGCTGGCGGGCGGCCACGACCGCGGCATCGACTGGGCGGATTTCGCGGACGCGATGCGCGGCAACGCGCCCGCCGCCATCGTGACCCTGGGCCAGAACGGCCCGAAGATCCATGCGCTGCTGGTGCCGCTGGCGGAGGCGGCGGGCTTCGCGCTGGTCGAAGCTGCGGACCTGCCAGAAGCCGTGACCCGGGCGCGCGCGCTGCTGGGCGGGGAGGGCGTAGTGCTGTTGTCGCCCGGCGCACCGAGTTTCGGGGCATACCGCGACTACACCGAACGCGGCCGCCACTTCGCCGCGCTGGCCGGCTTCGACCCCGAGGCGATCGCGGCGATCCCCGGGCTCGGCATCGGCTGAACGGCGCATCGGGCGCCTCGCCGCTTGGGGGCGTTGCGCATTGCGCAGGCCGTTCGGGCGCTGGTCGGGCAGCCTGCCCGGACGTAGCGATCCGGCCGACGATCGCGACGACAACCGTCTTGTTTTCCGGGTAGTCTGCCCGTCTCCCCCAGACTAAGGAGTACGGTCATGCGTTCCATGCGTTGGGCGAGTCTGTTCGCTCTGTTGTGTTTCTCTTTCCTGGTCTCGCTGCCGGCATTCGCCGCGATGCAGGCCAAACCGGTCGAATGGAAGCAGGGCAAGCAGCGCTTCAGCGGCTACCTGGTCTACAACGATTCCAATTCGACGAAACGCCCCGGCCTGATGATGGTGCCCGACTGGAAGGGCGTGACGCCCGCGTCGGTCGAGAAAGCCAAACTGATCGCCAACGCCGGCTACGTGGTGCTGGTTGCCGACGTGTTCGGCAAAGGCGTGCGTCCGAAGGACGACAAGGCCGCCGGTGCGCTCGTCGGCAAGATCTATCAGGATCTGCCCGCACTGCGCGCGCGTGCCGCGGCTGCGCTCGACTTCCTGCGTTCGCAGGCTGCGACCGCACCCATCGATACCAACCGCATCGGCGCGTTCGGCTTCTGCTTCGGCGGCAAGACCGTGCTGGAGCTGGCGCGCAGCGGCGCCGATCTGGCTGGCGTGGTCAGCTTCCACGGCGGCCTGGATACGACGATGCCCGCGCAGTCGGGCGCACTGAAGGCCAGCGTGCTGGTGTTGAACGGCGCCGACGATACCTATGTGCCGGCCGATCAGATCGCGGGTTTCCAGAGCGAAATGAAGGGCGCGGGTGCGGATTGGCAGTTCGTGAATTTCAGCGGAGCGGTGCATTGCTTCGCGCTGGAATCCGCGAACAGCCCGCCGGGCTGCGTCTACAACCCGACGGCGGCCAAGCGCGCGACGACGATGATGAATCAGTTTTTCTTCGAGCGCTTCGGCGGCTGAGTCTTGGCGGCGGCGATCGCTCCGGCGATCGCCGCACGTGCCTGCGGACTGTTTTTCCAACACGTCGTGCCCAGCATCGCGGCGACCTGCCTGACGATGTCCTCCACGTTCGCATCGGCGAGCGCATCCAGCGAATCGAAACCGATCCGATCGGTTTCAACTGCTCGACCAGCCGCTCGATCACGGTCGGGCCAACGCCTTTCACCGCCAGCAACGTCGCGCGATCGTCGGCTGAAAAGTCCAAGCAATCAGCGCATGCGATCAGTGATCGCGGCCGACGGCGTAGCGCGCCAGCCCGCGCAGCGCGGCCACGGCTTCGTTGTCGTCCAGCCCATCCAGCGCTGTTTGGGCCGCAGCAGCATAGGCTTCGGCACGACGCCGGCTGTACTCCAGCCCTCCGGTCGCTTCGATCGCCGCCAACACCTCCGGCATCGCATCGATATCGCCGTTCTCGACGATGACCCGCAGGCGCGCGCGGACCTCCGCACCGGAATGCTGGATCGCGTGGATCAATGGCAGGGTCGCCTTGCCTTCGGCCAGATCGTCGCCCAGATGCTTGCCCAGCGCGGCTTCGTCGGCGCTGTAGTCCAGCACGTCGTCGGCGATCTGGAAGGCGTAGCCCAGTGCCATGCCGTAGTCGTGGAGCCGCTGCTGGACCGCCGCATCGGCACCCGCAAGCTGCGCGCCGATCCGGGTCGCCGCGGCGAACAGCACCGCGGTCTTGCGCTCGATCACCTTCAGATAGGCCGGTTCGTCGGTGTCGGGGTTGCGGATGTGCAGCAGTTGCAGCACCTCGCCCTCGGCGATGGCGTTGGTGGTATCGGCCAGGATCCGCATCACCGGCATCCGCTCCAGCTCCACCATCAGCTGGAAGCTGCGCGAGTAGAGGAAATCGCCGACCAGCACGCTCGGCGCGTTGCCGAACAGGGCATTCGCGGTCTTGCGGCCGCGGCGCAGGTCGGATTCGTCGACCACGTCGTCGTGGAGCAGGGTCGCGGTGTGGATGAATTCCACCACCGCCGCCAGCTGGTGGGCGTCCGCGCCGCCGTGGCCGAGGGCGCGGGCCGCCAGCAGCAGCAGCATCGGGCGCAGGCGCTTGCCGCCGGCGGCGATGATGTGCTCGGCGACCTGGTTGACCAGGGCCACCTCGGAGCCCAGGCGCCGGCGGATCAGGGCGTCGACCGCGGCCATGTCAGCGGCGGAGAGCGCCTGGATGGCGGGCAGGTCGAGCGAAACGGGCGCCGAAGTCGCTTCCATGGGGGGTCCAAACGGGTAAAGCCGACATTATAAGAGCCGCGGCGCGCAGGATCGGAGGTAACGGTCGGTCGCGGCGGTTCAGGGAATTCCTACCCGCACGGGCGGAGGTCTCCGATACCGGGGCAGGGGGCGGCTATAATTGAATGTTCATCGCCACTACCGGCGACTCAAGACAGGAAACTGTTCATGGCACGCGGCGTCAACAAGGTGATCCTGGTCGGCAATCTCGGCAACGATCCCGAAACCAAATACACCCAGGGCGGCATGGCCGTCACCAAAGTCAGTCTGGCGACCACCTCGGTGCGCAAGGACAAGGAAGGCAATACCCAGGAGCGCACCGAATGGCATCGGGTGACCTTCTTCGGCAAGCTCGGCGAGATCGCCGGCGAGTACCTGCGCAAAGGCAGCCAAGTCTACGTCGAAGGCTCGCTCCGCTACGACAAGTACACCGGCCAGGACGGCGTCGAGAAGTACTTCACCGACATCATTGCCGACGAGATGCAGATGCTCGGCGGTCGCAGCGAAGGCGGCGCCGCGGGTGGCGAACAGCAGCGGCCGGCGCGCGCGCCGCGCGAGAGCGGCGGTGGCGGTGGCGGTTACGGCGGTGGTCAGCGCAGTGGGGGCGGTGGTGGTTACGGCGGCGGCGGTCAGCGCCAGGCTCCGGCGGCCAGCGGCCCGCCGCCGATGGACGATTTCTCGGACGACGACATTCCGTTCTAACCAACACCTGAAAAATAGTTGATTAAAAGGGCGGAAGTACCTCTTGCATAAGGGATTTCCGCCTCTTTTTTTGACGTTGGCGGTCCAGGAAGACGGGTGCGGTTGCATGTCTGCTCAAAACGTTTGGGAACGACATGCATGCATCGACTCACGACCAGAATCCTGAGTAACGGAGAACGCGCGCCATTGCTTCTGGATGGGAAAGCGATGCCGCTCTTCCATCCCACCCTTTTGCCACTTCTTCTCTGCGAAACGCAGGGAGGGCAGTCAGCACGATTCGCAACAAGTTCTTCGATATTCGTGTCCTGCCTCGATGGAAGCGGGGTCTTCGCGGATCAGTGTGGGTGCAATTTGGCGTTTTCGGGTAGCGGTGGCAGGAAGCTGGCGATGATCTTGAGCCTCAGATAGTCCTCATCGCGGTAGCCGTAGGCGCTGCGCTGGATCATCCGGATCTTGTTGTTCAGCCCTTCCACCAGGCCGAGGCTGACCTTTGTTCTGGGGTTTGCAGTACGTGGCGATACCGTCCCAATGCCATTCGATCATCTGCGCAAACTTTTCGTACGGTGCCAGCCGTTGCCAGCGCAGGC
>JANMGT010000083.1:0-20575 GCA_031374725.1 Lysobacteraceae bacterium | reverse complement strand
CGCCCGTTACAGCGAACAGCGCCGGTGCTTGGAATGGCTGCGGCACCGAAGACAATGGCCACCGGAGCTATTGAAAATGGTGCGCAAGATTGCGAGGGAAATTCCTGGATGAAGTATGAAAAAAGTGGGGTGACCTTAGGTACAAGACCCGCCCTACGACAATGCCCCGGGATTCCTCCGATCTTGTCCTGAGCCACGGACCGCAGACGTTACTCAACGATATCCGGCCTCTGCCCGCCGCCCGTCATACAACACGACGCGCGCGGCATCGGTCGGTTCCCGTCCCCGCGGGTCCCGGGTCGTTCAATAGGAGTGTTGCGATGATTAAACATGCGTCATGGGCCCACGGCAACGCCATGGTGCCGGAACTGCAGAGTGGACTGCTGGTCCGTCACTGGGGCGGCGGAACGCAGATCCAGTTCACCTTCGGCCTCAACCAGACGCCACCGCCGGCGTGGTGCCACATCCCCATTCCTACGCCGGTCATCGTTAACGACGTGCGGCTGCGGGTGCAGACGCTGTTCCTGCTGTTCAAAGCCGGGCAACACGCCGCCATCGACAACGTCCATATCTTCGACGGCCCGAACAGGATCCACGCATGGGACAAGGTGGTGGGCAGCAGTACTTCCGGACGCCGCAGCGGCGATCACTCGCGCGGGATCGACAGCGTCAATACGCTCACTCTGCCGAACCCGCACTCGGTGATGTTCGGCATGTCGATCGCGTTCACCTTCGTCCCGGTCGCGCTCACCACCTTATTTCCGCCGGTCGACCCCGAAGGCACCCTGCTGATCACCGCCGCGGGTGCGGATTTCTTCTGAGCGCGCAGGTAGTGCAACACGACGACACGGGCGCTTCGGCGCCCGTTTTCATGGCTTTTGTAGCCCGGGTGCGCAACGCGCACCCGGGATGACGTGACGCATACTTTCCGAAGATCCCCGGATACGGTCTTCGACCGCATTCGGGCTACCTCACTGACCGAGCTAACCACCGAACAGGCCGATTATCTGGGCGTGTCGAAGGATGGCCCGTACAAGCCGGATGATTACCGCTACTGATTCATGCGGTCATCCAGCAAGACGAAAACGGGCGCTTCGGCGACCGTTTTTTTGGTTTTTCGTAGCCCGGGTGCGCGCAACGCGCGTACCCGGGATGACGGCAGGCATTTCCCTCCGAATGTCCCCGGTTATAGCCTTCGGCTACAACCGGGCTACGGCACTGATCCCCGGCAGTTTTTTCGACATGGAGAACGGGCAGTTCCGCCTTACGCATGCGCCTTGCGGATGTTACTCGTTGGGAATATTTGAGCCTAATTTAGCGCTCGCTTCAAAAGCTTTTTTAACGATTGGAGTCATGTTGTTCGCAACACCTCGTGACCAAACATCCAGCGAAGACGGAATTCCACCGAGAAAATCTGGATCTGCACGACTTCGAAGCTCGGAAAAAATGAAGCCTGAAGCCAGCAAAGCCGAATCGTATTTCGGGTATATCGTCACAGTGGCATTGAGCTCGTGATGCGCTACCATTTGATTTCGGAAGTCAACCATAGTTTTGTGGTATGCCTCCCACTCCCTTTGAGTGAATCCAATTGCATCGAGCAGTGCTCTACGAACATTATTATGCTGATCTTTCGGGACCAAATTTTTCCAATGGGTGCCTTCTTTGAAGGAACCAAAAACCTTGCACCACTCAAGTGATGCGGCGTCGAAAAGCAGATTCAAGGTCATTATCCAAAACGTTTGCTTTGGCTCGATAGCAATTTCTACAATTTTTCGGGATACAAGAACCGATTGGGAAAATCTCATCAGCCGATGTAGTGACGCAACAATTTCATCATGCGATTGCATTCGTTACCTCGACTCGCCGCATTCCGTAGGCTGGATCATCGACCCAGCGACTTGGAGAATTGACCATCAAGCTGGGCCCATGACCTAGCTTGCGCATTTCGCCTCGCGGCCGCCACCCCGCATTCCCCTCCCAAAACCCCACACTCCGCAAATAAGCCTCACGATCCAACGGCACACCCGAACCACCCTCCTCTACGCCCAGCGCATTGCGCATCATCGTGATCGGTGCCATCGGAATTTCCTCCGGCGTGATTGTGTACAAGCAACCGACCACGCCCCAATCGGCATCGATGGGCGTGCCTTCTTTCGCCATTTGTTCGCGGCTGTAGAGGATAGCGATCAAAAAATTCGCAACCGGCGGCTCCACGCCTTCGAACCAACGCACCAGGACCGGCAACTCACCCTTCGTGCGCGCCTCGTACGCAGTGCGCAGTCGATGCCGGTTGCTGTCGTCGATCGGGATCGTCATGCAGCGCGTCGAGGTCCAATTGCGATGCACATGCAGCCGGCAGAACGGCGCATAGCCTGGCAATACCACCAGCGGCGTCTCTTCGTTGAGGCGATGCTCGAAGTCTTCGGGCGTGCAGTCCTGAATGGTGTTGCGGCGGGGTTCGCGTGGGAACAGGCGGGGACGGGCGAAGTCGGTCAGTACGATGGACATGGAATCATTGAAAAACGGAACCGGGCCATAGGGTAGCGCCTCTCGGCCGGCACACCCCGGCCAGATAGACGCCGTCGACACTGATATGCACATTCATCGCGATAAAGAGATATTATTTCGGCGATACGACCGGACGCCGTCATGACTGTTATTTCCTTCGAGTTCTACCCCCCGAAAACCGACGAGCAGCGCACGCAGCTCGATCGCACCGCAGGCAAGCTCAAGGCGCATGCGCCCGAATACGTGTCGTGTACGTTCGGCGCGGGCGGCTCGACGCTCTCATACACCTCCGAAACCGTGCGCCATCTGAAGCAAGGGCACGGTTTCGACGCCGCGCCGCATGTGTCGTGCATGGGCGGTACGCGCGAAGAAATTCGCGAACTGCTGCGTTTATACAAGGCGCTCGGCTGCAAGCGCATTGTCGCGCTGCGCGGCGACCTGCCCTCGGGCATGGGCCATCACGGCGACCTGCGCTACGCTTCGGACCTGATCGCGTTCATCCGCGCTGAGCACGGCGACCATTTCCACATCGAAGTCGGCGCATATCCGGAAACCCATCCGCAGGCCGAGGATGCGCTCGCCGATCTTCGCCACTTCAAGACCAAGATCGACGCTGGCGCCGACGGCGCGATCACCCAGTATTTCTACAACCCGGATGCGTATTTCCACTTCGTAGACGATGTGCGCAAGCTCGGAGTCGATGTACCGGTCGTGCCGGGCATCATGCCGATCTCCAATTTCAGCCAGCTCAAGCGCTTCTCAGACGCCTGCGGCGCGGAAATCCCGCGCTGGGTCGCCAAGCGCATGCATGCGTTCGGCGACGACGCTGAATCGATCCGCGAATTCGCTGCGGATATGGTCGCTTCGATGTGCCGTCGCTTGATCGACGGCGGCGCCCCAGGGCTGCATTTCTACACATTGAATCTAGCCAAACCCACGCAATCGGTGCTGGCTCGCTTCGACTGAACGCACATCCAATCGCAAAGGCACCCGTTCACCTAGCAACTGCTACGCTGCGTGGATGATGCGTCTGCGTCCGCTGGTGTTCTACCTATCGCTGATGATCGCGGCCTTCTGGTTGCGGCCCGAGCTTGCGATCGCACAGGTCAACCGCTGCACAACCAACAGCGGCGCCACTGTGTACACCGATCGCCCATGCAATACGATCGGCGCGAGCGAGCGGCTTTCGCGTGGCGCTGCGCCCTCCCGGACCGGAATGCGACGCGTCGGCTGTGCACGTAACCTGCAGGACTTGATCTACGAGATCAGCTCTGCCGTCGATCAACGCGATGTCAATCGACTCGGCGCCGTGTATCACTGGGTCGGCATGAATGCTGAGGGCGGCAATCGCGTGCTCGATCGCTTGCAGGCCATCGTCGATCGACCGTTAGTGGACATCGTCGTGATCCGCAGCGCGGGCGCAGCCGCAGCGGCACCGCGCAGTGACCTTGATACACAACCGAGTGCAGCCGCCATGCCGGCGCCAGCATCGCCAACAGCAGACACCTCTGCTGCACCCTCCGCGATTGGGGATGCCTCCTTTCCCGAGCCGCTTGCGCGGCGTCGCGGCGGTCCGGTGGGGCTTCGGCTGGAACAGACGCTGCGCAACAGCGCCACACCCTCGCGTACCGTGCTCGGTTTGCGCCGCAATCTCGATTGTTGGTGGGTCGTGCTATCAGGGTCGTGAACGGCGACCAGATGCGTTCGTAGTGCGATGTTGCGCACAATCTTAGCCATTCCTGTGCGTTTTTCTCAGCGGTGCGTCATCTGATCGCGCAAATGCGATTTCGTCATGCCACTGGTGTTGCAGTGCGCCTCGTATCCGATACGGATGCGAACGATGATGACGTCAAGGGAAGGGTCCGAGCTCATCACCACTGTCCGGACATTGCGCCTTGCAGATCGCTTCGACTCGGACGCCGCAATGCGATGGACAGCATGGACAAAGCAGCGATTGTCGTATGAAGCGCTGCGTTCTATTCAGTGCCGTCGGCATCGTTGTGGTCGCTGGCGTCGTCGCATTCGCACCACAGGCGGCTCGGCAACCGCTGTTCTGAGCAACCAGAGCGCAAAGCGCACGCGCAGTGGGTGCGAGCTATCGCGCGCTTTACGAAGATCGCGCAACGCTCGGCATGCAGCTTGTGCAGGCCGACGCCAGCCAAATCAGCGGCCTGAACGACAGCCTGCAGCTCGCGCTCGGTAAGTTCGTTGCCTACAACTGCACAAATTTGGGCGGCTGTACACGCATCAACGTCTGGTCGAACCTTGCAAAAACCTACGATGGCCAAGCGATGGGCACCACCGGCACGTCGCACAACCAACGCGTGTTGAACAACACCAAGTCAACGATCGCGCATTCCGCTAGTGTCCGATCGATAGCGTCGAACGGCGGCGCGATCAAAGTATCGACGATACATGAGGCTGGGCCAAAAGGCCCCGCCTTTTTCGACGGCGGCATTCTGACCTCCATCGCGTGAAGCGCTTCATCTCATCTTCAATCGAAAAACAAGACTGCGCTTGGTAGCAAGCGTGTTTCTGCGTACATGCATCACACTTCGCATCGTATTTTTTTCAAGCGGATAAAACGCACTTGCATATTCGGCACAGGGCTTGCAGCATGCGTTCAGGGGAGGGTTCGAGCACGCATCATTCATCATCATTCCAGCTGGGAATTGCACCTCCGCTCGAACGCGACAATGGCCAGCACCTAAGGAAAGGGAGAGTTCGTTCCATGAAGCGTTCCATCAAACGTTCTATCAAGCGCTCCATCATGTTCACCGCGATCGCTACTGTCGCCGTCGTCGGTTTCGCCGCATTCGCCAGTCAGGCCGCCAAGCAGCCCTTGTTCGTCAGTGCGAAAGCGCCCGCCGGCCTCACTGCGGACGCCAGCTATCTCGCGCTCGCGAACGATCGTGCGACCGTCAGTCTCGACGTGGTGCAAGCGGATGCCGCACAAATCAGCGGCGCGAGCGATACCTTGCAAGTGTCGGTCGGCCCGCGTTCGCTCGTCGCGAGCAAGCAAACCTTCACGCGTAATCCCGACGGCACCACGGTGTGGCAAGGCAGCCTCGGCGCCAACCTCGGCATGTTCGCGAAACTGCGTGCGCGTTTTTCCGGCGAAGTGCTCGACGATCCGAACAATGAAGTCACCATCGTCCGCAACGGCAACAAATTGACCGGCACGATGCGCATCGACGGCAATCTGTACGCGCTGCGTCCGCTGCGTTCCGGCGGTCATGCCATCGCCCGTATCGATCAGTCGAAGATGCCTGCCGATCACCCCGGCGAATACGCGATGCTGCCGCGCATCCCGATGCCGAGAACTCCCGTCGCGAAAGCTGGACAAATCGGCACCGCCGCTGTACCGACCACCTACACCATCCGCGTCATCAGCATGGCGACGCAATCGGCCTCCACTGCGAGCGGCGATATCGTCGGCTTGGTGAATCTCGCGATTACCGAAACCAATCAGAGCTACGCAAACAGCGGCATCTATATCACCGCACAGAACGCTGGCGTATACATCACCAACTATGTCGAGTCCGGCAGCTTCAATACCGACCTCACACGCTTCCGCGGCACCACCGATGGCTTCATGGACAACATCCACACCGCACGCAATACCCAAGTGGCGGACGTGGCGATGTTGTTCATCAACAACAGCAGTTCCTGCGGCTTGGCCTCGGGCATCGGTTCGACTGCCAGCACCGCGTTCGCAGTTGTTCACTTCAGTTGCGCGGCCGGCAATTACTCCTTCGGGCACGAAATCGGCCATCTGCAATCTGCGCGCCACGACCCCGCCGCCGATCCCACCACCACGCCCTACGCCTATGGGCATGGCTACCGTTCGCCGACCAGCCTGTGGCGCACGGTGATGGCATACAACTGCACCACTGGCTGTCCGCGCATCAAGTATTGGTCGAACCCGAACTTCGTCCTGAACGGCCAAGCGATGGGCACCACGACGACCAGCAACAACGCCTTGGTGTTGAACAACACCCGCGCGACGATCGCCGCCTACCGCTGATTCGCGGATCGCGACGATCCCGGTTCGGACGACAAGACGGGGCCGAATGGCCCCGTCTTCGCGACGGCCAGATGTGACCGCGTCGATCATTGTTTTACCAATTCGGTCGAGCGGGTCTCAGACCCGCAGCTCTTGGCTTTTGGTCCATTTCAATCAAGCGCGCGATCTTCGAACGAGCGGCTCGGAGAGCCGCTCTACCGACGTCAAAGCTGCGGTAGAGCGGGTCTCCGACCCGCTACATTTCGCGATGGCCGGAACCCGACAGGCCTGCCGTCGCACGGCCCATGTGCCCTACACTAGCGTCTTCTTGCGAACTCGAGACCTCATCGACATGGCCCAGCAGTACCCCGAATGGATTTGGCAGAACGGCGCGATCAAACCCTGGGCCGAGGCGACCACCCACGTGATGGCGCATGTGGTGCATTACGGCTCCTCGGTGTTCGAGGGCATCCGCTGCTACGAAACGCCGAACGGCCCCGCCATCTTTCGTCTCACCGATCACAACCGCCGTCTGTTCGCCTCCGCGAAAATCTACGACATGGCGATGCCCTACTCGCTCGACGAGATGAACGCAGCCTGCCGTGACGTGTTGAAGGCGAACGACTACACCACCGACTACCTGCGCCCGGTCGCCTACCGCGGCCTCGGCGGCTTCGGGCTGTCGGCCGACACCCCCACCGATGTCGCGGTCGCGACCTGGAAGATGGGCCAATACCTCGGCGCAACCGTGTTGGAAGAAGGCATCGACGCCTGCGTCTCCAGTTGGCAGCGTTTCGCGCCCAATACGCTCCCGGCGGGCGCGAAAGCCGGCGGCAATTATTTATCGGGGCAATTGGTCGCACGCGAAGCGCGGCGCCTGGGCTTCGGTGAAGGCATCGCGCTGGCATCCACCGGCCTGCTCAGCGAAGGCGCGGGCGAGAATCTGTTCCTCGTCTTCGGCGACGCGCTGCACACCACGCCAGTCAGCGCCGCGCTGCTCAACGGCCTCACCCGCAACACCATCCTCACCCTCGCCCAGAACGCCGGCATCCAAGTCGTCGAACGCGACCTCCCGCGCGAATACCTCTACCTCTGCGATGAGCTGTTCATGTGCGGCACCGCCGCCGAAATCACCCCGATCCGCTCGGTCGATGGCCGCCAAGTCGGCGCCGGCAAACCCGGCCCGATGACCCGCCGTTTGCAGGATCTGTTTTTCGGCTTGTTCAGTGGCAAGACGATGGATAAGTACGGGTGGCTGGAGCGGGTGTGAGCGACAACATCGACACGAACGCCATCGCATCAGGTTTTTCGTGCTTCGCGCCAAGGTATTTCAGATGGTGTCGATGAATATCTCATTTGTGCTCGCAGCGGCGATCGCTGCGTTTTTGTCTGGGATCGCTCAGGTTCGTGCGCAGCCGCCCGAGGACGAATTCGATCCTCAATGGCGGTATGTCAGCACGACTTTCAGGATTCAAGCCGCCGACGATTTCGTCGTCGCCGCGCGCGACGCCTGTGCGGCCGTAGCGCCGATGCTCGCCGAAAAAATGCGGCTGCCTCTGCAGATTGGCGCACGGAAAACGCCGAGGCATTCGGCGAATTGGCGACCGAACTCGATCGCGTATTCGCGATGACGGAATCGGATCCGCGCGCCGAATTGACGCGCCTGCAAGAAGCACGCGCACAATTGTACGGCGACGAAAAACCCTGACCGAGCGGGTGTCGAGCCGCGTCTTAGATCAGATCCCCTTTAGATCAGATCCCCTGCGCAAAACTCAACGTCGCCACCACCCCGCGCTCCGCCCCCGGCGCGATCCGCACTTCCCAGCCGTACAGCGCGCACAGCCGGCGCACGATCGACAGGCCGATGCCGCCGCCCTGCGTGTGTTCGGCATGGCTGCCGCGATAGCCGCGCTCGAACAGGCGCGCGGCATCTTCGGCGCTCAGGCCGGGGCCGGTGTCGATCACATCGACCATGCGATCGTGCAGGCGCACCGTAATCGAGCCTTCGTGCGTGTATTTCACCGCGTTGCCGATCAAATTGCTGAGCGCGACCACGACCGCAGATTCCGGCGCATCGACGATCAACTGGCGTGGGCTGCCATCCAGTGTGAGCGTCAGCGGTTTGCCGCCGAGCTGGCTGCGATGCGCGTCGAGCAATTGTTCGGCGATTTTGCCGACATCCGCAGCGCCGTGGCCGCGTTCGTTGCGCGAGAGCAGCAACAAGGCGCTGATCAAGTCGGTGCACTGTTGTTCTGCACGTTCCACGCGCTGCAGGCGCGAGCGGGTCTTGTCGTCGATACCGGGTTTGGTCAACAGCAATTCCACCGCGCCGCGAATCACCGCAAGCGGCGTGCGCAATTCGTGGCTGACGTCGGCGTTGAATTCGCGGTCGCGCTTGACCACTTCGGTCAGACGGGCGGAATAGTCGTCGAGCGCTTTCGCCAACTCGCCCACTTCGTCCTCGGCGAAATGGTTGGCGAGCGCCTCGGGCTCGGCGCTGCGTCCGGAGCGGCGCAGACGCTGCGCGAGTTCGGTAACGGGGCTCATCACCCGCGCCGCCGCCCACCAGCCGACCAACAGCGACAGCAGCGTGAACACGCCGACGCTGAGCATCAGCGCGCTGTTCAGGCGCGCTTTGCTCTCGCGCTCTTCGGCGATGTCGTAGGCGAGGAAGAACCAATAGTCCGGATCTTTGCGCACCGCGAGTTTGTACACGCGCTGCACGCCGGTAAGCGGATCGACTTCGGAAATTTCATGCACGCCGTTGGCCAGATCGCGCCACGCTTCCGGTACGCGATCGGTCTTGCGCGTGCTGAATTGACGGCCCTGGATCTTCTCGAACTGGATACCGAAGGTGTTGGGATCGCGATAAAAGCCATCGGCGAATGCGTCGTTGTTCTTGGTCAATGCCGCAGCGATCACCTGGTTCTCGACGCGGTTGCGCAAGTACACGGTACTCGCCGCGATCAGCGAGGTCAGGCCAAGACCGAGCAAAAAAAACGACAGAATGATGCGGCTGCGTAACCGCCGACGATAGGTCGTGCGTTTGCGGCGCTTGCGGGCCGGCGGCGATGCCTCAGGCGTTGCTGACATCGGGCACGGCGATCCGGTAGCCGATGCCGTGACGCGTCTGGATCATTGGCGTCTCGAACTGTTTATCGACGACTGCGCGCAAACCGTGGATGTGCACGCGCAGGCTGTCGGAATCGGGCAGCTCTTCGCCCCACACCCGCGTTTCCAGCTCCTGCCGCGTGACGACGGCCGGCGAGGCTTCCATCAGCGCCTGCAGAATCTTCAGCGCGGTCGGGTTCAACTGCAGCAGTTTGCTTTGGCGACGCACTTCAAGCGTGTCGAGGTTGTATTCCAGATCGCCGACATCCAGCACCCGGCTTTGCGGGCCGCGGCCGCGACGCGCCAAGGCGTTGAGGCGCACTTCCACTTCCTGCAGCGCGAACGGCTTGATCAGGTAGTCGTCGGCGCCGGAGTCGAAGCCTGCGATCTTGTTGTCGAGGCTATCGCGCGCGGTCAGCATCAGTACCGGCGTTTGCTTGCGCGCATCTGCGCGCAGTTTGCGACACACCTCTAGGCCATCCATGCCGGGCAGGTTGAGATCGAGCACGATGGCGTCGAAGTCGTGGACGATGGCCAGATGCAGGCCGGTGATGCCGTCGGCGGCGAAATCCACGGTATGCCCGCGGTCTTCGAGATAGTCGCCCAAGTTGGCGGCGATGTCCTGGTTGTCTTCGATTACAAGAATGCGCATGGAGAGAATTGTCCTCAGAGGTCAAGCTGTGACCGGGAGAAGCCCGGCCGGTTCCCCGGCCTGCGCCGCAGCTCTGGGATTATGCAGAGGAAATGGTGCGCGCGTCAGGCGTGGTGTGCGCACGATCTGCGCAGGGGCGAGAAAAAACGGCCCGGGCGACGCGAATCGCCCGGGCCAAACAATGGGTATTACCCCGATGGCCGGCGCTGCAGGGTCCTGACGAGGATGGGTCGGCAGACGTCGGCGGTCACACGCTACGACGCTTTCGATTAAAGCGGCGTTAAAGCCAGATGACGGCGCGTGACAGGCGCACGCGGCGTTCAGCGAAAAATCGACAATCTATGCACGATAGCGCCATTAGCCTGCGTAATCGTCGAAATTAACCCTGATTTCCGCCGGGACGTGCTTACTAAAAGCGTTCATCCGGTCACGCCTAGATATGGGTCGCGACGAATCGAAGCTAAGTCGGCTATTCGCAGACTTTGACCGCGTAATCGACGATTTTGCTGGCGATATCGACCTTAGTCGCCGCTTCGATGCCCTCCAGCCCGGGCGATGAATTCACCTCCAGCACCAGCGGCCCGCGCCGTGCGCGGATCAGATCCACGCCGGCCACGCCCAGGCCGAGCACCTTCGCCGCGCGCACCGCGATCGCCCGTTCGTCGTCGCTGGGCTCGGCCGGCTCGGCGCTGCCGCCACGATGCAGATTCGAGCGGAAATCGCCCTTGGGCGCGTTGCGGCGCATCGCCGCCACTACCTCATCGCCCACCACGAAACAGCGCAAATCGGCACCCTCGGCCTCGGCAATGAACTCCTGCACCAAGAAGTTTGCGTACAGCCCGCGCAGGGCTTCGACCACGCTGCGCGAGGCCGACGGCTTCTCGGTCAGCATCACACCTGCGCCCTGCGCGCTTTCATTGAGTTTGATCACATGCGGCGGCGGCCCGAGCATCGACAGCAAATCAGCGGTGTCGTCCGGGTTGTCGCCGAACACCGTTGCCGGCATGCCGATGCCCTGGGCGCCCATCAATTGATGCGCGCGCAGCTTGTCGCGGGCGCAGGCGATCGCAGCGGAGGGATTGATCGTACGGCAGCCCATCAGCTCGAACTGGTGCAGCACCGCCACGCCATAGCGCGTGATCGACGCGCCGATCCGCGGAATCACCGCATCGTAATCGGCGATTTGCTTGCCCTTGTAGTGCATATCGAAGCCATCGGACGCGATGCGCATGTAACAGCGCAGCGGATCGAGCACGCGCGCACTGTGCCCGCCCGCGCGCGCGGCCTCGATCAACCGACGCGTCGAATAGAGCTTGCTATTGCGTGAGAGGATCGCGAGTTTCATGCGGGGGTCCGTGATGGTGAGGCTGCGACAGCCTGTCCGAAACATGATGACACTTCATGCACGATATCCATCGATCTGTGGCGCAATCGATGTGCGACTTCGAGCCTGTTCAACATCTCTGTCCAACATCTCAGGTCTGGAACACATCTGTCATCCCGAACGAGGGCAAAGCCCGAGGAGGGACCTGCTTTGGGCCGATGGTGTCGCAATAGCAGGTCCCTCTCCGCCCGCGATGCGGGCGTTCGGGATGACAGCGGGTGTTCCCACCTACGTTTATCGGAGATCGTGAACAGGCGATTAAGCGGCAGGCGATAGAGGGCACCTAATCTGCGCACGGTGCGACCGGCGCAGCATGAAGCGCGAATCGCGCTGGCGCGCTTGCCGGGAAACCTGACGCGCTTGCTGGAAAACATGGGCACCGCGCAGTCACCGGCCACAACCGTCACGCACTGCTGCGATGCATCGCTGGAATCGCGCTGGTCACAATGAGACTTGCAGTCTCGCCATGACGCGAGATAAATTGAGACTATATCGTCTCATATGGTTGTTATATGTCTCATTCAAAACGCCCCGACAGCCGAACCGCAGCGATGCAAGCCGGACTGGAGCTGTACACCCTGCGTCCCAACGCGTCGATGGACGAGGTGGCCGCGCATGCCGGCATCGGCCGGGCAACCTTGTTCCGTCATTTCCCCAATCGCAGCGCACTGCTGCGCGCGGCAGGCGCGCATGTGATCGGCGAAGTTGAAGCGGCCATCGTCGCATCCGTGTCAGCAGACGAGCCGCCGCTGATCCGGTTGCGCGCATTGATCGGCGTGCTGGTGAGCGCAGGGCTGCCATTGCATGCCGTGTTCGGGATGACCGATCTCGCGGAGGACCCCGAGCTGAAGTCCGCGCTAAAAAAATTAGATCGCGCCATCGAACCGGTGGTGATCGACTGCATGGCTGCGGGTCTGCTCCGCGCCGACATGCCCGTGGCTTGGTTCGAAGCCGCGTTTGAAGGTCTGTTGTATGCGGCATGGACCGCGATCCACACCGGCACGCTCGCGCCCGCGCATGCGCCGGACATGTTGCTGCACACCTTGCTGCACGGCTTCGGCCCGGGCGTCAACGCATGAGCGCGGCACCGCAGCGCGCGCACTTCGCCGACGAACTGCGCGGTTTCGCGCTGCTGGGCATCGTGCTGGTAAATACGCCGTTTCTGGCGATCTCCACCTCCGGTTACACCGCCGCATCGCTTGCCGCATGGCCCGATCGGGCAGCCGCGTTTCTGGTGGTCGCCTTCGCGCAAGCCAAGTTCTATCTGATCTTTTCGTTTCTGTTCGGCTATAGCCTGAGTTTTCTGCTCAGCCGCAACGATCTCGCGCAAAGAACGCGCTACAAGCGGCGTCTGTTCGGACTGGCGCTGCTGGGCAGTCTGCATGCCGTGGCCGCATTCGTCGGCGACATCCTGGTGCTGTACGCGCTGTTGGGCACGGTGATGCTGGTGCTGGTGCGCTGGTCCGATCGCAGACTGTTCGCGTTCGCCGGCGTGGCGCTCGGGGTATGGCTGATGCTGTTGGCATTGCTGGTGTTGCTGGAGTCGTATTTGCCGTCCGACGTCGTCGCGAACACGATCGCTCAGCATCTGGACGCCGAACTCGCGACCGGTTCGTTTTGGCAAGCGGCATTGGCACGATTCGGCTTCTGGCCGGATGCGTTCGTCTTTATCGGCACGCTCAATGGGCTTGCCGTACTCGCGATGTTCGCGGTCGGACTGATCGCCGGCAGGCATCACGTGTTGTCCGATTCGGATCGATATCCGGCGCTCTGGCGCCTCGGCATTCGTTTAGGCCTCGGCATCGGCTTGCCGCTCGGACTGCTGTCCGCGACGCTGTCGATCGGCCTGAGAACCGATACAGCAGCGATCGGCAAGACCGAACTGGTGGGCGTGGTGTTGAGCTTCGTCAGCGCACCGTTTCTGAGCTTCGGCTACATCGCTGTGCTGGCGCGATGGCGGCAGCGATTCCCGCACGGCCTGCGCATCTTCCGATCCGCCGGGCGGATGTCCCTCACCGGCTACCTCGGCGAATCGATCCTGCTGTCCTTGATCTTCTGCGGCTACGGCGGCGCGCTCTTCGGTCACGTCGGCGCCGCTGCCGCGACAGTGATCGGTATCAGCGTTTGGGCGGCGCTCGAAGTCTTTTCGCACCTTTGGTTGAAACGGTTTGACCAAGGCCCCTTCGAGATGCTGCTGCGGCGGATGTCTTCATAGCGACGTTGAGGGCGGGCGCGGGCAGATCTGGGGCATCCATCTGCGGCATTAATCTGAGCAGGGACAACGACGGCACGCACAGCACCTGAGGATGTGCGGCTTTCAACATCCTGCTAGTGTGGTGTCTCAAAAGTACATTGATGTATTTTCGTGAAAGAACGGCTTTATTTGCGCTGTTTTTTGATTAAGAATTAGCCTGCGTATTTTTGAGACACCACACTAGTGTGGTGTCTCAAAAGTACATTGATGCATTTTCGTGAAAGAACGGCTTGATTTTCGCTGTTTTTGATTAAGAATCAGCCTGCGTACTTTTGAGACACCACACTAGGTGAAGCGAAGCCGCTGCTTAGGAAGCGGCGGGTCAGGACCCGCCCTACGCAACGACGATTGCACGCCATTCGCTCACAAACCCTTCGCCGCTGCCTCCACTGCGCGAAACAAGGCGCGGCCTTTGTTCATCGTCTCTTCCCATTCTTTCTGCGGGTCGGAGTCGTAGACGATGCCGGCGCCGGCTTGCACGTGCAGTTTGCCGTCTTGAATCACGGCGGTGCGGATCGCGATGGCGGTGTCAGCGTCGCCGTGCCAGCCGATGTAACCGATGCTGCCGGCGTACACGTTGCGTTTCACCGGTTCCAATTCGCGGATGACTTCCAACGCACGGATTTTCGGCGCGCCGCTGACGGTGCCGGCGGGGAAGGTGGCGCGCAGCACGTCCATATAACTCAAGCCTTCTTTCAATTGCCCGGTCACTTCGCTGACGATGTGCATGACGTGGCTATAGCGTTCAATCACGAAGCGCTCGCCAACTTCGACCGTGCCCGGCTCGCTGACGCGGCCAACATCGTTGCGGCCCAGATCGATCAGCATCAAATGCTCGGCGCGTTCTTTCGGGTCGGCCAGCAATTCGGCTTCGAGCGCGAGGTCTTCCTCGTGCGTGCGTCCGCGCGGGCGGGTGCCGGCGATCGGGCGCACGGTGACTTTGCCCTGCCCATGCTCGGTATGTTCCAGGCGCACCAAAATTTCCGGTGAAGAGCCCACCACTTGGGTGCCACCGACATCGAGAAAATACATGTACGGCGATGGATTCAATGCGCGCAATGCCCGATACACATCGACCGGGCGCGCGCTGAACGGCACCGACAGGCGCTGGCTCAGTACGACTTGGAAAATATCGCCGGCGCGGATGTAGTCCTTCGACTTTTCGACCGCGGCGATAAAACCTTCGCGGGTGAAGCCAGAGACGAAATCCTGCTCTTGCACGCCGACCGACTCCAGGGTTTCGGGATACCCCGGCCCGCCTTGGCGCAGACGGTGGCTGAGCTCGTCCAACCGCCGCTGCGCGCGCGCCCAGGCCCGCGGCTCGCGCGGGTCGGCATGCACCACCAGATACAAGCGGCCTTTGAGATTATCGAACACCGCCACTTCGCGGCTGTCCATCAGCAGGATGTCGGGCGTGCCAAGTTCGTCACGGCTGTTGGGGTGAGTGCCGCTGCCGCCGCGCAGCCGCGGTTCGATGAACTGGATGCACTCGAAACCGAACCAGCCGACAAGACCGCCGCTAAAGCCCGGCAGGCCCGCGATTTTCGGAATGCGCTGCTCGGTGCGCAGGCGCTCCACTTCGGCGAGCGGGTCATCGACGACGCGGGTTTCGATTAAATCGCCCAGTTCGGTGACGAACAAGGTGTGCCCGGCAAAGGCATACACCCGATGCGCAGGCAGGCCGATGATCGAATAGCGGCCGAAGCGCTCGCCGCCTTCCACCGACTCGAACAAATAGGTGTTGGCGCCGTCGGCCAGCTTCAGATAGACCGACAGCGGCGTGTCGAGGTCGGAGAGCACTTCGCGAACGATCGGGACGAGGGTGTGGCCGTCGGCGGCGTACTGCTGGAATTGTTCAAACGAAATCACGCGGGGAATCCTGGGGGAATGGGGGCGGAGGGGATAGGCGGATGTCCGGAGCCATCGGCTCGGATCGCGTCGACGGGCGCTGACAGCGCTGTTCTCGATAACAGCATGCTCAATAACAGCATGCTCAGCCGCGCCATCGCCCCATCGCGGCGTTTTGGGGGGCACAGCGCTGAGCACTCAGGGCAGGTGTGCGCGGGGATGCGGATACGTTCATGGCCGGCACATGCTAGCGATTTCGCCCACGGCCCGCATCCGCAGGTGGGGCAGTGGCCTCGCCGCTGTCATCGCCACGTCATCGAAGGCCCGGAGAATCGAAGGCCATCGCAGGGATGACGGACGGAAGCGGGATTGCTTCCAATCTTCAGTAAGGCGGCGTCGGGCAACCGGCGCCGCCTTCGTTTTATCTCGATGCGGTAGAGCCGGTCTCCGACTCGCCGCTGCTGCTCAGCACCACGGTAGAGCGGGTCTCCGACCCGCCGCCGTTGCCCCGCAGCAAGGTAGAGCGGGTCTCCGACCCGCTGCTATTGCTCGGTAGAGCGGAGCTACGCTCCACTGGCTTGACCATGTAGACGATCAATGAAGACGCAGCGCTGTCGGTAGAGCGGTTCTTCGAGGCACTGAAACATCACAGCGATCTTCATCGGGCCTTCCGGCCCTCCCACAAAAAACAGCGGGTCGGAGACCCGCTCTACCGTGCAGATCAACGCACGTGTAGATCAACGCACGTGTAGATCAACGCACATGCAGATCAACGCACATGCAGATCAACGCACGTGCAGATCAACGCATACGCAGATCAACGCACCGCCGCCACCGCCGCCTTCATCGCCGCGACGATGGCGCGGTAATCGGGCTGGCCGAAAATCGCTGAACCGGCGACGAAGGTGTCGGCGCCAGCCTTGGCAATTTCGGCGATGTTGTCCACCTTCACGCCGCCGTCGATTTCCAGGCGAATCGCTTTGCCGGTGCGGGCCGTGGCCGCATCGATGCGCTGGCGCACCACGCGCAGCTTGTCCAAGGTCGAAGGGATAAAGCTTTGGCCGCCGAAGCCCGGATTGACCGACATCAACAGCACCAGATCCAGCTCATCCAGCACGTAATCCAACACCTCGACCGGCGTGGCGGGATTGAGCACCAGCCCAGCCTGACAGCCGCTGGCTTTGATCAGTTGGATCGTGCGATGCACATGGCGGCTGGCCTCGGGATGGAAGCTAATCAGCGAAGCGCCGGCCTTGGCGAAATCCGGCACGATGCGGTCCACCGGCTCCACCATCAGATGCACGTCAATAGGTGCTGTCACCCCATGCTTGCGCAGCGCCTCGCAGACCAGCGGGCCGATGGTGAGATTGGGCACGTAATGGTTGTCCATCACATCGAAATGCACCCAATCGGCGCCAGCGGCGAGGACAGCATCGACCTCCTCGCCGAGCTTCGCGAAATTGGCGGACAGGATGGACGGGGCGATGACGGTGGCTTGCATGGGATGTGTCGTAGAAGCGGCGCGAGCCGCGATTATCGCTTGAAGCCGCTGCGAACAAGCGGCCGTTGTTCAGCGCCGCGAGCCGATGCCCGCCGCGCTTCGCTGCCCTCTCGCATCGGGAGAGGGGCCGGGGAGAGGGGCCGGGGGAGAGGGTCAGCCATCGCGCGATCCATCCGAAACACGCGCAGAAGCGCGTCCGTCGCCCATGTGATCGGGCCTTCCGGCCCTCCCACAGGATCCGTCGCCCATCTGATCGGGCCTTCCGCCCCTCCCACAGGATGGGCAAGCACGGCATCGAACATCTGCCTGCCGCCGAAAGCCAGCCCCGACCCAAACACCCGATAACCATCGCTGAAACAATCGGAAATACTATATTTTGTTTCAATGCGGCCGCAACGCGTTGACCTGTAACGAATTACAACTGCGCTGGCCAATGAGGATCGGGTTTTGCTTTGAACGGCGGAAGGCGGGTCTTGCGCTCCTGCGGGCGAAAAGCGCCCCTCATCCGCCCCCGGATCAAGTCCGGGGCAGGCTCTTCGGGCACCTTCTCCCCGCATGCGGGGAGAAGGAGGGCAAGCACGGCGTGTTGCTGCAGCGCTGGTCGCTGTTGTCCTTCTCTTCGCAGGCAGGGAGAAGGGGGGAATACACGTTGTTTCTGCAGCTCAGGTGGTTCTTGTCCTTCTCCCCGCACGTGGGGACAAGGGCAACAACCGGCGCCGCAGTGACAAGCTGCAAGGTCGCAACACCCTACACGCCCCCTTCTCCCCGTCTGCGGGGAGAAGGTGCCCAACGGGCGGATGAGGGGCGAACGAAGCCACAATCACAAGGCAACCATCGCCGGTGAAACAAGCGAACCACCAGAAGCCGTCGCTGGCCGCCTGCTAGATAGCGCTCGGGCCTGAAGGCCCTTCTACGAGGTCGCCACGCCGTCATCACCGCCGCCGAAGATTTGCGCGATCAGCCCACGAATGGTTGCAGCCTCGGGCAAACGCAGGCGCTCGGCGTCGGTCAGCGCCTGCTGCAGCAGGGTGCGGATTTCGGGGCGATCCTCCGGCCGGCCGCGCTGCGCCAGCGCGATCGCCAGATTCGCGCGCCCCACCAGCAGCGCACGCACATCGCCCAGACGCTCGCACACCGGAAGCATTTGCTCGCGCAAGATGCGCAAGGCCTCCTCCAGCTCGCCACGCGACCGCAGGATGTCCGCAATCTTGGCCTGCGTGATCGCACGATTACGCACATCGCCCAGTTGCTCGTACACCGGAAGCTCTTCCTCACGCCGGATGCGCAAGGCCTCCTCCAGCTCGCCCCGCAACTGCAGGATGTCCGCAATCTTGCCCTGTGTGATCGCACGCTCACGCACATCGCCCAGGCGCTCGTACACTGGAATCTCGTCCTCACGCCGGATGCGTAAGGCCTCCTCCAGATCCCCATGCGACTGCAGGATGTCCGCGATCTTGCCCTGCGTGATCGCACGATTAAGCACATCGCCCAGCTGCTCAAACACCGGAAGCTCTTCCTCACGCCGGATGCGCAAAGCCTCCTCCAGCTCGCCACGCGACTGCAGGATGTCCGCAATCTTGCCCTGCGTCATCGCTCGCTCACGCACAGCGCCCAGTCGCTCTTACACAGGAATCTCGTCCTCACGCCGGATGCGCAAAGCCTCCTCCAGCTCACCACGCGCCTGCAGGATGTCCGCAATCTTGCCCTGCGTGATCGCACGATTAAGCACATCACCCAGTTGCTCAAACACCGGAAGCTCTTCGTCACGCCGGATGCGCAAGGGCTCCTCCAAATCGCCACGCAACTGCAGGATGTCCGCAATCCGGCCCTGCGTGATCGCACGCTCACGCACATCGCCCAGACGCTCGTACACCGGAAGCTCGTCCTCGCGCCGGATGCGCAAGGCCTCTTCCAGCTCGCCACGCGACTGCAGGATGTCCGCAATCTTGCGCTGCGTCATCGCACGCTCACGCACATCGCCCAGGCGCTCGTACACCGGAAGCTCGTCCTCGCGCCGGATGCGCAAGGCCTCTTCCAGCTCGCCACGCGACTGCAGGATGTCCGCAATCCGGCCCTGTGTGATCGCACGCGAATGCACATCGCCCAGACGCTCGTACACCGGAAGCTCGTCCTCGCGCCGGATGCGCAAGGCCTCTTCCAGCTCGCCACGCGACTGCAGGATGTCCGCAATCTTGCCCTGCGTGACAGCCCACCCATTGACATCGTCCAAGCGCTCCACGACCGGGAGTATCTCGTCGCGGTGGATGCGCAAGGCCTCCTCCAGATCCCCTCGCGACTGCAGGATGTCCGCAATCTGGCTCTGCGCAACGGCGTACGCGGTCTCGTTTTCGAGACGTTTCGCCAGTTCGGCATAGGCCTGCGCAGTGTCCAAGGCAAGCTGCGGATCGCCCGACTGCACAGCCAGTTCGGCGACCGCCCACGCCAGGTGGAGGCCACGCAAGGTCTCCCCGGCTTCTGGTGCGGCGGCCTTGAGGCGCGCAAGCCACGCACCGTACGCGCCGTTGGCGCTCGCGAAATGGGTGGCATTGACGATGCTCAGTGCCGCTTCGTCCAGTCTGGTCTCGCCCAGCCAATGCAACAAACCGCTCGGTTCCGATTGCACTTCGCGGCGCGCGTTGCCCATCGTGTCCTGGTTTGCATCGGAGACACGCGGCGCAAACCAGTCCCCCATCCGCGCGATCACCGTCTCCGCATCCGACTGCGGCAACGTCCGCATGAACTCCGCAATCAGCGCATGCAGCCGCACTCGGCGTTCGCGCGTATCGCCCTCGCCTATCCACTCGATTTCCAACAAGCTGAGCCGGGCAGCGGCGACAAGACAGGGGCCGTACTGCGCTTGCGGCAAATCGGTCATGGCCGCGCCGAGGGATTCACCGACGCCTTCGGCCGGGCCGTGGGCCAAGGCCACCAATGCCTGCTGCCATTCGACGCGATTGCCTGCGCCCGCGCACCAGGCTTTCCATGAAATATCGAACGAGCTGCGCAAGATGGCGCGGGCGCGATCCACCCGCAGGCCGTGGTCGCCGTACTGCGCGGGAGCCAGATCAAGACCGGTGGCGCGCAGTTCGTCGAGGAATTCCTGCGGCGTCTTGCCCAGGCCCAGATGGCTGGCGGCGATATGCAGCGCCAGCGGCAGGCGGCCGAGCGTGCCGGCCAAGTGTTTCCCCTGTGCTTCGGTGGGCACGCAGGCGTCATCGCCAGCAGCGCTGGCCTCGTCACACAACAGCTTGACCGCGTCCTCCATCGACAGCGGTTCCACTTCGACCCGCTTCCAATGTTGCCCACCGAAC
>JANMGT010000047.1:0-3603 GCA_031374725.1 Lysobacteraceae bacterium | reverse complement strand
TCCAGCGTGGCGGTCGGGTCTGACTCGACGATCTGTGTGAGCACGGTTTCATGCTCGGCTTGAAGCTTGAAGGGGCGGCCCATCTTGATCCTACCGGTCATTGGATGGGGCGTAGTTTACTATTTTTGTAAACACCCTCTGAGATCGCCCCGGTAATCAGTCCCGATCCGCCTGTGCAAAATCCCGACCGCTGAACAAAGACATGCGGGCGTTCGGGATGACAGTCAACGGATTCATCGGCGTTGGTTAAAGATGGCGTTGGTTAAAGATGGCGTTTGTTAAAGATATTGAACAGGCTCCACGACCGACTGGAACCTCGGCCGTTTCTTCAATGCCGGACCGTTGGAAAGCCTGTACGACTCCAGCGTCAGTCAGCCGCAACTGGGGCTGTACGGGCTCACCTACAGATCGGCGGTCGAGCCGGCGCCACGCGATTTCTACACCGCCGACGGGCATCCCGATTGGAAGGTGGAATTTCTAAACAACCCGATCTTGATGCGCTCCGACGCGGAAATCGCCAAGTCGGCCAACATCGTCGGCCAACATCGCTTCGTTGCCGAGTGTCGCCGATGATACTTGCGCTCGCGCTTCGTTCGAAGGTCTCAGCGGCGCGCAATCCGACATTGGCGATGAAGCTGGCATGACGTTCATGCGCGACAGTTCGACGCAATACTGTTCAGTGTCCGCGCCAATAAGCCAGCTATCCGGCAGGCGTGTCGTATTGCGAGTGCTTCGGGTATGCGCAGTGGTTTCAGCGTCTGTTTGAATCGCGTTGACCCTCGCTAAGCGTCCACCCGATCAGTTGCGTGGCCGTATCGTCTAGTGCTTGCTCGAACGCACGGTTCACCTGCGCGATCGTGGTGCCGTTGGCGGGAACATTCGCCGCGAACGCGCGCGCAACGACCACGCGGTTGTCCGCGTTGTGCACGAGCCGCGCGCCGAGTTCTATACGCACGGTCGGAGCGTCGCCGCCGCTGTAGTCGGATTCGAAGCGGCGCAGATCGAGCAGCAATTCATATGTGGCGTTCACGCCTTCGCCACGGCGGGCGACGCCGCGCAGGCGGCCGCTGTCGGCGAAGGCGCGCAGTAGCACATCGTGGACGAGATCGGGCGCGGCCTGCGCCCACGCTGCGCCTTTATAGACTTGCAGTTCGCCCGGCTGCGGCCGCACCAAGATGCGCTCGGAGTCCAGCGCTGCGTCTGCATACGGGCGCGGAATCTGCAGTTGCCAATCGACGCTTGGCCACGCGGCATCGGCTTCGATCTGCGGCTGCGGTGCGTACAGCGTGATTGACTGTTTTTTCGGCAAAATGCTGCAACCGCTGAGCAGCGCCATCGCGAGCAGCAGAGCGGTGGGCCGCGCGATCGAACCAAGGGCCGACGGTATCGAAGACGGCATAGACGATTGCATAGACGATTGCATAGACGATTGCATGGATGGTCCCATCGACGAACCCTGTAGTGTCCGGTGTCGCATCGCGCGCATCATCAACGATTTGAACAAGCGTGTCGTGCTCATTTCGGCTCGAACTCCTTCGGTGTTTCGCGGCCCAGCACGTAGCCGGCGGGATTGGCGTCGAGGCGGCCGCTGATTTTGCGTAAATCGCGCACCAGCACCCGCAATTCTTCGAGCGTCGGCCCGAGTTGACCGAGCCCATCCTGCGCGAACGCGTTGATCGGCGCGCGATTTTCGCTGAGCAGTTTATCGGCATTGCCGGCGGCGGAATCGAAACGGTTCAAGGTGCTGTCGAGTTTCGCGATCAGCCCCGGCAGTTTGTCCACCAGTTCGCGGTCGATATTCGCGATCGCGCCGTTGGTGGTATCGAGCGTGGTCGTGAGTTTTTCGCTGGCGACGCGGGCGTTGACGATCAATGCGCCGAGGTCTTGGCGCTGATTGGCCAGTGCATCGGTCGTGCTTTTGATATTGCTGAGCGTGGCGTTGATATTGTGGATGTTCTCGTCGCTGAGCACTTGATCGAGACGCGCGACCAGCCGGGTCGCGGTCTCGGCGATGTTCTGCAGGGCGGAGGCTTCGGTTTGGATCAGCGGGACATCGTCTTCGTCCTCGCCGCGCAGCGGCTGAGCGTTCGGGCTGCCGCCGGTGAGTTGGATGAAGGCCGTGCCGGTTAGCCCGGTGAACGAGAGTTTGGCGCGGGTGTCGATTTTTACCGGCGTCGGCGCGCGCAGTTTGACCCGCGCGATCACGCGCCGCGGATCGTCCGGCGCGAGACGAAGATCGGCCACTGTGCCGACGCCGATGCCGTTGTACTGCACGCTGCCGCCTTCGGTCAGGCCGGTGACGGATTCGTTGAAGATCACGTCGTAGTAGCGCCAATCTTTCTCGGAGGAGTACTTCGCCGCCCACAGCCCGAACAGCAGTAGGAAGCCTGCCGTTACCAGCGTGAACACGCCGATCAGTATGTAATTGGCTCTGGTTTCCATGGTATTGCGTCTCTAGCAGGTTGTTGAAAAACGCACGGTGAGTGCGTTTTTCAAGTATCGCGTCCGGCACATGTCCAGACGCGCTCCCGACGCAACAAGCGCTTACGCGCATGTTGCGTCGCCGCAGCCATTCCTGGCTGCACTAGCAGGTTGTTTTTCAACAGCCTGCTACTGTTCGCTGCTTCGCATCGCGCGCCGCGCGCCCGCGAGGGCCGTTGAAATACTCTTGCACCCAGGGATGCTGCAGACGCTCGATCTCCGCCAGCGGCGCGACGGCGATCACGCGGCGGTCGGCAAGCACCGCGACGCGATCGCAGATCGTATACAGCGTATCCAGATCGTGGGTGATGAGGAATACCGTGAGCCCCAGCGCTTGCTGCAGGCTGCGGGTGAGCTTGTCGAACGCCGCCGCGCCGATCGGATCGAGCCCGGCGGTGGGTTCGTCGAGGAACAGCAGCGGTGGGTCGAGCGCCAGCGCGCGCGCCAGACCGGCGCGCTTGCGCATACCGCCGGAGAGTTGCGCAGGCAATTTATCGATCGCATCGGCCGGCAGGCCGGCCAGTTTCACTTTCAACAACGCTAACTCATACATCAAGCTATCGGGCAGATCGGGGTGATGTTCCTTCAACGGCACTTGCACGTTCTCGCCGACGGTGAGCGACGAGAACAGCGCGCCGTCTTGGAACAACACACCGATGTTGCGTTCGATTGCCAGCCGATCTGCATTTTTATTCGAACGTGCGTTCACACCCAGCACGTCGATCTCGCCGGCATCGGGCTCGCGCAGGCCGATGACCGAACGCATCAGTACCGATTTGCCGCTGCCCGAACCGCCGACCACGCCGATGATCTCGCCGCGACGCACATTGAGATCGAGATTCTCATGCACCACCTGCTCACCGAACTGGTTGTGCAGCCCGCGGATGCGGATGATCGGCTCGGAGGTGGTGGGTGTTGCAAGCATCAAACGTGTAGTCCGTATGTCGTGTCAATGCGACGAGTCGCGATGCTGTTCATAGGGTGCGCCTAGGCCTGAGGTATCCCCACATTATGTGCTTGAAAATCAAACAGATAACATTTACGGTCCATAAAAAAGCGCGTGCATGACGCAGTTTCATCCTCGGGGTGTCGACGCCTGAGGACCACGTCATGCACGCAAGT
>JANMGT010000039.1:0-56446 GCA_031374725.1 Lysobacteraceae bacterium | reverse complement strand
CGTGCGATTGAGTGGTTGCGGATGTGTGTCTGGCCGCCTCCATTGGCGAAGGCGGTACGGGGCGTGATTGCGGGAGGAATGAAAACCAACTCGATTCCAAGATGAAAATGTGGGGATACCTCAGGCCTAGGCGCACCGGCTTTTTGTAGGGCTCTGTGTCCCGAGCCTCGCAGAACGAAGGTTCAATACAGGCGCCGATATTCGGCCACGACCTCTTCGACCGTAGGGTTGGCCTTGGCGCTGCTGCCGATGAAGACGGCAGGAATCTCGCCGCCCAAAACCGTTGAAGTGCGCTGTAACGCCTGTTGCTGTTCTGCGCTTGGATTCGGAATATTGACCGAGAAACGGTCGCTGCGCAGGTATGGGATGCCCTGGGCCTGCAGTTGCGAGGCCATGGCAATCGCGCGCTGCGCCGCGTCGCGGGGGCATCCGATAGGAGCGAAGATCACCACCGTCCGATCCGGAGCGCCATCGGGCGCGACGACGGAGACGAAGCCGCTCGCGGTAGGCGCGATGCTCTGCGCA
The DNA here is from genome assembly GCA_031374725.1 of Lysobacteraceae bacterium. Lineage (GTDB taxonomy): Bacteria > Pseudomonadota > Gammaproteobacteria > Xanthomonadales > Xanthomonadaceae > Lysobacter_I. Next base: position 55,921 of record JANMGT010000039.1, on the reverse strand, counting down.
AGCGACGGCACATTGCCGTGATGCTTCCAAAACACGGCAGCGGCGACGCCGCCGAGGACGAGCCCGGTGACTTTCAGCGCGTTCATAGATCGTTCTCCTCAAAGCGCGCGTTGGACGCGAGATATCGCAAGAATTCGGAACCACCCATTGCATCACCACCCCATATGCATGAACCAAATCGCGGCGATCGCGTCGAGCACGATCACCAGCGAGATGGATTGGACCACGCTGGAGGTGGTGCGTTCGCCCACCGATTGCGCGGTGCCGGTGACTTGCAGGCCTTCGAGGCAGCCGATCAGCGCGATCACCAGCGCGAACACCGGCGCTTTCGACAGGCCGACCAGGAAATGCCGCAGTTCCATCGTCTCGTGCATGCGGTTGAGATACGCCTGCGGTGGAATATCGAGGCTACTGGCGCCAACGCTCAAGCCGCCGAGTAAGCCGGCGAGCATCGCAACAAAGGTGAGCAGCGGCAGCATCGCGACCAGCGCTAGCACGCGCGGAATCACCAGCAGATCGATCGGGTCCAAGCCGAGCGTGCGGATCGCATCGACCTCTTCGCGATTGACCATCGAACCGATTTGCGCGGTGAAGGCGCTGGCGGTGCGTCCGGCCAAGATCACCGAGGTCAGTAGCACGCCGAATTCGCGCAGAAACGAGATGCTGACCAATTCGACGACATAAATCGATGCGCCGAAGTCGGCGAGGATGTTCGAGCCCAAGAACGCGATCACCGCGCCGATCAGGAACGACAGCAGCGCGACCAGCGGCACCGCGTCGAGGCCGACCTGTTCCATGTGATGCACCGTGGAAATCAGGCGCAGGCGCCGCGGTTCGCGAAACAAGCGCAGTATTTTGACCAAGGTCTCGCCGAGAAAACTGACCAGCGCGACGATCTCGCGGCCGTTGTCGTGCATCGCGTGGCCGAGGCGTTCCATCGCGGCGAAGAAGCCGTATTCGCGCTTGGTTTTCGGGCGCTCGTCGCGCACGTCTTCGATCGCCTGCACCAACGCTTGATGATCGGCGCGGAATTCCAGTGCATCGTCGTTTAACTTACGCCGGCTGGCGAAGCGCAGCAGTTGCAGCACACCGAGCGAATCCAGGCGATCGACTGCGCGTGCATCGACGCGACCGATGTTATCTGCGGTTTCACGCAGCAGCGTGCCGATGACCGCGGCGTGTTCGAGGGTCCAATCGCCGAACAGGCGCAAGCGCGCCGGATCGTCGGCATCGCGTTCGGCACGGGGAACGGTGGCGGAGGTCATCGCGGTTGATCGTGGCGGCGGGTGGGTGATCGATGCATTGTCGAAGCGGCTCAACCGCGCAACCGTGGCACGCCGTGCGCATCGCGCTCTTCGATCGCGGCTTGGTCGAGAATTTGCTGACGCAGATCGCGACCGGGCAATCCTTCGGTCGCTTCGCCGCGCAGTGCGCGCAATGCATTCGCGTAGCACAACCGTGCTCGAAACTCAGGGGTCGGCTGCGTTTCGCTGGTTTGCATGCCGCTCGACTGCGTGCCGCTCAAGTGCATGCCGCCCGACTGCATGCCGTTAGATTGCATGCCGTTAGATTGCACGAAGCCGTGACCGAGTTCTTCCCATGCGCGCGCTTGCCAGACGGGGCGGTCGCTGCTTTGGGCGATGGCGCGATACAGATACTGTTCGGCCAGCGGCGCTTGCCCTTGGGCGCGCGCGAGCCGCGCGAGCCCAAGCAGCGCGCCGGGGCTGCTCGGATGCAGCAGCAGCCAGGCTTCGGCTTTGGCGCGGCGATGTTCGATGGCGCCCGTATCCAGACGTGCGATCGACAGCCCGCCGTACAACGCCGCCAGCGTGTCGTCCCACTGCGTGCCGATCGCGTGTTCGATGCTGTTCGCTGCAGCAGCGTCCCAGCGCAGATCGGCGGCGCGTTCGGCATAGGCCAATACCACCGGGGCTTCGGTGCGCAGCGCAGGCCTCAGTGCGTCCCAGCGATCGGCCAGGGCATTGGCGTCGGCGGCGCTGCGCAGCGCCTGCGCCGCCCATTCGCGTTCGCGCTCGGCCAATCCTGCTGCCGATATCGCCTGTTGCTGACGCAGCGCGCCGAGCATGCCGTAGGCCTCATCGGCCCGCCCGCCCGCTGCCAAGGCTTCGGCGCGCAGGCGCAGCGCGCGCGGCGGCAGCGGCCCGGAGACGTCATCCAGTGCGGCTACGGCATCGGCATGCCGGCCTTCGTGTTGCGCATAGTCCGCGATCGCGATCGCGCGCGACGCCGGATGCCGTTCGAGCAGTGCATCCAGATGTGCGGTCGCGGCGGCGGCATCGCCGCGCGTCAACGCCGCGCGCGCGGCGGCGGTGCGTGCGGGTGCTTCGAATTGACGATCCTGCGCGGCCTGCGTCAGTAGTTTTTCGGCGCGCGCGTAGTGGCCCTGATGCAGCGCGTCCAAGCCGTCGCCCAGGCGCGCGCGCGCGGTGCGTTCGCGGCGCTGTCGCCACAGTCGGAACGGAAACAACAGCAGTTTCCACAGCGCCCAAGCGATGAACGCTGCAACCGCCAGCAAAATCAGCATCGAGGCGAGCGTGCTTTCGTAGCGCGTGCCGCGATAGCGCACCAGCACGAAGCCAGGATCTTGGACCAATAATTGCGCGAGCAGCGCACCGGCCAGCGCCAGCACGATCCAAAACAACAGATGGCGGAAGATGTTCATTTGCGATCGTTTTCCGCGGCGCTCAGCGTGGCGTGCGCTGTTCGCGCAATTGGGTCAGCGTGCTGCCCAGCGTCGGCAGCGATAGCCGCAGCGGCTGCGCGCGCAAGCGGGCGAGCGTCGCTTGCCGCGCGCGGCGGGTCGGCGTGTCCGGCAGCAGCCGCGGCAGCCAGGCCTCGGCGCGGGTCAGCGCGGCCTGATAGCCAATCTCATCGCGACGTTCAATCGCGGCGCGGGCAAGGGTCAGTTCCAATTGCAAGGCGAGAAAGCCCGCGCTGCGCTGTTCGCCGCTGACCGCGAGCGTTGGGTCGGCCGGCGCGACGGTGACGAATTTCGCGAACAAGCGCTCCCACCACGGGGCGTCGGCGGCGATGGGCGCGGCGCGCAGCGTGTCGTCGACGGGCAGCGGCAGCGCAGCGGCGAAGGCGTCGAGTTGGGTCATCGCCGTGCGCGCGGGGTCGGCTTTGACCGCGTCGAGATCGGCGCGCTCCTGCGCGAGCGTCTGCCGCAGATTCAGCATGCCCGGCGCATCGATGCCTTCGAGCGTGCCTGCGGCCAATGCGTACGCGCGGCGCGCGCCATCGAGATCGGCGGACAGCGCGAGGCGCTGCTCGGCAGCGGTCAGCAGCAGTTCCGCTTCGTCCAAACGCAGCGCTTGCGCGCCTTGACGGCTGGCATCGGCGAGTTTGGCGACGTGGTCTTCGAGGATGGTCGAGCGCTGGCTGATGCCGAGCAATTCATCGCGCAGCACGCGATTGGTGGCATCTGCCTGCTGCAGGCGCTGGGCGTGGCTGCGGGTGTCGCGGCGCAGGCCATCGATGCGGTCTTCCAGCGCCCGCAACCGCTGGGCGCTGTCGGCAGCAGCGGTGCGCGCGCGCTCATCGCGGCGCTGGCCGTCGTACCAGAACCATCCCGCGGTGCCGAGCGCAGCCAAGACCAGCAGCCACACCCATGCTGTGCCACGGCCGCGCGGCGCGATTTGGGCGCGCGGTGGCGCAGCGCTCGCCGGCGCACTCGGCGCTGCGGTCGGTATCGGTGCTGCTGGAGTGAGCGGGTCGTCGTTCATGCCGGTGAGGGAGCGGGCAACTGCGGTCATGTTAGCCGGAACATGCGCTGTTGCCGTGTGTATTGGTACGCCATCGATGCTGCGGCCGCGCTGCGCTGGGCATGGCGCGTCCGCTGCGACTGAGGGGTTTAGCGCTCGGCATCCTCGTGCGGCTCGGGGAGCGGGCCGATCGCCGCCAACAATTGCCGCGGCCGTGGCCCGGCGGCGATATGAATATCCATGCAGCCCAGCTCGCGCGCCAGATCCGCCAGCCGGGCGCTGGCGGCCACCATGCAGGCGCTGCGCAAGCGTGCGGCGAGATCCTCCGGCAGCGTTGCGAGTAGGTGCTGCAAGGCATCGCCGCTGCTCAGCGGTATCAGCCAGCGGCCGCTGACGCGGCGCAGGCGCGCGAGGGTCGCGGCATTCGGGCGAATCGGCACACGGGCGTAGACATCCACCCGCTGCAGCACTGCCCCGCGCGCGCGCAGGCACGGCGCGATGCGATCGCGCCCACCCGGCGCGGTAAGCAGGGCGATGGTGCGTCCGGCCACCTGGGCAAGAACCGGCAGCGCCAGCAGGCCCTCGCTGTCCATCCGCGTTGGGGTGTCGACCGGCGCGATTCCGGCCCGTGCCAGCGCCGAAGCGGTGCCGCTGCCCAGTGCGCACCACGTCTGGCCGCGCCGTTTGCGCAGCGCGGCGAGGCGCGCCGCTGCGCGCGCTGCGGCTGGGCTGGCGACGATCACGATCTCGGCCGCCAAGGCGCTGCGCAGTTCGGCCTGGGTCGCGGCGTCGTCGCGGACCGCGATTCTCCACGGCGATAGGGCCACCGTGCGCCAGCCATATGACGCTGCCGCGCGCCGCATCGCCGCATGGTCGAGGGCCGGTCTGAGAGACACGACGGTGTAGGATTCGCAGCGTGCAGGCATGGCGCAGCTTGCGGATTCGGTGCGACGCCTGCAAGGCGGGCGTCGATGCGCGTCATCTCAATGCGTGATTGGGTGTCATCAATGCACGCCTCATCAATGCACGCCTCATCAATGCATGGGTGTCATCAATGCACGCCATCAATGCACCTCATTCATTCGCTGTCCTCACGCCTCTCCAACATGTCTCCGATGACGACCGACACCATCTCGCTTCCCGCCGCCTCGCCCACAGCCGTCGAGCCGCCCCCGATCAGCGCATCGGCAGGCGCTGCAACCGCGCTTCAGCGGCTGGAAGCGAAATTGCTCGCGATGCCGCCAGTGGCCGCACTGCAATTTCGGTTGGAGGCCTACGACGGCGCTTGCTTGCGCTTGGCTGCGCCGCTTGGCCCTAACCTCAACGACAAAGGCAGCGCGTTCGGCGGCAGTCTGGTGTCGCTGATGACCCTGGCGGGTTGGGGATTGGTAATGATGAAGCTGATGGACGCCGGCCTGGAGGCCGATGTCTACGTTGCCGACAGCGATCTGCGCTATCGCGCGCCGCTCTACGCCGATTTGCTGGCCGAGGCCACGCTCGCCGAGGGCGAATCCTGGGACGTGTTTTTCGCCACCTTGCGCAGCCGCGGCAAGGCGCGGCTTGAAATCGTGGCGACGGTTGCGCTGCCCGATGGCGGCGTCGCGACCGAAAGCCGTTCACGCTATGTCGCCAAGCGGCGGATGCAGACGGAGTAGGATGCGCCGGTCGCCCACGATCCTTCCGAGCCGCGCCATGTCCGCATCGTTTCGTTTCATCTGGATCTGCTTACTCGGCCTCGCGATCGCGGCGTTGCCGGCGACGGCCACCGCGCAAAAGCTCAAGATCAAGCAGCCGCGCCTGCTCGAAGAGACGCAGTTGGATTATTCCAAAGCGATTCGCTGGAACAATTTCGAAGCCGCTTCGGCCCTGCTCGACCCACGCTATCGTGAACAACACCCGGTGACCGATGCCGAGTTCTCGCGCTACGAGCAGATCCAGGTCACTGCGTTCGAGGATTTCGACTCGCGCATCCTCCCCGACGGCAGCGTCGAGCGCGCGGTGCGCATCGATATGGTCAATCGCAACACCCTGAGCCAGCGCACGATTCGTTTCACCGAGCGCTGGCGCTACGACGCACAGGCCAAACGCTGGTGGTTGATCAGCGGCTTGCCGGATTTCTGGAAAGGTTACTGACGCCGGTAGACGCAATTTACCCCCTCCCCGCCTGCGGGGAGAGGGTGGCCGAAGGCCCAGAGGGGTGCTTTTCGTGACGCAGCCTGACGACCAGCCGCGCATGCTGTCTTCGCCCCTCATCCGGCGCTGCGCGCCCCCTCGTCCCGGCGTCGCGAGGAGAAGGAAAAAACGATGATGACCCGCCTCGTGGCATCGGCCCCACAGCGTTTTTTGCTTCGCACCCGCGTACAGGCGACAATCCATTCCCTTCTTTTCGCTCTGCACATACCGTGGATTACGACACCCTGTCGGCCTTCATCGGCCGCCACCCCCTGTTGGGCATGGGCTTGGTCGGTTTGACCATCGCCATCATCATCAACGAACTATCGCCGCTGTTTCGCGGCTACAAAGCCCTGCGCCCGGCCCAGGTGACCGCCCTGATCAACCGCGAAAGCGCCTTGGTGGTCGATATGCGGTCCTATAACGATTTCGAGAAAGGCCATATTCCAGGCGCAAAGAACATCCTGCCCAGCAATCTGGACCCGCAGCACAAGCCGCTGGTCGACGCCAAGACCTCGCCAGTGGTGATCGTTTGCCAAAGCGGTGCGACCGCCGGCGGCGCCGCGCGCAAGCTCAAACGCGCCGGCTTCACCCAGGTCAATATCCTCGAAGGCGGCATCGCCGCTTGGCAAAGCGCTGATCTGCCCTTGGTCAAAGGGCGGTGAGCGAGGCCTGCGGCCGGTCGAGATAGTCCGCTGCTGCGCCTTTGCGGATATTTCCACGCGCTTCGCAGCTTGCAAATCGCTCCAGCCATGCCCAGTTCGTTGTTCGTTGCGGTGGCCGCCTGCCCAGGCCGCTCCGCTGCAACCCCCGTGCCATAATCGCCGCCCTCACGCGATCCCTACTTTCCGTCCCTTTCAGGAGTTCCACCATGTCCGAACCCGTCGCCAACGGCGCCGCCGCCGAAGCCACTGGCCCCACCTTCTCGGTCGAGAAAATTTACGTCAAAGACGTCTCCTTCGAGGCTCCTGGCGCGCCGCAGGTGTTCAACGAACAGGGTCAGCCGACGCTGGAAATGAACCTGAACCAGCGCGTGCAGCGCGTGGCCGATGCGCTGTTCGAAGTCGAACTGGGCGTCACGTTGACCTGCAAACTGGTCGATAAAACCGTCTATTTGGTGGAAGTGCGTCAGGCCGGCCTGTTCGGGCTCAACGGTTTCGATGAGCAGACCCTCGACGCCATGCTCGGCGTGCATTGCCCCGGCGTGCTCTATCCCTACGCGCGCCAGACCGTGAGCGACATGATCACCGCCGGCGGTTTCCCGCCCTTCCTGCTGCAGCCGATCAATTTTGAAGGCCTGTATGCCGAAGGTGTGCGCCAGCGTCAGGCCCAGCAGGGTGGCGGCACCCTCGCCGACTACTCCGGCAACGCCTAAGTCCGCTCGGCCGGAACCCGTCACGGTCGATCCTGATGCCGCATCCCGTCTCCCATGACACCCCAACACCGTCGGGCATACCGTCGGGCGCGCCGTTGGGATCGCCGTTGGGATCGCCGACGGTCGCGGTGCTCGGTGCAGGCTCCTGGGGCACCGCGCTTGCGGCTTTGATTGCCCGTCACGGCTTTTCGACGACGCTGTGGGGCCGCGATGCGGCCACCATCGCGGCGATCGCTCAACACCACGAAAACACCCGCTATCTGCCGGGCATCCCGCTGCCGGATGCCCTGCGCGCCACCACCGATATCGCCGAGGCCATGCACGGTTGCGATCTGGTGCTGGTCGTCGTGCCCTCGCATGCCTTCGCCGAAACCCTGCATCTGCTGGCCCCGCTGCGTCCGGCGCATGCCGGGGTGGCGTGGGCGACCAAGGGCTTCGAGCCCGGCTCCGGGCGGTTTCTGCATGAAGTGGCCGGCGAGATCCTCCCGGACGCGGTCCCGCTGGCGGTCGTCACCGGGCCTTCCTTCGCCAAAGAAGTCGCCGCCGGCCTGCCGACCGCGCTGACCGTGCATTCGGATACCGCTGCGTTCGCGCAGCAAGTCGCCGAAGTGCTGCACGGCCCGGCCTTCCGCGCTTACACCGGCGAGGACATGTTGGGCGCCGAACTCGGCGGCGCGATGAAAAACGTATTAGCGGTCGCCACCGGCGTCGCCGACGGTATGAATCTGGGCTTGAACGCCCGCGCCGGCCTGATTACCCGCGGCCTCAACGAAATGCTGCGTCTGAACGTCGCGATCGGCGGTAAAGCCGAAACGCTGATGGGCCTCGCAGGCCTGGGCGATCTGGTGCTCACCTGCACCGGCGACCTCTCGCGTAACCGCCGGCTCGGCCTCGCCCTTGGTCGCGGCCAATCCATCGACGAGGCCGTACGCGAGATCGGCCAAGTGGTCGAATCGATCCAGACCGCCGACGAAGTGATGCGCCAAGCCGAGCGCCATGGCGTCGAACTGCCGATTTCCAGCACCGTCCGCGACGTGCTGAAGGGCGAGATCACGCCCGCTGCGGGGCTCAAACGATTGATGGCGCGCGAGCAGAAGCCCGAATATCCGCAAGGCTTGTTTCGCGATTGATCGTATGGCGCCTCGAATGGCGCCTCGAATGGCGCGATTGAGCGCAGCGATTCAATCCGGCGCTCGCACTCACGAAAAAACCCGGCCTCGCAGCCGGGTTTTTCGTTGTCCGCGCGCGCATCGCGATCAGAAGCTGGCGCGGACGCCGAGGTTGAAGCGGCTGACATCGCCGCCAGCATCGAACTCGCCGACCAAGCCCCAGGTCTGGCTCAGCACCACGTGCATGCCCAGGGTGCCGACGGCATCGCCGTCGTAGGCGCCGCCATCGACATAGTTGAGTTTGACCCAACCTTCGACGCTATTGCTCAGCGCGCCGCGCACACCGACGCCGATGCGGGTGTTGTTGCGCGAATCTTTGTCGGAGCCGTCGTCGAACTCCTGGCGTTGGAAGGTCGCATCGGCGATCAGATCGATGTTGTCGGCGAAGTTGTATTTGTAGCCCAGGCCGATATCGACTTCGAGCGCATCGACATCGACCGGCAGGTCGCTGCTCTGGCTGAACGCCAGTCCGCCCTGAATGTAGAGGTTGTCGCTCAGCTCGACTGTGCTGCGCACGTAGACGCCGTCGAAATCGAGTGTATCGACCGTATCGCTATCGATGCTCAGGCGTTTGAACCCGCCTTCGACATAGGTATAGCTGCCAAGGCTATCGCGAGCGGACGCGGCGAACGGGATCAGTGCCAGGACCAGCGCGGCGGCAAGTTGCTTCTTCATGAATCTCCCCAGTATTGGATGCTGTCAGTTCCGTGCGCCATGGCGCAGCCGCGAGAGTGTAGCGAAGCTCTTGCCGGTTTGGCGCGATAGCATGCGAGAAATGTGCGCCAAAGCGCCGAATTTGCGGCCTTGTCTCGAAAATCGATGCGAAAACGCCGCTCGGACCGCAGTCTTGGCAAAAGAAAGCCCGGCCGAAGCCGGGTTTGGGACGCAACGCAGGAGGCGTCGCGGAGGTCGCGTGCCGCACTTGGGGTGTGCGGCGACCCTGCACGGGTGACGTCGTTTTTTCAGCAGCCTGGTCATTCAGTCATGGCACGCAGCCATGGATGGCTGCTCCGGCGAAACAAGCGCGTCAGCGATTGATGTGCCGTGAGCACGTCCGGACATGTGCCGGACGTGCGAACTGAGACCTCCTAGATGGAGGTCTCAGCAACCTGTTAGGAGCATCACCGACGCAGGCATAGCAGCGCACCGCTCGAAGCCTGCAGCTCGGGGCTCACATCCCAACGTGCGCCGCTTACCAACTGAATCGCGGACCGACGAACCATTGGGCATCGCCGTCGGCGAACTTCACATCGCCATTGAGGCCCCAGTTTTCGTTGAACTTCACATTCGCACCGAGGCGGCCGTAATAATCGCCATCGACTTGTTCGTAGTCCTCATAGCCGGCGAAGGCGTAACCATCCACGTACGTACCCAGTCCCGCACGGATGCCGACTTCCGCGCTGTAGCCGTCGAAATCCGCGTTCCGGCCGGCATCGAACTTTTCGTAAGCGAGACGGGCGACCAGATCGGCCTTTGGCGACAGCTCCATGTTGTAACCGGCGCCGATGCGCCACTTGTCGAAATCGATATTGCTGTTGTCGATGTCCTGATTGCTGTACGCGCCGAACAGATGGACGTTCGGATGCACCGCGACCGAGCCGTCGATGCCGAAGCCATCGGCATCGGGGACGTTGTTATTGTTGTTGGTGGCGACGTAGCCGCCCTGGACGTGGTTGTAGGAGACGCCTTCCGCAGCCGACGCCGCGAAGGGAAGGGCGGCCAGCAGGGTCAGGGCGAACAAAGAACGCTTCATGGTGAACCTCGTTGTTGTTGGTGGCCGGTGCCGGCGGCGAGAGAGGGGGAGGGACGACCGCCGGCACCGGTGAAGCGCATTCTCAGGATTGCCGCGTAACGAAACCTTAATACTGCACTGATCAGTGCGGGAACTTTCTCGGTTCGTTCAGGAAGGCTGGCCCAATGCCATGCCGACAATGCGAGCGACTTGGGGCCATATGCGTACACCGTTGTGCGTGATCTCGCCTCGGGTCTAGGCGGTGGTGCCCCAGCTCATGCACCAAGCAACTGTCGACGTGAACCAAACGCATTCCACGAGGTTCCACTCTCGGCGAAACATGTAGCCATTCGAGATGTGGTCGGGCGACGGTGCAAGGCGGCCGTCGAGCGGCGTTATCGCGAGGCACTCCGCTACCAGGGCACGCGATGCGATGGGCGCGCAGGTGCGCATGTTTGCTTGATCGATGTACGCCGCGATCGACGCATCGCGTTCATAGCCCGTGAGCAAAAACCGGGTCGCCTGACGATAGATATCTTCGGGCGAGCAGCCGATTTCGCGCGGATAGGCGACGCAATCGATTCCCGATTCGTTGCGCGAACGGTACGCACTGAGATGCGAACGGATCGTTGCGACCATGATGTCGCCGTCGGCGATGATGTGGTGCTGCGCGATCAGTGCATCGCGCGCGATGAGGCATCGGCACGCTCGCCGCAGCGCAAGAACCGTGAGCGCGCAAGCCAGTCGGGATCCGGGTAGTAGGCGAACAGCAGTTGGCCCTCTTTGATCGTGTCGATCACGTCGCGCGCGATCGCAGGCCGTAGCGCCGGACAGCCGAGGCTGCGACCGAGTCGGCCTTGGCGCAGGGCTTGTAGCGGATCGACGTAGGGCGCGCCGTGCATCACGATCGCGCGATCGCGAGCGCGGTCGTTGAAACCTGGTTCCAGCCCGTCCATGCGCAGCGAATAGCCGTTACCGCCGATGTAGGTGTCGGCGGTGGCGAACAGGCCGAGGCTGGATTGGTAGCTGCCGTCGCGATTGGAAAATGCGCGCGCGTAATTTTCGCCGCTACCGCGGCCGTGCGCGACGTGCTCGGCGTACAGCAACAGCTCGCGATCGAGATCGAAGACCCACATGCGCGGTTCGGTCGATGGCTTGGAGTAATCGATGACCGCTAGGCGCGCGGCTTGCGCGACCGCGCCGGAACGCAGCGCGCATGCGCGCGCGTCGAGCGCCATCGCGAGCACGTCGCGATTGAGCGTTGGCGCAGCGCCGTGCAAGCGCGAGAGCAAACCTCGTGCAGACACTACGGTGCCGGCGGTCAGCGCGGTCGCAGCGCGCGCAGCATCGGCGCGCACAGCATTGGCTCGCGCAGTATCGTCGCGATCGGCTGCGGAGGTGGATGCGCCGAGGGCGAGCGCGCCCAGGGTCAGTAGGCAAGCGAGGGAACGAATCATCCGCAAAGCTTAGCGGGGCGGCTCGTCCATGGTCGAGGGTGTTGCGACCGGCGGTCGATCCGCACGGAGGATCGTCATATCTTCGCCCGCGTCGCGCGCGTGCAGCGGTTCATCGGTGACGACCAATGTGGTGCCAGGTGTTAAAGCATCGTAAACAAGACGCGCGAATTCTGGCGCAACCGAAATCTCGCCGCGCGCGGCGGCTTGGATGACATCGGTCTGACCATTGCTGGTGTCTTTCGCAGCGGTTTGAGCGGCTCCGGCTTGGCTTGTGTCGGTTTGCGTCGTATTGATTTCGATCGCGTTGGTTTGCGACGCATTGGTGTTGGCTGCATTCATTTGAGCTGCATCCATTTGAGCTGCATCGCTTCGAGTCGTATCGCTCTTTGGCGTTGTTGCCTCAGCGGGCGTATTCGCAGATGCATATTGTCGACTGGACTTCTTTTCGGAGCGACGATCCGCCGCGTTCATCGGCAACTGCATCCACCTGAGCGCTGGCCGATCGGGCACCATCGGGTTCGTACCTTCACCAGCGCCTTCGAGCAGCACATACGCGTGGGTTCCAAGCGGCGGCTCCGTGGAAAACAACACCGCCGCGCGGCCGATGTCGATTCCGTTGCGCACGATCGCGACTTCGCGATCGTGGGTGCTAAGCACGATCGTCAGCGGCCCCTCGGGCGCGGCATCGGGCGTCCAGCGATACGGCGCATCGATCGGCTGAGGGTCATGCGCACGCTCCGCACCAGTGGCGGGATCCACGGGTGCGAACAGCCCAGGATAGGCGACAGTCGCCGGGTGCGAACGTTCGTCGGCGATCACCACGGTCATGCCGTGCTGAGTCATGCCGAATAGTTTCTCGGAGAATGCGTAAGGCAGGCGCACGCAGCCGTGCGAGGCCGGATAGTTCGGCACGTTGCCCGCGTGCAGCGCGACGCCGCTCCACGTGAGGCGTTGCATGAACGGCATCGGCGCGTCGTCGTAGAGATTCGAGTAATGCTCGCGACTTTTTTGCAGGATGGTGAACACGCCGGTGGGCGTTTCGTAACCGCGCTTGCCGGTGCTGACCGTGGACACCGCGATGCGTATGCCGTTGCGGTACACGTAGGCGAGCTGCTCCGGCAGACTGACGACGATCACGACCGGGCCTTTCGGTGCGAGCTGTGGCATCCACACGTATTCGCCCGGGCGCAGTCGCACCGGCGGTTTCGGCAGCGCCATGGATGGTGCTGGCCTAGGTTTAGGCGTCGGCTTAGGCGTCGGCGTTTGTGCGATTGTCGATGTCCATGCCACGAGCAACGCCAGCGTGCAGGCCATCATGACGGCAAAGGAACGCGCGACATGGCGATCACGCGGACGCAGCAACGCCGTCTCGCGCGCAGGTCGCCGCTGCGCGCGAAGCGACCGCGCCGGATCAGCGCGCGGTGTAGCCGCCATCGATGGTCAGCTCGGTGCCGGTCACGAATTTCGATTCTTCCGATGCCAAGTAGACGATGCCCCAAGCGATGTCGTCGGCTTCGCCCATGTGGCCGAGTGGATGCAGCAGGCCGACATCGTGGCGCGCGGCGTCGAGATCGGTCGCGCCGCTGGCGCGCAGATGGTGTTCGACCATCGGCGTCCAGATGTAGCCTGGATGCACCGAATTCACCCGAATGCGATCGGGCGCATAGATCATCGCGTCGGTTTTGCTCATCAGCCGCACCGCGCCCTTCGAGGCATGGTAGGCGGGGATGTCGGCGGCGCCGACCAAGCCGTAAATCGACGATAGGTTGACGATGCTGCCGCCGCCCGCAGCCTTGAGATGCGCAATCGCATGTTTCGTGCAGAAAAATACGCCTTTGACGTTCACCGCCTGCACCCGATCCCACTCCTCCTCGCTGATGTCGTGGGTGAGTTTGGTGGAGCCGGAAATGCCAACGTTATTGACCAAGACGTGCAGCGCACCGTACAGCGCTGCCGCCTGATCGATCGCGGTCTTCACATTGGTTTCCGATGCGACATCGACATGCCAGTAGCGCGCTTCGACGCCGCGGGCGCGCAGCGTATCGGCGAAGGCTTCGCCTTCGGCATCGAGGATGTCGAACAGCGCGAGTTTGGCGCCTTCGTCGGCCAACCGCTCACAGCAGGCGCGACCGATGCCCAGCGCGGCGCCGGTGACGATGCAGACTTTGTCGCGAACGCGATTCATGACGATCTCCTCGGTGCGATGACGCTAGTGCAGCGTCTACGGTATTACGCAGGTTCGACATCGGCGCGATGTTGACGTGCGTCAAAGCGCAGCCGTATCGGGGTCGCAAGCTCAGCGCAATTCTCAGTTCAGTGAATCTCATTCGCTCAGCCTTATGCCAGTCGCCAGCGCGGCGGTTTGAGTTTCAGCGCCGCAGCCAACGTCGCGCAGTGTTCGCGAGTGTCCAAATCCAGTTCCTGAAGCGCCAACAGCGGGGTGTCGATCGGCCGGTCGATCCACGGTTGAATCGCGGCGCGCAGTGCGAGCTGCGCGGTCTGTGCGAACAGCGCCGAATCGCCAGCGAGTGCGGCGTCTTGCCAATCAGTCGCAGCCGGTCGTTCGTGCGCGTTCGCACGCACCGCCGGGTCGAGTCCGTCGGTGGCGTTGTTCGCCAATAGTGCGAGCTGCGGATGCGGCATGATCGCGGTGAGCTGCGGGTGGCGCATGCCGTAGCGGTGCAGTTCAGCGCGCAAGTCGTGGTCTAGGCCGCGTGCGCGCAAACGCGCGGCCCAGCGCTTGTCGTTCAGCGGGTTCGCACCGCGTTCGCAGGCCATCGCGAGATCGCCGCGCAAACAGCCCTCGGCGAACGCAATCGCGATCGCGCGCGCCTGCGCTTGCGCCGCGTCGCCGGCATAGCCAACGCCTAACTGCGCCAGCGCATCGGCCACGCCGAACATACCGATTCGTAGCCCCGCCATCGGGAATCCCCCGTTGACGAGAGCATCGTCGAGAAAACGCACCGCTAGCGTGCAGATGCGCATGAACTCGTCGCGATCGAACCAAGCCGCTGCGCCGCGCGAGCGACGAACGAACGCATTCACGTTCAATACGGCGATATTCGAGTTCGCGAGATTCGCGGCTATTTCCTTGATGCGCGGAGTATCCGAGTGAATCATCTGTTGCGTAGGCGATCCGAGCGATGGCGAACTGGTGCCGGCATCGTGCAGCAAACGCTCGCCCGGCAGCATTTGCCACTTCGAGAACGCATCGACGTAGTGCCGCGCCCAGAACGCCGCCTGCGGCCCTTCGGCAGAGCCGACCGTGCGCGCGACGCGCTCCCAAGTGGCATCGACCGTGAGATCGCGCAGCTGCGCGCCATCGCGCCACCGGAACCAAAGATCCCAGGCATCGACGGCAGCGGGTTTGGTGAAGGCGGTCTTACCCATAGCACTGGTGCGAATTCAGCCGCTGAACGAATCACAATCATTCGCGAGCATCGTTTGCGAACATTGATCCCGATCAAAATCTTCTGCTGCGGCGCACTGTTACACGCCGTTACAAACGGTTGCGCGCAGGACATCGTGCGGATGCGTGGTGGGCGTAGGGTGGCGATAAGACCCGAATCGGCGCAGAAACAACAAGGTTTCTAGATCTGCGCTGGTTCTAGATCTGCGGTGGTTCTAGATCTGCACTAACGCAAGTTGGCCGATGCGCGCCAGTGCGTTTTTTCAAACCAATACCTTTTTGGCTCGACGCTCTTTCAAACCGACACGCTAATCATACCGACCCGATTTCATACGATGTTCCCAGGAGAGACCGCCATGCTCGACTTGTCCCCCGCTTCGTTCTCCATGGCTGCGACCCACATCAACACGTGGCATGCGCGCGCAGATGTCCACCCAAGTAAACGCATCGAAGATCAATTGCAGCAGCTCGGTCTGCCGCGCAAGCTCGTTCATCGCAAGGACACGTTGTTTCGCTCTGGACAGTCGGCGAGCGCGGTTTACATGGTGCGTTCCGGCTATTTCAAGATGTCGGTGCTGAGCGAGGACGGTCGCGAGAAGATCACCGGGTTCCGCATGCGCGGCGATCTGCTTGGCCTGGATTCGCTTGGCATCTCGCATCACGGTTGCGAGGCGATTGCGCTGGACGTTGGTGAGGTGTTGGAGTTGCCGTGCGCCATGCTGAGCGCGCGGCTGCCTGAATTCCAATCGTGGTTGACGATGCGGATGGCCTGCGAAATCCGACGCGATTGGGCGTGGATGCTCGCCACATCGACGCTCGGTGCCGAGCAGCGCGTCGTCGCTTTTCTGCTCGATCTAGCCGATCGTCAGCGTGCGCTCGGTTACAGCGCTGAACAAGTGATGCTGCATATGACTCGCGCTGAGATCGGAAATTTCCTCGGCTTGCAGTTGGAAACAGTGACGCGCGCGCTGTCGCATCTGGACGCCATTGGCTTGATAACGGTCGATCGACGCGAGATCCGCATGCGCGATCTGGACGGACTGCGTGTCATGATCTTCGGGCAGCGCGGTTTGCATTGAGCGGGAGATAGGCCTCAAGTAGAATTTCGATGCAGCGAATTTCAACGCAGCGAATTTCAACGCAGAGAATTTCAACGCAGCGAATTTCAACGCAGAGAATTTCGACGCAGAGAATTTCGACGCAGAGAATTTCGACGCAGAGAATTTCGACGCAGTGTCGAATTTCCACGCTGCTTCAGCGGGTTAAGCGTCAGTCGTCGCGCCGATCGAGATGACGTCGGACCGCCGCCGCGAGTTGTTCGCGGCGGTAGGGTTTACGCAGCAGCTCGAAGCCCGCGCTGTCGCGCTCGGCGCGCGAGGCCCCGGGATTTGCGTAGCCCGAAGTAAGTAGAACAGGTAGCTGTGGTCGTCGTGCCCGCGCAGCCTGCGCAAGGTCGATACCGTTCCCGCCCGTGCCTAAGACCACGTCGGTGAACAACAGCGCGATGTCCGACATGCTATCGAGCAGCGCGAGCGCTTCCGCTTCGCTGCTTGCGTTGCGCACCTGATATCCAAGCGAGCGCAGAAAAGCCGAAGCGATCTCGGCGACGTCGGGCTCGTCTTCGACGACGAGGATGGTTTCATCGCCAGTCATCGGCAGCGGCGCTTTCGCGACATCTTGGTGGTGTTCTTGCGCGTCGCTCGCGGGCAGATACAGATCGACGCGCGTGCCGTAACCGAGCTTGCTGTCGATGTGCATGTGGCCGCCGCTTTGCTTGACGAAGCCGTACACCATGCTTAGCCCTAGACCGCTGCCGCGGCCCGCTGCTTTCGAAGTGAAAAATGGATCGACCGCGCGCGCAAGCACGTCCGGAGTCATGCCATGGCCGGTGTCGATCACCGAAATTACGACGTAGCGCCCCGGCGCCAGCGCGCGCATCGCATCCGTAGGCTCGATCCGATGCTCGCGCAGCACCATGTCGATCCGCCCTCCGCGCGGCATTGCGTCGCGCGCATTGAGCGCCAGATTCACCAGTGCGGCGTCGAGTTGGCTAGCGTCGGCGTAGACCGACGGCAAGTCGTGCGGGCAATCGATCTCAAGCTGCACCGACTCACCCAGCGCGCGGTGCAACATCAAGGCGATATCGTCGAGTAAAGCCTGCGCTGCGAACGCGCGCGGGCTCAGCCGCTGGCGGCGCGCGAATGCGAGCAATTTTCCGGTGAGTTCCGCGCCGCGGCTCACCGAGCGCAGCGCGCTGCCGATCAGCGCGCTGGCCTCCGCTTGCTCGCCGCATTCGGCTTCGAGAAGCTGCAGGCTGCCGGAGATCACCGTCAGCAGATTATTGAAATCGTGCGCGATGCCGCCGGTGAGTTGGCCGATGGCATCGAGGCGCTGCACGTGCGCGAGTTCTTCTTCGGTGCGCCGCCGCTGAATCAATGTCGCGACGAACATCGCCGCCGATTGCAGCAAGTGCTGGGCGTCGTGATCGAAGCGCTTCGGCCGCGAAGACAGCGCAAGCAGCGCGCCTATCGGTCGGCCGCGATCGTGCAGGGGCAATAGCGCGGCGCTGGCGACGTCGGCGATGCCGCCGAAACCTCCGTCGTCGACGATCGTGGTGCGGCCTTCTTTCAATGCCGCAACCAGCGGACTGCGCGCATCCTCCATCCATCGCGATGGGTGCGACCAATCCTCGCGTAAACCGATCGATTGCCGCAGATCGATTTCGCCAGAACTATCGTCCACGATCAGTATCGCGACCCGCTCCACTTCCAAGGCTGCGGCCAACGATGCCGGCAGCCCGTCGATCACTTCGTTCTCGTTGCGCGCATCGAGCGCGGCTTGACCCAACTGCGCGATCGCTGCGTCGTAACGCGCGCGCACCAGCGCCTGACGCACGTGCTGGCTTTCGGAGACATCGCGCACCGAGGCGAGATAGCGCGTGCCATGTTCGGTCGCGATCGGGCTGAGCGCAATCTCGATCGGAAATGTGCTGCCGTCGTTTTTTTTTCCGATCAGGGCTTGGTCGGTGGCGCCCATCGCCCGTACTCGCGGGGTTTCCATATACGCATCGCGGTGCGTACGATGCCGATCGCGCAGTTCATCCGGCATCAGCGCTTCGATCGTCATGCCGATCAGTCCTTCGATCGGATAACCGAACAGCGATGCCGCATGGCGATTCGCATGCACGATGCGGCCCGCGCGATCGGCGACGATCAGCGCATCGGGCACTGCATCGAACAGGTTGTTGTCCAGGGCGGTGACGCTGGAGAATGTTTCGCGCATGGAAGTTCAGCCCTTGCGCACGACATTGGCCGCGAACAAGTAGCCGGCACCGCGCACGGATTTGATGAGTTTCGGATTCGCCGGATCGGGTTCGATCTTGCGTCGCAGCCGGCCGATCTGCACATCGATCGCGCGGTCGTAGGGGCCGGCGTCGCGGCCGTGCACTGTGTTCATCAGGTGATCGCGCGAAAGCACGAGATTCGGCCGTTGCACGAACGCATGCAACAGATCGTATTCGCCTGTTGTAAGTGCGACATCGCTGCCGTCGGCGGCGATGAGTCGGCGCGCATCGGGTTCCAGCTTGAAGCCTTCGAACTCGAACGGCGCTGCTGCGATTGCGTGCCCGATCGCTGCGTGCTCGCCTACGGTGTTGGCCGAACGACGCAACACCGAACGTATGCGCGCAAGCAATTCGCGCAAATCGAACGGCTTGGTGACGTAATCGTCTGCGCCCAGTTCCAGGCCGACGACGCGCTCGACCGACTCGCCGCGACCGCTGACGATGATGACCGGGATGTTCTTACCGCGCAGATCGCGGATCACGTTCAAGCCATCGTCGTCGGGTAGGCCCAGGTCGAGCAGCACCAAATCGGCCGGCTGTCGTTCGATGCGCAGGCGCAGCGAAGCGGCATTCCCGAAGACCTCTACGCGCAGTCCTTGGCCGCTCAGATAGCGGCGCAGCAACAAGCCGATCTCCTCGTCGTCATCGACTACGAGTACCAGGGGATGCGAAACCGCGTCTGCGTGAACTGCCATGGATCGTTGCGAACGGGCTGCTTGGTGGGTGTGGCCAAGTCTAGCAAGTCGCCGGGGGATGGCCGAAATCGCGCCATGGCGTCCCGATCCGCATGCCACGCACGCCGGTCTTACGACGATTTTAGTCACAAAACGCCAGCCGATCGAAGCGGAAACACGCCCAGCGGTGATAACGTCTATTCGCCCGCGGTATTTTCCCGGGCAGGACAAGAATCGTTGGTAAAAACGCGGTTTTTTTTCGCGAGCTTTGCTAACTCAAAATCATCAAACATTTCAAGGAAAAACGTATGTACAACAAGTCTTTCAATGCGTCGTCATGGTCCGCTTTAGCGCTCGTCTGCGGTTTGGTCATCAGCCCGCTTGCTGCTGCCAAGTGCGGTTGCCCAGATGACGGACACGGAGCGCCCGCGTTTGGCCTAGGCGAATCCTTTCCGCAAGCCACTGATTTGGCAGTAAACCCGGCGTGGCAGGTCTATGAATTTGAACGCGATGGCGTTCGCTACGTGCAGATCAACGATCAGTACGGAACGGTACGCGCCGCAGTCGGTCGCATCGACAATACCTTCTGGGTCATGCCACTGGGGGTCGATGCCGATCGCGTTTTGCTGCCAAACGAAGAGTTGCCGATCGGGCAGGGCACCGTGCTGGTACAGACCAGTGACCTGCTCGTCGTCCAGAGCATCGTGTCGGGACAAACGCGCTGGTTGATCCAAGCGCCTTAACCGAATGCGATGAGTCGCCCGGCCCGGATGAAGAACTCATCCGGGCTTACATCCGGGCTTACATCCGGGCCTACACCGCGTGAAGCGGCAGCGAAACGGGGGCGTCTTGCTCAACGGGTTCGGACAGGAGCACACGGACTTGATGCGTCTCACGCTTGACGATCCCGCCGTATGCCAGCACGCGCGCATCCAAAATCGTCGAAGCCGCCACCGCTGCTGGGCTCACCCGTGCTTGCGCTGTCGGATCCGCAGTGACCGCGATCGAGATGCCGCGACGCCTCCCAAAATGCCAGACGCGCATGCTGATGCGGTATTCCGATGGCTCCGATTCCGATAACTGAGCCATCGCATGGCATATGCAGCGGTATGCGGCGAGCTGAAGATCGACCGAAAGTCGTTTGGGCTGACCTTTGTAGCCCAAATAGACCTCTGCACCTGCGCCCCAGAATTTGCTGAAGGACTCCGCATGCAGAACTGCATATAGCCCTTCTTGCTCGATCCGTAGCGGATACAGCGCTGGCGCACGCTCATCGAACGTGCGCCGCGACGACATCCCACGTGCGTTGAGATCCATCGCCGCCTGGGCGTGTCCGCGCGCTTTTAACCACTGGACGGTGTCTTTGCGCTCATCGTCGAAACTCAATTGCATTTGCGCCATATACAGCATGTGCTCGCGCAGCATTTGCTCCGACGACAAGAAAGATTTCTGCGCGATCATGAGCGCTTCGGATTGCGCCATGCCGGCCTGCCGCGCTTTATCGTAGTTCTCGGAGATCCTGTACCCGAGCGTGAGCAGGGTAATGGCTGCGATTACCAGCCCTTCCTGGGCGAAGAAGACCGCTTGATCGTGTTGCCCGGGAATCCCGGTATAGGTCAGCGTCTGCGACATCGCCAGATTCACGGTAAAGATGCCGATCGCGGCGCCGTTCCAGCCATGGGCGAAGGTCAGCACCACCGCCGGGAGCACCATCATAATCAATGTGAACTGTCGGAACAGGTGCTGCGAATCAGGGGTGCTCATCGCCACGGCATACATGATGCCCACGGCAGCCACCGCCAGCATGGCGTCCTGCCCCAGTTTACGGGGGTTGACGATGCCCCGGTCGCGTCGCAGCCACAGCAGGCAGGGGATGACCACCATCAATAGCCCCATGAAATCGCCGACCACATAGCGCGTGAAATTCTCGAACGTCACCAGAAAAACCGGCCCATCCAGAAAGTAGTTCAGCGCCATATTGCATGAGGATGACCACACTGCCGTCAGCACGGCGACGACCGGCAGGCCGCAGGTCAGCGCATCGATATTTTTCAGGCGTTTGCGTATCGCAAGGGGAACGAGCGAGATCGCGAGAATTAGCAAGAACGGGCTCAGATACGCCCATTGCAGGCTGTAGTTGTCGGCGAGGGGACTTCGCACGACCAGCAAGGCCGCCGCGTCGCCAGCGAACAAATAGGGCCAATAACGATATGGCACCAACAGCAGGCAGGCGATACGCAGGCCTGCAGGAAGGAACCATTGATTAAAGGACAATTGCCTCAGAATGAGGTAAGCGCCGCAGTAGGCGGCCGCGATTGCGAGCCCTTTGGCAAAACCGCTCCATTTTGTCTGTCCCACAGCCTGCTCCCTTCCTTTGTGCGCTCGGCCCATATTGCATGATGCCGCAAGTTTGCGGCGCGGATGCCGTCGGCTGGAATGGCCGCGACGTTCAACCCGATTCTAGGCTGATTCCCGCAGAATTAAAGCCACCCCACCACCACTCCCAGCACATGAAGGTTGGGGAGGTCCGTTTCGGGGACTTCCATACGCTCGATTTCCCGACCGTTTCCCATCAGCGACCACGCGTTGCGGCGAATCATGATGCGACGAATATCCGGCCGGCCCCAGAGGGTGTACGCATAGATTCCGCCGTCGATGACCTGATGATGCTCGCAGATCGAGGCGTCGATCAGCACCAGCGCGTGGCGCTCGATTTCCGGCTCCATCGTCCTCGATGGCTGGAATGCCCAGCGGACATCGACCAGCTCGGTCAGCCCAATTTTCCGGCGGACCAAGAAATCCGGCAATACGATCCGCAATGGTCCCTCGCTGCGGCCAAGTTCGCCCAGTCGATCGATCGCGACGTAACCCTCCGAAACCGTGCCGGTTCGCGCGCCTTGCACTGCCATCGTAGTCAGCGCCGACTGGGCACGAAGCCCTTGATCGAAGGCTTTGCTGATGCTTTCTGGGGTGACGTTGAGCAGTACAGCGAGCGCTGGCGCGTATTCCGCAGGAATGGGGCGGCGGCCGGTACGCCATTGCGAGACATTGCTGTAGTTGATCGATCCGCCCAAGTAGGCCGCCACGGTGGTGTTACGCACGCCCGTTTCCTGCATCGCATGGGCGAATGTCTGGGCGTATCTGTCCATTTGCTGAAGTGCAGCAAGCTTTTCCACGTCAAGATCTCCCAAGGGCGATGCAACCGTAGGTGAATAATAGCGCAAGTCTTGACATATCCGGATAACGCGCTAATTATTTGCTATCGGCGTGACATCGGGAGCCGGCCGCAAGCTTACCGGCCGTACGCGCAAACAGGTTCCTGGCCCTCGCTCCGATCAGTTTCCTGCCTAGGAAGCTGCGTAAGGGCGCTGCTTGCAGGGAGATAGACGATGTTGATATTGAACCGCCAGGTCGGCCAGACCATGTACATCGGTCATGATGTCTGTGTGACCGTGTTCGGCAAATTTGACCGCTATACAACGGTTGGGGTGTTGGCACCGCCTGCGGCGATCGTTCGCTTCGGCGACGCGGTCGTCACACCGACGATCCTCGACAGCGGCGAGCGTTTTTATCTACTCACGCTGTTGAGCGGTAAGGGGTTCGCGATCGACGCGACCGAGGTGCGAGTGAAGTTCGGAAACGCGCGATTGTCGACGTTTGGGGCTCGGTCCAAGCACGTGCAGTTCGCCATCCAGGCGCCAACGCACCTCGCTGTCCATCGCGAAGAGGTCTACACGCAGATTCAGGCCGCTGCGGGTCTGCAAACGCCTGCGGTGTCGTTCGCGAAAAGGCTTCAGCGCGCGAATGCGTCGGTGAGTGGTCCGCACTGGGCGACACTGCCTTGGGCGTCCGCTGGCGCCTGCGCACCGGCCAACGCCGAGTTCATCTTCACGTAGCGCGCGCATGCGCTAAGGCCGACACAACCGCTTCGTCTTCGACTGCCTCGAAGTTCAGGTAATAACGACCGACGCTGCCGAAATACGCGGGTGCTGCGAGACAAACGGTCTCGTCGGCATCTGCTGCTGCCGTCGCCGAGCTGTTGGGCGCGGCCACCGGAACTGCGCATATCAAGCAACGCGGACGCTGCACGCACACGGCGAGCAGCGCGGCACGCATTGACGCGCCGGTCGCGAGGCCATCGTCGAGCACAATCGCGATGCGTCCGTGCGCGTCGAGCGATGGACGAATCGCCGGTGTAGCGCTTGCGCTGCTCCGCGATGCGCGCGCGCTGGCGCGCGATTTCGCGATTGAGATAGTTGGCATTGCATCCGAACGACGCCGTTTCTTGGCCGTCAGGTAATCGATAGACATGTCCGAAGTCATCGATCGCACCGATCGCCGATCATTCATCCAACATTCCTCGTCCAACGGCGAACGCAGTTTGCGCACTAGCACGAGATCGAGATCGCCGTCCAAGCGATCCGCGACGATCCGGGCCATCGGCACCGCTGCGCGCGGGATCGCCAGGATCAAGGCTCGTTGGCCGCGGTATGCCATCAGGCGCTCGGCGAGAAGCTCCGCCGCGTGCGCGCGATTGCGAAAAGGCAGCGGCGGCTCTCGGTTCATCGATCGTGGTTCGCAGACTGCGCGAGGTGTCCGTTCGCGCCGAAAAGCACACGCTCAGTGTGCACGAAGCGCAGGCGACGAGCCGGCGCTGGATCAAATCTGCGGACCTTTTCCCTCTCGGGCGAAAATGCTTCCGACAACGATGCACCCCGCGATTGATGCATATCAATACTGTTCGCTGCATGGCTACGTGTAATAAAGCGGGCTTCGGTTTTTCGATATGGAGAATTTCGCTATGTTCAAAGATCTGTTGGTGCCTTACATCAATACGTGGAGCGCAGAAGCGCCGCTAGCCATGGCCACCGCGCTAGCGGAGCGATCGCAGGGGCATGTCGCGCTGCTGGTGATCGTGGACGTGCCCGCGCCGATTCCGAACGATTGGACCGGCATGAGCTATGCCATGTATTTGCAGTTGCACGAAGAAGCGCATGCGCGCGCCGATGCGCTGGCGGCAACGCTCCGCGAACGGGTCGCGAACGCCTCGCCGGCGGTCGAAGTGCGGGTTGCCGATGCGCTGGCTCTGTATCCCTCGTCCACCGCAACCATGCATGCGCACTATGCCGACATCACGGTCGTGCCCAGCATGACCGCACAGGACGGTGCGGAAATAAACGATTTCTTCCAGGATGTGCTGCTCGACTCCGGTCGCCCGGTGTTGGTGGTTCCGCCGCTGACGCAGATGATCGCGATCCCGCCTAAGCGCGTGGTGGTGGCGTGGCAACCGACGCGCGAGGCCGCGCGGGCGGTGCACGATGCGATGCCGCTGCTGAAAACGGCCGAGCAGGTGGATGTGTTGGTGATCGATCCGAAGGTCGGCGAAAGCGCGCACGGCGAAGAGCCCGGCGCCGATATCGCCGGGCATTTGGCCCGCCACGGCCTCAACGTGCAAACCGTGATGCGACCGAGTCTGGGCGCTTCGGCCGGTGCGGCGATTCTCGACTACGCCAAACATGTCGGCGCAGATCTGGTTGTCGCTGGCGGCTATGGCCATTCGCGTCTGCGTGAGCGCGTGCTCGGCGGCACCACCCGGGATTTGCTGCACACCACGTCGCTGCCGGTGTTGTTCGCGCATTGAGCTGCGGCCGCGCGTCTTTCGTCGATTGCGCACAGTGCTGCGGTAGGCGAGGATGCGGTTCTACGAACGCGGAGAGCCCGGCGTCTTAATGCTTGATTTCTCGACATCTGGATCTTCTGACACGATCTACGGGCTATGCGTCGCGTTCGCGATCGGCGTGTTGATCGGCATCGAGCGCGAGCGTCATAAGGGCGAAGGCACGACCCGCGGCGCAGCGGGCGTACGCACCTTCATTCTGGTCGCGCTGTCCGGTGCGGTCGCCGAGCGCATCGGCAGCGTCGGAATCGCCGTGGCCGGCGCCTTCGTCGGTCTCGCCGCGCTCGCCGGCTATCGGCGTACGCAGCGTGGTGATCCGGGCCTCACCACCGAAGTGGCGATGCTCGTCACCTTCTTACTGGGCGTGCTCGCGATGCGTGCGCTGCCGCTCGCGGCGGCGCTCGGTGTCGTCGTGGCCGTGGTGTTGGCGAGCAAGACCCGGCTGCATCGCTTCACCGTGCAGACGCTGACCGAACAGGAACTGCACGACGCCTTGTTATTGGTCGCGGCTGCAGTGATCGTGCTGCCGCTGTTGCCCGATCGCAGTATCGACCCGTGGCAAGCGCTCAATCCACGCACATTGTGGATGCTGGTTGTGATCGTGATGACGATCAACGCCGCCGGTTACGTCGCGCTGCGCGCGCTCGGCCCAAGCACTGGGCTGCCATTGGCGGGTTTCGTCGGCGGCTTCGTATCGAGCACCGCGACGATCGCAGCCTTCGGCGACCGGTCGCGAACCTCGCCCACCCTGCTGCGAAGCTATGCCAGCGCAGCGTTGTTCTCGAACGTGAGTACGATCCTGCAGCTTGCGGTGGTGATCGGCGCGCTTTCGTCGTCGCTATTGCGACAGCTTGCGCTACCGTTGAGCGCCGCTGCCACCGCAGCGATCGTCGCCGCCGTGCTCGGGCGACAGCGCGTCAACGTCGATAATGCGCATGCCGAGCACATCACGCCAGGCCGGCCGTTCGAGCCGCGACATGCGCTGAGCTATGTCGCGATCGTCGGCGCGATCCTGCTGTTCGCAGCGATCGTGCACGATTGGTTGGGCGAAACCGGCCTCGTCGTCGCATCCGGCATCGCGGGTTTCGCCGATGTGCATGCCGCCGCTGCGTCGGTCGCGCAGCTCGTCGCCGGGCAGCATATCGCCGCGAGTGCCGGTGCCCTACCGGTGCTGGTCGCGCTGATCGCGAATTCCACGAGTAAATTCGGCATGGCGTGGTTGCGGGGTGGGCGCATGTACGCGCTGCGTATCCTGCCGGGGCTGTTGGCGATCGTGATCGCTTTCGCGGTCTGCATCGCGCTTTATGCCTAATCGTTGCCACGATCCTGCTGCTCGGGCGATCGTGCACGAAAAGCGTGAAATCATCACAGCCATGGCGCGTCTGTTTGAATACCGCGCAGCCGATAGCGCGCCGATACGGCGATGGCGGTGGTGGTTCCTCGCGTGCAGCCCATTGTGCGATGGGCTAAGAGCCTGTTTAGACTCTCTCCATGCTCCGCGTTGCGTCGCCGCGACCCGCTGAGGTTCGAGCGTCGCGCAGCGCCAGACGGGTGGTCTGGTCATGCTGTCCAAAACATGCTGTCCAAAAGCATGCTGTCCAAAAGCATGCTATCCAACCGCATGCGGCGCGCGGGCCTCAGCGTGTCGCGGCGGCACAACCCGAAGGGCTGAGCCACAGAACGCGCGGCACGGCGTCCTCGCTCGGTCATGGATGGCGCCATTCCCTCGCCCCTCCTTGTTCCGCGCGTTCTGTGGCTCAGCGCGAAGCATGGAGAAAGTCTAAACAGGCTCTAACGATGACCTCCGACACTGGGCGACATGCACCCTCTGGCGGAAGATAACCCGCCGTTTCTCTGCGGCGATGCTCGACTGAAGATACGCCATGGAATCGCAACGATGACCCAAATCGAACCTGCATCGCAGGCGTCGTCGGATATGGTATCCGTTGACCTTCCAGCGACCCACTCGCCGTTCACCGACTGGCCGGGCAGTGCGCCATGGCAGCCGCTGCCGGATGCGGCGCGACGCAGCTTTATGCTTTCGGGCGCGCTCTCGGGTGCGGTCTTCGCGCTCGTGTTCGCCAGTCCGTCGCTGTTGATGTTCTTCGACGATGGCGATTTCACGGCGTATATGCTGATGTGGCCGCTGTCGTTATCCCTGCTGAGCTTCGTGGTGTTCTTCTGGCGCGCACGCGTAGCGTTCGCCAATGCGCGCTGGATGCTGGACGCCGATGGTCTGCGCGTGCGCCGCGGCCGGTATTGGCGGCGCGAAATTCTGATTCCGCGCGCGCGCGTGCAGCATCTGGATGTCGAGCGCGGGCCAATCGAGCGTCGTTACGGTTTGGCGACGCTGATCGTGCATACCGCTGGCACGCGGATGCAGGCGCTGCGTCAGCCGGGGTTCGATGAAGCGACTGCGGCGCGACTGCGCGATGCCTTGGTGCCTCGGCATCGTGAAACCGATGATGCCGGCAATGCAGGCGACAGGGTCGATCACAAGGCTGGCGACAGCACAGCCGATGACAGCGTGGCCGATGACAGCGCAGCCGGCGACAGCGCAGCGGATGATGCGATGAAGATAGATGGCTACCGCGCGTCTGCGGATGTCGATCCAACTGCGACGGCGGCGAGTGCGATAAGGACGACAATAGCGGATGATCCGGCGCCGACGCAGTCCAGCGCGTCCTTCGTGCGTTCCGAACCGTCATGAGCACGCCCGCATGAGGATGCAAATATGAGGATGCAGGTATGAGGATGCAGGTATGAGGATGCAGATATGAAGAGTATCGCGCATGTCTGAATCTTTGCTCGATAGCGAGGTTCTTCGTGCGACCGCGACTGAGCGGCTGCATCCGCTGTCGTGGCTGTTCATTCTGCTGCGACAACTGCGCAGCTTCGCGCTGCCGTTGATCGTGCTGTTAGTCACCGGTCGCGGCGAGCAAAACGAAAGCGATCTGATCGGCGTCGCCGCCGCTGCGGGCCTGGCAGTGCATGCGATATGGCAGTACTTCACCTATCGCTACGGTTTCCTCGACCATGCGCTGGTCGTGCGCAGCGGCGTGTTCCAACGCACCTTGCGTTTGATTCCATTCGAGCGCGTGCAGAACGTCACGTTGCATCAGACGCTCTTCCATCGTCTCGCCGGCGTGGCCGAAGTACGTTTGGAATCAGCTGGCGGCGTCGGTCGGCCGGAAGCCGAGATGCGGGTGCTGCGTTTGGATCGCGCGCAAGCGCTGGAAGCGCGGCTGCGGGCCGACGCGCAGCATCGGCAGACGTCTGCGCAGGCTGAAGTAGGTCGCGCGCACGCTTCGTCAGAGCATCTTTCGATGGCGCCGGAGGCCACCGCGCTGTGGCTGCATCTGCCGACGGCCGAATTGTTCCGTCTGGGGCTGATTTCCAATCGTGGCATGGTGCTGATGCTTGCGGGCCTTGGCGTGTTGTCCCAAAGCGGCGACAGTCTGATCAAGCCGATCACCAACGAAGCGATCGAAATCGCCGCCAACGGCGCCGAGCTGGCGACGCAATCCCACTTCGGGCCGGCTGCGTATGCGTTAACGCTTGTCATCGCGTTGGTCGTCGTGGTGGTCGCGATGCGGGTGCTGTCGATCGTGCTGGCGATCTTGCAATTCCATGCGTTCAAACTGACGGCGAGCGCGCGCGAGCTGCGGGTCGAACGCGGCTTGCTCACTCGGTTGCGCGTGCATTTGCCGAGAACCAAGATCCAGGCGTTTTCGCTGGGCGAATCGCTGCTGCATCGCTGGTTCGGGCGGCAGAGCCTGCGCGTAGACCGCGCCAGCGTCGAAGCGGTGAACGAAAAACTGTCGATACGCGACCTGGTGCCGATTGCGACGCCCGATGCGATGACGCGCATCATCGCTGCGCTGTTGCCGCAGGGCCATTGGCCGCTGCAGCGCTGGCAGCCGTTGCATCCGCGCGCATGGCGACGAAAATTCACGATGCCCGTGTTGCTGGTGTTGATCGGATGCGCCGCAGCGATTTGGTGGCGCGGTCCGCAGGCGGCGTGGACGCTACTGCTGGTGCCCGTGCTGTATGCGCGCGCTCGCGTGTGGGCACGCTACTCGGCGTGGACCTTGGATGCGGGCGTGATCGCCTTCCGGCAAGGCTGGTTGGATCGCAACTGGCGTTTCGCGGAAGTGCGCAAACTGCAGTCGTTGCGGCTGGTGCAATCGCCGTTCGATCGCCGCCATGGTATGGCGGCGGTGTGGATGGACACCATCGGCGCTTCGCCATTGGAGCCGGCGCTGGTGATCCCATATCTCGATATCGTTGTCGCTGGTGCACTGATCGAGCGTTTGCGCGCGCAGATGCCGCGCGATGTGGCGCGCTCTGCGGGCGCTGTCGCTGCGCCGACACAGCCTGTCAATGATGAGTCTCTCATCATTTACTCGTAGGATCGCAACGTACGGAACACTTGACGATCAAAAACAGCGAAAAACAAGTTTTTTTTCTCCCGGACAGTTCCACAAGTTACTGACTTACGAGCAATTGAGCGCGGGAGGGCCGACCACGGGGGGTGTCATCAACATGCCTTGCGCAATTGAATTTCAAACACAAGCGCTTGCATGAAGCGATGCGACGAGCGGGGCTGCTTGCAGAGAAATGTAAGAGCCTGTTTAGACTCTCTCCATGCTCTAAGCCTCGCGTAATTCATGCCCCGCCGCTGAAACCTTGCTGCCGCCACGCCTCGAACACCACCACCGCCACTGCGTTCGACAAATTCAGGCTGCGATTGTCTGGCCGCATGGGTAGCCGCAGCCGCTGGCCGTCCGGCACGCGTGCCAGCACGTCCGCCGGCAGCCCGCGGGTTTCCGGGCCGAACAAAAACGCATCGCCGGGCGCGAACGCCACCGTGTCGTAGCGCACCGCGTTGCGCGTGCTCAGGGCGAACAGCCGTGGCGGCGCGCCATTCGCTGCGGCAATGGCCGCGACAGCATCGTCGAGGGAGTCGTGGACGCGCATCTGCGCGTACTCGTGGTAATCCAGGCCGGCGCGACGCAGGTGCTTATCGTCGATCTCGAAACCGAGCGGACGGATCAAATGCAGGCGCGTTCCGCTGTTCGCGCAGAGGCGAATGGCGTTGCCGGTGTTCGGCGGAATTTCGGGCTGAAACAATAAGACGTTGAACATCCGCGTATTGTGCCGCGTGCAGCCGTGTTCGGTGCGATGCGGCGTCGCAGGCTCAACCTCAGGTGCTCCGCTAGCTCAGCCACCAATGGTGCAGCGCACCAGCGGCTCCGTCAGCGCGTCCTGCCAGCGTTGGGCGTCGGCAGGGCGGGGAGACTGTGGGAAATCGATCTGGGCTTCGATCTGCTCGCCGTCGGCATCGCGAACATTGGTCAACCCGGTGAAACGCCGCAGCCGTTGGTCCTGTGTGTCGTACTCGACGCGGATCGAGGAGGCCACCATGCCCAGCAGGCCGTCGAAACGCAGCTCGAAACGATGCAGACGGTCGCCACCGCGGGCGAGCGTGCCAGCGCTGCGTACCTTCAGCGGCAGCGTGCGGCCGTACGCCGGAACAGCGAACGCCAGCGGCTGCGGCCGGCCCGCGATCAATGGCGCCCACTGCTGGCGCATGAATTCGTCGAACCCCGCATCGGCCACGAAGGGCGACTTGGTCGCCGCCAGCGCCTTCGCCGGCTTGGTTTCGGTCCACAGCAGCGCCCGTCCACCATCGCGGCGCAAGCCCTCGCGATACCCGCGCACATCCACCATGTCGAACTCCGGTGCAAGCGCCGAGCTGCGGTAATCCACCCGTTTGCGCGCGAATGCCACGCCGCTGGGGCAGCGATACAGCACCAAACGCTCAATGGTGCGCTCGCCCTCGCGGCGGATCAGATGCGCCTCGCGGTAGAGCAGGCGATCGCTATCCGGATCCCGCGCTAGCCCCTCCTCGGCGGTCAAATTGGCCCACGCCGGCCAAGCCGCGCATAACAACGCGAAGCCGCCGAGTGGGATGGGAAGACGAGTGGCCCGCGATCGATGGGCCGGTCCGGTGGCGTTGGTTGGGGTCATGATGAGCGGTACGGTCCAAGGTGGGGGGCGGATGCACTGGCGACGGGTCCAGGAAGACACCGAGGGTTGAAGTATCTACTCATGATGACAACGGTTGACCGACAGCTTCCTACTGCCTCTATAACACCCTGGACCTGGTTGGGCATTGCATGGTCGTGCAGCCAATTGCTTGGGTCTAAATCACATGGACGAACGCCGCTACGAAAACTATTTTCTATTCGAGCGCATCTAAAGAAAAAAATTGCGGTAAATTTGCTTTTATGAAATGATCAACACGATTTCTTTCAGCAATGGACGGGTTCCCATGCGTCCCGACGACTTCCAAGCCCCTCAGGCCGGCCGCGTCATCCGCGCAGCGCAGGGCTATCACGCCTTCGTGCCGGCGCCGCTGCCGCCTGTCCTTGACTATGCGCAGCCGCTGGTGCGCCTATTGTCGGCCGCCGATGCTGCGCTCAGCGAACTGTCCGGTATCGGCCGCGTGCTGCCCAACCCGCATTTGCTGATCGCCTCGTATGTGCGTCGTGAGGCCGTGCTGTCTTCGCGGATCGAGGGAACCCGCGCCAGTTTGTCCGACCTGCTGGCCGATGAGGCCGGTCAGTCGCCACACGCGCCGCCGGATGATGTCCGCGAAGTCCGCAATTATGTCGCTGCGCTCGATTTCGGCATCGAACGGCTGCAATCGCTGCCGCTTTCGCTGCGCCTCGTACGCGAGTTGCACGAGCGCTTGATGCGCGGTGTACGCGGTGATCGCGCCACCCCCGGAGAATTCCGACGCAGCCAGAATTGGATCGGACCGCACGGCAGCACGCCAGCGAATGCGCCGTACGTGCCGCCGCCGCCGCAAGAAATGCACGACACATTGGCCGCTTGGGAAACCTTCCTGCATGCGCGCGGCGAACTGCCCGATCTGATCCAATGCGCGCTGATGCACGAGCATTTCGAAGCGATCCATCCTTTTCTCGACGGCAACGGCCGCGTCGGGCGCTTGCTCATCACACTGTTTTTGATCGAACGCGGTCGGCTCTCGCAACCGCTCCTGTATTTGTCGGAATACATCGAACGCCACCGCGACGACTACTACCGTGGCTTGATGCGCATCCGCACGCACGGCGATTGGCAGGGCTGGCTGCATTATTTTCTGGCGGGCGTGGAATGGAGCGCCCGCCGCGCGCTGCGCCAAGCGCAACAACTGCTCGCCCTACGCGAAAGCATGCGTGCCGCCTTAGTGAACACCCCGCGTGCGGCGTCATTGGTGGATGCGCTGTTCGAAAACCCCTTCATCGATACCAAAACTGCGGCCGAGCGACTCGGCGTCAGCGTCCCGACCGCGCGCAAAACTTTGATCGAACTGGAAACCGCAGGCTTCCTTCGTGCGCTTGCCGGACGCGGACGCGGCCGGTTATATCTGGCCGACGCCGTTCTCGCCGCGATCGACGATCCGGGCGAAGAGCGCGAAATCGCCTGAATGCAAGGACAGACTTCCAATATGCCGCACGACACCCGCAAAGGACCGCCATGACGCCACCCGATATCCGCGACATCGCCGATGACGCCGCCGATGCATTCATCGCGAAATGGAGCGGCGTCGCAGCATCCGAGCTGTCCACGTCGCAGAGTTTCCTGATCGATCTTTGCCGCATGCTCGGCGTCGAGGCGCCGCACCCCACGCCCGAGCAGAACTACATGTTCGAGCGGCCGATCACCTTCGCCCATGGCGACGGCAGCACCAGCGCAGGTCGTATCGATCTGTACCGTCGCGGCGCCTTCGTGCTGGAATCGAAAAAACTCAAAGCGGCCGTACATACCAAAGGCTTCGACGAAGCGCTGCTGCGCGCGCGCAGCCAAGCCGAGCAGTACGCCCGCGCCTTGCCTGCGGACGAAGGCCGCCCACCGTTCGTGGTCGTCGTCGATGTCGGCAACCGCATCGAACTGTATGCCGAGTTTTCACGCTCGGGCGCCACCTACACGCCGTTTCCAGACCCGCGCAGCCACCGCATCGCACTAAGCGATCTGCGCAACGCTGAACTGCGCGAACGCTTGCGTAAAATCTGGACCGATCCGCTCGCGCTCGATCCAAGTCGCGAAACCGCGCGCGTCACGCGTGAAATTGCGACACAGCTAGCGGAACTAGCGAAACGTTTGGAAGCGGCCGGCCACAGTGCAGAACGCGTTGCGCAATTCCTCATGCGCTGCTTGTTCACGATGTTCGCCGAAGACGTGAAGCTGCTGCCGGATGCGAGCTTTCGCGAACTGTTGATCCGCTATGCCGAACAGCCCGACACCGCGATGCGCATGCTGGCGCAGCTCTGGCGCGACATGGACAGCGGCGGCTTCTCTGCTGTCATCGCGGGCGATGTGCTGAGGTTCAACGGTAAGCTGTTCAAGCAGCCAAACACCTTGCCGCTCGATAAGCCGCAACTGTCGCTGTTGATCGGCGCCGCGAAAGCGGATTGGAAACACGTCGAACCGGCCATCTTCGGCACCCTGTTGGAGCGCGCGCTCAGCCCGAAGGATCGCCACAAACTCGGCGCGCATTACACACCGCGCGCCTACGTCGAACGCTTGGTGCTGCCCACGGTGATCGAACCGCTGCGCGCCGAATGGAGCGATGCGCAGGCCGCCGCGCTGCTGCTCGCAGCAGAGGGCAAACCGGACGAAGCCGCCATCGAACTGCGCCGCTTCCATCACCGCCTCTGCAGCGTGCGCGTGCTCGATCCGGCCTGCGGTAGCGGCAACTTCTTATACGTCACCCTGGAACATCTCAAGCGCCTCGAAGGCGAAGTGTTGAACGCACTGGACGAACTCGGCGACCGTCAAACCGGCCTTGCCTTGGGCAGCGAACGCGCCGACGCCGCCGCTGGCGAAACCGTCGACCCGCACAATCTGCTGGGCATCGAACTCAACCCGCGCGCCGCCGCCATCGCTGAGGTGGTGCTGTGGATCGGTTACCTGCAGTGGCATTTCCGCACACGCGGCGATGTCAACCCGCCGATCCCCGTGATCCGCGATTTCCGCAACATCGAAAACCGCGACGCGGTGCTGGCCTACGACGATGTCGAGTTGGTCCGCGACGAACGCGGCATACCGATCACGCGCTGGGACGGCGAGACGATGAAGGTCTCGCCGATCACCGGCGAAGAGATTCCCGACGACAGCGCGCGCAAGCCGGTGATGCGCTACATCAACCCGCGCAAGGCCGCGTGGCCTGAGGCGGATTTTGTGGTGGGGAATCCGCCGTTTATTGGCGCAAGCACGATGCGCTCGGCGCTTGGCGATGGTTATGTCGACGCATTGCGAGGTGTCTGGCCCGAAGTGCCGGAGTCATCCGATTTCGTGATGTATTGGTGGCATTTGTCCGCGCTCCTCACCCGGCGCGGTGCATTCGAGCGTTTCGGCCTGATCACGACCAACTCGATCCGGCAGACTTTCAATCGGCGCGTGATCGAAGCCGCTTTGCTCCCCTCTCCCGTCGGGAGAGGGGCTGGGGGTGAGGGTACGGCGAAGCGGGAAACTGCGTCGGCCGGCGCACCCTCATCCGGCGCTGCGCGCCACCTTCTCCCGGTGGGAGAAGGGGAAAGACAAGCGCTGCCCTCTGCGAATGCTTCCGCTTTGCTCCCCTCTCCCGCCGGGAGAGGGGCTGGGGGTGAGGGTACGGCGAAGCGGGAAACTGCGTCGGTCGACGTACCCTCATCCGGCGCTGCGCGCCACCTTCTCCCGCTGGGAGAAGGGGAAAGACAAGCGCTGCCCTCTGCGAATGCTTCCGCTTTGCTCCCCTCTCCCGCCGGGAGAGGGGCAGGGGGAGAGGGTACGGCGAAGCGGGAAACTTCGTCGGCCGACGTACCCTCATCCGGCGCTGCGCGCCACCTTCTCCCGGTGGGAGAAGTAAAAGAGCAGCCGCTGTCGCTAGTCTTTGCGATTCCGGATCATCCGTGGGTGGATGCCGTGGATGGTGCGGCTGTGCGCATCGCGATGACAGTCGCCGCGCGCAGCAACGCGCCCGGACGTCTGCTGCAGGTCACTGCGGAGCGTGACAACGGCGATGAAGTGGATGTCGATCTCTCGCAGCGAGCCGGTTTGATTCATGCCGATTTGCGTACTGGACCCGATATTGCATCAGCTGGCAGACTGAATGCTAATAAAGGTATCAGCAATCGTGGTTTCTGCCTCTTTGGAGCTGGTTTTATAATTGGCGCCGATAAAGCGTGTTCGTTTCAAGAGATGTACGGTGTGGGCGCCGATATTGTTATTAAAAAATACCTCAATGGACGTGATCTTACTTACAGGCCGCGAGGTGTTTACGTAATCGATCTTTTCGGGCTGAGCGCAGATGAGTCCCGTAATAGGTATCCAGCAATTTATCAACACGTCTTTGATTACGTTAAACCCGAGAGGGATACCAACAAACGTGAAGTCAGGAAAAAGAACTGGTGGGTGTTTGGTGAGCCAAATCAGAAGCTGAGGGCACAGATCAAAGATTTGAAGCGCTATATTTCGACAGTTGAAACAGCCAAGCACAGAGTTTTTCAATTTCTCGATTCTGTGATTTCGCCAGACAATATGCTGATCGTGATCGCGATCGAAGATGGCTTGGCGTTGGGGATTTTGTCAAGCGAACTTCATGTGGTCTGGGCATTAGCGGCAGGAGGGCGTTTGGGCGTGGGCAATGATCCGCGCTACAACAAATCACGCTGCTTCGATCCGTTTCCTTTTCCTGCCAGTGTTTCGTTTTTCCCGAAGGTAGAAGGTGTTCGAGACGCCTCGGCAGGAATTGAACCAATGGCAAATGAGAGCCGCATCCGCACCCTCGCCGAAAACCTCGACACCCACCGCAAACGCCAACAAGCTGCACATCCTGATCTCACCCTCACCGGCATGTACAACGTGCTGGAGAAACTCCGCAGCGGCGAACCGCTGAGCGCGAAAGAACGCATCATCCACGAGCACGGGCTGGTGTCGGTGCTGCGCCAGATCCACGACGACTTGGACGCCGCCGTGCTCGACGCCTACGGCTGGTCCGATCTGCTGCCGCTGCTGCGGATCGCGCAAGGCAACGACGCGGCCGGCGAAGGCCAGACCCGCGACGACGCCAAACGCGCCTTCGACGATGCGGTGCTCGAACGACTCGTCGCGTTGAACGCTGAGCGCGCCGCGGAAGAAGCGCGGGGCGTGGTGCGCTGGCTGCGCCCCGAATTCCAAAACCCGCAGGCCGCGCCCACGCAGCAGACGATCGACACCGGCAGTGACGCGGAGACGGCCGAGGACGCCGTACCCACTGCGATCGTCAAACCGCAGCCATGGCCGAAAGATGCCGTGGCCCAAGTGCGCGCCGTCGCCGATGTGTTGTCGGCCAGTCCGATCCCGCTCTCGGTAGACGACATCGCTGCCCGCTTCACTGGGCGCGGAACCTGGAAAAAACGACTGCCGCAATTGCTCGGCATGCTTGCGGCGATGGGCCGTGCGCGCGAAGAAGCGGGCCACTATCGCGCTGTCGGTTAGACGGCTTCTTGTCATCGCTGCTTCCGAGATCTCGGTGAGGGCCGAGATACTTCGTTTCTGCGCCCACATCCTCAGCCTGCCGTTGAATACTTTTTTACGATCGCAGCACAAAGTCGACTGAACCGCCCCGCCATTCTCGGAGGCTCCAACGCCTTAGCCTACGTCTAAGCCCAAAAATCCCTCCACCGCAATGGAATGGACTCCTCCCACTTCTTCGGCATCGATGTGCCAGACTGGAACGAGCTAATTAGGACACAAAGAATTCAGGTTTTCCCGACATCCGCATGCGGCATTTTCCGTCAGTCCGCAGCATCAAGCCATGCCACGCTTCACTCATGGCCCGACCGCGACACCACATTGCCCCTTCAGACACCGTCGGCACCTACCATTGCGTCCAGCGGTGCGTGTGTAGGGCTTTTTTGTGCGGAATCGATAGCTATATCTATATCGGCCGCTCCTTCGAGCATCGCAAGCAGTGGGTAGAAGCGCGGATTCGACAGGTCGCCGAATGCTTTGCAGTGGCCATCCACGCCTATGCTTTGATGAGCAATCATCTGCACCTGATGGTCGGTATCGATCCCTGCCAAATGACAGCATGGCGCCGCGGCCGCGGACCTGCGCGCAGGCCTGTGCTGCTGCCGGATTCCCGGGCGGTAACCTGCTCGCAAATGCGCCGCTTTACCGCCAGCGATGCACGGGGAGAGGGAACATCGATGGGCCGGATGCATGACATCGCATCTTCCACAAGCCACGGCAGGTGTCGTAAGCGACACAAGTCGCAAGGCTTCAAAGAACGTGTCCATCATTCTCGAAGCGCTACACCAGCGTTGCGCGCCCGCTCACCACGCCACCGGCTGCCCATGCCAATCGAAAAAACCGCCGCTATCTGCAAGCGTCGCGCTATCGATTGTGCGCAGCATGCCGGCCACCGAATCCTGCGCTGCGATCTGCGCGCCGTCGCCGCCCATGTCGGTTTGCACCCAGCCCGGATGCAGTGCGATCGCGATGATCTGTCGCTCGGCCAGCGCGTGCGCGATTAGCCGGGTCGCCATGTTCTGCGCGGCCTTGCTGATGTTGTAGCTCGGTGTGCCGAAGCGTGTGGTGTTGGCAATCGAGCCCAGCATCGAGGAGATATTGGCGACGGTCGCGCCGTCGGCCAGATGCGGCGCCAGCGCTTGGGTCAACAGCAGCGGGCCGGATGCATTGATGTGGAAGCTGTCGTCGAGATGCGCTTCGGATAAATGCCCGAAACGTTCGCCAGAATGCAGCACACCGGCGTTATTGATGAGCAGATCGATCGGGCGCTCGCTCAGCGACGCGCAGACCAGCGGCAGTTCGCGCACCAGTTGGGCGCGCGATTTGCCGTTGGCCACATCCAACGGCAGCAGGTGCAGCCGCCCGGGATAGTCGCCGGTCAGCGTGTTCAAGGCAGTGGCTTTGCCGGGGTGGCGGCAGGCGGCGACCACTCGGTCGCCGCGAGCCAGCAATTGGCGGACGAATTCCAGGCCGATGCCGCGATTGGCGCCGGTGACGAGGGCGTGTCTAGACTGAGCGGGGCTGGTCATGGGGGCTCCAAAGCGCGGCCGAAAGTGGGTGAAAGCGGATGAAAGCGGGCGAATAGGCCGGGAAATCAACGCCCACGTTCAACAGCGGGACTTGTGGCCTAGTGCGGGCGGTCGGCCCGAAGCGCTAGCATGCTCCCCCCGCCGATCCGATTCCATCCGAAGCTTGCGCACGCCATGTGCGTGCGACCCGTGCTACCAACGACCCAGCCGCATCGGCTCCGGCCCGCATGGCACTGATGAACATGGCACTGATAAGCATGGCACTGATAAGCATGGCGCTGGTCAGCATGATGCTGGTCAGCATCGCTCTGGTCAGCATGGCTTCGAACAGAATCGTCCATCCGTCGGCACCGAACGTTCTCGAATCCCGCTATCTGGAGTTCCGCATGTCTTACGCTCGCTCGCGCCACGTCACGTACAAACACGGTCTGCTCGCGCTCGCTCTTACCGCCGCGCTCGGCGGTGGGGTCGGCATCGCCCCGGTCGAAGCGCAGAGCAAGCCCGCGCGCGGCGCGAAGGTCGATATCCCCTACGAACAATTTACCCTGCCCAACGGCCTGCGCGTGATCGTACACACCGACCGCAAAGCGCCGATCGTCGCGGTCAACATTTGGTACCACGTCGGCAGCAAGGACGAACCCAAGGGCCGCAGCGGCTTCGCGCATTTGTTCGAGCATTTAATGTTCAACGGCTCGGAGAATCATCCGACCGAATTCTTCGAGCCCTTCGAGCTGGTGGGCGCGACCGATCAGAACGGCACCACCAATCAGGACCGCACCAACTACTT
Organism: Lysobacteraceae bacterium; assembly: GCA_031374725.1. Taxonomy (GTDB): domain Bacteria; phylum Pseudomonadota; class Gammaproteobacteria; order Xanthomonadales; family Xanthomonadaceae; genus Lysobacter_I. The sequence continues at coordinate 17,307 of JANMGT010000039.1, read as the reverse complement.
CCAGAACGTGCCGACCACCGCGTTGGATATGGCGCTGTGGATGGAGTCCGACCGCATGGGTCATCTGCTCGGCGCGATCGACCAGAAGACCCTCGACGAACAGCGCGGCGTGGTGCAGAACGAAAAGCGTCAGGGCGAGAACCAGCCCTACGGCCAAGTGTTCGAACTGATCGGCAAGGCGATGTTTCCCGCGTCGCACCCCTACAACCACAGCGTCATCGGCTCGATGGCCGATCTGAACGCCGCATCGCTCGACGATGTGAAGAACTGGTTCCGCACTTGGTACGGCCCGAACAATGCCGTGCTGGTGCTGGCCGGCGATATCGACCTCGCCACCGCGAAAGAGAAAGCGGCAAAGTATTTCGGCCATATTCCGGCCAGCCCAACGATGGCGCAGCCGAAAATCGACGTGGCGCCGCTGAAGGCCGACTCGCGCAGCAGCATCGCCGATAAGGTGCCGCAGGCGCGGGTGTATCGCGTGTGGAATGTCGCGCAATCCGGCACCGTCGATGCCGATCGCCTGCAACTATTGGCGCAGGTGTTCGGCGGCAGCCGTTCCTCGCGCCTCGATCAGCGCCTGCTGTTTAAGGACCAATTGGTCGATAACGTCAGCGCATCGGTATTCACCTCGCAGCTTAGTTCTAGTTTCTTCATCAGCGCTACGGTGAAGAAAGGCGCGGACCCGGCGAAGGTCGAAGCGGTGATCGACGAAGAACTCAAACGCCTGTTGCGCGACGGCCCGACCCAGGCGGAGTTGGATCAGGCGCGGACCTCGTTCAAAGCCGGCTTCATCCGCGGTATCGAGCGGATCGGCGGTTTCGGCGGCAAGGCCGACGTGTTGGCCGAATGCGCGGTGTACACCCGTAATCCCGGCTGCTTCCGCAGCAGCCTGAAAACGTTGGACACCGCGACCGTGGCCCAGATCAAAGCCGCGGGCAATACCTGGCTCGCCGCGGGCAAGGGCAGCCACACCTTGGTGGTCACGCCAGGCCAGCGCACCCCGCTGCCGGAAGATACAGCTGTCACGCCCGTAGCATTGACGCTGCCGGCGGTCGATCCGAAGTTCAAAACCACGCCGAGCACGGTCGATCGCAGCTTGGGCGTGCAAGTGCCCGACACGTATCCCGAGCTGAAATTCCCCGAACTGCAGCGCGCCACATTGAAGAACGGCACCCGCGTGATTCTTGCGGAGCGTCGCGACGTGCCGGTGGTGCAGATGAACTACATGTTCGCAGGCGGTTTCACCGTCGATCGCGGCGGCAAGCTCGGCACATCGAGCTTCGCGATGGGCATGCTCGACGAAGGCGCAGGCAAATACGATGCCATCGCGTTCGGCAACCGTGCCGAAGCCTTGGGCGCGAATATCAGCGCCAGCGCCGGCCTCGACGGCGGCAGCGCCGGGCTCTCGGCGTTGAAGCAGAATCTCGATCCGTCGATCGCGCTGTTCGCCGACATGCTGCGCCGTCCAACATTCGATCAAGCCGAAATAGAGCGGGTGAAGGCGAACTGGATCGCCGGCATCGCGCAAGAAAAAGCCCGACCCAATAGCGCCGCACTGCGCGTGCTGCCGCCGCTGATGTACGGTGAAGGCCACCCGTACGCGATTCCGTTCAGCGGCACCGGCAACGAAGCCTCGATCAAATCGCTGACCCGCGACGATTTGCTCGCCTATCACAAGCAATGGGTGCGCCCGGAAACCGCCACCTTGCTCGTTGTCGGCGACACCACGCTGAAAGAACTGGTGCCGGTGCTCGAAAAACATTTCGGCGATTGGGCCGGCGAGGGCGAAGCCCTTACCAATGCAGTGATCCCGAAAGTCGCGCTGCCGAAGAAACCGCGCGTCTATCTGATCGACCAACCCGGCGCGATCCAAGCCAATCTGTATGTCGGTCAACTGACGCCGCCGACCACCGATGCCGGCGCGGTCAAATTCGACATCGCCAATTCGGTACTGGGCGGCGAATTCTCCTCGCGTCTGAATATGAATCTGCGCGAGGACAAGCATTGGGCCTACGGCTCGTACAGCTCGGCGACCAATGCGCTCGGTCAGCGCCCGTGGATCGCGTTCGCGGCAGTGCAGATCGATAAGACTGCGGATTCGCTGAAGGAACTGCGCCGCGAAATCGGCGAATACGCGACCGGCAAAGCGCCGCCGAAGCCGGAAGAAGTGGCGAAGATTCAGGCCACCGAAATCCGCGGTTTGCCCGGTTCGTACGAAACCGCCAACGCTGTACTCGGTACGCTCACCGGCCTTGTTCGCTTCAACCGTCCCGACGACTACGTGTTCAAGCGCAAAGCCGAGATCGATAGCCTCAGCGTCGAGCAAGTGAAAGCGGCGGCAGAGACGATCGATCCGAGTGCGTTAACCTGGGTCGTGGTCGGCGACCTCAAACAAATCGAGAAGCCGGTGCGTGCGCTGAAGCTCGGCGAGGTGTTTATCGTCGATGGCGATGGCAAACCGGTGAAAAAGTAAACGCCCGCCTTGGTGAATCGAGCGTCTGCGTATCTGCAGAGCTGTTGTTGCTGCACTCATACGATGCCCGCCATGATGGTGGGCATCGTGTATCTGGAGTCGCATCGATGTTTTCACGCCACATCATTTTTTACTGCGCCATCGCGTTCATGCTCGGCGGGTGCACCTGGGTGCACATGGCCCCCGGTGCGTCAGCGGTGAAGGTTGTCGAACAAGCGCCTGCCGGCTGCGAGAAACGCGGCGAAGTGGATGTTTCGGTCAAGGACAGCATCGTCTTCTACGAGCGCAATCACCTGCGCGTGCGCGAAGAACTCGAAACCCTGGCGCGCAACGAGGCGCCCGGGCTCGGCGCCGACACCGTGCAGCCGATCGCGCCGCCCAGCGACGGCGCGCAGCGCTATATCGCTTGGCGCTGCGCGCGGTGAATGCGCCTAAAAGCGGCAAACAGCGCCGTTAAGAGATCAAGCAAAAGCGTTTAGAACGCGCGACGAGTCCGCCCGACTTCAGCGCTTGGTGTGGGTCCTGCGGGTGGTGCCGACCGATGACGTACAGGCCAGGCGTTGGCGCGAGCGCTTCCGCGGCCATGCTCACCGGCTGGTGCGGCAGGCGGCCGAGTACGCATGGCGCGTTCCGGACGAGAACCCGGACTAGAACAATGTCGATTTAATTTTGCTGTGGTATCAAAAAATGAAACCACTTGATTTCAAGCCAACTTTTCCGCTAAAAGCCAATTTCAATGCATGTCAGAGACCGCTGGATTTAAGCGTTAATTGGAGTTTTCGACACAGTAGAACTAAACGATGACGCACGCGGCGGCTTCATTCTGCGAGAGAGGGGCGCCCGAACAGGTTCGAGATGCGATATCGACCAGGCCGCAATGGCGGGAGCCCTGGCGCGATCGGGTTTGCAACCTCAGCTCGCGCGCCCTTTAAGGCAACGCTGAACAAGTCCATCCCCGGATCATGTCCGGGGCAGGCTCTGGCCTTGTTCCGCGATCACGACTTCGGTGCAGGCCCTAACTCGCTCACGCCACATCAATCGCTGACGTGATTGATGTGCGGGCAGCACATGCTTGTGCTGCGGCAACGCTGATTTAATCAGCGCTGCCTTAACCGGCACGCCCCAGGCTCTCGATGCGCACCGCAGTCTGGCCCATGTGCGCCAGATGGCTATCGGGGTCAGGTGCCTGCACTTGCAGGCCGACACAGTCATAGTCGAGTTTATTCCACTCGCTTAGTTCGCCGGTATGCGCCCACTTACGGACGATCCTGAGGCTGTAACAGCCGGCGGCCTCGATGTCCGACGGCTCCCATTCCAGCTCATGGCCGCCCAATAGATTCATCTCGAACACGGCGCCCAGCGGCGAACATACCCGAAAATGGTCCTTACTCAGCCCGTTCACCGGTGGGCCAGTATCCGCGCGTGATACCGAAACGAATAGCAATAGCGCGAATCCATCGTCGTGCATCGATTTAGATTCCTGTGAAACTGCATCAACGATCAGTCGTGTCATCTTGTCCCCCATGTGAAGTGCACTGTGCACCGCTAAACCAGGGCCCGGCGCCTATGGCAGAGGTCACCGCCGCGCAATCTCGTTCAGTTTGGCGTGGGCTCTGATCGGTTGCGGTCGCGAGCCCCGCGACATTCCGTGGCCCAGTCGAGCGCGCCAGCGCTGACTTTTTCGTGATCGAAGTTGCGTTTTTTCGTCGCGGCGCAGTGGCATGCAAGGGCGTGGCGGCCTTTGGCAGCCGCGTTGGGCCGCCCCCGGCCGCTCCCGCAGCGGCCAAAACCACCAGTCCACGGTGGAAACACGCTACGCTACGCGGCTCTCCGCCCGTCACGGCCGAATGCCCATGCTGTTTCAACATGTCGCCATCGCTGGTTTGGCTCATATCGACGCTCCGCGCCAATTGAGTTCCGCCGAGATCAACGCCCGGCTGAAGCCGACCCTCGACCGCCTCGGTATCAAGGCGAACGTGCTCGAAGACATCGCCGGTATCCGTTCCCGCCGCCTGTGGGACGACGGCGTCGAAGCGTCTGACGCGGCCACCCTCGCCGGTGTGAAGGCGCTTGCCGATGCCGGCATCGATCCGTCGCGAATTGGCCTACTGGTCAACACCTCGGTCAGCCGCGACTATTTGGAGCCCTCCACGGCCAGCATCGTCAGCGGCAACCTCGGCCTGTCCGATACGTGCCAGAACTTCGACGTAGCCAACGCCTGCCTCGCCTTTCTCAACGGCATGGACATTGCCAGCCGCATGATCGAACGCGGCGAGATCGACTATGCCCTGATCGTCGACGGCGAAACCGCCAATCTCGCGTACGAGAAGACGCTCGCGCGCATGGCCAGCCCGGACCTGACCGAAGACGAATTCCGCAACGAAATGGCGACACTGACCTTAGGCTGCGGCGCCGCCGGCATGGTACTGGCTCGCGCCGAACTGGCCCCGGGCGCGCCGCGCTACCGCGGCGGCATTAGCCGCGCCGCTACCCAATGGAATAGCCTCTGCCGCGGCAACCTCGACCGCATGGTGACCGACACGAAGATGCTGTTGATCGAAGGCATGAAGCTGGCGACCAAGACCTTCATCGCCGCCAAGATCGCTTTCGGCTGGGTCGTGGAAGAGGTTGATGAGTTCGTCATTCACCAAGTCAGTAAGGTCCACACCCAAGCCATGGTCGAGGCCTTTGGTATCGACCCGAAAAAAGTGCTCACTATCTTCGGCGAACATGGCAATATCGGCCCGGCGTCGGTGCCGATCGTGCTCAGCAAGCTGCGCGAAATGGGCCGTCTGAAGAAAGGCGACCGCATCGCCCTGCTCGGTATCGGCTCCGGTTTGAATTGCTCGATGGCGGAAGTGGTCTGGTAATCCCGCTATAAAGCGCCCTGCTATAAAGCGCCCGCTAAAAGCACCCCGCTATAAAGCACCCCGCAATAAAGCACTCCGCTAAAAGCACTGCTCGTAGCAGGGGCTTCAAGCCCGGCCACGCGACGATAATCAAACATCAATGGGGCCTGCAGCGATGCCGGCCCCATCTTGTTTGTGGTCGCCGCAGACGGTCGTTCGCCATGAGCGCGGGTTCGCAACGTGTCATCAATGTGCATCCCTTGGCGTTGGCCTTGAATTCACTATCGCCACGATCCATGTCTGCCGTTCACATGAAGGAGCATCCCAATGTCCAAGATCCGCAGCCATCTCGAAATCGCCGTTATTTCTATCAACGTGTTCAGTGACGATGGCAAACTCGACCTCGCCGAGTTGGAAAAGCTGCTCGCACTAGCGCTCCGCGACGATGTCGTCGATGAAGACGAAAAGCGCGTTCTCGGCAACATCCTGACCCGTGCCGAACGCGACGGCGTCGCCGCCGACGTGCAAACCCGGATCGACGAGGTCCGCGCCAAGTACGGTTTCCCCTCCTGATCCTGCCGTCTCGATGACAGCCCAACACCCCGGCCTCAGCCGGGGTGTTTCGTTTTTGGCCCCCGCACACCAAGCCCGACCCACGCGCCGAACCTTCGGCTCAGAGCCCTGCCGGCCTGCTGCGGCCGCTGTCGCTTGTCGGAACTATCACATGTGACATATTGACAGAATCACATGTGAGTCATTAAGGTGCGCCCCATGGACCGCCAGATCGAGCGCCGCTCTTCAGCTTTCTACCAGCGCCGCCACCGCGAGCGGCTGCGCGAGCAGGGGCTATTGAAAAAAGAGCTGTGGGTGCTGCCCGAGTACGCCGACGATCTGGCGGCGATCGAGCGACAGATGCGCTTGCCGCGCGGCGATGCCGCGTTCGCTGGGCTAGATGATGGAGGCACGACAATGACCGCAACCGTGGCACGCAGCGCGACCAGAGCCACCGCAGCAGCGGGCGATCTCATCGCAGCGCATGCGGCGATCGGCGGCGTCGCCACGATACGCAGCGTCGCACCATCGGCATCGGCATCGGCATCGCCGTGGACGGCAGCCAGTCTGTATGACGCGCTCATCGCGGCAGCGCCGGTGCGCGAAGGCGCGATCGCTTTGGAATTGATCGACGGCGCCGAACCGGGCTTCTATTTAATCATGCACGACTACGGCGATCTGCCGCTGTTCATGGCCGTAGTGGGCCAGCAGATCGTGGTCGAAGCGTTACTGTGGCCGCTCGCGCAGGTGCGCGATGTCGCGCATTTCAACGACGAAGCGCTGCGCACACATAAGCTGTTTCCGCTGTCCACGCTGGGCATCGAAACCATCGACGGCGAATCGGTGTACATCATGTTCGGCGCGCTGAGTTCGACCTCGTCGCTAACCGATGTGCTGTTCGAGATCGAAACCCTGGCCGATAACGTCATTCGCGCCACCGAAGCCTATGAACTGCATCTGCGGGAGGCCGTGTGAACAGCACTGGGCGCTCCGGCGGGCGCGGCAAGTCGCAGACGCAAACCGAACCGGAACCGCAGTCGGAACCGCAGTCGGCGCCGAAGGCGAGCGCGCAGTCCGAAAAAAAATCATCGGGCGACAAAACATCGCGCGCGAAACGAACGGGCACGAAACAAACGAGCGCGAACACCGCTGCCGCCCCTGATGCGTCGGCGGACGCCGTGCACAACGACGGATCGTCGGCGCTGTGGCGTCGTTTGGTCGCGGCGGTGCGCGGCGGCGTCAGCGAGATCGGCGAAGCGATCGCCGATAGCCAAGCGCTGCGTATCCTGGATCAAGAAATTCGCGATAACGACGCCGAGCTGCATCGCGTGCGCATCGCGCTCGGCGAAACGCTGGCGCGCTACAAAGTCGCGCAAGACAAGCTGGCGATCACCGAGCGTAAGTTGGACGAATACGAAGGCTACGCGATCAAAGCGCTTGCCTCGGGCGAGGATGCGCTAGCGCGCGAGCTGGCGGCGAAGATCGCGCTGTTGGAAGTCGAGCGCGACGGCGATGCGGGTCGCGTCGGTGAATTCGCCGACGGCGTGGCGAATCTACGCAAAGTGGTAGCGCAGTACGAAGCCATCATCAAGCGGCTGAAGCAGCAAATCGATACCGTGCGCGCTACCGACAGCGTGCAGCGTGCGCAGTCTACGGTGGCGAGCCGACGCGACGCATCCGACACGCGCGTGCGTACGGCGCTGGATTCGCTGGAACGCATCAAGCGACGCCAAGCCGAACACGGGGCGCGGCTGCAGGCGAACGAAGACACTTCGATCGTTGGCGACGACGCGATGTTGCAGGAAAAACTGCGGCGTGCAGGCATCATCTTCGATGACGATCGCGCGGCATCGGTGCTATCGCGCTTGCGCAAGAAGCAAGGCGACGCGTCGTAAACGCAGCGCGCATCGTGCGCTGTATGCAATGCAGTATAGGGAGATTAAAGTGGATACGTTTTTGACAATCGCGACATCATTCCCGACCGCGATCTACAGCGTGCTGATGATCGTCGTCGTCGCGCACTGGCTGTTCGCGGCCTTGGGCATGCTGGAAATCGACGCAGTGGACGGCTTGTTGCCTGACGAATTCGGCGGCGACGGCACGGACGGTGCAGAGCCAAGCGGTATCGCCGGAATGCTGATGAAGTTCGGGTTGCATGGCGTGCCGGTGATGGTGGTCGTCACCATCATCGCGATTGTCGGCTGGACCTTTACCTATTTTCTCGATCTGCACGTGCTGAGTCGATTGTCGCTCGGTGCGTTCGGCGTACTCGCCGACATCGGCGCGCTGATCGGTGGCGTGCTGCTATCGATTCCGGTTGCGCGCATCGCGCTCGCGCCGGTGCGACGGCTCATGCGTCACCACGAGCCGGTCACGCAGCGTCCGCTGCTAGGTCGCTATGCCGAAGTCCGTAGCCCAGAAATCACCCAACACCACGGCACAGCCTGGGTCGAAGACGGCGGCGCCGGCTTGATCCTGCAGGTGCGCTGCGAGACACCCGGACTTTACGTGCGCGGCGACCGCGTGGTGTTGATCGAATACATCGACGAACAGAACGCCTATCGCGTGATCTCGGGCGAAGAGTTCGAAAAGCTGTGATTGGTCAATAACGAACTGTATCTGCTGCGGCCGCGATGCGCACGTCGGCCGCTGCGAAGAAAGTCCATGCGCGTCGATTGGAGAAGCGAAACATGTCTGCCGAAAACCTGATACCAATGCTGATGATCGCGGGGGCCATCATCGTGATGCTGCTCGGCATCCTCGGTATGTTCAAAGCCTTCTACATCAAGGTGCCGCAGGGCACGGCCTTGATCGTCAACGACCTCTCGGCCACGCCGAAAGTGCATTTCACCGGCGCGCTGGTGTATCCGGTGATTTACAAGAAAGAGTTCATGCGGATATCGCTGATCACGCTCGAAGTGGATCGCCGCGGTAAAGACGGCCTGATCTGCCACGACAATATGCGCGCCGACATCACCGTCGCGTTCTATCTGCGCGTGAACGAGACCGCGCAGGACGTGCTGAAAGTCGCCAAAGCCATTGGTGTGGAACGTGCTTCAGATAAAGTGGCGGTGAACGAGCTGTTCAACGCCAAATTCTCCGAAGCGCTGAAGACAGTGGGCAAAAAGATCGATTTCGTCAATCTATTCGAGAATCGCCAAGATTTCCGCGACCGCATCATCGAAGTGATTGGTAACGACCTCAACGGCTATGTGTTGGAAGACGTGGCGATCGACTATCTGGAGCAAACGCCGAAGTCGTCGCTCGACCCGAGCAATATTCTCGACGCCGAAGGCATCCGCAAGATCACCGAACTGACCGCTGCGCAGAACGTCATCACCAACGAGTTGGAGCGCAACGAACAATTGGCGATCACCAAGAAAAACGTCGAGACCCGCGAGGCAATGCTCGCACTTGAGCGCCAGCAGGCCGATGCCGAGGCGCGGCAGAAGCGCGAGATCGCGACGATCCAGGCGCGTGAAGAAGCCGAAACTGCGAAAGTGCAGCAAGAAGAGCGATTGAAATCCGAGCAGGCGCGCATCACCACGCAGGAAACGCTGGACATACGCGAGCAGAACCGCATGCGCGAAGTCGAAGTGGCCGAGCAGAATCGCCAGCGCGCGGTGGTGATCGAGGTCGAAAAAGTGCATCGCGCCAAGGATTTGGAAATCGTCTCGCGCGAGCGCGAAGTCGAGTTGCAGCGGATCGACAAGGAAAAGGCGCTGGAAGTGCAGCGCAAGGACATCGCCAACGTCATTCGCGAACGCATCGTGGTGGAGAAGTCCGTTGCCCAAGAAGAGGAGCGCATCAAAGAAGTGCGTCAGGTGTCCGAAGCGGACCGCCAGAAACAGGTCAAGATTTTGTCGGCGCAGGCCAAGGCCGAAGAAGAGATGGTACGTCAGGTGAAGCAGGCCGAAGCTGATGAAACCGCGTCGAAGCACAGAGCGGTGGAATTGACCGTGATCGCGCAAGCCGAACTGGAAGCAGCGGGTAAGAACGCCGAAGCCAAGAAGCGGATGGCAGAAGGTATCGAAGCCGAGCGTGCTGCGCCGGGTCTTGCCGACGCACGCGTGCGCGAAATCACCGCTGTTGCGCTGGAAAAAGAAGGCATGGCGAAAGCGCGCGTCGTCGCCGAAACCATGGCCGCCGAAGCCAGAGGCACGCAGGACAAGGGCGTGGTCGAGGCCAAGGTCATCAAGGATGTGGGCTTCTCGCAGGCCGAAGTGATGCGCGAGAAGTATCGTTCGGAAGCGGAAGGTCTGACCGAGAAGTTCGCCGCCTTAGGCGAGATGAGCGATCAGGCGCGCGTACACGAAGAGTTTCGCATGCAGTTGGAAAAAGGCTTCGAGCAGGCGATGGCCTCAATCGAAGCCAACAAGCAGATCGCGCGCGAACAGGCCGATGTGCTGTCGGCGGCGCTGTCGAAAGCCAATATCGACATCGTCGGCGGCGAAGGCGCGTTCTTCGATTCGTTCGCCAAAGCGCTATCGGTGGGCAAGGCGGTGGAAGGCATCGCCGGCAAGAGCCCGATCGTGCAGGAAGTGCTGCAGAAACTGCTGTCGATGCAGGGTGGCGGCGGTAAGTCTGCCGCGAAGCCGGTTGAAGAAGCGGAAGACGCGTAAAAAATCACTGCGACACCGTTGTCGGCGTCGCCAAGGCAAAGAGTCATTTAAGACGTGAAGGGGTGTATTTATGGAAGTTCTGATAGTGATCGTGTACTACCTATTGATATCTGGAGGTGTCTTTTGGGTGTGTTTCAACGCATTTAAGAACGATGGTACGGCGACAGGGCTAATGGGCTTGATCTTCTTCCCTTATCTGGCGTATTACGCAGTAAAACGGTTCAATCAAAACAGGGCGCCAATCACATTGTTCGCTGGCGGTGTCGCTATCGGACTCGTTCACCTGGTGCTTCATTCCTACAAGAGCGATGCCTCACACGAATTGGCGGCGAACGAAATTGCGGTAATTGTTGTATCCATCATTGCAGCCATCACTATTTTAATAAGTATTAGCTGGATCACGATCAATGCGTTTAATCGAAATGGAATGTTGCCTGGTGTGATATGCGTATTTTTCTGGCCCTATGCGATGTACTACGGCGGCAAGAATTTCACGGCGAATAAAGTACCGATGCTGATGCTTATTATCGCGGTGTGCCTTTGCTTTGCAATAATTACCACTATCCCCGCTAGCGGATGACAATCGCATTCGCTAAGAAGCACGGGGTTTTCATTTGAAGCAGTGATTGACGCAGTACCTCAGGTGCATGCCGAACGCGAGTGATAGCGGGTTAGGCTGGGCTGGACAGTAATCACAATGATAGCGACCACGTAAATGACGGAAAATACGCAAACAAGCGCAACGGCCAACGAGCTCGTCAGTTTGCTCGACAAAGCCGTCGCCGAAGGCGGCGCCTACGAAGTCCTGCGCCGTCGTCTCAACGATCAAGGCGGGCAACTGCGCGCTATCGCCGAAGCGCTCAACGCGCAGCGGCTGCAGGAATTCGGCAGCAGCAGGATGGAGGTGGTCGGCCGTCTGCGCATTCGCAGCGAGAACAACTGCGTTGCGCGCGACATCGTGCAAGTCGGCGACTGCCTGCTGTTCGGCTACAACGTCTTCATCGGCTTGAAAAAAGCAACGCGGATCGAGGATATCTTTTCGCTGTATAAGCTGATCGAAGGGCCGGAAGGCTACGACGTGACCCCGGTCGATGCGGCAACGAGCTTTCTCGGCGATGCCGCCTTCGTCAAAGAGTTCACCGAGCTCCACGCCTATTACAAGAACACGCGTCTGCTGCAGTTGGTGGTGCGCGACGGCAAATTGCTGGCGAGTTTTCAAATCGGCGAGCGGATCGACGATATCCGCGTGTTTCGCTGGCAAATCGAGAACGGCGGTGGATCGAGCAGTTTAGGCGTCCGCTACATCGACAATCGCGGCGAGCGCGATATCGCGCTGCCGGCGCCGTACGATTTCGAGTGGACGCGCGCCACGCGCGAGATGGCTGTTAACGGCCGGCATCCGCATCTGAACATCCTCGATACCGTGTTCGTGGAGACGCTGGGCGGCGATCTTACGGTCAAGATCGAGAACAATACCGAAGACGGGCTCGGCATTTATCGCGAACCGGTGGAGGATCAAACCCAATCGCTCGACGATGCGCAAATCGACTATGCCCGCGTCGGTAGCTTAATTTTGCTGCGTGTGTTGCCGTATCGCGAAAGCGCGTGGCGGCATTTGGTCTACAACACGCTGTCGCGCAAGGTCCATCGCATCGACGCGATCGGTCAGGCCTGCGTGCAGTTGCCGGAGGATCACGGCATCGTCTTTCCCGGCGGCTATATGCTGCAGAACGGCGAGACGCGCACGTTCGACCAAGCGGTGCAGGGCATGCGCTTCAAACGCACGATCCGATCGCCGAATGGCGAGGATGTGCTGTACCTGTTCTACGAACCACTTGATGGCAAGATCGCGTTGTTCGTTTACAACATGATCCAACGCGGCATGCAGCCGCCGGTGATCGGCCACGGCTATGCGCGGCTCGAAGATGGGCGGATGGTGATTTTCAGCGCGCAAAACAATGAGCCCACGCGCATCCATCCGATGCAAGTATGGCAAACGCCGTTCGCGTTCGACGATTACGCCGTGCGCCAGCCGCCGGGCAATACCTTTATGGGCCGGATCGGTAATCCCGATCTGGTGCGCGGTATCTCAGACTTGCTGAGTCTGGCGCGCGAGATCGACGGCGGCGACGCCTCCGCGCAGCGCTATCAATTGCTGACCCAAACGACGCGTCGGTTGTTCGATCAATACCATTGGATCGAAGACCGCCACTGCGTCGAGCTGGCGCCGCTGCTGCGCGAGATCGTCGCGAGCAGCGAAGCGGTACTGGACGAATACGAAAAAGTCGAAAGTATCCGCAAACAAACAGCCGATGCGATGCGCGATGCGACCGAGCGTCAGAAGGCGCTGCTCGGCAGTCTTTATCCAGAGAACTGGGAACGCGTTCAGGACTGCGTCGATGCGCTGAATGCGATCGTCGCCCAGCGCGGGCGTTTGCTCACGATTCGGGAGTATCGCTATGTCGATGTCGCCGCGATCGATGCGATGGAAGCGGAACTGTTGGCAGCGCAGGCCAACACCGGCGCTGCGACCGGCGATTTTCTGGCAGGCGATAAGGCGCTGCACCCGTATGCGGAGCGCGTCGGCGTGCTTGATGCGTTGGCGCAGAAGGCCAACAGCGTCGCTGCGTTGCAAGAACCGCTGCAGCAGATGCAGACGCTGTCCGCCGATCTGGATGTGCTGTCCCAGCTAATGGCGACGCTGCGCGTGGACGATGCGACCCAGCGCACGCGCATCGTCGAAACCATTTCCGAAATCTATGCCAAGCTCAATCAGGCGAAAGCCCGCGCCGAACAGCGGCGCAAAACACTAGGTACTGGCGAGGCGGTCGCGCAGTTCGGCGCGCAGTTCACGCTGTTTGGGCAGAGCATCACCAGTGCGCTCTCGGCGGCGCGCGATCCCGAGCGCTGCGATCAAGAACTCTCGCGGCTGATGGTGCAATTGGAAGAACTCGAAAGCCAGTTCGGCGAGCACGAGCAGTTTCTTGGCGACATCGTCGCCAAGCGCGACGAACTGCTGGAGACGTTCGAAGCCTACAAGCAGACGCTATTGGATGAGCGGCAGCGCAAAACCCAATCGCTGGCGGATGCGGCGGCGCGCATTCTCGAAGGCTTGAGCCGGCGCACCGCGCGCATCGCGAGTATCGACGAGCTCAATGCGTTCTTCGCAGGCGACCCGCTGATCCTCAAGCTGCGCGATCTGGCCGAACGCCTGCGCGCGCTGAAGGACAGCGTGAAGGCCGACGATGTCGAGTCGCGGCTCAAGGGCGTGCGCGACCAAGCCGTGCGCGCGTTGCGCGACCGCAGCGAACTGTTCGAGGCCGGCGGCGATGTCATCAAGCTCGGACTGCGGCATCGTTTCAGCGTCAACACTCAGGAACTCGATCTCACCGTGCTGCCGCGCGGCAATGGCCTGAGTCTGCATCTCACCGGCACCGATTTTTTCGCGCCGGTGCGCGACGCAGAACTCGATGCGCTGCGCGAATTCTGGCAGATTACTTTGGAATCGGAATCGCCGCAGTTGTATCGCGGCGAGTATCTGCTCGGCGAAGTGCTATCGGCTGCGGAGCGCAATGCCGACGGTCTGAGTTTGGATGTCCTGCGGCAACAGGCGAAACAGCCGGAGCAACTGACCCGCACGCTGCGCGATTTCGCCGCGCCGCGCTATCGCGAAGGCTACGAAAAGGGCATTCATGACCACGATGCCGCGCGGATACTGGTAGCGCTGCTGCCGCTGCGCGACAGCGCCGGCCTGCTTGCGCATGCGCCAGCGGCGCGTGCGTGGGCGAGCGTGTTCTGGACGCTCATGCGCGAGCGTTCCGAAGCGGCGTTCTGGATCGATCGCGCGCAAAGTGCGCAAGGCATCGATCGCGTGTTCGCGCATCGTGGCGGTCTTGCAAGTCTGCGCAACGACATCGCTGCAGCGATGTCTGCTGAAGCTGAAGCGAATGCACTGCCTATCGATGCCGCGTTGTGCGCACCTGCGGCCGATTATTTGATCGCCGTGCTCGCCGCACCGCGTCAACCGTTCGTCTACAGCAAATACGCACGCCAATTGTTCGATGCTTTGCGCCAGCGGCTCACCGCCGAACGACTCTGGGACGATTTGCAGGCGTCACTGACTGCGCGACGCGAGAACGTTGGCGCACGCTGGCGGCTTGCCGCGCAATGGCTCGAAGCGATGACCACCGCCGCCACTGCGGACCCCGCGCACGTCGCGTTGGCCGACTACGTGCCCGAAGCGGTCGCGCTGCTGTTGATCGGCGACGATGCATTGAGCCGTGTCGCTGAAGTCGATCTGCGCGTGCAGATCGACGGCCTGCTTGGCGAACATCCGCGCATCGCCGCAGGAGCGATGTCGCTCAGCGTCGATGATCTCGGCGAGCGATTACGTCGGCATCGCGAACAGTTCCTGCCGCAGGTGCGTCGCTGCCAAAGCCTGCGTCAAGCGCTGGTCGCGCGCGAGCGCGACGCGTTGCGACTGTCGGAGTTCAAGCCGCGGCCGCTCACCTCGTTCGTGCGCAACAAACTGATCAACGATGTATATCTGCCGGTGATTGGCGATAATCTCGCGAAACAGATGGGCACCGTCGGCGAGAACAAGCGCAGCGACCTGATGGGCCTGCTGATGCTGATCTCGCCGCCCGGCTACGGCAAGACCACGCTGATGGAATACGTGGCGCACCGGTTGGGCCTGATTTTCATGAAGATCAACGGCCCCGCGCTCGGACATGAGGTGCGCTCGCTCGATCCCGCGCAGGCGCCCGACGCCACGTCGAAACGCGAGTTGGAGAAACTCAATCTCGCGCTGGAGATGGGCAACAACGTGATGCTGTATATCGATGACATTCAGCATACGCACCCGGAGTTTCTGCAGAAATTCATTTCGCTATGCGATGGCACTCGCAGAATCGAGGGCGTGTGGGAGGGGCGCACCCGCACGTACGATCTGCGCGGTAAGAAGTTCTGCATCGCGATGGCGGGCAACCCGTACACCGAGTCCGGCGAAGTGTTCAAGATCCCGGATATGCTTGCCAACCGCGCCGACATTTACAACCTTGGCGACGTGCTGGGCGGCATGGAAACATCGTTCAAACTCAGCTACATCGAGAACTGTTTGACGTCGAACCCGGTGTTGGCGCCGCTGGCGACGCGCGAATTGTCCGACCTGTATCGCTTGGTCGAAAAAATCGAGGGCAAACCGTTCTCTGCGAACGCGCTGAGTCACGCCTACAGCGGAGCTGAGATCAGCGAAATCACGGCCACATTGGAACGGCTGATGCAGATGCGCGATGTGGTCTATCGCGTCAATCAGCAATACATCGCCAGCGCCGCGCAGGCCGACCAGTACCGCACCGAGCCGGCGTTTAAATTGCAGGGCAGCTATCGCAATATGAATAAGCTGGCCGAGAAGATTTCGCCGGTGATGAACGCCGCCGAGTTGCAGCAGATGATCGCCGACCATTACGTCGGCGAGGCGCAGTTGCTCACCACCGGCGCTGAGGAGAATCTGCTGAAGCTTGCCGAACTGCGCGGCGCGTTGAGCGAGGAACAATTCGCGCGCTGGGCTCAGATTAAGCGCGATTTCATGCGCAATAAAGCGATAGGCGGCGGCGATGCCGATGTCGGTCAACGCGTGGTCGCGCAGCTCAACGATCTGGTCGAAGGCGTGCGTGCGCTAGACAGACCGCTGGACACGTCATCTGCGCAAGCAGCGTTGTCGGTCGAGCGCAGCGAAAGCGACGCGCCCTGGCCGCAGATTCTCGCGGCGCTGGAGCGTTTGTCGGAGCAGCGGCCCGAGTCGCGCAGCGGCGACATCGCAGGCAGCGAGGTTGACAGCTTTACATCAACAGCGATGCCTGCATCAGCAGCGCTGCCCGAGTGGTTCGCGCGCCATGCCGATCAGCAACTGCAACTGCAGCAGGTGCTGGCCCTACTTGCCCAGAGGATCGGCGCGCAGACTGCCGCGATGCAGAGCGTGCCGCCCGCGGCATCGACATCCGGCAAGCGTGGCCGTGCGGCGTCGTCTGAAGGTCCTGCGCTCGCCGCTTCGCTGCGCGAGGAGCAGCTGAAGCAGGCCTTGGATGAATTTTCCGATCGCATCTTGGGCAAGACGCCGCGATGACGTTGCAGGATGAAAGTGCCATGATCGATTTCGCGGAACTCGACCGTCTGCTGCGCGAGAGCGCGGACGACGCTGTGCTCGACGACGACGAGAAACTCGAATTGCGCGAGCTTGGAAGCAGCCTCAGCCGCGACCGCGTGCGCTATCTGCGCAATCGCGCGTTCGATCTGGTGCGCGAACGCTGGGCGCAGCCCGATCCAATGCAGTCCGATCCAGCGCAGCCCGATCCAGTGCAGCCCGTTCCAGTGCAGTCTGATCCAGCGCCGCTGACCCTGCTGCGCTGGCTAGAGCAGGTCGTGAAGACGCTCGACACCAGCGCCGATCCGTCGCCGGTCCAAGCCGATGCGTACTTCGCGCCAGGCGAAGATTGTCTGCGCAAGCTGCGCGAGCTCTGCCTCGCCGCGAAGCGCTCGATCGACGTTTGCGTGTACACGATTTCCGACGACCGCTTATGCGTTGCGCTGATCGACGCGTATCGGCGTGGTTTGACGGTGCGGATTCTCAGCGACGATCAAAAGATCCACGATGCTGGCAGCGACGTGCTGCGCCTGCGCGATTTCGGTCTCGACGTGCGCTTAGAGCCTGTTTACGATCTCCGCATACTCCGGGTTGCGCCCCAGAACGCGCGGCACAAGGAGGAGAGAGGGAATGGATGTCCATCCACGACCGAACGAGGACGCAGTGCCG
>JANMGT010000014.1:0-38696 GCA_031374725.1 Lysobacteraceae bacterium | reverse complement strand
GCGTGGCGGTCGGGTCTGACTCGACGATCTGTGTGAGCACGGTTTCATGCTCGGCTTGAAGCTTGAAGGGGCGGCCCATCTTGATCCTACCGGTCATTGGATGGGGCGTAGTTTACTATTTTTGTAAACACCCTCTTAGAGAATGGCATAGAACGTTAGTCTATCTCCACATTGCGAGAGGCGATGCGTTTGAAAACATGAAGCACAACCGTATGTGAAACAACTCCCTATATCGACGGCATCAATGCGTAAGATTGTGAAGGCGATCAACTCGCTTTGCTTTTTGCAGTGCTAGAAGTCAATACGAATGGACCCATTGCTGCTATGGTCGCGCAACGAACGCGCCATATTGGGCTGCATCTCGTTTCTGTCGTTGCTGGCTGATCGAAGGCAATTCGTATGGCTTATGGATCCCTTGGTATGAAATCCACATTCCCGCCGGTTTGGTCGTCAGCCCATTGGCATCGTTGATACGTCCTCCCCGTACACGCGGTGTCCACCAGTGGTGACGATCCCAATGGGGTCATTGCAACGACGGTATCTGTGGCTTGTGTTTCTGAGTGATCGTCGATGCGCTGATGACGGCAGATTGCGTTTGATATGAAGTGACTGAAAGACGGCTTTAGATCGGTAATTGCAGAATGGAAATCCGCAGCATGGCAACGTCCGCAACGAGGCCGAAGCGACTATATTCAATGGACGGCGCGCACGGGCGCCAATGTCGATCAATCATGCGCGTCCGTGCGCGTGCAAGTTGCGTCACCACAACTAAGATCAGGAGATCAGAGATGAAAAGCAGCATTCTTGTGGGGTCTTGCGCTGTCGTTTTTGCGCTAGGCATGAGCTTCAGTGGTTCTGCAGCGGCAAATCCATCCTATGCCTGCGGCCCTGAAAATGAAGGCGGAATCGGGTATGTCGACGACTTCAGTTGGCGCGGCGACGGTACGCGCTTTGTCTATCATTGTTGGGCATCGAACTGGCACCTAGTCGATATTCAATATTGTTCGCGATATTCAGGCTGTATCAGCCTGTGATCAGAGGGCTTCGCGCCTCATACGCGAAGACCGCCCTCCGCGGCGTTTGGAACCTCTGAGTGCATCAGAGGTTCCTTAAGACAATAGAAGGCAGGTGAAGCGAGCGCGTAAGCAGTTGCGTCAGCGGTCGAACGGGCTGAACGTCAATCCCGCTTTTTCCTGCAATCGCTTCACCAAAGTCATCCCCATCGCCGCACCTGGCGTCCAGACGCCACCAGGCGTCGCAGTGCGATCGACATCGCGCACTAAGCACAGCGCGGCTTCGGCGATCATTTTGCAGGTTGAGCCGTAGCCCGGGTCGCGGTCGCCGGCCACGCTGGCGGTAAGCTTTTTACCATCGGCGGTTTCGCCGAAGAACAGCACTTCATAGCGGCCTTTTTCGCGCTGGTCTTTGTTCGGGCCTTCGCCGGGTTTGGGCAGCGCGAAGCGGCGGAGCAGGGCGCGGGTCGGCGCGAATGCCAGCAGGGTGTTTTGGATCTTCGATTGGCGCAGCATCTTTTTGGCGCGCGACTCGCCTTTGGCGCCGTCGCCGGTGAGCATGCGTTCGCTGTAGACAAAGTCTTTGCCCCAAGGACGCCCCAGCAAAAAGTGGCTGCGATGCACGTTCTTGGTATTGATGGTCGCCATCACGAACGGCGCCGTCCACGACTGCGCGAGCGCATCGAATTCGGCGACATGATCGTTCGGCTGGCGCGCGCCCTTGAAGCCCGGCGTCAGCGCGAAAGGATCGAACAGGGTGCGTTTCAAGCTCGGTTCGCGGCCGATCGCTTCCATCGTCGCCAGCATGCTCGCCACCGTGCCGCCGGAGAACGTGCCCTTCATGACTTTCACGCGGCCGTGCACGCGCACCAGCGGCGCGCCGAGGCGCTGCTGTGCTTCGTGCTGCGCGTAGACCACGCCGAGATCGAACGGAATCGAATCGAAGCCGCAGGAAAATACAATCCGCGCGCCGCTGGCTTGCGCGACCGGCTGCAGTTCCGGAATCATCTTCGCCATCCACCCCGGTTCGCCGCAGAGATCGACGTAATCGGTACCGGCGGCGGCGCAGGCGCGGATCAGCGGTTCGCCGTATTTTTGGTACGGGCCAACCGTGGTCAGCACTACATGCGTTTGCTTGACGAGATTGGCTAACGCCTCGGCGTCGTTAGCGTCGGCGACCAGCAGCGGCAAGGCCGGGTCGATGCTCAGCGCATCGCGGATTTCGGCCAGTTTGGTGGCGCTGCGGCCGGCCATGGCCCAGCGCACTGTACCGCCGACGCCGTAGGTCGCGTTGAGATACTCGGCGACCAGCCGCCCGGTGAAGCCGGTGGCGCCGAAGATGATGATGTCGAAGGTTTTGTCCATGCACTATATTCGCATGGATTGCGCCCAGCGAGACAGCGTCGTATCACCCGGTCGTATCACCCGGACACGGCGCCTCAGCGGGCCTTTACACGCAGTTGAGGCGCTGATGCTCATCCAAGACGATTAAGGCTGGTTGAGGTTCAAAAAAATCTCACGCGGTCACGCCGATGCTTGGTTGTTCGATGAAGAATCCGGTTGCGCCAAACCCGTAAAGCCGTATCGCTGCTACACGCGCTGTATGCGAGATGCTGCTTGTTGGAAGCGACGGACGCGACAGCGCCCGCCGAATCTCGATGATCATGTAATCAGATGTTGATGCTATTCGGAATCCCATTCGGCAGCAAAAAGCCGTAGGGGATGCGGGTGGTATTGCGCGCTTCGATTTGCGTCTGCACCTCGCGCAGCGCGTGTTGGAAGCGCTTCAATGGCCCATCGCTTTTCGTGATCGCATGATCCTCGAACCATTGCAGATACGGAATATCATTGCTGCGGTAGTCGCCAAGCGCGCGGAAATGCACCGAGCCCAGCAGATGCAGGACATTCAATTGTTCCAATGCATAGTTGATCGGCGAGAACATCGCTAACCACTGCTGTTCGCTGTGGCCGCTCTGGGTCGCGGGCGCGTCCTGCCAGCCGGCTCCGGTGATCGCGGGCACGTAAGTCATCAGCGGCTTCTGCGGGAAATTCACCGCGGAATGCTGCGCGGTGGCGATGAAGATCGCCATCGTCAATACGTCAATGAGTTGCTCGCGGCTCGCGATCGGCGTGAAGCCTTTGAGTTTGCCGTCGGCGATCAGCGATGCGGCCCACGCGGCGAGTTCGGTATCGCCAGTCACGGCCGCGTCGTCCGGGTAGTACACGCCGACATAATCGTGCACCCATTGTTTGATCGCTGCCCAGACCAACAGCGCATCGTCGCGATACGGATAGTCAGGAAAATGCGCAGGATTATCGACGCGGCGGGCGGCGAGATCGTTCGGTAGCATGCTCGCGTAAAAATCGAATCCGAGCCGGTCGGTGCCGGCGGCTTGCTGCGAGCGTTCGATCGGCGCACCAAAAAAATGATCGATCGGGCTGCCGGGC
Source organism: Lysobacteraceae bacterium (assembly GCA_031374725.1). GTDB lineage: Bacteria > Pseudomonadota > Gammaproteobacteria > Xanthomonadales > Xanthomonadaceae > Lysobacter_I. The sequence goes on along the minus strand of JANMGT010000014.1, from coordinate 35,235 downwards.
GAGATCAGATGACTCGCCGCCGCGTTATTGATGAACAGTGTGCCGATGCAATGCGGCACCAGCAGAATATTGATCGGGTGATTATCGGCGAGGCAGCGATGGGTCGCGACCGCGAACGCTTCCATCACCAAATGCGTGCGCGCCAGATGCACGAACAGTTCGTGGTAATTGCATTCGGCCACTTGCACCACGGTCTTCGCCATCTGCCAGCCCCAGCCCAGTGCGCTGCCCTGCGCTGCGGGAAAGAACAGCGGATGTTTCGTCGCATCTTGTCCGCACTGGATGGCGACGGGCACGATCTGTTTGCCGCCTTTGGGAATTGCGAACAGCGCGATCGGCGCGAACACGCGCTTGGTCTTTCCGTCGGTTTGACCGGGCACTGCAGCGAGGTAGTCGAGTTCCTTATAATCGAGCAGGTAGACGCGATGTTCGCTTAGCGCGGAGGCCAAACTATCGCCCGCACCCATCACCTCGCGATACTGCGCATCGCTCAGCGGTAACGTTATGGGCAATGCATCGATGCCACGAATCAACATCGGATTCGGCCCGGCGACGCGGTAGCGCGCGAAGCTGGCATCGTCCATGAACTCGTGCGCGATCGTCGGCAGTGGAAGTGTCTTGAACAGCGCCTCGTAGTCGGCCAGGGTATCGCCCTGGCTGGTCTCATGCTCGAATTCCGCGACGAGCTGGGTAAAGTCAGTGAGCAAATCTTCGAATGAGTCGGCATGTTGCACGGCGATATGCTTCGCAGCCGAGACGACCTCTTCCGCGATGCCGGTCAACGCTTCGTCAGGATGACTGAGTTTCAGCGCCTGGGTCGCAGCGAGCCGGCTGCGCACTTCGGCCAGACGCGTTTGCGCCGAGGCATTCTCGGCGAGGCCTTTCTGTTTGCCGTTCTCCAGCTTCACCACCAAAAAATTTTCGGCGAGTTTCAATCCCGTTTCGGCGACCAGCAGCAGCCATGGCAGGCTCGGTTCATCGGCCGATGGCACCGATGCCGCCATCGGCACGCCCTTTACGTTCGGCATCTGATCGGTCCAGCGATACGTCTGCTGGGCTTCTATCAGCTGCTTCTGGCGCTGACGTCGCCCAGAGGCGGAATCGTTCTGCGGAAGCGACGGATGCAAACGGGGAAACAGGCGCGAAACGATCGACATATGCAGTCCTTGGCGGAGTTGGGAGGGGCGAGCGATCGCGGCGCGGCGAATTCGGCACCGAAAGCTCAAACGTAATCCTAGCGTGAAACTCCGGTTAGCATTGTCCTTGAGTCTTTGCGCATCGCGAACCGCGAACCGTGTGCGCTGTCCCCGATCTGTCAGCTCCAATCAGTCAAGCCCTACCGCCCTGCCGCAATCAAACGACTCCAACTCGAGCGCCGCCATGCCGAATCCGCTGTACCACCGATTGTTCGCCCCGCTATCCGACCGCCACGATTCGCTGCTGATGCTCGCCAATGGCGCGGCGATTTCAGGCGTCGAATTCTTGGCGATGGTCCATCGCGCCGCGGGCGCGCTGCGTGCGCAGGGCGTGCGCGCAGGAGATCGGGTCGCGGTGCAGATCGCAAAGACACCGGAAACCCTCGCGGTCTACGGCGCAACGGTCGCGGCTGGCGCAGTGTTCCTGCCGCTCAATACCGCTTACACCGCAGCTGAGGTGGATTACTTCGTCGGCGATGCCGAGCCGACGCTGCTGCTGGTCGATCCCGCGCGTGCCGATGCGCTGACGCCGGTCGCGTTGGCGTATGGCGCACAACTGCTGACGCTGGCTGCGAATGGGCGCGGCTCGTTCCGCGATCTGTGCGATATGCAGGCGGATGCATGCGTCGTCGAAGACCGCGATGAAGACGATCTAGCCGCGCTGCTGTACACCTCGGGCACCACCGGGCGCTCGAAAGGCGCGATGCTCACCCACGGCAATCTGCTGTCGAACGCCGAGGCGCTGGCGCGCGAGTGGCGGTTCGCGCCGAATGATGTGTTGCTGCATGCGCTGCCGATCTTTCACACCCACGGGCTGTTCGTCGCGACCAATGTGAGCCTGCTCAGCGGTGCGTCGATGCTGTTTCTGCCGGGCTTCGATCTCGACGCGGTGCTGCGCCTGCTGCCTCGCGCGACCGTGTTAATGGGTGTCCCGACGTTCTACACCCGGCTGCTCGAAGCTCCGCACTTCGACCGCGCGCTGTGCCAGGGCATGCGTCTGTTCGTGTCCGGGTCCGCGCCCTTGCTTGCGGACACCCATGTTGCGTTCGAGGCCCGTACCGGCCATCGCATCCTCGAACGCTATGGCATGACCGAAACCAATATGAACACCTCGAACCCCTACGATGGCGAGCGCCGCGCTGGAACCGTCGGCCTGCCGCTGCCGGGCGTGGAGCTGATCGTGGCCGATCCCGCGACCGGCGCGCGGCTGCCCGCAGGCGAGACCGGCGTGGTCGAAGTGCGCGGCCCCAACGTGTTCAAGGGCTATTGGCGCATGCCCGACAAAACCCGAGACGAGTTTCGCGACAACGGCTTCTTCATCACCGGCGACCTCGGCTGCTTCAGCGACGACGGCTATCTCACTCTCGTTGGCCGCCAGAAAGACCTCATCATCACCGGCGGTTTCAATGTCTATCCGAAAGAACTCGAACTGCTGCTCGACGAACAGCCCGGCGTGCTCGAATCTGCGGTGATCGGTGTGCCGCATCCGGATTTTGGCGAAGCTGTGGTCGCGGTGCTGGTGGCGCAGTCTGGTGTCGCGCTCGATCTTGCTGCCATCGATGTCGTGCTGCGCGATCGACTCGCGCGCTACAAACAGCCGAAGGCGCTGGAGATCGTCGCCGAACTGCCGCGCAACACCATGGGCAAGGTGCAGAAGAACATGTTGCGCGATCGGTTTAGGGCGCGATTCGCGCCGATGGCCGGCGATTTAGGCAACGCTGATTAAGTCAGCGTTGCCTAATGCTCAAGCATCGCGTCGCATCTGACGCAACACGTTCTACTCAGTCGTCGTTATTCCTGAAACGTGCGATCACCAAGGGCAGGATCGAACCGTAATTGTCGGTCCAGCGTTCGAAGCCCTCTGTTTTCGGCAAGGTGGTCCAGTTCTCTGGCCCGGTGGCTTGTTCGAGCGCCGCGATCGTTTTCGGATCGGGCGACAACACCACCCAATCGGAGGGCGCGAAATACAGCGCGCGTTCGTCCGCATCCGGTGTTTTCGTTCTACGCAGTCGCGCGGTCCAGCCGGCTTCGGCAGCGGCTGCGAGCACCGGTTTCAGATCGAGAAAACGATTGGAAATATGAAACGCCAGCAGCCCGTTCGGCGCGAGATGGCGGCGATAGGTAGCGAAGGCTTCTTCGGTCAGCAGATGAATCGGCACCGAGTCCGAGGTGAACGCATCCATCACCAGCAGATCGGCGCTGTTCGCGGGTTCGGCGGCGATCGTCAGCCGCGCGTCGCCGATCACAATCTTCATGTCCGGTCTGCAGTGCGAAATGAACGTGAAATGCTCAGGATTGCGAGCGATGGCTTCGACTGCAGGATCGATTTCGTAAAACCGCCAGTCTTGCCCGGGCTTCGCGAAACAGGTCAGCGCGCCGGCGCCTAAGCCCATCACGCCGATACGCGCCTTCTCGCCGAATAACGCCGGCACCGCCGACATGGTCAGGCCGATGCCCGAGCTGTGGGTGTAGTAGGTCGGCGGCACGTAGCGCAACGCCGGATTGCGCAATTGCACGCCATGGATGGTGGTGCCGTGAACCAGAGCGACGGCGAAGTCGCCGATGGGTTCGACCGAGTTGATACCGAAGTAGCTGCGCGTCATTTGGCCCTCGGTCATCGTCTGCTCCAGCGTTTTCCAACCGCTCATGCTCAGCATGGTGGCGGCGAGCGCCCCTGCGAACAGCACGCGATTGCCGCAGCAGAATGCGCCGAACAGCGCGATCGCGATCGCGATCAGAATCTGCACCGCGTACGGCGGCGGCGCGAACAGATGGCCCTCGCTGATCGACGACAGCGCGAGCAGCGCCAACAGCACGACGATCGTCAGCGTGCGCGCGCTGCCATAGCGGTTCCAGAACGTTTCCGCGCTGCGGAACAATGGTCGATGACCGATCGCAAGTGCGGCTGCAATCAATAGGATCGGATGTTCATAGGTCCAATCGAAGATCAGCGGCGCCAGCAATGCGCAGAAAATCCCGCCGATCACGCCGCCGATCGACATCGCGAGGTAGAAGCGGGTCAGATGTTCGGGTGCCGGCCGCAATTCGAACATGCGTGAATGCAACACGCATGCGACCACGAACAGATTGCCGACGACCAGTAGCGCTGCACCGTGCGGCGAAGCGCCGCTGCCGATGAAGGTGGTGAAGCCGGCGAATAGCAGCGAAATCGGCGCGACTTTGGCGATCAGTTCGGGCAAAGCGCGATTCTCGGCGAACGCCACCGAGAAGCTCAACAAATACAGGCCCAATGGAATGACCCAGAGCAAGGGCATCGCGGCGATGTCGGTGGTCAAATGCAGCGATGTGGACAGCATCAAGCCTGAGGCGATGGCCGCGAGTGCGATCCAACGCAGATTCATGCGCCAATCGGGGGTAGGCGTGGTCGCCGTTTGCGTAGGGGCTGCGATGGCTGTGCGCGGCAGACGTAATGCGCAGAGCAACGACAGCAGCGCCACCACGACGTAGCCGACCGACCACAACAGACTCTGTGCCCCGGTTTTCATCAGCGGTTCGACGATGAGCGGGTAGGCGAGCAGGCCGGTGAAGCTGCCTAGATTCGAGGCCGCATACAGCGGATACGGGTCATCGCCGCCGGACAGCGCGAACCAGCGCTGCATCAGCGGCGCTTGCGCGGAGACGACGAAAAACAGTGGGCCGATCGAGGTCAACAGCAGCCACGGCACCCACAGCACAGGATTGCTATCGCTGCTGGGCTGCGCGCTACTCAGGGCGATGGGTAAGGTCAGGGCAGCGACGCAGAACATGGCGATGTGGATCGTCGCCTGGCGACGCGGCGCGAAGCGGCCGAGCCAGTGCGCATAGGCATAGCCGGCCAGCAGCAGCGCCTGATACACCAACATCGCGGAGTTCCACACCGACGGCGTGCCGCCCAGACGCGGCAGCACCATGCGCGCGATCATCGGCTGCACCAGGAACAGCAACAACGAGCCGGTGCAGATCGTCGTGAGGAAGAGGGCGCGGTGGCGGCGTGCGTCCGGCGCGAGGTCGGTCGTCGATGCGATGGTCAAGGCGGTCCCTCTTACGGTGTCGTGCGCACACTGGCGGCGGCCCTCCGGTCGCGCGTCGATGAACGGCATCCGCTGGGTACAAAGTCGGCTAGCCTAGCCCAAGCCAGCCTGGTTGTGGATAGCGGGGCGGTGCTCGTTCAGGGGCCGACGGACAGCCATACATGGCAGACGAGACGGGGCGACGGGATTCGGCGGAGTTGTGAGCGCTGATGCAATCGGGCCGACGCGATTGGCGGGACGAATCGATCGCGTCGATCACGTCGTCGGTCGTGCCGTCGGTTGTGTTGTCAATCTCGCAGCCATGCCAGCATCCGCGGATAGCGGACATCGCCGCAGTCCGGCGTAAAGCCCGGTGCGGCCGCCATCCCCGTCTCGCATAGCCCGCGCAGACCCGGATAGATACCGAAGCTGTACATCGACAGCACCTCCACCGAGCGCCCCTTGTAACCGCCTTCATGGATCAGCGCATTCAACGGCAGCCCGACCTCCATCGCCGCCGCATACGCCCATGCCATCGCCTCCGCCTCGCTCGCGAATGCGGCGTCGATGTCGTCGGACAAATCATCGTTCAGCCGCGACCGCAGCACCGAAGGCAGCACCGCGATATGGCCCGCCTCGTGCAGCAAATCTCCCGGCCAGAGCAGTTTGTCGGGATCGACCAGCAATCGGCCCGCTTGCAGCGCGATACCGGGCAAGAACGTATCGTCGGGCAACGGCATCTCGGCGATCGGCACGCCGATGCGGATGAGGAAGTCGATGATCGGGCGGTAGTGTTCTGGGTGGTGCATGGAGTGGGGAGCGGTTTGCTTTTCATCAAGTGACCCCTAATGTATCGCTCTCTTGATGAGACGATCTCTAGAGTGAAGTGCAACGCCATTTTGAGAACGAAGGTGCTGCATGCCACAGACATACCAGAGCGGTTTCAAGCTTAAAGTGCAACAAGGCTAATTGCTGCATGGTTTCGTTCCTGTTTCGTTGTCGATGGGGAATTTCAGCCAGAGCGGAATTTTTTCCGGGACACCCACAAAGGTTGAAGTGCTATGGGGCTGGACTTTTTCGGGAGATCTTTTCGGCGATTTTATCTTTTCGGCGATTTTTTCGGTTCGGCGCGTTCGGCGGCGCGTTCGGGACACCCACAATGGAACTTTAATGGGGACACCCAATTATCAGAGATTTCCTACAGCAGATTCAGAAAAATCCGATAACAATGACTGAAGCAACAGGGCAGCATCACGCCCATGACCCAGCCCAGATCGCAACTGATGCCAGTAGGCGCTTCCGGCGCATATCATTGCGTGCAGCGCTGCGTCCGCCGTGCATTTCTCTGCGGCATTGATGACTACACCGGGCGTTCGTTCGAGCATCGCAAACAATGGCTTGAAGAACGCATACATCTAGTGGCCGGCTGCTTTGCGGTCTCGATACATGCATATGCGGTGATGAGCAATCACCTGCACTTGGTCGTCCAAGTCGATCCAAGTCATGCCGAGCGGTGGTCGGATGCTGATGTCCTCGAGCGTTGGCTAAGGCTGTTTCCGCCGCGCGATATATCCGACGAAGCGCGAGCCCGAAAGTCCGAGAGCATTCTCGTGAACGCTGAGCGATTGGCAACCATCCGCGCGAGGCTCAGCAATGTATCGTGGTTCATGCGCTGTCTGGCCGAACCGATCGCGCGCCGCGCCAATCGCGAAGATGGCTGCAGCGGTCGTTTCTGGGAAGGGCGATTCAAATCGCAATTGCTCTGCGACGAACGCGCCTTGTTGGCGGCGATGGCATACGTCGATCTGAACCCGATCCGCGCGGGTATCGCGAAGACGCTGCAGGCGTCGCGACACACGAGCGCCGCGCCGCGCGGCGCATCGCAGAAACGAAACAGACATCCGTGATATTGAACAAACCGCTGCAGCCGATCGCAGGTGCGTTGGCGCCAATGGCATCGATTTCGACGAGCGACTATCTGACACTATTGGACTGGACATGCCGGCAGATTGCGCCGGGTAAGAAAGGCCGCATCCGGGAGAGTGTTCCGCATGCAATACAATTGTTGGACGCGCGGCCCGAGCGATGGGCGACGCGGGTGAAAGCAGTCGGTTCAGGGTATTGGCGAGTGATCGGTGAGTGTGACGATCTTGTTGAAATCGCTAAGCGACTAGCGTTGCGCTGGATGAAGGGTGTGGGGTTGGCAGCGCAATTGGCGTGCTCAGATTGATCTGTATGGGAGAGCAGACGCGACCCGGTTATCGCGGGAGGATTTTGCTTGGATGAAATTTGGTGGATGGGGTCGAGCCTGTGAACAAGGCGCTGCGACGGTAGCGCCTTTGTAGTTTCTGTTTGTTGTATAGGAAGCACGACTTAGATGATGATGATGGGTGTCCTGGTTCGCCTCTGTCTCGAATAGTGGGTGTCCTCTGATGTTCTAGTGGGTGTCCCGATTTTTTGTCTCCCGATCTTTTGTCCCGGTTTGTGCGCTGATTCGCTTAAAAACCCTATTGACGATATCTTTCGGTGCACCAGACAAAGGTTTTAATTTTACTAATCGTGCTCCAATCTTCTTGGCTTGAATTTCTGAATTCATGACTGAAGATATTTTGCATAACAAGCGAATTACACTAATTTCGTATCCGTATGAGTACCAAGATGTTGAATTCCTAAGATTTTTCATGCACTTATGGGCGCTGACCCATGCAGTTTCCGATACTTCATCAGGGTCTGATTTGATTTCGGCTGTTAAAGAGTCGACAAGCAAAACAAAAACGTACTCGAATTGCGTTCTTTCCGTGGATTTAACGGTTCCAGCATAGATAAAGTGTTCTGGTTGGGTATCAATTCCGAACTCTTCATGTAGCTCTCGTAGAGCAGCGGAAAGGACGCTTTCATTAGGGCCAACCTTGCCCCCGAAGGTTGCCACCCATAGATCCGGTCTTTCGTCCTTTGATGATGATCGCCTATGACACAGAACTCTTGACAGCGTAGGATCGTAAACAATTCCGCCTGACGCTCTTCGCCAGTGCTTGTTCTTGATGGCAAGGTCTCTAGGTACGCCAGTACATGGTTGATTTAAATCATCAAAAATAGCGATTATTTCATTCATTATCTTAAATTTTCTTTTAGCAAAGGGGACCAATAAGTTTTTTCCAGGTCGGTTAGCTTTTCTTTATTTATCTCTTCCATGTATTTATCAATTTGTGTAGACAGCGTGTCGAATTTGCTGTGAAGCCAATTTTGATATTTTTCATGTGCTCGATAATCGTCACGCATAGCAAGCGAAATAATATTTCTGACCTTTGGGTCTGGAGTGCATCTGACAATTTCGGCGTAGACTTCCGACCTCTCGTTTCCTCTTAATCGCATGTTGTGAAGGTGAGCTATCGTAAGTATTTTGACTCCGTTTTCTAAACTATTACTTATATACTTCCTTCCGCATAGATAGTATGAAGCTTCAAGAAAAAGTGTCGCAGTAGCGCACTTGTGAAAATTAGTCTGCCACCATTCTGAATTGTGCTTTCCGTTTAGATACTGCGCTCTTATCATGGCAAGTGATTCAGATGCTTCTTTGAGTTTTCTGTCCCCTGCAATTGTAAGTTTTGTGATTTCAAGAAATAATGAATTTGTCGCTGTGTACCGGATGTTTCTATTTTTATATTCAACATCGTTTGCTTCTTCTATGCATCTTTTGGCGGAAGACATTTCGCTACTCAATGAAAAGAATACTGCTTGACGTCTTTTTGCGGCACCAAATTGACGTATCATGTTTAAGTGAAGAAGATTTGTTTCCTCAAAAAGAAAATTAATTTCTTTGAGCATTCTTTCCCTTGAACCAATCTGAGAATAAAGCTTTAATGCTATTGTACGGAGCCTTATCTGAGCTTCTTCAGGTATCGAGGCCCACCTTTCATTTTTGTACAGCTTTGTCAGTCCGTCATGTGCGGCGGTTATGTGGCCATGTTTTTGGCAGATCATAATTTGCACAATTGCTCGGACAAGTGAATGAGAGTCAGAGACTCCCGCTGCAAGTTGAGCAAGTGCTTCTTTTTCTAGTCCTGCATCGAGAAGTGGACGTATGCCAGAAAATACTTGCCCGAATGTTTCTTCACTCGCGTGCCTGTCGGTGCTTACATCTCTGATATATGAGCGAGTATCTTCTACCCCGAACATTAGTCCGTAAGATGCGAATACGTTTCCGATTCTGGTAAAAGACTCTCCTCGAGCGTAAGTAAGGTCGTTTGACTCGTCTGCATGCATCCCGAGATCGCCTTTGCTGTTGATCGGTATTTTTGTATCGCTATATATATAGTCCGTAATGAAATGAAGCGGCAGGAAATGAGACTTGAATTCCTTGCTTGATAGTCCGTCTTCTGCTTCACAAAGATCACGGTTGTGGTTATGAAGTGCCAGCGCAATGTGTCCATTCTCGCAGTCCATGCATGTGCCTCCCGCTAGGCGGAGCGACTCATGCTGTTTGTGAGTTTCGCTCATGACAGTGGGGACAGTAATCGATATTCCCGTCTTGTTTATCAAGATTTTTTCAACAAAAGCCCCGATATCACCCCTGTCGATCTTTATTTTATTTGTGCTGCCATCGCTAGCGACTAGGATGAAGTCTTCTGGCGCATATGTCTTGTGTACGTCTTTTTCAGCGACCATTGATGCAGCTTTTGATCCGTATAAAATATGATTTGCTCCTATATTTAATAGCCCTTTAGATAACTGCGCACTTGCATTTCCCCAGAATGATTCTTTGAATCCAATTAGTACGATTCTTGAGGATCGATGTTTGTTTGACAGAACTTTTGCACCGAACATATCTCCTAGTCCGCCATATTGAAAATCATCGCTTATTGATGAGAAACAATATTGTAGGATTCCTTCCTCAAAGAGATCGATATTTCCTATACAAACAACATCGCCATGGCGAACAAAAAGAGATGCAAAGTCTTCAATTAGAGTCCAATCAGCTATTCGTGACTCTAACTCTTTAAAATGCTCTACAGTAACAATGTCAGTTTCTTTTGGATTTTTTGACGAGCTGGAAAAATCCGAAATTATTGCTGCGATTAATTCTGCGTTCTGGTCCACATATTCTTCGGATGGGAAGCATATTACCCATATTTCTTGATCTTTTAGGTTGCCGTTGCCTCTTGTATCAACTTTTGCCATCAATTGTCGTAAACAGTTAAACCGTTTTGTCTTGCTATGAACTTCTTGTGCTCCAATAAGTTTTGCGTTTTTTCTTTCCAAAAGGTAATGCAAATCTTCACGATATGCACCTATTACGCGGATTGGCAACGAGTTTTTATATGCAAATGATAGCAGCTCGCTCTGCCCGCCACTGAATTTTTTTGTCTGAAGCTCATACGTTTCCATTCCACTTCGACCGATGTAGCGTTTTAATGCGTCTGCCCCCATCGTGTGATCGCTCGGATCGCATCGATTTGGCTTTGATATGAGAGAGTTAGTGTATAAACGATGCCTATTTGCTTCTTGCTTTGAATGCATAAATTCTCCATTTTAACTTTCAGTTCGGCGTCTATTAAATTCGTTTATTCATGTTCGTTCTGTTGTTATTTAATGATAAAATTGAATACACTTAATAAATAAGTTATTTTTATATTTATCCACTCTTATCGAGTTAAATCATAAATAGATGCGCGTTCTCTTAAATAGAGAATTAAGAAGCGCAAGAAGTTCGCCTCTTTTTCTGTCAAAGCATTAGAGAGAATGTTTGATTTTTATATTTTTTACAAAAATATGTGGGTCTCGATGTTGCGCAGAGCGCCTATGCACATCGTTAATCGCAGCGCTAAGTTGATTAAGCCAATAGAAGCGCTCGCCCAGAAAAATAGTCATATTCAATCTTCCCTATGATCCTACGCCTCGCGTCATCGAGTCACACTCAAGAAAACGCGCTCCCAACCCAGAATCTCCCAAACCACAAAAGCATTGTCAATACCATTCCACTCCACCCTGTAAGAACTAACAGGGTGACTTCTCAGTCGCGATTTCGCGATTCCCAACGCCCCCACACCAACCCACAAAAAAGCGCCGATAAATCAGCGCTTTCGTTCAATCCAATGGCGGTATCAAAAGCCGGTGCGCTGAAGCGCATCCTATGGAAGCTGGGCCAACTCAAACGCCCCACGCCCACTCGCCGCCGTAATCAGCGCCAACACCCGCGTAGATTCCCCATCCACCATGTCCCACGTAAACCGCCACGTCCAATTCTGATCGCCCACAGTCCCAGGGGTATTCATCCGATGCTCAACCCCTAACCCCAACACATCCTGCAACTGGCACACCGCCAGATTGGCGACGGAGTTGCAGCAGGCGCGGATCATCGCCCAGTGGATGTCGGTGTCGTTGGCGGGCAAATAGCTGCCGGCATAGGCGCGCTCGTGTTCGTTTGCGGCGTGTTCCCACCAGCCGCGGACGGTGTTGTTGTCGTGGGTGCCGGTGTAGGCGACGAAGTTGCGGCCCCAGTTGTGCGGGAGGAATTCGTCGGTGGCGTCGGTGCCGAAACCGAATTGCAGAATCTTCATGCCGGGGAAGCCGCAGCCGTCGCGCAGTTCGAACACGTCGGGTGTGATCAGGCCGAGGTCTTCGGCGACGATCGGCAGTGGGCCGAGCACGCGTTCGATCGCATCGAACAGCGCTTTGCCCGGGCCGGGTAGCCACACGCCTTCTTCGGCGGTGGGGCAGCTTGCGGGGATCTCGTAATAGCCGGCGAAGCCGCGGAAGTGATCGATGCGAAACACGTCGGCTTGATCGAGGGCGCGACGCAAACGCGCGCTCCACCATGCGAAATCTTCCTTCGCCATGCGGTCCCAGCGGTACAGCGGATTGCCCCAGCGTTGGCCGGTCGGCGCCATCGCATCCGGCGGGCAGCCGGCGACGACGGTGGGTTGATAGTGATCGTCGAGAAAATATAAATCCGGGCGCGACCAGCAGTCGGCGCTGTGATGGGCGATGAAGATCGGCAGATCGCCCATGATCGCGACATTGCGCGTGTTGGCGTAGTGCTTCAGCGCGGCGGCCTGCGTATCGAAACACCATTGCACGAAGGCCCAAAAACCGATCTCGTCGGCATAGGTTCTGCGCGCGGCATCGAGTGCGACCGGCATGCGCGTACACAGTGGTTTCGACCACAGCCACCACGGTTGGCCGTTGTGCGCGGTTTCCAGCGCCATGAACAAGGTGTAGTCGTCGAGCCAGCTTGCCTGCGCGTTCGACCATGCGGTGAAGGCGGCATGTTCATCTGCGTGTTTTTTCGCGACGAAACCGGTATAGGCCGCGCGCAACTGGGCTAAGCGCCAGCCGATGACGTGGCCGAAATCGATGCAATGCGGATCGAAGCCGCTCGCGGGCAAGGTCGGTGGCGTGAGCCAACCGGCGTCGATCAGCGGCTCGAACGCGACCATCAGCGGGCTACCGGCGAATGCGGAGACGCTTTGATACGGCGAATTGCCTGGGCCGATCGGCGTGGTCGGCAGCCATTGCCAAATACGCTGGCCGGCGGATTGCATCCAATCGACGAAACGGTAAGCATCCGGCCCGAAGTCGCCGATGCCGTGCGGCCCCGGCAGCGAAGTGACATGCAGCAAAACTCCGGCTGCGCGTTGCTTGAGGTCGATCATTGGGATGTCTCCAAAGAATGCAAATGTTGCTGTTGCGATGCTTGCGTTAACGCAGCATGCGTCAACGCAGCATGCTGGAATAGCACAACGCTGCGGTACGGAATGTCGATGGTATCGTCGAGAGTGCGCGCAACATCGATGCGGGTATCGAGCGTGCCGCTGCTGTCGAGCGCGACGCGCCACGCGCCGTTGGGCAAATGGAAGCGCGCGAGCTGCGCACCGGGATTGAAGACCAAGCACCAGCGCGGCATCGAAACGGCGTCGCTAGCGAGTTGACAGGCGAATGCGTGCGCGTGCGCATCGTGCCAGTCGTCCACGCGCATCGCGTGGCCATCGGGCCGCAGCCAATGCAGCGCAGGCTGATCCGCGCCTGGGTTGGCGGTGAACCACTGCGCATGCCGCAGCAGCGGTTCTTCGCGACGCAGCGCGATGAGTTGTGCGACGTAGTCGATGTCGTCGAACGTGCCGCCGATGCCGCTCCAATCCAACCAACCGATCGGATTGTCTTGGCAATAGGCGTTGTTGTTGCCCTGCTGGCTGTTGCCGAACTCGTCGCCCGCACACAGCATCGGCGTGCCCTGCGCGAGCAGCACGGTGGCGAGCAATGCGCGACGCACGCGGCGGCGGGTGTCGATCATCGCGGGATGGTCGCTCGGGCCTTCGATGCCGAAGTTCGCGGAGATTTCGTGCGAATGGCCGTCGCGATTGTGCTCACCGTTGGCGAGATTATGTTTTTCGCGATAAGTGACGACATCGGCCAGCGTGCGGCCGTCGTGCGCGGCGATGAAATTCACGCTGGCGGCGGGCAGGCGATGACCGTGATGGAACAGATCGCTGGACGCCGTAAAGCGGCGCGCGAATTCGCTGCGACCGATCTCTTTGCCGTGATGCGCGTCGCTGCCGAGCCAATAGCTGCGCACGGCGTCGCGAAAGCGATCGTTCCATTCGCTGAAGCGACCGGGCAAGCGGCCGAGTTGGTAGCCGTCGTGGCCGCAGTCCCAGGGTTCGGCGATCAAATGCACATTCGCCAGCGTCGGGTCTTGGCGCAGCGCGACCCAAAACGGCGCGGAAGGATCGAACCCGTGGCGAGTACGGCCGAGCGCGGGCGCGAGATCGAATCGAAATCCGTCCACGCCCATGGTCTCGACCCAATAGCGCAGCGAATCGAGCACGAACTGAGTCACGCGCGGGTGGATCACGCGCAACGTGTTGCCGCAGCCGCTGCTGTTTTCGTAGCGGCTGCGGTCGTCGCCCATGAGGCGATACCAGCTTGGGTTATCGAGACCGCGGAACGAAATTGTCGGCCCGTTTTCATCGCCCTCCGGCGTGTGGTTGTAGACCACATCGAGGACGACTTCAAAGCCGGCGTTTTGCAGCGTCGCGACCATCGTGCGGAATTCGTCGACGACGCTGCCGATGCCGGTACTGCCGATGCTCGTGTCGCCAGTCTTGCTGCACGCCGCGTAGCGCGCGTCCGGGCAGAAGAAGCCGATGGTGTTGTAGCCCCAATAATTCGCGAGGCCGCGTTCGTCCAGGCCGCTTTCGTGCAGCGCGGTGTGCACAGGCAGCAGCGACAGCGTGGTGACGCCCAGCCGCTGCAGATGCGCGATCGCCAGCGGATGCGCAAGCCCGGCGTAGGTGCCGCGCAGCGCATCGGGAATGCCGGGCAGCGTCATCGTGAAGCCTTTGACGTGCAATTCGTAGAGCACGACATCGGACATCGGCCGACGCGGGCGCGACGCGGCGCGCGTAGCGGGCGCGAGCGGCGGCAGTACGCGCGCTTTGAGCGCGGACGCGCCGTTGTCGCGCGTATCCATCACCCGCGCGCCTTCGGGATGCCCGTGCGCGTAGGCGAAGTGTTCGGGCCGCCACTCGAAACGGCCGACGATCTCGCGGGCGTAGGGATCGAGCAATAATTTGTGCGGATTAAAGCGATAACCGGATTCGGGCTTGTAGCTGCCGTGCGCGCGATAGCCGTAGATCAGGCCAGGGCCGACGTTCGGCAACAGGCCGTGAAACACGCCGTCGTCTTGGCCGTGCATCGGATAGCGCTTCAGTTCGCGCGTGCCGCTTGCGTCGAAGACGCAGAGTTCCATCTGTTTGGCGCGCTGCGAGAACACGGCGAAATTCGTGCCGCTAACCTCCGCGCCGCCCGCACCCGCACCATCAGCGATGACATGCGCGCCGAGCGGCCACGGCCGGCCGGGCAGCAAGCGCTCGGGAAGAGGCTCGTCGAGGGTCGCGGAACTCATGCGGGCAGCAGGATGATCGTGGCCATCGGCGGCAGCGTCAGCGTGAGCGAACGCCGACAACCGTGCGCAGCGATGGTTTCGGCATGCAGATGCTCGCCGCCGTTGCCCAGGTCGCTGCCGCCGTAGTGGCGCGAGTCGGTGTTGATCGCTTCGCGCCACGCGTCCGCGCCGTCGTCGGGCACGCCGATGCGATAGCCCGGGCGCGGCACCGGCGTGAAATTGCAGAGCACCAGCGCGACGCCGCCTTGGCCGTCGCGGCGCACCCAGGCGTAAATCGATTGATCGCGATCGTCGGAGGTAAGCCAAGCGAAACCAGCGCCGTCGCAATCCAAACGATGCAGCGCGGGCGTGTCGCGATAGACGCGATTGAGGTCGCGGACTAGATTGCGCACGCCTTGATGCGGAACATGATCCAACAACCACCACGGGAGCGCTTCGTCGTGACGCCATTCTTGCGATTGCGCGAATTCCTGGCCCATGAACAGCAGCTTCTTGCCCGGATGGCCCCACATGAAGCCGTAGTAGGCGCGCAGATTGGCGAAACGCTGCCATTCGTCGCCTGGCATCTTGGCGAGTAGCGAACCCTTGCCGTGCACCACTTCGTCGTGCGAGAGCGGCAGCACGAAATTTTCGCTGAAGGCGTAGACCAAGCCGAAGCTCATCAAATCGTGGTGCCAGCGCCGATGCACCGGATCTTCATGCATGTAGCGCAGGGTGTCGTTCATCCAGCCCATGTTCCATTTGAAATGGAAACCCAGGCCGCCGTGATGCACCGGCGCGGACACGCCGGGAAAGCTGGTGGATTCTTCGGCCAGGGTGATCGCGCCGGGCACATCGCCGCCGATGCGCGAGTTGACTTGCTGCAACAACGAGATCGCTTCCAGATTTTCGCGACCGCCGTGAACGTTCGGCACCCATTCGCCTTCGTTGCGCGAATAGTCGCGATACAGCATCGACGCCACCGCATCCACACGCAGGCCGTCCACGCCGAATTGCTCCAGCGGGTACAGCGCGCTGCCGATCAAAAAACTGCGCACTTCGTTGCGGCCGAAGTTATAGATCAGCGTGCCCCAATCGCGGTGCTCGCCTTCGCGCGGGTCGGTGTGTTCGTACAGCGCCGTGCCGTCGAACTGCGCCAAGCCGTGCGCGTCTTTCGGGAAATGCGCCGGCACCCAATCCAACAACACGCCCAAGCCTTGCGCGTGGCAGGCCGCAACGAAACGGCCGAACGCCTCGGGCGTGCCGAAACGCGCGCTGGTCGAGAACAGGCCGAGGGTTTGATAGCCCCACGAGCCGTCGAACGGATGCTCGGTGATCGGCATCAATTCGATGTGGGTGAAGCCCAGCTCGGCGGCGTAGGCCGGCAGACTGGCGGCGAGCGCGTCCCAATCGAGGAAGCCGTTGTCATGCGTGCGCCGCCACGAACCGGCGTGCACTTCGTAGATGCTGATCGGTGCGCTGCGATCGTTCGCAGCGGCGCGATCCGCAGGCAGTGCGCGCGGCGCGAGCGCAGGCGCGACCTTGCTCGCGGTGCTGGGGCGCATTTCGCTTTCGCGCGCGAATGGATCGGCTTTGCTTGGCAGCAGCACGCCGTGGCGATCGACCAACTCGAATTTATACAGATCGCCGACCGTCGCATGCGGCACGAAAATTTCCCACACGCCTGCGGCATGGCGCAGACGCATCGGGTGACGGCGACCGTCCCAGGCGTTGAACGAACCGATCACGCTGACCCGGCGCGCGTTCGGCGCCCAGACCGCGAACAGCACGCCGTCGATCGCGCCGATGCGGTGCGTATGCGCGCCGAGGAAACGATGCGGCCGCGCTTCGCGACCGTCGCGGAAGGCGATCAGATCCTCGTCCGCGAGCTGCGGGCCGAAGGCGTAGGCGTCGGCGTAAATGCCTTCTTCGCCGGTATGCCAGCGCACCTTTAAGCGGTAATCGAAGTGGTTGCGGCGCAGCGGAATGCGCGCTTCAAAAAAACCGTCGGCGGCGTACTGCGAGAGATTGGTCAGCGCTTTGCCGGTGTCGGCATCGAGCACTTCGACCGCACTCGCGCCCGGTAGCAGCGCTCGCAACCACAGCTTGCCGGCATCGTCCGCATGCAGGCCGAGCGCGCCGAACGGGTCGGGATGGCGCGCTGCGAGCAGCGCTGCGATATCGTCTTTCGCCAGCATGTGTGTGTTCCGTCAGATCGAAACGCGATGTTCGCGTGGGCGCGAGCTGGCGTCTGCAGCGGGCGGTGCCCACACCCGATCGGCGTACTCGCGCACGGTACGGTCGGCTGAGAAAAACCCCATGCCGGCGATATTGCGCATCGCTGCGGCATTCCACGCAGCCGTATCGCGATACAGCGCATCCACGCGCGCCTGGGTGGCGGCGTAGTCGGCGAAATCGGCCATCAGCAAATAAGGATCCGCGCCGAGCAAGCCGTCGATCAATGCGCGATAGCGTTTGGGTTCGCTGGGACTGAAAGCACCGTTGCCGATCGCGTCTAACACGTGCTTGAGCATCGCGTTCTGGCTGACGATCCAGCGTGGGTCGTAGCCCAAGGTGCGGATGCGCGCGATGTCATCGGTGCGCAGTCCGAAAATGAAGACGTCGGATTCGCCGATGTGCTGCGCCATTTCGATATTGGCGCCGTCCCAGGTGCCGATGGTCAGCGCGCCATTGAGCGCGAATTTCATATTGCCGGTGCCGGAGGCTTCGGTGCCGGCGGTGGAGATCTGTTCGGATAGATTCGCCGCCGGCACGATCGTTTCGGCCAAGCTCACGCCGTAATTCGGCAGGAACACCATCTTCAACTTGCCGCCGAGTCGCGGATCGCTGTTGACCACGCGGCCGATGTCGTGCGCCAGCCGAATGATCGATTTCGCGGTGTGGTACGCCGATGCGGCTTTGCCTGCCATCACCACCGTGCGCGGCACCCAGCCGCGGCCGTCGGGGCCGGCGGGTTGATCGATCATCGCCTGATAGCGTGCGACGACGTGCAGCAGATTCAGCAGTTGGCGCTTGTATTCGTGGATGCGCTTGATCTGCACGTCGAACATCGAGGTCGGATCGACATCGATGCCCACTTCATGACGAATCAACGCGGCCAGTCGCGCCTTGTTCGCTTGTTTCACCTCGGCGAAACGGCGTCCGGTCGCTGCGTCGGCGGCGTGCGCGCGCAGCGCGGACAGTTCGGACAGATCGCGGCGCCACGCCGTGCCGATGGTGTCGTCGAGCAACGACGACAGGCCGGGATTGCACTGCTGCAGCCAGCGCCGCGGGGTCACGCCGTTGGTGACGTTATGGAAACGGTTGGGGAAGACTTTCGCGAAATCGGTGAAGATCGTTTCCACCATCAAATCCGAATGCAATTTGGCCACGCCGTTGACGCGATGCGACGCCAATACCGCCAGCGCAGCCATCTTCACGCGGCGGCTCTGGGTTTCGTCGATCAGCGACAGGCTCTGCGCTAGATGTTCGTCGCCGGGGAAGCGCGCGCGGATGTCGCTGAGGAACTCGTGATTAAGGCGATAAATGATTTCCAAATGTCGCGGCAGCAAGGTCTCGAACATCCGCACCGGCCATGTTTCCAGCGCTTCGGGCATCAAGGTGTGATTGGTATAGGACACCGCGCGGCGGGTGATCGCCCACGCCTGCGCCCACTCGACGCCGTGTTCGTCCACCAGCAGACGCATCAGTTCGGCCGGCGCGAGTGCGGGATGGGTGTCGTTGAGATGGATCGCGTTGTCCTGGCCGAGCTGATCGAGCGAACGGCCTTCGGCGAGATGGCGTGCGATCAGATCCTGCAGCGATGCGCTGACCAGTAAGGCTTCTTGTTTCAAGCGCAGTTCGCGGCCGGCATCGGTGCTGTCGTCGGGATATAGCACCCAGTTCAGCGCGTCGGCGGCGAGTTGATGGCGCGAGGCGGCGGCGTAATCGCCGCGGCAGAACGCGGCAAAGTCGATCGGCGCTTCGGCCTGGGCCTGCCACTGCCGAAGCGTGGACACGCGCTCGCCCTGGTGCGCGGGCACCACGAAATCGAAGGCGCGCGCGACCACGCGCTCGGCCGGTAGCCAGCGCCGCCCGCCGGCGCCATTGGATTCGACCCGGCCGCCGAAACCGATCGTGAATTCGACGTCCAAACGTTCTGTATCCCACAGCGCGCCGCGACGCAGCCAATCGTCGGGCTGCTCGATTTGGCGGCCGTCCTGGGTGGCTTGGGCAAACATGCCGTAGCGATAGCGCAGGCCGTAACCGAACGAGGGCAGCCCGGTTTCGGCGAAGGCGTCGAGGAAACACGCGGCCAGACGGCCGAGGCCGCCGTTGCCCAGCGCGGCGTCGGGTTCGGCTTCCAGGGTGTCGGCCAGCGACAAACCGTGCTTGGCGAATTCCGCCGCCAATTCGTGTTCCAGGCCCAGCGCGGCCAGTGCATTGCGCAGCGCGCGGCCCATCAGGAATTCCATCGACAGGTAATGCACGCGGCGCATGCGGCCATCGCGGCGTGCATCGGCGGCTTGGGTCTGCGCCCAGCGCTCGGCGAGCAGCCCGCGGCAGGTGTCGGCTGCGGCGCGTAGCGCGGCGCGCGCGGCGGGCATATCGCCGGAGGAGGACGCGGATTCGGCGCGGGCCATCGCCAGGGCGGTGCGGAAGCTTGCGATCACCTGCTCATGTCGCGAAGCGGTATCGGGATGGCGGGCGGCGCGGTCGCTTACATTCATTCGCGGTCTCTCGGTTGGTCGGCGGCTACTGCGTTGTTCTGCTTGGGTCGCTTGGGCAGAACGATACAGGGCAATTCGCACCTGGAAGCTTGGGTGTCGTCTTACGGGAATCGTCTTACGGGAAGTGAAGCCCAGAATGCGCCTCGCAGCGCATCCAGATTCGTTACCCGGGGACGCTAAGCCGATTCGATACCGTGGACGCTGGCGCCCCAAGTACCCACGCGACGTGTCATCCCCTGTCGCAGAGCCTGACGCTGCCCTGCCAAACTCTCGGAGCTTAGGAGTCGGGCCGATTCTGGGCGAGACGCTTGCAATCGTATTCATGCTGCGAACGTGCAGTAGCCGCAGTCAGGGCGACGGTAAATACGTTTGCAAACCATGCGCCGGCTTCAATGACGCCACTCGCGGCGCGGCATCGATGTCGCGATTGCGCAAAAAAAATCTCGCTGCGCTGCAGCAAAATCGCGAATTTCCTGCGTCTTGCCTGCGCGTGATGCGGCAACGCAGCAAAACGCAACTGAACGCATCTAAACGCAACGAACTTGGCGATGCAGTGTCTCGCGATGCTTCATCGCGAGGCGCGCAGTGCGCGATGGCGGCGCACGCAGCGCGATCTGGCATCATCGCGCACAGATTATTTGCGTGAGGATACGAATGCGACGTCGAGATTTTCTAGCGGCAGGCGCTGCAAGCATGGCGGCGACGAGCATGGCAGCGACGCGTTGGCCGTCGCGGATCGCGCATGCTGCGCTGACCGATGCCGAGGCGCTGGCGCCTGCAGTCCGGTCGTCCAAGAATGCATCCGCTGAGGCGTGGGCGCCGGTGTTCTCGCGACTGCCGCCGTCGCTGCGCGGGCTGATCGACGATCCCCAATACCAAGTGCAATTGATTTGGTCGCGAATCACGCGCGACGCCCGCGATCTGCGCGGTCGGCCGCGTTTGCGACGTTTCGAGTACGGGCTGACGTCGCGGCGCTGGTTCTCGGCGGCTAGCGTCTCGAAATTGCCGATGGCGCTGCTGATGGCCGAGCGCCTGTCCGCGCACGGACTCGACGCCAGCGCTCAGATACGACTCTCCGCCGCACCCGAAACCGGCGAATGGCCTGCGGAAGAACCGCTGAGCGAAACCTTCCAGCGCGGCTGCAATCGCACCTTCGCCGTCAGCGAAAACGTGCCGTTCAATCGCTGGTACGCGTATCTCGGCGCCGATGCGGTGCATGCGCGGCTGGCGACATTGGGTTATCCAGATACGCGCCTGATCGCACGCCTGGGATCGGTGGATCGCGCGGCGAATCGGCGCAGCGGCGGCGGCGATTTGCTCGCCACCGATGGGCGTGTGCTCGAACGGACCGAGGCGACGACGGCCGCCGAGCGCCGTTTTCCGTTCGGCAGCGCGATGGCCGGCAGCGGTTGGCAAAACGACGACGGCAGCGTCGTGCCAGGGCCGCGCGATTTTTCCTACGCGAATTTCATGCCGCTGGCCGATAGCCTGGGCATGCTGCAAGCGTTCGTACTGCCTGAGACGGTGCCCGAGAAGCGCCGTTGGAAGATCGCCGAGCCCTTGCGCACGCAACTGCTGCGGACACTCGCGCTGCACCCGCGCGATAGCGACGACCCACGTTACGACGAAGCGGAGTACCCCGACGGCTACGCGCGCTGGTTCCTGGTGGGCGACGGCAAACAGCGTTATCCCGATGGCGTGCAAGCGCCGGGAAAATCAGGCATGGCGTATGGCTATTTGAGCGAAGTGGCGTATCTGCAGGATCGCGATAGCGGTGCCGAATGCTTGCTCGCCGCTGCGATCCACGTCAATCGCGACGGCATTTATAACGACGACCGCTATGAATACGAGAGCATCGGCCTGCCGTTTTTGGCGGCGTTGGGGCGGGCGGTGCTGGATGTCGAGCGCGAGGATGTCGGGCGTGCTGATGTCGAGCATGCTGATGTCGAGCGCAAGGAGACATCGCGATGACCACGCTGGGTCGGCGCTTATTGCGCATGTTCGTACACACGCGGCGCCATCCCGCCGGCTTGCTGCTTGCGGCACAATTGCTATCGGTCGTGCTGTACCCAGTGATCGATGGTACCGGTGCCAGTCACGCGCTGTTCGGAGCCTTCAGCATTATGGTGTTGGCGCTGGTGTTATGGGTCGTGAACCGCAATCCGACCGTGAACTGGCTGGCTTGGACGCTGGCGATTCCCGCCGTTGGCTTGTCGCTCTGGGCCGATCTCGGGAGCCGGCCGGACCTGCTCGTCTACGCCCACATGCTCGAATCCGCGATCTATTTTTACGCTGCGATCGGTCTGATCATTTACATGTTGGGCGATCAAAGCGTCACCCGCGATGAATTGTTGGCGATCGGCGCGACCTTCACGCTACTGGCGTGGTCCTGGGCCTTCGCTTATTCGGTGTGCCAAGCGTGGTACCCCGGGAGCTTCCCGGCACCAGCGGCGCCGAACGAGCCGCGCACCTGGATGGAACTGCTGTTCATGAGCTTCAGCATCCTCTCCGGCGTCGGCCTGAGCGACATCGTGCCGGTGACGCCGCCAGCGCGCGCCTTGGTGATGCTGGAGATGTTCGCGGGCGTGATGTACATCGCGATCGTCGTCTCGCGGCTGATCGGACTGCTCGCGCAGCGCGAGCGTCAACGCTGACGCACAACCAGACCGCTGCGAGTGACATTGAAATCGATCGGGGTCTTGAGCGTCCTGATCGCGCACCCGGGCAAACCGGCCAGTCGCGAAGCCCTGCTCGAATCGGTCTGCCGGACACGATGCCGACCGACGACGTGGTGACGCAGGCGATCACGCAGTTGCGTCGAGCGCTGGGCGAGGAATGCTGGGCGAGGAATGCTGGGCGACGAGCGTGAGCGCCCGCGCTGCATCGACACCGTGTCCAAGCAGGGCGATCGCTTTCACCCTGCAGCCCCGGGTTTTTTGCGGCAATGCGGATGCTGAGCCCGCCCTGCCTCATTCGGCCGCCCGGTTTGGACCTACAATGAAGTTGTCGAGAGATCGCTCGTTCAGAAAATGCAGGCCCGTGCCGTGAAACTGCAGATGCCCTTCCTTCAGATTCCGCTGCTGTTCGATGCGGAGGCGCTCGCCGCCGAAATCGATGCGCTGGGCGAATCGGCGTGGAAACCTCATCCGCAGGGTTTCGCGGGGAATTCCATGTTGCCGTTGGTGGCAGTGAACGGCGACCCGGATAACGAGGCCTTTGCCGGTGCGATGCGTCCGACCTCATATCTGCAGCATTGCCGCTATCTGCAGCAGGCGTTGGCGAGTTTCGGCGTCACCGTCGGTCGCACGCGCTTGATGCGCCTCGCGGGGCAAGCGGAAGTGACGCGCCATGCCGACCAGGGCTACTACTGGGCGGAGCGCATGCGCATCCACGTGCCGATCGTGACCCAGCCGACGGTGCAGTTTGAATGCGACGGTCAGACGATCAATATGGCTGCGGGCGAGTGCTGGATTTTCGACACATGGCGACAACATCGGGTGCTCAACGATGCTGTCGAATCGCGCATTCATCTGGTCTGCGACACCGTCGGCGGCGCGGCGTTCTGGGAGCTTGCCGCAAAGGGTCGTTTGCACGATGCGCCGCGAGAAGGTTGGCCGGCGCGCTATGTCGCTGCGACCGCGAGCGCGCCTGTGGATTTCGCCTGCGAGACGTTCAACGTCCCGGTGGTGATGACGCCATGGGAGCTTGGACAGCACCTGTCGTTCTTGATCGCCGAATCACTGCCGCATCCGCAACTGCCGGTGCTGCAGCAGCAGGTGTTGCGCTTCGTGCGCCAGTGGAAAGGTCTATGGGCGCACTACGGCGATTCGCCCGCAGGCCGCGCGCAATTCCGCGCCGCGTTCGACGCGTTCGCCGCCGCGCTGCGCCCGTTGGCGCAGGGCGTGACCCTGCGCAACGAGATGCCGTTCTTTCAAGTGATGATGGTGATGATCTCGCGCGTCGCCGTCACGTCTGCCGACACCCGCGCGGCGGCGCAGGCGGCAGGCGAGTATGCGTGACAGCAACATCCGCCCGAGAATTCAAGCCGCTTGCGATTGCGACTCGGCGATCGCCAGGCACTCGCGTTCCGCATTGACGAAGAAATCGCGCTGAATCTCCGCGAAGCTGCGGTAGCCCTCGCGCGCGAGTTCGAGAATGCGTTCGCGCGACTCAGGGCGGTAGCGCGCGGCCAGTTCTAGCGCTTTCATCGCTTCGGCAAGGTGGTCGGCCTCGACCCCCGACGACTCGAAGGTGGCGTGGATCGTGATCCAAGCGTAGGCGTGCACCAGTTTGCCGCCGAGTTCGACCCGGAAATCGCGGTCGCGCAAATATTGGAAAAAGCCTTCGTGGTGGCGGTCGGCGCGGAACACGCGGTCGATGATCGCGTATTCGCGATCGGCCATCGATTCGGACGCGATATGGGTGCCGATCGAGCGGATCAAGGCCTCGGCATCGTGCGCTACGCTGCCGTAGCAGACGAACGTGCGCGCCACGACATCTTGCAACCACGGCGGTGGTTCCGATAGCGCGTTGCGCTCCGCCAGCGGTACACCGGCGTAATCGGCAGCGGCTTTGCGCATAGCCTGCGCAAGCGTGCGATGCGGCACACGGTGGCCTTTGTCCAAATGTTCATCGACGGTGGCGTCCAGCACGTGCCCGGCGACATCCATGCCGCGCACCGCCTGCGCGCGATCCGGTTCGTTCGGGTCGATGAACAAATCCTGCGATTCGCCGATGTTGCCAGAGAGTTTGGCGACCAGCGCCCCGGCATAGCCGTTCCAGCGCGTGTAGCGGTCGATGAACAGGAATTGCGCGAGCGGGTTGCGGACGGCAGCGTCGCAGGCGCGGCGCACCGTCGCCTCCATCGTGTCCTGTTCGGCGGCGGTGTGGAAGTCTTCGATACGGAACATGGGGCTCCTGGGCGTCGGTAGGTGATGTTGGGTGCGGTGCTCCGCATCTATCCCGAGCGCGCGCGGCGCTGTCAAGGCCTCGCCGCCGTATGGCGGGGCGGCCCGAAACGAACAAGCCCGCGCAGGGGCGCGGGCTTGGCTGCGATCACCGAAGAGCGAAGGACTCAAAACTTCGGTTTTTCGCCTTCGGGCGTCTCGTTATAGCGTTCGATCGATTCAACGATCAGCCGCTTCGCTTCTTCGGCTTTGCCCCAGCCGTCGAGCTTCACCCATTTGCCTTTTTCGAGATCTTTATAGTGCTCGAAGAAGTGGCCAATTCGGTCTAGCCAGTGCGGGCTGACCTGATCGATGTCCATGATGTGTTTATAGCCCGAGAACACTTTGTCCATCGGCACCGCCAGCAACTTTTCGTCGCTGCCGGCTTCGTCCTTCATACGCAGCACGCCGACCGGGCGCACGCGGATGACCGAGCCGGGAATCAGCGGCAGCGGCAGGATCACCAGCACGTCGGCGGGGTCGCCGTCGCCGCACAGCGTGTGCGGGATGTAGCCGTAGTTGCACGGGTAGCGCATCGGCGTAGAGAGGATGCGATCGACGAAGATCGCGCCGGTTTCTTTATCGACTTCGTATTTGACTGGTTCGGCATCCTTCGGGATTTCGATGATGACGTTCACTTCTTCCGGCGGGTTCTTGCCGGTGGGGACGAGGTCCAGGCCCATGCGGGGCTCCTGAGGATGCGAGGGTGGGGCATTTTACGCCTCTGGCTGCTGCGTCGCAGCAACGGCTGGCCAAACTCCGGCATATGCCGGAAGACATAACCCGAGCAGCGCGGTGGTCGGTGAAGCCCGAGACGCTCGCCGGGAATGTGAAAAGTGGGAAAGTGGGTGTCCTAAACGCCCTCCCAAACGCCCCAGAAAGTGGGTGTCCCAAACACACGTGCCAAACACACGCCATTTCAGCTAGATGACAGCCAGCTAACTATGCCGCGAGCGACATCTCTCGTGACACCTTTCGTCACCGCAGCTTCTATAGCTTGCTCGTCCGTATTTCCCTTCACGTTTTTCTCCCAGTAAACAGCGGTCGCGGCAGCTGCAAGAGCGCTAACGGAGAGTGAGGCAGCTTGAGGGCCAATATAGGAGGCCAAAAAAACCTTTAGTCCAGCCATCTTGCCAACAAAATAAGCCTTAACTGCGATTTTCCCACCCACACTAAGGGCTAACTTCCCAAGTAAAAACATAGAGATTGGTTCTGGCATATTGAGCTCCGTTCAATTTAGGCGCGAATCAAGGAGGCTCATCATAAGGCGAATCGGCAAATCTAATCTGGGACACCCACTAAAGAAGACTCAGACCAAAATCTAATCTGGGACACCCACTAAAGAAGACTCACACCAGGACACCCATTAACTGCACCAGGACATCCATTACTGAGGCAAATATGGGACACCCCTGACGTTTCCCCGCCTTTCATGCTGCGATGCTGAGCCGTTTGCGACGCAGATGGATCGGGGACACCCACTGGATCGGGGACACCCACCATCATGGGACAGATCGGAAGACAGTTGGATCGATCGGGGACACCAGGCGAATTGGGGAGCACGCACCAGGATGAGCACACACCAGGACACCCATTAACTGGCAAATATGGCAAATCTGGGACACCCACTTAAAGTGAGGAAGAAATCAGGAGGGAAGAAATCAGAGGAAGAAATCAGGACACCCACTGAAAACAACATCTAAGCCAGGACACCCATTGATTCGCGAAGTGGGGACTTGCTCGTCGCAC
Source organism: Lysobacteraceae bacterium (assembly GCA_031374725.1). Taxonomy (GTDB): domain Bacteria; phylum Pseudomonadota; class Gammaproteobacteria; order Xanthomonadales; family Xanthomonadaceae; genus Lysobacter_I. The sequence goes on along the minus strand of JANMGT010000014.1, from coordinate 8,721 downwards.
TCGGTGCCAGTGCCCAAACAACAGCGCCCAAACAACAACGCCCAAACAACAACGGCGGCCCTGAGGCCGCCGTTGTATGCAAAGCAAAAAGCCGTTGAGCGCTTACTGCACCGCCACCTCGACCCGGCGAGCCTCGTCGGCGTTGCCTTCGCCGGTGGCGACTGCCGGCTTGGCCATATCGATGCGCTCCTGATCGATTCCAGCCACGATCAGCGCATCGCGGACTGCCTTTGCGCGCTCCTTGGCCAGGTCTGCGTTCTTGGCGGCATCGCCAGTGGTGTCATGGAAGCCGGAAACGGTCGCGCGGGCTTCGATACTGCCTTTCAGCGTCGCGACGATCTTTTCGAGCTTCGTAGCGGCATCGGCGGGTATCGCGTTCGAGCCGCTGTCGAAGTAGAGCTTCGCCAGTTGGCCGTCGGCGGCGACCGCTGTCGCCGCAGCAGCAGAGGCCGTATCCATGCCTTCGGCGTCAGCGGCGGTTGCGGTTGTAGCGGCCGCACTGGCTTCGGCGATGGCATCGCTATGGCCGGCCGGCATGCCGCCTGTGGCCTGATTCATCGGCAGCATCGGCACCAGCAATAGGGCGACGATATTGATGATCTTGATCAGCGGGTTGATCGCCGGGCCGGCAGTGTCCTTGTATGGGTCGCCGACGGTGTCGCCGGTCACCGCGGCTTTGTGGGCTTCACTGCCCTTGCCGCCGTGGTGGCCTTCTTCGATGTACTTCTTGGCGTTATCCCAGGCACCGCCGCCGGTGCACATTGAGATCGCCACGAATAGGCCGGTGACGATGGTGCCCATCAGCAGGCCGCCCAGCGCGGCAGGGCCGAGGAGCATGCCGACCAAAATCGGAATGATCAGCGGCAGCAGCGAGGGCAGGATCATTTCCTTGATCGCGGCCTTGGTCAGCAAATCGACGGCCTTGTCGTATTCCGGCTTGCCGGTGCCTTCCATGATGCCTTTGATGTCGCGGAACTGGCGGCGCACTTCTTCCACCACCGCGCCGGCCGCACGGCCCACTGCCTGCATCGCGAACGCGCCGAACAGGTAGGGGATCATGCCGCCGATCAGCAGGCCGATCAGCACATCGGGTTTATCGATCGAGAAATCGATCGCATCCACGCCGAACTTCTCGTCGAGCTTGTGCGCGTAATCCGCGAACAGCACCAGCGCGGCCAAACCGGCCGAACCGATGGCATAGCCCTTGGTGACAGCTTTGGTGGTGTTGCCGACGGCGTCGAGCGCGTCGGTGGTCTTGCGGATTTCTTTATCGAGACCCGACATTTCGGCGATGCCGCCGGCGTTGTCGGTGATCGGGCCATAGGCATCGAGCGCGACGATCACGCCCGCCATCGACAACATCGACACCGCTGCGACCGCGATGCCGAACAAGCCGGCCAGCGAGTAACAGGCGTAGATCGCGAGCGCGACCGCCATCACCGGCGCCGCCGTGGACTTCATCGACACCGCCAAACCGGCGATGACGTTGGTGCCGTGGCCGGTTTCGGAGGCTTTCGCCACCTGCTGCACCGGCGCGTATTCGGTTGCGGTGTAGTACTCGGTGATCACCACCATCGCAGCGGTCAGCGCCAAGCCGACCAGCGAGCAATAGAAGATGTTGGTCGCGTTCTCGACGATCATTTGATCGGTGACGAACCAAAAGCCAACGGCCGACAGCAGGCCGGCGACGATCAGGCCCTTGTACAGCGCTTTCATGATCTTGCCGTCGCTGCCGACCTTCACGAAGAAGGTGCCGACGATTGAGGCGATGATCGAGACCGAGCCCAGGATCATCGGGTACATCACGCCGCCGTAACCGTAGGTGCTGAAGTAGATACCGGCGATCAGCATCGCAGCGACGATGGTCACTGCGTAGGTTTCGAATAGATCCGCGGCCATGCCGGCACAATCGCCGACGTTGTCGCCCACATTGTCGGCGATCACCGCCGGGTTGCGCGGGTCGTCTTCGGGGATGCCGGCTTCGACCTTACCCACCAAGTCTGCGCCGACGTCGGCGCCCTTGGTGAAGATGCCGCCGCCCAGGCGCGCGAAAATCGAGATCAGCGACGAACCGAAGGCCAGACCGATCATCGGCTGCATGGCCGCCTTGATGGACGCCTCATCGTTAACGAAGCCGCCGACGAACCAGAAGTAGCCGGCCACGCCGAACAGCCCTAGGCCGACCACGAGCATGCCGGTGATCGCGCCGCCGCGGAAACTCACCGCCAAGGCCTCGTTCAAGCCTTTGGTCGCAGCCTGCGTGGTGCGCACGTTGGCGCGTACCGAGACGAACATGCCGATGAAGCCGGCCAGACCCGACAGGACGGCGCCGATCAAGAAACCGATCGCGGTGGGCCAGCCCAGCCCAGGCACGAAACCGATGATCAAGAACAACACGGCCCCGACCATGGCGATCGTGATGTATTGCCGGCGCAGATAGGCGCTTGCGCCCTCTTGGATCGCCGCAGCGATCGTTTGCATCCGTTCGTTGCCTGCAGGCTGCGCCATGATCCAGCGTGCCGACACGATGCCGTACAGAATCGCGATGGCAGCAGCCGTCAGTGCGATCCACAGTGCGTATTGCTCGAGCATGAAACCCTCCCCAGAAAGAAAGATATAAGAACTACAAATATGCGTGTACTGCAAACCGCCTAACTATGGCACAGCCACCCCTGCCCGCCAAACCCCACGTGAACGGCCGCGCCCAGGCCAGAGTTTTGCTGCAATGCAGCAAAACCGAACTGCGCCGATATCGCCGTCGCACAGGGGTGCTGATGCGATCTGGGCGGCCAGGGCTTAGGACTCTATGGGTGTCCTGGAATCGTCCCGCGATGGGTGTCCCGGAACCGCCGGCCAGGATTTAGGACTCTATGGGTGTCCCGGAACCGCTTCCCGGAACCGCCAGTTTGAGCCGACTCTTGGCATCCCGTTTGGTTTTGAACCGACCTGCGGGTGTCCCGGAACGACGGGTGTCCCGGTTGGTTTTAAACCGACAGTGGGTGTCCCGGAACCGCCGGCCAGGGTTTAGGACTCTGTGGGTGTCCCGGAACCGCTCGCCGCCGTCCCGACAGTGGGTGTCCCGGAACCGCCCCCGGAACCGCCAGTTTGAGCCGACTCTTGGCATCCCGTTTGGTTTTGAACCTACCTGTGGGTGTCCCGGAACGACGGGTGTCCCGGTTGGTTTTAAACCGACAGTGGGTGTCCCGGAACCGCCGGCCAGGGTTTAGGACTCTATGGGTGTCCCGGAACCGCTCGCCGACCGTGGGCGTCCCGGAACCGCCTCCGGAACCGCCTTCGCTGCCGTCCCAACAGTGGGTGTCCCGGAACCGGCCCGGAACCGCCGCGGAACCGCCGGCCGCCGACCGTTAGACCGTTAGACCGTTAGGCAGCGGGGCCACGGAGTCGCCCATCGTGCATCATTCCTTGCTGTATCACGCAGCCGCGCGCAATGTGTCGGCAAGTCCTCACTGATCGTTGGATGCGTTCCATACCCATGCTTCGCCCGCTGCAGATGTCTTCCCGCGCCATCGCTGCACTGCTTGTCATCGCCGCATTCGCGATGACGACGGCGCAGGCCGCCGATCCCGCGGCTGAGGTCAAGCGTGAGCCCTATCCGCCGAAACCCAACGGCGAAGTGCATACGATTCGCATCATTCCCGAAGCCTGCGTGTATCTGCACGGCGTGTTCACCGGCGAGAAGGCGCTGCCGTATCGCTACGGCGCCAAGCGCAACAGCGCGCGCTGCCAGCCGCGCGCGCAGATGGTCGATCCTGCAAAAGCCGCGCCGTCCGTGGCTAGCGGTTGGATACTCAACGACATCGTGCGCATTCCGAGCGCAGCCTGCACGAGCCAGATCGCGGTGATCCGCGTCTGGCGAAAACCCGCTTTGAACGCGCCGCCGCCGCCCGATGCCCAGGGCCGTTCGCGGATCTATCTCGACGAATTCAAACAGCGCGCGGCGCAGGGCAACTTGGCGCCGGTGACGAAATTCACGGCGGTGCTGTCGATCGAAGGCGCGACCTGCAAGTGAGGCGCGGCGGCCGGCGTTAAGGCAACGCTGATTAAGTCAGCGTTGCCGCAGCACAAGGATGTGCTGCCCGCTAATGAATCGCGTAAGCGATTCATTCGGCGCGAGCAAGCGCGCACTTGGTTCGCGCTTGCGACCGCTGAACAAGTCCTGGATGGACGTGTTCAGCGTTGTCCTTAGAATTCGCCGGGAGTTGTGACATCAATCGCCCAAGCGCATCAGACGCCAAGCCGCACTCCCAAGCTGCGAATGAACGCTTCGACCTCGCGCGTGTAATCGTTGTCCTGGCCAAGTTCGCGATTGATCTGCATATGATTCAGCGGTTTCGGCAGCAACTGCGTGCGCGTGCCGAAGCCCTGCGCTTTCGCGAGGAAGCGTTCGTTAGGCGCGCAAGAAACCCGGCGCTCGGACGCGCAGACCGCGAGGATCGGCGCGGTCTTTCCGCTCAACTGCTGCATTGGCGACGCCGCTTGCCACAGCGCCGGATCGCTGCTGAACGCATTGTCGAACAGCCGCGCATGCGGTAGCCGCATGGTCTGCACCACGTCGATCGCGCCAGAATCCAGCAGCACGCTGCCGCGCCAAGGTTTCACGCCGGTTTCGCGCTGGAGGTTCGGCGAACTGGCGAGCAGAGCCACCAGATGCGCGCCGGCCGAATGGCCCATCAGCACGAAAGCATTGGGATCGCCGCCGAGCTTCGCGACCCGCGCCTGCGCCGAAGCCACTGCGCGGCCGATGTCGCGCGCTTGTTCCACCGGGTCGGCATCGGGCACGAAGCGATAGTTGGTCGACATCACGATGGCGCCTGCCGCGGTCCAGCGCCGCTGTTTGGCATCGATCAGCCCAGCCAGCGTTTTGTCGCCGCGCGCCCAGCCGCCGCCATGCACGTAAAAGATCGTTGGCGCGCCTTTTGGCTGAGCGGGAAGATAAAGATCATAGCGCTGACGCGGATGTGCGCCGTAGGCGATGTCGCGCATCGCCGCCGCGTCGCTGCGCGTGGCGGCGCGCGCTGCGGACGGCTGCGGATCGCGCAGCCACGCGCCGAGCAGTAAAAGCATCGCGAACGCGAGCAGCGGCCATGGTCGGAGTTTTCGCGTGCGGATTCGCGCGCTGGTTCGCGCGCTGTGCGATGAAGCGGAGGCGCTGTTCATGGCCGCGATTCCTGCACAAGCGGCGGGTTGGGCTCCTGTTGGCCGCGGCCTTGCATGTTGCGGCGTTGCGGCCCTTGTCGCTGCCCGCGATGCTGTTTCAACCATTCGCGCCGCTGCTCCGGCGACATCGCTTTGAGTTTTTCGCGCAGCGCCGCGCGTTGTTCGGGCGGCAGCGTCTTGTTGCCTTGCTCAAACGCCGATCGCGCCTGCGCACGCTGCTGCGGCGTCATCTTGTCCCAGCGATGTTTGCCTGCTTGCGCGCGCTGCCGCTGTTCGGGCGTCATCTGCTTCCAACGCTGCGCGTAATTCATCATCCGCGCGCGCTGCTGCGGGTTTTGATTCCAGCGGTCGCGCACGGTGTCGATCAGCGTCTCGCGCTCGGCCGGCGTCAGTTGTTCCCATGTCGGCAATGATCGTGCGGCATCGCTCGGCGTTGGCGGCGCGACCTGTTGTGCGAACGCCGAAACGCTCGCCAACGAAAGCGCGCTGGCGACGATCAACGCGGCGATCTTGGTCATGATCGCCGTCATCATTGCCGAAGACCGGCGCGTGCGATGGGTATCGGTCGAATAAGCGAGATTCATAGCAGCTCCGTGGTATCGGCTTGGCCCTCGTCCGAGCCAAGCCAGAGATAGAGATCGGGGTTTTCGTCGAGGTCGGCGAGCAATGCGTCATCGGACATCGCCAACACCGAATTCTCGATCGCGCTGTCGTCGCCGAGCAAAGCTTCGATCTCGGCCATGGTCGTATCGACCACGCTGTCGTTCGCGGCGACAGCGTCGCGCGCTGCGGAATCGACGCTGGGATTGGCTATCGGATTGGCGAGCGGATCGGCGATCGTGTTCGGTTGATGCTGCATCGCATCCGGCGCTATCGCCGTCGCGGTATCGGGCGCCGTCCCAGCGTGCGTGGCGCGATCGGCCGCTGCATTCGTGACCGGCGCTGCATCGCTTGCGCGCTGATCGCCCGTTTGTGCGGCCACGCTTGGTGGTGCGGGCGTGTTCACGGGTTCGCGCACGAAGCCCAGGCCAATCGCCAGCGCGACCGCCGCCGTGCCACCCAGCGCCAGCATCGGCCAGAACGGCCGTGCCGCAGCGGCCACATGGCCCGACAGCGCGGCGCGGCGGCGTTGCTGCAGTTGCGCCTGCACGCGTGCGGAGACATGGGTCAGCGCGTCGGCATGCGCTGCGCGCGCAGCGGCCTCGAACGCTTGCGCATCGCGGCCGTGATCGCGCATCGCGTCTGATTCATTCGGTCGGTTCATCGGAAATCCTCCAGCTTGTGTTGCAGGGCATCGCGTGCGCGGGACAGGTGGGTTTTCACCGCGCCTTCGCCGCAGCCCATGATCTGTGCGGTGGTGGCCACGTCGCATTCCTCCAGAATGCGCAGCGTGAACGCTTCGCGCTGGCGCCGCGGCAGCGCGCGAATCGCTTCGGTCAGCGCCGCATAGGCTTCGCGCCCGTCGTGGGCGCGGGATGGCTCGGGCGTGCGGTCGTCGGGGGTGTTGTCGTCGTTCCAATCGACCGCCTCGCCGCTATCGTTGCGGCTGGCTGGTGCGATCCAGCGCAATCTGAACAGACTGCGGCGCTGCACATCGACGATGCGGCTGCGCAAAATGCTCCAAAACAGCGGCGTCCATTCCGCTGCGGGGCGCTCGCGGTACTGCAACATTTTCATCATCGCGTCCTGCACCGCGTCCAGCGCGTCCTCGCGATGGCGTAGGCCCATCTCGGCGAACCGAAACGCGCGCGTGCCGATGCCCGCCAGAAAGGCGTCGAGAGAAAGATCCCCAGCCGCCGTCGGAGGGGCGACGGCCGGGGCGCGGGCGAGTGTGTCCGTACTCACACGCGGAAGCGTAAAGCGTTTAGCGGCGCCATGCGGCTGTCCACAGGCATGCTGTTCGTCGGCGCGCAGTCCACGGGCGCGATGTTCGTCGGCGCGCGGTCCATGGGCGCGCTGTTCGTCGGCGCGCAGTCCATCTGCGCGCAGTTCATCGCCTCGCAGTACATCGGCTCGCTGTCCATCGGTCAAAGCGGCGGTTCTCCTGTAAGCATCCGGTCGTCCGGCTCAATGCCGGCGGTCCCAGCGGTTGTCGAAGCGTTCGCCCTTACGGTCCAGCCGGTTGTCGGCCTTGTCGCCGCGGCGGTCGAGCGTGCTTTCGATCCGGTCGCCGCGGCTGTCCAGGCGGGTCGCAAGCCTGTCGTTGCCGTTGTTTTCGGCGCGCTCAGCGCGCTGGTCCAGGCGTTCGTCGATGCGATCGCCCTTGCGATCCAGGCGGCGGTCGATCTGGTCGCCACGGTTGTCCAGGCGACGTTCGACCCGGTCGCCGCGGTCGGCGGCCAGGGCATTGCCGGAGGCGGCGGCCGCGACTAGGGCAGCGAGCAGGAGGGAGAGGGTAGCGGTGGCGGTCTTCATATGGGTGTCCTGTTGGCGTCACGTTGGCGAGAAGGAGGGTGATCGCAGGCCTGCGATGAAGGAAACGCCCCTTGCACGGATCGGTTGACACGCCTCGCGCTTTTCGATGCCCGATGCCATGCCCAGCACGATGGCCGCCAGCGCCCAGGCCTTGTGTGTACTTGCCAGTCTGAGCATGGCCCGGCTGCCACCGCCCGCCTGCCACCCTCAGGCTGCCACCCCCCGGTCCATCAGTGCTATCGCAAGCCCGAGTGCCGGTCTCAGGCCCCATCTCCGTCGGTTCTTTCGTGCATTTTCAACATCTTAGTTCTGCAAGCCATCTGTCATCCCGAACGAGGGCGAAGCCCGAGGAGGGACCTGCTTTGATCGGGTGTTGTCGCAACAACAGGTCCCTCCACCCGCTACGCGGACGTTCGGGATGACAGGGGGCGTTACCGCCGACATTGACGGGAGATGATGAGCAACCCCTTATGCCGGTGTCTTATGCCCGTGCGCCATGGCGCCCCGCTTCCCAAGCCGCGCCCCCCGGGTATGATGCGGATGGACTTTTTTGGGAAGACATTCAGATGGGCGACAGCTTCGGGGCACTTTACATCTTCATGCTGGCGGCGATCGCCGGCCACGTCATCATTTCGCGGGTGCCAGTCATCCTGCACACGCCGCTGATGTCCGGCAGCAACTTCATCCATGGCATCGTCCTGATCGGTGCGATGTATGTGCTCGGCCATGCCCAAACCGACGCTGAAAAAGTCATCGGCTTCATCGCCGTGCTGCTGGGTGCTGGTAACGCCGCCGGCGGCTACGTCGTCACCGAGCGCATGCTCGATATGTTCAAGTCCTCGAAGAAACCTGCAGGTAACGGTAGCGGCGGCGCCACCGGAGGCAAGCCATGAACCTGTTCTCCGATGAAGTGCTGAGCACCGTCGTCAACGCGAGTTATTTCATCGCCGCCACGTTGTTCTTGCTCGGTCTGCAGCGCATGGCCTCGCCCAAAACCGCGCGCAGCGGCATCCAGTGGGCCGGCATGGGCATGTTGATCGCCACCATCGCTACGTTCTTTCAGCCCGGTTTGCACAACCAAGCGCTGATGGTCGCCGGCATCGTCATCGGCACCGCCGCCAACTGGTA